>NZ_BAABBF010000027.1:0-504 GCF_039537815.1 Sphingomonas cynarae | reverse complement strand
CACCCGCCAGTACGCGGTTCGGTTCATCCACCGTCTTGATCCGAAGGCTGCTGAACGCCGCTTCCAAGCCAAACGCAAGCAGCGCATGGTCGAGAAGATCAACCTCGACGACGGCATGGCTCTCATCAGGTTGATGATGACCGCCCATGACGCGGCGATGGTCTATGACCACGTCAACCGCATCGCCCGATCCCTCCCGAAAGATGACCGGACCCTGGATCAGAAGCGCTCCGATGTCGCCCGGGACTTGTTGTTGGGCCATGACACTCCGGCACCGCAGGGGCAGACGATGGTCTACCTCACGATGCCCGTCACCGCACTCCTGGGTCTCACCGACGACCCCGGCATGCTGGCCGGATACGGGCCGATCCCGACGAACGTCGCGCAGGACATCGCCAAGGGTGGCATCTGGAAACGGATCCTTACCGACCCGGTCACGGGGATGGCCGAGGAAGTCAGTGAGACCTACCGGCCGTCGCCGAAACAACGAGAACTCATCAACGC
>NZ_BAABBF010000026.1:0-731 GCF_039537815.1 Sphingomonas cynarae | reverse complement strand
TCAGCACCCGGAACCGGCGACCGGTGGCGAGCTGATCGTGGACGAAGTCCAGACTCCAGCGCTGGTTGGGCAGCGCCAGCACGGGCGCCGGTGCTCGCGCGCCAACGGCCCGCCTTCGTCCCTTCCTGCGCCTGACGGTCAGGCCTTCCTCGCGATACAGCCGCTGGGTCTTCTTGCGGTTGATCATGATGCCGTCCCGGCGGAGCAGGATGTGCAGCCGCCGATAGCCGAACCGCCGGCGCCGCTGCGCCAGATCGCATAACCGCGACCGCAGGTCGCCATCATCATCCCGGCACGAGCGATATCGCATGCTGGTGCGATCCGCCCCGACGACTATGCACGCCCGCCGCTCGCTCATCACCAGCGTCGTCTGGAGATGCGCGACCGCTTCCCGCTTCGCGGCGGGCGTCACCATTTTTTTGAGAGCAGGTCCTTCAGACCCGCGTTGTCGAGCATCGTCTCCGCCAGCAACCGCTTGAGCCTGCCGTTCTCCTCCTCGAGCGCCCGCAGCCGCTTCGCGTCAGATACCTCCAGACCGCCGAACTTGGCCTTCCACGCGTAGTACGTCGCGCTCGACATGCCGTGCTTGCGGCACAGCTCCATCACCGCCGCGCCAGCCTCGGCCTCCTTCAGGATGCCGATGATCTGCTCTTCCGAAAACTGCTTCCGCTTCATCTGTCCGTCCCTTCGAGGGGCCGGTCTCTAGCTCCAGGTGGATGAAAAAACGGGGG
>NZ_BAABBF010000025.1:0-777 GCF_039537815.1 Sphingomonas cynarae | reverse complement strand
CACCGGCGTCGACGGCTTCGCGTCGTCGAAGTGCGGTCGGATGGCACCGTCGAGCCGCTGGAAGCGGTTGATCGCGTTCCATGGCGTATTCCAGCTGCCGAAATCGCGCGTCAGTTGCCCGACCGCCGTTTCCAGCGCGGCAAGCTTGGCGGCGGCATCGACGCGGGCGGCGATGTAGTCGGGGACGTTGATCCGCTCCGCCTGTGCAAAGCTGCCGACCTCGCGCCAGAGCTGGTCGCCCCAGTAGACGGCGAGGCTTGTCGCGACCGAGTCGTTACCCCAGCGATGATCCCACCGGGAGAGTGTGGCGATCGGCGCGGCCAGTGCATGGCGGCGCGGGTCGTTCGTCGGCAATGCGCGCCACGCGGCGACGAGGCTGGGCAGCAGCCGCGCGAAGGCGGGCAGGTAGGGATCGTAGGCGGCGGCGCGCAGTCGCCCGGATGTCCACCCCCGCCGGCCGGTGAGCAGCAGGTCAGCATGTTCGCCGCGGGCGTTGCCGCCGACCTGATCCATGTAGCGTGGATAGTCGGCCGCCCTCGGGCTGTCCGGCCCCGCTGCGCTCCACGGCCAGTCGTTGGTGTTATGGACCCAGCCGACCTGGGGGTTGGTAACGCTCGGCAGGCTGGCAAGCGGATGCAGCCCTCGCCAGTCTGTCGCGGGATCGCTGCCATCGACGGGGCGGGTATAATCGAACCGGTCGTCGCGGACCGGCATGAACTGCGGCATCAGGAACGCGATTTCGCCCTTGTCGTCGGCGAACAGCGTGTCGTTCGAGGA
>NZ_BAABBF010000024.1:0-872 GCF_039537815.1 Sphingomonas cynarae | reverse complement strand
CTAGGTCGTGTCTGCATTCAGGGATTCCGTTTGATGTGAAGTTCTGGTTCAAGGCTGGAGGAAGGAGCCAGCGGTGAGCAGACGGACACTGACGGATGAGCAATGGGCGCGGATCGAAGGTCACCTTCCCGGACGCAGGGGGATGCCTGGCCGGAGTGGAATGGATAACCGGCTGTTCGTGGACGCGATCCTGTGGATGGCGGGAAACGCAGCACGCTGGCGGGATCTGCCGGAGGTGTTCGGCAAATGGTCAGGGGTTCATGCGCGGTTCCGGCGCTGGTCGCACGCAGGGATATGGGAGAGGCTTTTCCATAGCATGACCGACACGCCGGACTTCGAATACGTCCTGATCGACAGCACCATCTCGAAAGTCCACGCCGATGCGAGCGACGCAAAAGAGCCTGTGCTGAGCATGTCGAAGCAGGGGCTGAAGCTGCCGCGATCGGTCGCTCCCGTGGCGGGCTGACGACCAAATTGCATGCAGCCGTCGATGCCATCGGTCTGCCGATCCGCATTCATCCCACGCCGGGGCAACATGGCGACGCCCCGCAAGCCAGGAACCTCCTGGCTGGTTTACAGGGCGTCGGGCACGTCATCGCCGATGCCGCCTACGACGCCGACCCGCTACGCGCCTTCATCGTCGATGATCTCGGCACGACCGCGCAGATCAAGGCAAACCCCAGCCGCACCAAGAAACCATCAATCGACTGGCGGCTCTACAAGGAGCGGCATCAGGTCGAATGCTTCTTCAACAAGCTCAAACGCTTCCGCCGCATCGCCCTGCGCTGCGAGAAAACCATCACTGCCTTCATTGGCTTCGTACATCTCGCCTGTGCCATGATCTGGTTACGATGAATGCAGACAAAACCTAG
>NZ_BAABBF010000023.1:0-1009 GCF_039537815.1 Sphingomonas cynarae | reverse complement strand
CTTTGAGGCGACGCGCCGGGGGACCGCCGGTTTGGTCCACGGCCGCAGAAGCAGCCGTTCTTTCCAGAAGGAAGATTTCACATGGCAATGTCCGTCAACACGAACACCGGTGCGATGGCTGCGCTTCAGGCGCTGAACTCCACCAGCAAGGGTCTGGCCACCGTGCAGAGCCGCATCAACAGCGGCCTGAACGTCAGCTCGACCAAGGACGATTCGGCTGCCTTCACCATCGCGGAAAAGCTCCGCGGTGATCTGGGTGGACTGAAGGCGGTCTCCTCGTCGCTCAGCCGGGCGAAGAGCGTGACCGATGTTGCGGTCGCAGGCGCAGAGCAGATCTCCGACGTCGTCAACCAGATGAAGACGCTTGCGAAGCAGGCATCGGATGAAGGTGTCGATCAGGCGAGCCGCGATGCGTACAACAAGGACTTCACGGCCCTTCGCGACCAGATCACCACGATCGTCAACTCGTCCGAGTTCAATGGCACCAACCTGCTGAAGGCAAGCGGCGGCACCGTCTCGGCGTTGCAGTCGCTGGGTAGCGTTTCGAGCGGCAGCTACACCGCCGACACGCTGAGCGTCTCCAATCAGGACATGGGTCTGGCAACGACCGGCACCGGCAAGTTGCTGACGACGTCGACGATCACGTCGGCATCGGATGCGAAGACGATGGTCGGCACGCTGGATGCGCTGGGCAAGGACATCAACACCAAGCTCAGCGATCTGGGTTCGGCCTCGCGCAAGATCGATGCGCAGAGCGCGTTCGCCAGCAAGCTGTCGGACGCGATCGAGGGCGGTATCGGCAACCTCGTCGATGCCGATCTGGCCAAGGAGTCGGCGAAGCTGCAGGCATTGCAGGTCAAGCAGCAGCTTGGCGTGCAGGCCCTGTCGATCGCCAACCAGGCGCCGCAGACCGTCACCTCGCTGTTCCGTTAAGGAACACGGGGCGACCGCCCCCTCGGGGGCGAGACGATCCGGAATACCGGGGCGGAGCAATCCGCCCCGGTTTTTT
>NZ_BAABBF010000022.1:0-1335 GCF_039537815.1 Sphingomonas cynarae | reverse complement strand
ACTGAAGCGTCCCGGGTTTCCCGGAGGCAGTTCGGTTTGGGTCATGCCGCCATATCGAGTTCCTTGTGTGCGGCATAGTAGTTGGTTTCGGCTTCGGCGGGGGTGACGTAGCCGATAGGTCCGAAGAGGCGATGATTGGTGAACCAGTTCACCCATCGCAGCGTCGCCATTTCGACAGCGGCGCGGCTCGGCCATGAGCGCTGCCGCCAGATGACTTCTGCCTTGAACAACCCGTTGATCGTCTCGGCGAGGGCATTGTCATAGGAGTCCCCGACGCTGCCGACCGAGGGCACCAGCTTTGCCTCGGCCAGGCGCTGGGTGTAGCTCATGGCAAGGTATTGCGAGCCCCTGTCCGAGTGGTGGATGAGACCATCGCTGGCCGTGGGGCGACGGGCATGGATGGCCTGCTCCAGGGCATCCAGCACGAAGCCCGCGGTCGCGCTGCTGCTGACTTTCCAGCCGACGATCCGGCGGGCGAACGCATCGATGACGAACACCACGTAGACAAAGCCCGCCCAGCTATGGACGTAAGTGAAGTCCACGACCCACAGCGCGTTCGGCCGCTTGACCTTGAACTCCCGGTTGACCTTGTCGAGCGGGCACGGTGCCTTGCGGTCGGGAACGGTGGTGACGCAGGATTTCCCGCGTCGGACACCGGCCAGCCCCATCGCCTTCATCAGCCGCTCGACCGTGCATTTGGCGATGGTGACGCCATCGCGCAGCAGCTGGCGCCAAACCTTGCGCGAGCCGTACAGGCCAAAGCTGGCCTCGTGAACGCGCCGGATATGGCCCTTCAACTCGTCGTCACGCCGGGCACGGCCGGAGCGCTTGCCCGGATCAGCGAGGCGTGCGGCATGTTGATGATACGAGGAGGGGGCGACCGCCAGTTCCCGGCAGATCGGCTCGATACCCAGCTCCTTGCGATGAGCGTCGATGAACGCCATCGTTATCGCCCGTGGCGGTCGAGCTCCGCCATTGCGAAATATGCCGACGCCTTCCAAAGTATCTCGTTGGCGCGGCGAAGCTCCTTCACTTCGCGCTCGAGCAGCTTCAGCCGGGCGCGGTCATCGTCCGCCATCGCTGCTGGTCCTGCGCGCCGACCGGCCTCGTCACGGCACCAGCGCCGCAGCGTTTCCGCCGTGCAACCGATCTTGCCGGCAATGGACACCATCGCATCCCATTCCGAACGATGATCCGCCCGGTGATCGCTCACCATCCGGACCGCGCGTTCGCGGACCTCGCGTGAAAACTTGTTCGTCGTCTTGCTCATTTCCAATGCTCCTACTCACAAGTGGGAGCCTCCGGGAAACCCGGGACGCTTCACACCTGCTGCCG
>NZ_BAABBF010000021.1:0-1585 GCF_039537815.1 Sphingomonas cynarae | reverse complement strand
CCGGCGGCGTTCGCCGCCGAACTCGAACAGCAACGGGCGGGGTTAACCCCGCCCGTTGCTTCACCTGCGCTCATGCGCGACAACACCGGTCGGTCTCTGGTTGCCGCTGGACGAAAGGCGGGGGTCACGTCATCGGTAACTCCACGAACTCCGGCATCGATATCTCCGCATAGTCGGACAGCGCTCATGGTGTTGAACCATTCCAGCCTATCGAGGAGTCTGTAAGTGACGTCATTCGAGACGGTGCCCGCGTGCATCGCATCAATCATCGCTGCCGAAATGGACGGGCAGACCAAAGCCTACGAACTGGCGTCACGGAAAACGCTGATCCGCCGCGTCCATCAGGTGACGGGCATACGGCTCGATGTGACCACAGCTGATAAAACGTTGTGACCACTCCTGATTCAGCATTAGGTCTAGAAAAACAACGTGACCGAGGTCATAGTTTGCGCGGCTAGCATGGGGCCATGCAACCGGATACAAACGGTTAGTCAAGAGGCGTGCCGGTGAGGCAGAATTGTGTCTCGTTGCAGCGGGACTGGGCTTGATCACCGCTACACGGGCGCGGAAAGGTATAGTCGCCACTAGTCGAAGCTAATGACCTCGACTGGCTTGGCATCTTGTCACCCCGCGTTTAAGTAGCGAGGTCGGTAGTATCAGGCAGCGCGAGCGATACGCTCGATGACACCCGTATCGTTGGCAGCCACGATGGTTACCGCCGGGGCAGCCGCTTGATTAGCCATAGCGCGCAGGCGCAGGATGAGCGTGATCAGGGTGAACATATGAGCCTCGAATTTCAGATTGCTGCATCGCAGCATACTCATACCAAATGGCGTCACTGGTCATTTGCGGCAAACGCAACCGGGTCAATCGTGATTGCAGGAATCGAATGCGCCTCGAGGCATGTCGGGTCGAAGCAGGATGCCTGAGATGACGTACAGACTACCCCGCACCGCACGAGCCTATATCCCTGCCGGGATCGACATCGTCAGGGCCGAGCGCATGTCGCCAGCTTTCACCAAATATCATCTGAGCGACGGCCAAGCACTTCACCGATTCCGCCGGGAAGAACCGCACGCCAATCCGCACGATCACCCGTGGCCGTTCGAAACGAAAATCCTCGCGGGCGGCTATGTCGACGAAGTGTTCCACGTCGCGCCTGATGGTACGTGGCGCAGCGAGTATGTCGAACGCCTTCCCGGCACGGTGCATCTCGTCACGGCAACGCACATCCACCGGATCGTCGGCCTGCCGCATGGTGAATGTTGGACGATCGTGAAAGCAGGTCGCCATCGGCGGCAAACTCGCTTCTGGCGGTTCGGCGACATCGTCCAGTCGCGGGTATGGAACAAGCGGAACTGGGTTAATCATGCCGGCTGCGAGTGAGATGCATTTCTCTGCGGGCGTCGAACAACGCCGACGTCGGGATGACAAACATGACCACATTCGCCTGTTTCCCGGCAGCAGGTGTGAAGCGTCCCGGGTTTCCCGGAGGCTCCCACTTGTGAGTAGGAGCATTGGAAATGAGCAAGACGACGAACAAGTTTTCACGCGAGGTCCGCGAACGCGCGGTCCGGATGGTGAG
>NZ_BAABBF010000020.1:0-1652 GCF_039537815.1 Sphingomonas cynarae | reverse complement strand
CCCCGCATCCCAACGGGGAAGGTACACGCCGGCACCAACAAGCCGGCCACCGCGGGGTGGAGCAGCCCGGTAGCTCGTCAGGCTCATAACCTGAAGGTCACAGGTTCAAATCCTGTCCCCGCAACCATATACAAAAGCTCGCTAGTTCAATGACTTAGCGGGCTTTTTGGCGTTTATAGTCGCTTGTGTTTAACGCTGTTCAAAGCTGTAAAAAACATGCGAATCTTGGCGAGCGAGATCAATAGGTTAGCAGCCAGTCTGTAAAACGCCCGGTGCCGTTCCCCGTCAGTCACCAGCCGCTTGTTCATATCGTTCGAGCACGAACGCGTCCCCTCCTGTTCATCAAGCTCGACGACACGCATTCTCAGTGTCGGATGAGGGAAGCAGCGGGCGATCGAACGCGGGACGGCCGCCTTATCTCGTGGCTGCGCCAGAATGACGTGAACGATCCCTGCATTGACGTTTTGCGCATGGGCGGGGTTCTCGATTAATTCGACGAAGCCCGGTCGAGACTTCCATTCGCCGGGCCTATCCGATTGCCAGCTGCGATAGATGCGGCCCTTGTCCTCAAATCGGTCCTGCCAAAGCGTGACCGAAACGTCACAGCCGTCCTCGCTGCGACCCGACCAACTCCATCTGGTGTTCTTGGGCACCGTGCCGAAGAACGAGAAACATTCGCTATGCGTATATTCGCTTGGCATCTTATTCCCCGTCGGATCAGTTATGCTCGGCTTGCTTTGGCCGTAGATTGCGATTCATGATCGACCGATCACCGACTTTTTCGAAATAACCGTAACGGACTTGGAAGCCTGGCTAAGAGCAACATAGGCGTTACAGGCGCTCATAGAACGCGCGTCGAGGATGATTACTCGCTCCGCCTCAAGCCCCTTGAGCAGTAGCGTACTGCCGATGCCCAGCGCCGGAACATCCCGACCCTTGCTACGCTTGGCCTCACGCACCTCAAGGACCGAGGTCTTCAACTCGCCGTCCTCAGCAGTCCGACGCATCCCGTCCACCATGACGTTGAGAAGATCGGGGCGGAACACGTTTCGGTCGGGATCGACGGCCCACGATTCGAGCAGCCGCGCCAGGTTGCCGAATGTTACGTTTTGCCGGGCGGCTACGAAGGCAAAATCCGCATCGCTTTCAGGTACAACGGTACCGGCTGTGATTTTATTAAGCCGGTCCACTAAGTCGTTGTCGATGTGAGACATTACCGATCGAGCGAACTTCAGAACAGCATTCAGTCTGTCACGGTCCTTTTTGCTCCCAATGTCTTGAGCCGAATCCCTCACTTCGGGCATATCGGCCCGCTCGACGACCTGTACGCCGACATGAGCCTTGGCGAATGCGACTCGCGATCTAGGGTCCGTAGCACTGCCCACGATGAGAGATGATGTTGTAGCCATGCCCTCCATGATGGCCATTGCGTCAGCCTCGACCGCATCCTGCTGCGTCTGGTCGGCGGTCTGCTTCCATATGACATTGGCGGGAGCGGTTGTCAGATCTACGCCCTCACCGCGCTCTAGGTTTTGTCTGCATTCATCGTAACCAGATCATGGCACAGGCGAGATGTACGAAGCCAATGAAGGCAGTGATGGTTTTCTCGCAGCGCAGGGCGATGCGGCGGAAGCGTTTGAGCTTGTTGAAGA
>NZ_BAABBF010000019.1:0-2406 GCF_039537815.1 Sphingomonas cynarae | reverse complement strand
TCTTCAACAAGCTCAAACGCTTCCGCCGCATCGCCCTGCGCTGCGAGAAAACCATCACTGCCTTCATTGGCTTCGTACATCTCGCCTGTGCCATGATCTGGTTACGATGAATGCAGACAAAACCTAGTGTGTCTTGAAAGCTGATCTTGGAGCGAGGCAAGCCCGCACCGGTTTGCATCGGCCTGCGGCTCCGGCATGGCATGGCATGTCGCCATGACTGCTGATCTCGCTATCCTTTACGAACATCCGCAATGGTTTGCGCCGTTGTTCGCCGCCCTCGACCGGCGCGGCGTCGCCTATGACGCGCTGACCACGCGCACCGGCTTCGATCCGGCGCAGGGCCAGGCCCCGGCCCCCGTCATCCTCAGCCGGTTGGCGATGTCGGCGTTCCTGCGCGAGGCGGAGCATCCGATCTTCTGGGCGCAGTCGTTGCTTGCACGATGGGAAATGTCGGGCGCGCGGGTGCTGAACGGTACGGCCGCGCTGGCGATCGATACGTCGAAGGCTCGCCAGCTCGCTCTCATCGCCTCGCTGGGGCTCGCGATCCCCGCGACCCGCGTCGTCCACCGTGCGGTCGACGTACCTGCGGCCGCAGCGACGATCGGCTTTCCGCTGGTGGTGAAGGCCAATATCGGCGGGGCCGGTGCCGGGATCATGCGCTTCGACGACGCGGATGCGCTGCGCGCAGCGGTGACCGATGGCAGCTTGCCGACCAGCATCGACGGCGTGCTGCTGGTGCAGGACTTTGTCCCCGCCCGGGGCGGCACGATCACCCGGATTGAAACCCTCGACCGCACCTATCTCTATGCGATCGACGTTGCCGGGGGCGGAGCGTTCGACCTGTGCCCTGCGGATGCCTGCCAGGTTCCGGGCAGCGCGATCACGATGACGGCGACCGAGCCGCCGGCACCGCTACGCGAAGCCGCCGAGGCCATCGCGCGGGCCGCCTCGCTCGATCTTGGCGGGGTCGAGGTGATGATCGACGACCGCGACGGCACGCCCCGCTTCTATGACGTCAATGCGCTGTCGAACTTTGTCGCGAAGCCGCTCGACGTGCTGGGCTGGGACCCGCACGATCGGCTGGTCGACCGGATCGTCGGCTGGATCGATGAGGCACGCTGATGCGCTACGGGTTCTGGATGCCGGTGTTCGGCGGTTGGCTGCGCAACGTTCCCGACGAGGGCATGGACGCGAGCTGGGCCTATGCGAAGGCGCTGACACAGAATGCCGAACGATGGGGCTATGACCTGACCCTGATCGCCGAGCTGAACCTGAACGATATCAAAGGGGTCGAACAGCCTGCGCTTGATGCCTGGTCGACCGCGGCCGCGCTGGCCGCGGTGACGGAGCGGCTGGAGCTGATGGTCGCGGTGCGACCCAATTTCCATCATCCCGCTCTGTTCGCCAAGGCGGCGGCGAACATCGACCGGATCGCCGGCGGCCGCCTGTTGCTCAACGTCGTCTCGAGCTGGTGGGCGGACGAGGCACGCCAATATGGCCTGCAATTCGACCAGCATGACGACCGTTACGCGCGTACCGCGGAATGGTTGGCGGTCGTCGACGGTCTGTGGACGAAGGATCGGTTCAGCTTCTCCGGCAAGTTCTACACGACCGAGGAGGCGATCTGCGCGCCCAAACCCGTCAGGCGGCCGATGGTCTATGCGGGCGGCGAAAGTGAAGCGGCCAAGGCGATGATCGTGGGCCGATGCGATGCCTATGTCATGCACGGGGATCCCGTCGCCGCGATCGCGCCCAAGATCGCCGACATGGCGGCGCGGCGCCGCGCCGCTGGGGGGCCGCCGATGCACTATGGCATGGCCGCTTATGCGATCGTGCGCGACAGCGAGGCGGAAGCGAAGCGCGAACTGGAGCGCATCACCACCGTTACCGACCTGCCCGCCGGCTATGCCAATTTGGATCAATGGCTGTCGGGCACGCAGCTGGAGCGGGAGTTGAAGCTCCAGGAATATTCGGTGTCCAACCGCGGCCTGCGCCCCAATCTGGTCGGAACGCCCGAGCAGTTGAAGGAGCGTATCGCAGAATATGAGGCGGCGGGCCTTGACCTCCTCCTGTTGCAGATGAGCCCTCAGGCTGAGGAAATGGAACGCTTCGCCGTGCAGGTCATGGGCACGACGGTCGGACGGGCACCCCATCCGCCATGAAGATCCCTGCCGTCGGACGTATCCTGGCCGGTCTGATCGCCGGCCTGGGGCTTGGTTACTGGGCAGGACCTCAGAATGCCCCGCTGCCCGCGTTGCAAGCGATCGGCGGGCTTTGGCTCAGCACCCGGAACCGGCGACCGGTGGCGAGCTGATCGTGGACGAAGTCCAGACTCCAGCGCTGGTTGGGCAGCGCCAGCACGGGCGCCGGTGCTCGCGCGCCAACGGCCCGCCTTCGTCCCTTCCT
>NZ_BAABBF010000018.1:0-2947 GCF_039537815.1 Sphingomonas cynarae | reverse complement strand
CTCCCGTCATGACTGAAGCCATTTGATCCACTCACCATAGGGGTGGCAGGTGGCGAGGTGGTGGGTGGTGCCGCCGGGCCAGCAGGTGAGCATCAGGCGGACCTCGCGGCGGCATTCGGTCCACTCGAAGCCGGTCCAGGCGAGCGGCCGGGTCGGGTCGGCACGGGTGCCGGCGCGGTGGATGGCGGCGACGATCGCGGCACGCTGCCCGGGCTCGAGATATTGCAGCACCATCGAATGGAAGACGACCCGGCACAGCCCGGCCGGCTGCGGCGTCGCCAGTTGCCGCGGCAGCCAGCGGGTGAGATCGCCCCGGTCGATCACCGGCGGATGCGCCTGCGCCAGCGCGATCGCCCGGGTCAGCCGGCCGGCGCGGTCGGGGTCGTCGGTCCAGGCGAAGGCGGAGAGCCGCGCGCACGCGGCGGCATCGGTGACGTCGAGCGGCCGAAGGTCGACGCCGCGCGCGGCCGCGATCCGTACCACGCCAGCGGGTGGCGGCGGCCCCTGCCAGACGGGCGCGACGAGGACGGGCGAGGCTTCCGGCCCTACCCGGCGACCGCCCAGATCGTAACGGTAACGGGCCAGGTTCAGGTTCAGCCCCGCGCTCGAGCCCAGCTCGATCAGCGTGAAGGGCAGGTCGAACGTCGCGGCCACGACCATCAGCGCCGCCATGATCGCCCCGGCGCGCGCGACCTCGTTGGTCTGGGGCGGATCGCGCATCCAGCCGACGATGAAATCGTCGTGCCCGGCGATCACCGCACCCACCGCCGCATCGACATCGTCATGCTCGTGGCGAAGCAGCGCGGCGAGCGCGGTCCCTTCGTCGGTGCGGGCCAGCGCATGCAGCGCGCCGTTGAAGCGCATCGCCAGACCGGCGGCGGCGGCATCCCCCGGCCAGCCGCGGATCAGCGCGGCGGTCCGCGGCGCCCGGTGGAGCTGGCGTTGCCCGGCGTCGAGCAGCGCGGCGACGAACGGCTGGCCCAGCGCGCGCAGCACCACCGCCTGCCGCGCCAGCACCGCCCCGTCCGGCGCCTCGCCTTCGGATGCCGCCTCGATGGCCGACAGGAAGATGTCTAGAACTCCTGCCAGTCGTCATCCGCGCGGACCAGCGCGGTAACGGCGGCGGCGGGCAGGTTACGGACCGGGCCGGCGAAGCGCGCCGGCGTCATCTGCCGGCCGGCAGGCCGGGCCGAGCCACGCCGGGCGGTGACGAAGCGCCCCGCCTGATCGGCGAGACTGCCGACTTCGGTGGACAGGTTGCGCGCGGCAGCCGAAGTTTCCTCGACCATCGCGGCGTTCTGCTGGGTCGACTGGTCCATCGTGCCGATCGCGGCGGATATCTGGGTGATCGCCGCCGACTGCGCCTGGTTGTCCGCCGCCATCGTCGCCAGCAGTTCGTGGACCTGCGCCACGTCGCCCGAGATGTTGGCGAGCGCGCCGTCAACCTTCGTCACCGCCTCGACCGCAGTGACGATGTCGGTCTGCGTCACCGTCAACTGGTCACGCGCGCGCTTGGCTTCCTCTTCGGCCCGCATCGCGAGGGCGGAGACAAGATCGGCGACGACTGCGAAGCCGCGTCCGGCATCGCCCGCCCGGCCCGCCTCGACCGCGGCGTTCATCGCCAGCACGCGGGTCTGGAAGGCGATCTTGTCGAGCCCCTCGATCACCGAGTCGATGCCCTTGGCGCTGTCCGACACCCGGCCCATCGCCTGCACCGCTTCATCCGCCACCGCACGGCCGCCACCGACCGTGGCGATCGCCTGATCGGCGCGTTCCACCGTCCGCGTCGCCGCGACCGCCGAGGCGCGCAGGCGGCCGTCCATCTGCGTGACCGAGGCGGCCGTCTCTTCCAGCGAGGCGGCGTTGCTTTCGGTACGGCGTGCGAGGTCTTCGGACGCCTGCGCGATCTCGCCGGAGCCGGTGCGGATCGCGGTCGCGCTCTCCGACACCGAGCCGATCAGATCGTGCAGCCGGACCAGCGCCTCGTTGAAGTTCGTCCGGAGCGCGGCATAGTCCTCGGGAAAGTCCGCGGTGATCCGTGCGGTCAGGTCGCCATCGGACAGCCGGGCCAGCTGCGTCGATACCGTGTCGACCACCAGCTTCTGCGCGACATCGGCCTGCGCCTTGGCGGCATCGGCGGCCTGCTTGGCGATCGCGGCATCCTGGAACACCGACACCGCCCGCGCCATCGCGCCCAGTTCGTCGCCCCGGTCGGTGGCGGGCACGGTGACGTCGGTGCGGCCCGTCGCCAGTTCGGCCATCGTCCGCGTCAGTGCCGTCACCGGGCGCGAGATCGCCCGGGCCAGCAGCACCGCCAGCAGCACCGCCAGTCCGATCAGCAGAATGCCGCCGACCGCCATCGCAGCGAAGCCCATCGCGATGGCGCCTTCCTGACGGGTGGCGTTGCGCGCGATCGCGCTCGTCTCGGCATCGCGGATCGCGCGCAGCGGCAGCACCGCCGCACTCACCAGCACCGCCTTGCCGGCGCCGCGCACCTCGTCCTCCGCCGCGGCCCGCGCCCCGCCCTTCACCCGGGCGATCAGCCGGTCGCCCCAGTCGCGCCGCCAGGCCAGCGTCTCGCGCCGCGAGGTCAGCAGCGCGTCGCGTTCCGCCCCGCTCAGCACCGTCGCCAGTCCGGCGGCGGTCGCATCATATTCGACCCGCGCCTCCTCGTAGGATTTCAGATAGGTCGGATCCGCCGTCACCAGATAGCCACGCAACTGGCTGTTCTGGCGCAGCAGCGACGTCTCCAGCGTCTGCGCGCGGGCGTAGAGCGACTGGCTGGCGTTGCTCTCCACCGTCGCCTCCCGGATCGCGCTGAAGTTGGTGTACAGCACCACCATCATCGCCAGCGCCGCTGCACAGATCAGCAGGAACGACAGGCCCAGTTTGCGGGATATGCTCATCGCCGTCAGCATCGGCATCGCCTAACTCGAAGAAAGAAACA
>NZ_BAABBF010000017.1:2500-5840 GCF_039537815.1 Sphingomonas cynarae | reverse complement strand
TGGTTGCGGGGACAGGATTTGAACCTGTGACCTTCAGGTTATGAGCCTGACGAGCTACCGGGCTGCTCCACCCCGCGGTGGCCGGCTTGTTGGTGCCGGCGTGTACCTTCCCCGTTGGGATGCGGGGGAGGAGATTTTGTGAATGGGTTCTGGTGCACATGTCCCATCGCCACGGGCTTCAATGCCTGGCGACGACCTACTCTTCCATCGCTTGAGCGATAGTACCATTGGCGCGGTCTGGTTTCACGGCCGAGTTCGGGATGGGATCGGGTGGGACACAAACGCTATGGTCACCAGGCAATGGAGCCTGTGGTGATGGGGGTTGTGCGGTTCTAAAATCGATGCACCTGGCTGGGAGTATCATCCGCATCGTCAACCGCGTTCTGGCTGTGTGCCAGTGCTGTTGTTGATGGTGTGTAACTCTCAAGCGCGAATAGAGCGATTAGTATCGGTTAGCTTCACGCGTTACCGCGCTTCCACATCCGATCTATCAAGGTCGTGGTCTTCGACCGCTCTGAGAAATCTTATCTCGAGGGAGGCTTCCCGCTTAGATGCTTTCAGCGGTTATCCCGTCCGTACATAGCTACCCTGCTGCGCCGTTGGCACGACGACAGGTACACCAGAGGTACGTTCAACCCGGTCCTCTCGTACTAGGGTCAACTCCTCTCAAATTTCGACGCCCACGGCAGATAGGGACCAAACTGTCTCGCGACGTTCTGAACCCAGCTCACGTACCACTTTAATTGGCGAACAGCCAAACCCTTGGGACCTGCTCCAGCCCCAGGATGTGATGAGCCGACATCGAGGTGCCAAACAACCCCGTCGATATGAGCTCTTGGGGGTTATCAGCCTGTTATCCCCGGCGTACCTTTTATCCGTTGAGCGATGGCCCTTCCACGAGGGACCACCGGATCACTATGACCGACTTTCGTCTCTGCTCGACTTGTCAGTCTCGCAGTCAGGCGGGCTTATGCCATTGCACTCTGAACAGCCGGTTTCCGACCGGCCTGAGCCCACCATTGCGCGCCTCCGTTACTCTTTAGGAGGCGACCGCCCCAGTCAAACTACCCGCCACAGAGGGTCCTTGATCCAGTTTCATGGATCGAAGTTAGACATCAGAAAACAACAGGGTGGTATTTCACCTATGGCTCCACATCAGCTGGCGCCGATGCTTCGTAGCCTCCCACCTATGCTACACAGTTCCTTCCTAATGCCACTCTGAAGCTGCAGTAAAGGTGCACGGGGTCTTTCCGTCTAACCGCGGGTACTCCGCATCTTCACGGAGAATTCAATTTCGCTGAGCATGTCCTGGAGACAGTGGGGAAGTCGTTACGCCATTCGTGCAGGTCGGAACTTACCCGACAAGGAATTTCGCTACCTTAGGACCGTTATAGTTACGGCCGCCGTTTACCTGGGCTTCATTTCAGAGCTTGCACCCCTCCACTTAACCTTCAGGCACCGGGCAGGCGTCAGGCCCTATACGTCGTCTTGAAGCCGACTTAGCAGAGCCCTGTGTTTTTGCTAAACAGTCGCTACCCCCTGGCCTGTGCCCCCTCATAACGCTTGCGCGCTGTGAGGGCCTCCTTCTTCCGAAGGTACGGAGGCAATTTGCCGAGTTCCTTCAGGACACTTCTCTCAAGCGCCTTGGTATACTCTACCTGACCACCTGTGTCGGTTTCGGGTACGGTCTATACGGTGGGGCTATTTCCTGGAACAGTTTCGAAGCACGTCCAATCCGATAAGGACGTACAACACACACCATCCGTCACACACCACCAGGCCCACGAATATTAACGTGGTTCCCATCGACTACCCCCTTCGGGCTCGTCTTAGGGGCCGGCTCACCCTGCGCGGATTAGCCTTGCGCAGGAACCCTTGGTCTTTCGGCGAGAGGGCATCTCACCCTCTTTATCGCTACTCATGTCTGCATTCGCACTTCCGATACCTCCACGACCCATTACCAGATCGCTTCACAGGCTTACGGAACGCTCCGCTACCGCGTACCGCATCAGCGGCACACCCTAAGCTTCGGTGCACGTCTTGAGCCCCGTTACATCTTCGCCGCAGAAACCCTTGTTTAGACCAGTGAGCTGTTACGCTTTCTTTAAAGGATGGCTGCTTCTAAGCCAACCTCCTGGTTGTTTTGGGATTTCCACATGCTTTCCCACTTAGACGTGACTTGGGGACCTTAGCTGTAGGTCAGGGCTGTTTCCCTTTTGACGACGGACCTTAGCACCCGCCGTCTGTCTCCCGGATATCACTCTCAGGTATTCGGAGTTTGGTTAGTGTTGGTAGATCTCGCGACCCCCGCAACCATCCAGTGCTCTACCCCCTGAGGTGTCCATCCGAGGCACTACCTCAATAGTTTTCGCGGAGAACCAGCTATTTCCCGGCTTGATTGGCCTTTCACCCCTAAACACAACTCATCCGGTAACTTTTCAACGTTAATCGGTTCGGACCTCCAGTGCATGTTACTGCACCTTCATCCTGGTCATGCCTAGATCGCCGGGTTTCGGGTCTAATACTTCAAACTCTGTCGCCCTATTCAGACTCGCTTTCGCTGCGCCTACACCTAACGGCTTAAGCTTGCTTGAAACATTAAGTCACAGACCCATTATGCAAGAGGTACGCTGTCAGGCCTCAAGGACCCTCCAACTGCTTGTAGGCAATCCGTTTCAGGTACTGTTTCACTCCCCTCATCGGGGTGCTTTTCACCTTTCCCTCACGGTACTAGTTCGCTATCGGTCATGTACGAGTATTTAGGCTTGGAGGGTGGTCCCCCCATGTTCAGACAGAATTACACGTGTTCCGCCCTACTCGAGTCCTGAATTCTCACTTTCGCATACGGGGCTGTCACCCGCTATGGCCGAACTTTCCAGATCGTTCTGCTAGTTGAAATTCAGGCACTGGCCTGGTCCGCGTTCGCTCGCCACTACTAACGGAATCTCGGTTGATGTCTTTTCCTCCGGCTACTGAGATGTTTCAGTTCACCGGGTTCGCTTCTCGAAACCTATGTATTCAGTCTCAAGATACCTGAACCAATTAACCACCTGCGCCTCCAGGCGACACGCGTGAAGCGTGCCGCCAAGCGGCTCAGCTGATTAATCGGATAGGTGGGTTTCCCCATTCGGAAATCGTCGGGTCAAAGGTTGCTCACACCTCACCGACGCTTATCGCAGCGTGCCACGTCCTTCTTCGCCTGTACATGCCAAGGCATCCACGAATTGCCCTTACCTCACGCTTGAGAGTCCACACCACCAACAACAACACTGGATCACCTTTCCCGCCCATCAAAGTGATACTTTGATGGGACCTATGGGAGCAGGTGACACGAAACTCG
>NZ_BAABBF010000016.1:0-14984 GCF_039537815.1 Sphingomonas cynarae | reverse complement strand
AGGCCAGGGCCATCCTCGCCCGCTGGGTCGATGACGACAACACCGAGCGGCCGCACTCCTCGCTCGGCGACGCCACCCCGGCGGCGTTCGCCGCCGAACTCGAACAGCAACGGGCGGGGTTAACCCCACCCGTTGCTTCACCTGCGCTCATGCGCGACAACACCGGTCGGTCTCTGGTTGCCGCTGGATGAAAGGCGGGGGTCACGTCACCGCTTCGACGAGGCCCTTGCCCTCATCAAGGTTACAGACGAGCGGCGCGTGAGGCGGGCTCACAGCTGCCCTGAAGGCCCTCTGCCAATCAACCAGGCTCCCTTGTTTAGCGATCAGTCCACCGCGCCTCAGTCAAACACCATTTTTTTCGAGGCATCTGCGGAAAGCAAGTTGCGATCAAACATTGACGGTGACCGCGAACTTGCTGGTGCGGGTGTAATCCGACATACCTGTTGAGCTTGTCTTGGCGATCTGCACCTCAGCGATATCCATGTGGAAGTTCCGATCGAGTAACGCTTGGGGCTTAGTCGTTTGGGCTTATCGCCTTTGATGTACGACAGTCCGGAGATGCCGTACCGCTGCAGGCGCCGATGCGGCGCTGGAGCGCGTCAGACGCCATCGTAGGTTGCAGCGCTAGAGGCAGTCATCCAACGGCAAGAGCGTGGGCCGCCGGAACGCCACTACCGCCGCCATCTCGGCTTCAGTCAGGGTCGTGGAATGAGGGGCCATCTGCTCAGTCGGCAAATTCTCGATCGTCGTCTGCTTCCTCCACCTTGCTATCGTTCGTCCGACGAGCTCCGGGCAGACGTGACGCTCTCGCGACGAATATGTCCCACACCGCTTCCTTCAATTCGAACTAAAGAATCGCGCTGGCAAAATCCTGAATTAGACTGTCCGATCGTAATGGCTAAATCAAATTTTACCTGATTTTCGTCGACGCGAGCTCTCAAAAGGCCCTCTTTTTGAGCGACTTTCTCCAAACTCAGGCATCCGCAGTAGATTCCGCCACCTCCTGCCTTTATCACCGATAATTCCCAAGCGACCGGGTACAGAAATCTGAGGTGACATCACCTTGTAACGTTTCCCACGCCTTCCAATTGTAAATAAGAAATCTTCGAAGATGTATCCTCCGAAGATGTGGCTTATAAAGTCATGCGGGCTTCCGCTGCTAGGCAAATCTCGCAAATTAAATACGTAATCTCCACTGTCACCCATAAATCCTTTCGGAGTAACCCGTGGTTCGAAATGCCAATCGGAAAAGTTTGGCTCATACCCGTCATCGTGCAGACCGTCGCTTAGAACTATAATCCTTGGAAAATACGCAAAATCCGGCTTAGGAAGACGGCCAGAGCGCTTTTTATCGGATGAACCGCTCTCTTTAACAGCCCCTTTCTCATGCTGATCAACCATGGCTCTTATACGTGCATAACGCGTTGCGCCATCCAACAGCTTCCTATCGATCCAACGATGAAAGTCAGGTTCCGCCGCCTTTCGTGGCCCAGTTAAACGCGCATACAACCATCTTGTCGTCGGATGCCACATCAGCAGCAAGCCACCCGGCTGGCCATTGCTGTATCTCGTACGCAGAAACATCACCGCCATCGCGGCATTAAGTTGCCCGCGTGTCAGCTTCGCTTTCCAGCCGATAGCTGCCTTCCCACCCGTAAAAAAATCCGCAGCGCTCCGTGACGGAAGATGGTCTTCGGGGAAACCGGCATCATTGAGCGCCTGCGTCACGACGGCTCCTCTCATCCCCGTGAATCGGCTCAGTTCAAGTATTAGCTGGCGGACGAAATTCACCGATGATCCGACTTCACCCATTGGAACCGTTACCACCCCCAGCGACACACCAGCCAATGGATAACGATTTTTCGGATTTCTGGGTAGCGACCGTTTTGTGCGCCATAGCGAGGCGTACACCCCTTCAGGCCGCAGCGGTGCCGTGCTGGCTCGCTGCCTAACGGAAGGACAGGACATGACTTTTTTCACCAGCGGGGTCTGCGAAGACGACCTTTGGGATATCGACCCTGGAGCTTGCATGTTTCGGGGTCGCTATCTTGATCGCATCATGGATGAGGCATCAGCCGTGAACCACTTTGGCGCAGGCTACCAACGTGCGCTAATTAGTCCACCGGTCATGCAGGCGATCATCCGCCCGCGTTTTATGGCGCCGGCGAGGCCGCTTGACGTCGAATTCCCCCCGTTTACCATTTACCCCGATTGCTTTGATTACGTCGACATGAACAACGAAATCCTGAATGACGTTGCCGCTCTGTCAGAGCGTTTTGAATGGTACGGTGAGGTCGATGAAGGCACGCCGGAAGAATGGCTTAACAGCCATATCGACGAAACCATTGTTCTCCGGCATATTCCCCTCCTCCCGACACATACAGACGCCGTATATTTCCATGCGCATCACCTCGATGCGTTTTTGCGGCACGCCTTCAGGGTGAAGGACGGACATCAAATCTTCGGCAAGGATACTCGTCAAAAACCCACGCTGTACGACGCGTATGAATTTTAAAGACTAATCACAAATCTGTTATCATTTCATATCATCTTTATAAGGGGCTACGGCAGCATTAAAGCTAGGTGATGATGGCCCGAGCTTTAATGCATTGTACTAATCCCGAGTATTAGACGACATAATTTGTATCGAGGGCATTGCACACTTATTCGCCCTGCCGGGTGGCCCAAGCGCCAAGCTGTTCCACCTCGCCCGCTCTAATGGAGTGACGATCGATGGCGCATCCGATGCAAGTGCAATGATGAACTGACTATGCTGGCGGCGCACCTCACTGGATGTGCCGCCAGCATAGGCCGGTGCCCGCGATCAGCTTGCCTGCTCAGGAGCGACAAATTTCCATGAATACGACGCCGCCAACGGCGAACGCTGGCGCCGTGCTTGACCTCGTCGAGATCGGCCCGTCCGCTAGGCTCGACCACGTCACGCCTGCGGACTTTGATGCGTTCCGGCACTATTTGAATACCGCGGGCATCCTCAATGCGCCAAGGAGCGCGGCGCGAGGTCCCGGGTGGATGGTACTCGATCTTGGTTGCGCCATAGAGGGTGTGATGGCTACCGCAGTCGCGGAGTTGAACATCGTGCCGGCTGGGATTCATGCGTACCGGATCACGCAGCGCAGTACGATCCGATTGGAGCCGCTCGACTATCTCTCCAATTTGGTCCCCATGGCCGTGCCGGGCGCCACATACGACGGGAGGACCAACTATATCGGGCCGACGCCTGCGGACACCTGCCGCTTGATCGAGCACCAGCACCGTTATGCAGCAGCAATGGTGGACGAACTTGGCCGTTGCCTTGAAGACGCTCTGCCCGAGACGACCATTACCAGCGAGGAGTCCATAAGGTTGCGCCGGGCCGAACTATGCCGCGACGAGGCCGTTGACGATCCGCTCGATGCGACGCTTCTCCTGTGCCATTCTGTGGTCCAAGGTACGCGCTGGCTGGAGCGAAGTGTCTACCGCGCTGGGGCTGCTGGGGAGCAAGGCTGTCCGGTGGCGCGCTGGTGGAGACAGCGAAAGGGCGCGGCATACAAGGTCTACGCTAAGGCTGCCGCCAAACATGGGGACACCGGCGCCCTTCGCAAAGAGGTAGCCTGTCAGGGGCGCAAGGCGCTTCAGCAGCTTGGCTGCGGGCAGCGTCCGGGTTGGGCGAAAGAAGACGTGACCGCATTGCTGATTGAGTTCATCACGGCAGCCCTACCGCTGCTGGACACGCTCGACAGCCACGTGAGAGACGTGCTGGGCAGTAGCATTCAACCGTCCGACCTCTTCGTGGCACTGTCTCCGCTGGTCCTGCCGATGAGCGGTGCACCCACCGGCGGTCGGCCGACATCGCGCGAGCAAGTAGCCCAACTGCGATACGCCTTCGACTCGATCGTTCTCACAGGGCAGTATCGTGGCAAGGGACTCAGGAAGGGTGTAACCATGCGTTCACTGTTGGACGAGTTGTGCGACTCGGGAGGCCCCCTAGAAAAGCACCCCTCTCTCTGCCTCTATATGCTCAAGCCACAGTTCGTTCGTGCAAGCCGAGCGTTTGCGACAGGGGAGATGGGTGCGGAAAGGGTAACGGGATCAAATCTGTCAAAAGGCGAAGCGTAGTAGGGTTAGAGAGGCCTTGAGAAGGAGCGATATACCGTCAGGCTAAGAGCCCCTGTAGGAGGCTCGTAGCCTGACGAGCAGCCATTGGAAGCGCAAGGGCCCGGGTTTCGTCGATACGCAGGTCAACGCAATCAGGGTCGTGCAGACCCTTTTGTCGGGCGGCACGCTCGACAACGGCCGGCCTCCAAAAAGAACCAACCGCAATTACTTTAGGCCCGACAGGTATTTACCGACCCGTCGCACCAAGATGATGTTCTATTATAGCAGCGCACGCTGTAGCCCGCTTGGCCTTCCCGTTGGTTCGATTGCCTTCAAGGCTTTCTAGCAACGAAAATGACGGCGGCTGCCCGATCACCCATCGGGATCGTGGCGATGATCCTGTCGTCAGTCTGGATTGCCCCATCATTGGAAAAACTGGTGAGCTCAGCGTCGACGTCGCGGGAAACCCCGGGAGGAAGTTCAAGCGGCGACGGCGTGCCGGTGCCATTCTCCAGCGCGAAAAGTACGCGAGGCCGGTCGTTGTCGGTACGCGTATCGGCAAGATCGACCCCGGTGGCATCCACGGCGGTGCGTAGTGCAGCCTCACCAGTAGAATGCGTCATCTTCAACCCATCGATCGCCACCGTACGGCGCACCTGTCCCGCATTCCGATAGTTTATCCTCAGCGAGTTCTCGCCCGTGGAGGACCACCGCGCCGTCACGCGGGCGATGATGTCGCCGTCGCGGAGGATTGCGGACCGATCCTGTCCAGCCTCGATACCGGCCGACGGCACGGGTTCGAGCGGGCCGCCCGTACTGCGCTGACAGGCGGTGGTCAGCACCAGTGTCGCAGCTAGGAAAAACGGCAGGAAGCGGGGTCTCCTCATCGCGCCCGCACCAGTCCGCCGGCTGGACGGGAGAGTTTCCGCCGGGTCTCGCTGTTCGGTCCACCGAGCTCCCTGTCAACCTTGAGGCCGTTGCGGCGCTGGAACTCGGCGACCGCATCAAGGGTGGCGCTCCGGGCGCTGCCTACCAGACCATCGGCATGACGGGCTTCGAGATAGCCCAACGCGACGAGATTCTCCTGTAGGGACCTGATGACCGGGTCGCCACCGGCGGGCAACTGCACGGCCTTGTACGCCGCGCTGCGGTTGCGCGCTCTGATGACGTCGCGAACATAGGGGAACCTCGTGTCGTGTTCCGACCGACCGCCGCCATGCACCCCGGGGCCGAAGTCGTGAATGCGCAGCCGCCCCCTGCCGATCGCCACCACCCGCTCAGTCTCCGGCATGTACCAACTCTCGATGATCGACGCCTGCTGCTCGACGTTGAACGTCGCCCAATCCTTGCCGATCGAGGCGGCTGGGAACGGATAGGCGGTGCTGCGGTGGGTGCCCCAGCCCTTCCACTCCCGCTTCTCCCAAACATCGCGTACGCCGCTGCTCAGCTGTGCCCACATGGACTGCCCCATGTAGAATGTCGGCCATGCGCCATTCTCGCCCTGCCAGACGTGGCACAGTTCATGGATCAAGGTGGACCGGCGACCGGGAAAGTCGACGATGCCGCCGAACGCCTCCACCCAGTTGATGGTGTAGTCGAACTTCCGCGTGGACAGGTCCATGCCCGCGAGGGTCACCGCCCCGCCGAGATCGAGGTCGGTGATGAAGATACGATCGAACGGCAGTGTCGAGGCATAGACGGTCTGCGCAAGAGCGATCTCCGCCGGGGCGAGGTGTCGTGTACGAACCACGTCGGTCTCCACTGCTCGCCGGATGCGACCCGGCCAACTCCAGTCTCCGGTCGGGACGATGGATTGTCAATCGTCGCACAAGCCAAGTCTCAAACCGTCGTTCGGTTTGGTCCCGAACAGGCGGGTTTCGAAGTGTGCCCCTACCCTTGCGATAGGCAATCGTGTTGGCGCTTATCCCCCCTATCCGGGAGCCGATGCGTGAAAGCCGCCCTATTATTTCTCTGGAAAAGCGGGTTCCTGACCTCAGCAATGCGTCGACCGCGGGAGTCATTCGAAAGCGTGCGCAGCCGGCTGACACTTTCCCGAATGCTGCTTTCCAACGATAACGCCGTGGAACTTTGGACAAGCGCAGGCCGGGATTGACACATGTTGCCAGACGGAAGCTAAGTCATTGCGGCCATGCCGGAGCTGCACCACCTGTCATATGTGATTGGCCAGCTGACCCTTCTTGACGTTCAGGACCTTGGAAAGTTGGTGCCGGGGCCGCGGCGTTTGTTTCGGTCACTGGATCTTCAAGTCGGTGCAGGTGAACTGGTTGCGATCATCGGCGAGTCTGGGGTCGGCAAGTCGACCCTCCTCAACATTCTCGCTGGGCTAGACGAAGCGAACGAAGGCATCGTCGCGATCGATGGCACGGTGCTGGGCACGCTGGACGAGGCGGCACGAACCCGGCTGCGGCGAGAGCGGATCGGCTTCGTGTTCCAGGCCTTTCATATCCTCCCCTACCTCACTCTCCTTCAGAACGTTGCCCTGCCGCTCGCGCTGGTGTCGCCCGATGCGGCGGCCGCGGAAGCGCGCGCCAGCACGATGCTGGCGGCGGTGGGCTTGGGCGATCGCGGGGAAGCCTATGCACGGGACCTGTCGGGCGGCGAACTCCAGCGTGTCGCGATCGCGCGTGCGCTGGTCCACCGCCCTGCGCTGATCCTGGCGGATGAGCCGACCGGCAATCTCGATCCCGACACCGCCGCGCGCGTGCTGGCGCTGTTCGCTGCTGCCGTGCGCGAGAATGGCGCGGCCGGGGTGATGGTGACGCATTCCGATGCGACCGCCGCAGTCGCCGACCGGGTGCTGACGCTGGGTGCGGACGGCCTGACGGACCGGCGTGGTCGCTGAGCCCGGCCTGATGTCGGCGCGGCTCGCGCTCGGCTGGCTGATCGGCGGCGAGTGGCGGTTCCACCCCGCCCGCTTCCTCACCACGGCCGTCGCGATCGCGGTCGGCGTAGCGCTGGGGTTCGCCGTCCACCTCGTCAACGGGTCTGCACTCGCGTCATTCGATGGCGCGGTGCGCGGCGTCAACGGCGCGGCCGAACTCTCCGTGCGTGCGACGAGCCCGCTCGGGATCGACGAGCGGCTCTATCCCCGCGTTGCGCAAGCCGCCGGCGTCGCGGATGCCAGTCCGGTCGTCCGGCTGGACGCCCGGACTGGCAAGGCACGGCTGACGCTACTGGGGATCGACGTGATCCGTGCCGGCGCGGTGACGCCCTCGCTGGTCGGGCTGCCGCCGCGCGGCCCCGATGCCAGCGGCGATGTCGTGTTCGACGAGGCGGCGCTATTCCTGTCGCGCGCCGCGCTCAGCCAGATGCGCGTCGCGGTCGGCGCGCGGGTGGACGTCACCGCCAACGGCCGCACGGTGCCGCTCCGCATTGCCGGCACGCTGCCCGCCGCCGATGCGGACGCGGCCATCGGCGTGATGGACATCGCCGCCGCGCAGTGGCGGTTCGGCCGGCTCGGTAGGATCGACCGGATCGACCTGGCGTTGGCGGATCGCCAGACGGCGGAGGCGTCGCTCGCCGGGCTCCTTCCCGACGACGCGATCCTGTCGACGGCGGAAGCGCGCGGGGCGCAGGGGTCAGCGCTGTCGCGGGCCTATCGCGTCAATCTCGACATGCTGGCGCTCGTCGCGCTGCTGACCGGCGGCTTCCTGGTCTATTCGGCCCAGTCGCTGTCGGTTGCGCGGCGGCAGCGTGCGTTCGCGCTGCTGCGGACGCTGGGGATGCCACGCGGCGGCGTCGTTGCGGCGGTGGTGGTCGAGGGGCTGGTGATCGGGATCGTCGGCGCGGTCGCTGGGCTTGGCATGGGCTATGGCCTCGCCTGGGCGGCGTTGCACTGGTTCGGCGGCGATCTGGGCGCAGGCTATTTCAACGGCGGCACCGCGCGTGTCGTCTTTCAGCCGGTGGCGGCAGCGGGGTTCTTCGGACTTGGTCTGCTCGCCGCCGTCCTCGGCAGCGCGATCCCTGCGCGTGCCGCTGCGCGCGCCAAGCCCGCTGCGGCGCTGAAGAATGCAGGCGATGTGCACGATCCGCGCCGCTCGGTTCCGTGGTGGCCCGCGGCGGCCTTGCTGGCAGCGGGCGGAGGTGCGGCGCTGCTGCCCGCGGTCGGTGGACTGCCGCTGTTCGGCTTTGCCGGGATGGCGCTGATGCTGGCAGGCGGCGTCGCTGGCGTGCCGTGGTTCGCGCGCACGCTGCTCGCCCCGCTCGCCCGGCGCACCCGCGGCAGCGTGCCTGTGCAGTTGGCCGTCCGTCACCTCCACGGCGCACCGGGTGAGGCGGCGACCGCGCTGTGCGGCATCGTCGCCTCCACCGCGCTGATGATCGCGATGGCGGTGATGGTGACCAGCTTCCGCGGCGCGGTGGACACATGGCTGGGACAGGTGCTGGGGGCCGATCTCTACCTGCGCACCAATACCGGCGCGAGCTTCGATCCTGCCGCCCGCGTGCGCCTCGCCGCCACGCCCGGCGTCGAGCGGCTGGCGTTCAGTCGCCAGTTGCCGCTGACCATCGCCGCCGACCGCCCGCCGATCAGCCTGATCGCGAGACCCGAGCGCGACGGACGCGATCCGTTGCTCGTCCTGATCGAGCGCGCACCGCCCCTACCGGCGAACGTGCTGCCCGTGTGGGTGTCGGAGCCCGCGCAGCGGCTTTACGGCTGGGACCCAGGCGAGACGATCACACTCCCCATCGCCGGCCGCACCCGGTTCACCGTCGCAGGCGTCTGGCGCGACTATGGCCGACAGGCAGGCGCGGTGCTGATCGACGAGGCGGACTATCAGCGACTGACCGGCGACACCGGCCGCGACGAGGCATCGGCGATGCTTGCTTCCGGCAGCGACGCGGTCGCGGTTGGCGAGGCGATGACTACTCGCCTGCCGGCGGGACTGCGCAGCCAGGTCGAGGTCACGCAGCCGGCGACGCTCCGCCGCCTCGCGCTGACGCTGTTCGATCGCAGCTTCGCGGTCACCTACCTGCTGGAGGCGGTGGCGATCCTGGTCGGGCTGGCGGGGGTGGCGGCGACGATGTCGGCGCAGACGATCGCCCGCGAGCGCGAGTTTGGGATGCTGCGCCATCTGGGGCTGACCCGCCGCCAGCTCGGTGCGATGCTTGCCACCGAGGGGGCGATGGTGGGGCTGACCGGCGCGCTCGCCGGGATCGGGCTGGGTCTGGTGCTGGCGCAGGTGCTGATCCACGTCATCAACCCGCAGTCATTCAACTGGACGATGACGACGCAGGTGCCGGTCGGCACGCTGCTCGGCGTCGCGGCGGCGCTGACCGGCGCGGCGGCGGCAACCGCGGTGCTGGCGGGCCGTCGTGCGACCGCGCGGGATGCGGTGCAATCGGTGCGGGAGGATTGGTGATGCGCGTGCTGCTCCTCGCCTGGCTCGCCGCGGTCGCGGTGGCAGCCCCCGCTGCGACCTCCTACCCCGTCGTCCGCCCAGGTATCGTGCTGCGCTTCCCCTCCGACCACGGCGCGCATCCGGCGTTCCGGACCGAATGGTGGTACGTCACCGGCTGGCTGCGCACCGATGCGGGAGAAGACCTCGGCTTCCAAGTCACCTTCTTCCGCACCCGCCCGCCCGTCGACGGAGCGAACCCCAGCCGCTTCGCCGCGCGACAGGTGCTGTTCGCGCACGCCGCGCTGTCCGATCCCGCCACCGGCCGCCTGCTCCACGGCGAGCGCGCCGCGCGGCAGGGCTTCGGGCTCGCAGCCGCCCGCACCGGCGACGCCGATGTCGCGATCCGCGACTGGCGGTTGCGCCGCGCCGCCGATGGCCGCTGGGCGACACGGGTCGAGGCGAAGGACTTCGCGCTGGCGCTCGATTTCCGACCGACCCAACCGCCGCTGCCGCAAGGGCTGGGCGGCTACAGCCGCAAGGGTCCGCGTCCCGAACAGGCGAGCTACTATTACTCGGTCCCGCATCTGCGTGTCTCTGGCCGGGTGCGACGCGGCGACCGCATCGTCGCGGTGACCGGCGAGGCATGGCTCGATCGCGAATGGTCGTCCGACTATCTCGCCCCCGAGGCGCAGGGCTGGGACTGGACGGGCCTCAACTTCGACGACGGTTCCGCGCTGATGGCGTTCCGCATCCGGCGCAAGGGCGGCGGCACGCTATGGGCGGGTGGCGCCCTTCGTGGGCCGGACGGCACCACCACCGCGCTGGGGCCACGGGACGTGACTTTCCGGCCGGTCGCGACCTGGCGGAGCGGCGCGACCGGCGCGGTCTATCCGGTGTCGCAGGAGGTGAGCATCCGCGTGGGTGGCCGTGTCGCGCGCTGGCGGCTGACGCCGATGTTCGCCGCGCAGGAACTCGACGCGCGCCGCAGCGGCCTGCCCGTCTATTGGGAGGGCGCGGTGCGCACAAAAGGTGGGCGCGGCTATCTCGAACTGACCGGCTACGACCGGGCGCTGAGGATGTGACATGATTCAGGACCCCCTGCCCGAGTTGCCCGCTGGCGCCTTCGCGCGGCAGGACGAGGGCGACGACCTCGCCTTCTATGCCCCGCCCCGCCTCGTCACCCATATCGACGAGGCGGCGGTGGCGGCGCTCTCCCGCCGCTACCGCGACCTCTTGCCGGAGGACGGCCGCATCCTCGACCTCATGTCGAGCTGGGTCAGCCACCTGCCCGCCGATCGCACCTATACCGAGGTCGTCGGCCACGGCATGAACGCGCGTGAACTCGCCGCCAATCCGCAACTCGACCGTTGGTTCGTCCAGGACCTCAACCGCGATCCCACGCTGCCCCTTGGCGACGGCACCTTCGACGCCACACTGTGCTGCGTCGGCGTCCAGTATCTGCAACGCCCGGTCGAGGTCTTCGCCGACGTCCGCCGCGTGCTTCGCCCGGATGCCCCCTTCGTCATCAGCTTCTCCAATCGCTGCTTCCCGACCAAGGCGGTGGCGATCTGGCGCGCGCTCGACGCGGCCGGGCACACCGCGCTGCTCGAACTCTATCTGGCCCGCGCGGGGTTTCGGGCCAGCACGGTCGAGACGCTCGCGGACGGAGGACGAAGTGATCCGCTGACGGTCGTGATCGGCCACGCCTGACCGGATGACGGACGGCACGATCGATGGCCCATGCTGGACGATGGAGCCGGTGGACCGGAACCGCGTGCCTGTTCGCTTCTTGTTAGCTTGAAGGGAAACTACATGCAGCCGATCGATCGTCGCCAGGGACTGTGGATACTTGCAGGCGGCGCCATCGCGGCGACGGTGGTCGGTGTCCGCGCGATGGCCCAGACGCTGCCCGCGGCAGCCGAAGCAGGCACGTTGGCACTGGTCGAGAAGGGGGCCGGCGGCGTCGCCTTCTATGCGGTTCCAGCCGGCACGCGGCTTGGGCGGGTGGCCTTGGGTACGCAACCGCATGAGATCGCGCGCGATCCGACCGGACGATTCGCCTTTGTCGGCCATTACGGGGTGGAAAGCTGGATGGCCCCCGGTGCTGGTGGCAGCCAGGTGTGGATCATCGACCTTGTCGGCCGGACGCTGGCCGGCACGATCGATCTGGCACCGTTCGGGCGGCTGCACGCGGTCCGGACGGACAGCAAGGGGCGGCTCTATGTACTGTCGGAGCAGAACAGCGTCCTGGCGCGCTTCGACAATCCCGTCACGGACCGGGCACCGTCACGGCTGATCCCGGTCGGCGGCGTGCGCAGTCATTACCTCGTCATCCGGCGTGATGGTACGCGTGCCTATGTCGCCGACACGCTGAGTGGCGGGGTCATCGCGGTCGATCCCGATGACATGGCTGTTGCGCCCCTGCGCCGGCATATCAGCACCGCGCCGGAAGCCATGACGCTCAGCAACGACGAACGGACGCTGTACGTCGTCGATCGGCCGGCCGGCACGATCCACGCACTTGATGCCGTGACCCTGACGGAACGGGCGCGGCGATCGATGCGGGGAGAAGCGGTGCGCGTCGTGACGCAGTCGGACGGCAAGCTGATCGTCTCGAACACCGCAGACAAGAGCCTGTCCCGGCTCAACCCGGCGACGCTGGCGGAGGAAGCCCGTCTGCCGCTCGGCGTCGGTGCTCCGGGCCTCAATCTGGCTGGCGACACGCTCTATGCATCGTTGGAGAACGATCAGGTGGCGATCGTGGATATCCGCACTTGGAAGGTCACCGGCCGCTTTGCCACCGGATCGGCTCCCGATGCGGCTGTGATGGTGCAGGACCCGAACTGAAGCGAATGACAATGACGGAAGCGGGGCGTGGAACGGTTCGACCGCCCACGCCCCCGATCGCTCAGATCAATCCCTCATGCGTCATCGCCGTCTTCACCGACGGCAGTTCCATCATGCGATCGCGAAAGGCTGCGAGTGGTGCTGGCACATCGAGACCGTTCTTCTTCGCCCACAGCAGCATCACGAACAGGTAGCAATCGGCGACACTGACCTCGGCACCGAACAGGAAGTCGCCCTGCATCGTATCGGCCAAATAGCCCATCCGCTTCAGGATCACCTCGCCCGCCTTTGCCTTGTCGCTGTCGCTGCCGCCCGCGAAGAACGGCTTGAAGCTCTTGTGGATTTCAGTCGAGATGAATGCCAGCCCCTCCAGTAGATGGGTGTGCCCCATCGGACCGGACGGCTTCAGCGCACCATCCTGATGGGCGATCCAGTCGAGGATCGCGATGTTCTCGCTCAGCGTCTCGCCGGAATCGAGGGTGAGCGCCGGCACATAGCCCTTGGGATTGATCGCGGTGAAATCGGCCCCGCTGGCAGTACGCTTGGCCTTCAGATCGACCGCCTCATGCTCGAACGACATGCCCGCTTCATGCAACGCGATATGATCGGCCAAGCTGCACGCGCCCGGCGAGTAATAGAGCTTCATCAGGTCTTCTCCATGTGGATCAACCTCAACGCGTCCGTCGGACGATGGCTGCGTGTCATCGGTTGACGGAGGGCCGGATGATGTGCCGGCGTCGGCTTTCGGATAAACTGCCGGACACCATCGGGGGACACGAATGAATGCCGCATCAAGGAGTAGAGACGGCAACGTTGTCTGCACATGGCCGGAACGACATTCGGCCACCGCTAGTCTCGATCAGCCAGCGGCGAAGCTGTCTTGATCTGAACGGCTACAAACGAGCAGTAGCCGAGTCAGCGAGCCGCTGAGGGTCGTGATCAGTCACACCTTCTTCTCGTGGCGTGGCTCTACATCGTCAATGACGATGCCTGCCGTGCAGGGTCCCAGAGGCAGTTGGCGGGGATGCTACCGTACGACGCCAAGCACCCTGTAGGAGTCAACCCGCCGCCCCGGCGGGATGTTAGCGCGGAGGAATTTGATGACGCCTTGGCGCAGGTAGCCGCTGTGGCGTTCGAAGAAACGCGTTGGCATTTCTTCCCCTTCCTCCCTCAGAAGGGGAACAGCGAAATCTCCCCTGACTTGCCCCTTGGGAAGCAAGGGGCTTGTGGGGTTCACAGGGGGCCGATTGTGAGACAGCCTACTACTAGGTCATGCCCCAAGCGGTTGAATATGCAGTGAAAACGGCCTGACGCGGGCAGATGAAAAAGAACAAACCAAGACCTCTTAATCAGCGGGTCCTTGGTTCGAGCCCAAGTGCGTCCACCATTTTTCCAACAACGTACCCGTGCTCTGGCAGGTAGTTAGCGGGAAGCTCCGCTCCGGGGACACGATCTGGTGCGCCGCTGATGTGCAATCGGGTCTGACCAAGTTAGGGTGCTGCGATGGTTGGGATCGCTGCAAACGCCGATAGCAAGAAAATCACGATCTATGGCCACGGTTTGTCCGTGGCGCAGGCGTTTGCGCTTGCACCGGGCATCAGGCTTGAACCGGACACCCCGGCATTCTCGCTCGATAGCACGGTCGATGGTTGCGCCTCGTTTTCCGACTACGCTGCTGTCGTTCAAGGCCGCGACCTCGCGACCTTCTGCTCGTTATCGAGACGAAAGGTGACGCAGAACAACTTACCGGAGACGCGTGGAACGCTCTGTGGATGTTTCACCTGTTGAGCATCGCATGCCGCTCACCAGCCCTTCTTTTGTTCGCGGTCAGCGATGGTATTCAGCCGCGCTACTCGGCAGCAAACCGAACCGTTTTCGTGCGTCCTATCGAGAAAGGCCATTCAGCCACCGCAGATGAACTCGTCTGGGCACGAGATTACGCGAGCGCGTTTAGCCGCCTGATACCGATACCGGAGTTTAACACAGCCATGCGCTGCTTTGGCAATGCACATTACCTCCCTGATTTCGATGTTCGGATTATGCTGCTCTGGTCAGGCATCGAGGGTCTACTGTCTGTTGATGCCGAGTTGAGCCGCCGACTTGCGTTGTATGCCGCGTTAATCATCGACGGCTGGCCAGAGGAAAAAGTGCGCTACTTTGACCAAGTAAAGAATGCCTATGGCATACGCTCGCGCGCCGTCCACGGGGGCAAGACAAAACTGGAGAAGCTGGTCGAGGGGTATCACATGGCCAGCCGCATCCTTGCCGATCTTCTTGCTCGCTGCGTTGAGCTTGGTCGTGTTCCTACTCCAACCGAACTCGACCATCTTGCTGTGAAGGGTATGCCGACATGAGGGAGACCAACTTGCTAAACAGACTTCGAGACTTCCGTATATTTGAGGTATAGAAATCCATTGCCCTCTGGCGAGAGCGTCGGAGAGCCAGTGGTGAACCGGAAGCACCCTTCCCCGCGTTGGCGCAACAGCGGGTCGGGATGCGCGGTGTGCCAGTCGATCAGGCGTCGAACGGCAGGAACATGATGCGGTCAGCCGCATTGACGTGCCCCCCGTTTTTTCATCCACCTGGAGCTAGAGACCGGCCCCTCGAAGGGACGGACAGATGAAGCGGAAGCAGTTTTCGGAAGAGCAGATCATCGGCATCCTGAAGGAGGCCGAGGCTGGC
>NZ_BAABBF010000015.1:0-28977 GCF_039537815.1 Sphingomonas cynarae | reverse complement strand
CCGCCTGCATCGCGGTGTCGCCGCGCAGGCGGGCGATCATCGCATAACCGTCCATCTTGGGCATGTTGACGTCGACGATCATCAAGTCGAACCGGTCGAGCAGGGCGCGTTCCAGCCCTTCGAGGCCGTTGGCGGCCTCGTCCACCGCGAAGCCGGCGGCCTCGAAGACCGAGCGATAGTAAAGGCGCGTCGTCATGCCGTCCTCGACGACGAGGATGCGCTTGCCATTGGCCGGCTTAGTCATGGTCGACGGGCCTTTGATACAGGATGGTGCCGCCATAGCGGCGCGGCTCGAACATGGCGGACATCCGGCTCATGCTTTCGGAATGGCCCAGGCAGATGACCCCGCCGGGCCGCATGCTCTCGTACAGCGTCTCCACCGCCTGCCGGCGGGAGTCGTCGTCGAAATAGATCAGCATGTTGCGGCAGAAGACGACGTCGATGTCGCGGAACCGCCGCATCGCGACGGGATCGGAGACGTTGACGACGCTGAAATCGATCGACCCGCGCAGCGCGTCGCAGATCCGGAAACCGTCGTCGTGCGGCCGGAAATATTTCGCCTTCAACGCGTCGGACAGCCGGTGGAGCGCGCGCGCGCTGTAGATACCCGCCCTGGCATCGACGATCACCCGGCTGTCGATGTCGGATGCCAGTATCTCGATGTCATAGGCGTCCGCCTGCGCCCAGTTCTCCAGTATCTGCATGGCGATCGAATAGGGTTCCTCGCCCGTCGAGCAGGGCAGCGACCAGATCCGGATCGGCTTTCCCGGCGCGCGCGTCCTGGCGATATCGGGCAGGACATGCTGGACCAGCGCGTCGAACTGGTAATCCTCGCGGTAGAAATAGGTCTCGTTGACCGTCATCGCGTTGACCAGATGCTGCATCTCCGTGCCCGACGTCTCGAACCGGATCAGCGTGAAATAGTCGCGGAACGTGTTGCTGCGCGTCGCCAGGATGCGATCCTGCAGGCGTCGTTCGACGAAATACGCCTTGTTGTCGCTGAACATCATGCCGGTCTTGCGATAGAAGAACTCGCAGAACTTGGCATAATCCTGCGGCGTGATGACCGGACCGGCCGCCGCGTCCGCCACCGGTGCGGCGGCGCTCAGCATCGGCCGATCCGTTCGACGGCGATCCGCGTGGCGAAGGCGATGAAGCTGTCGTCGGGGAAGCGTGCCGGCACCGCGGCCAGCGCGGGCAGCGCGTCCTCGCCGCCGATCTCCGCCAGCCCGTCGATCGCCGCGGCGCAGACATTGGCGTGATCGTCGGCCAGCGCCGTCCGCAGCCAGTCGGCGGCGCGCCGGTGCGGCAGGACGTGCAGCAGGTTCGCGGTGAAGATGCGGACGTCGCTGTCGGGATCGCGCAGCAACTGGTCGATATGCGGCGCCACCTCGTCCGGCATCGCCGCCAGTCCTTCCAGCGCGGCGTTGCGCAGCGGCGGCATCTCGCTGCGCAACAGCGGCAGCAGCGCCGCGACCACGGCGGGGGAGCGGTGACGGATCAGCGCCGCCATGATCGCCTCGCGCACGCTCGGCACGGTTTCCTCCGCGATCCGGGCACATAACGGCGCGATGCCGTCGTCGCGCGCCTCCAGGGCGCGCACGGCGGCGCGACGGTCGGCGGCCTGGTCCGACGCGAGCAGCGCGACGAGGGCCGGCAGCGCATCGACCGTCTCCACGGTCGGCGGCGGGGTATGGGTATCGGTGTCTGCCTTGACCAGCGGCACGGGGCGTCTCCTGTTCGTTACGACGCGACGGCACGACGGCCGGGGGCGAGCCACCGGGCGATCTGTCCGGCGATGGCGTCGCTGGCGAGCACGAGGCTGGCGCCGGCGCGACGGATGAGTTCGTTGGGCATGCCGAAGACGGCGCTGGTCCCGGCATCCTGCGCGATCGTGCGCATGCCGCGGTGGTGACAGCGCGCCATCGCCTCCGCCCCGTCGTCGCCCATCCCGGTCAGCTGCACGCCGATCAGCTGGGCGGGGGACAGCAGTCCGGCGGCGCTTTCGACCAGCCTGGTGACGCTGGGGTGCCAGTTATGCTCTTCGCTCGAGGGCACCGACAGGCCGGTCAGCACGCCAGCACGCCGCGCCACGACCATGTCGGCGTCGCCGCGCGCGATATAGACGTTGCCGGGCTGGAGCGGCGTGGCGGTCCGCAGTTCCTGCACCGTCACCGCGGACAGCGCGTCGAGCCGCCGGGCGAAGACGCCCGTGAAGCTGCCGGGCATATGCTGCGCGACCAGCACCGGCCACGGAAGGCCGGCGGGCAGGGCGGGCAGGATCGTCTCCAGCACGGCCGGGCCGCCGGTCGACACGCCCAGCAGCACCAGACCGGGATCGCCCGTCACCGCCGGCGGGGACGGCGTGCGCCGCACGGGGGCGGTGGGCCGCGGCGGCACGATCGTACCGGTACGCGTGCGGATCCGTGCGTTTGCCGCGATCCTGACCTTCGCGACCAGCTGCGCCGCGATCCGGTCGAGCGACAGCGAGATCGTGCCGTCCGGTTTCTGCACGAAATCGATCGCGCCCAGGCTCAGCGCCTGCAACGTCGCCTCCGCCCCCTGTTCGGTGATCGAGGAAACCATGATGACCGCGCGCGGGCTGCCGACCATGATCCGCGCCAGACAGGTGATACCGTCCATTTCGGGCATGTTGACGTCGAGGGTCACGACGTTCGGATCGAATTCGTCGATGACCGCCAGCGCCTCCACCCCGTTGCGCGCGGTGCGGACGTCATAGCCCGGCTGCTGTTGCAGAAGCTGGACCAGATGACGCCGCATCAACGCGGAATCGTCGACGACGAGAACACGTGTCATGGTCGTCCTACGCGGCCAGTGCGGGCTGCGCTGCATCCAGGACATCCGTCGCGGGATCGATCAGGCAGTCGACGTCGAGCAGCTGGATCATGCGGTTCTGCGCGGTCAGATTGGCCACGCCGCGCACGACCCTGGCCCGCGCGCCCGACAGGTCGGGGGCGGCGGAGATCGACGCCTCGGGAATACGTCCGACCTCGGACACGCTGTCGACGATGAAGCCGACATGCTGGCCGTGGATGGTGAACACCATGATCCGCTGGCGATCCGACCGGGCGGCCTCCTCCAGCCCGAACCGGCGACGCTGGTCGATCACCGGCAGCACCGTGCCGCGCAGGTTGATGACCCCCTCCACGAAATCGGGGGTGCCGGGCACATGGGTCAGCTGGTCGGGAACGCGGACGATCTCCTGCACCGCCTCCACCGGCACGCCATATTCCTCGCCCATCAGGCGGAAGATCACATATTGGGCGTCTTCGTTGGCGACATCGGCCATCGCATCGTCTCCTTCGGCGCCGTGGTGCGACGCGTCGGCATCGCCGCGGATCGCGCGCAGTTCATCCAGGTCGAACATCGCATCGGCGGACAGCACCGACACCAGCCGACGACCGTCCTCCAGGCGGCAGATCGCGCGGATGTCGCCGCAACCGCCCTGCGAGGCCAGCGCGGCGGGCACCGGCTGGACGAGGGCGCGGTCGACGCGCAGCACCGCCTTCACCTTGTCCATCACCACGCCGACCGACACGCTGTCGCCCCCGCGCTCGCCCGGCAGCGAGACGACGACGACCTTGTTCGCCTCCGTGAAACGCTCGACGGGAAGGCCGAACATCGTGCGCAGCGACACCAGCGGCAGCAGGCGGTTGCGCAGCGTCGTCACGCCCAGCACATGACCGGGCGTGCCCGGAACATGCGTGATCGCCGAGGGAAGCTGCACGACTTCCTGGACCTCGCCGATCGGAAAGGCATATTCCTGGCCGTTGACCTCGAAGCTGACCAGCTGGTCCTCGTCGACGGTCTCGGCGGCATCCGCCACGGTCTCGGCGATCGCGGCCGGGATGCCCTGCACATCGGCCAGACGCGGCAGTTCATGCCCCGCGAAGGTGCGGCCGATCGACCGGGAGACGTCCAGCACCATCACGATGCCGCGACCATCCTCTTCCTTGATCATGCCGGTCAGCAGGTCGGTGTCGATCGTCGCCTTGATCTGCGTCACCGGCTCCAGCCGCTCGCGGTCCACCGTCACCACATTGGCGACGCGATCCACCATCAGCCCGACCGGGTGGCCATGATCGAGCACGACCACGCGGCTGGCGTCGTCCGCCAGCACCGGCGGCAGGCCGAACAGGTGGCGCAGGTCCAGCACCGGCAGCACCGTGCCGCGCAGGTTCGCCAGCCCCATCAGCGCCGGCGGGCTGAGCGGCATCCGCACCACGTCGGGAACGCGGATGATCTCCTTCACCTGCTCCAGCGGCACCGCGAACATCTCGCCCGCGCTGTGGAAGATCACGAACTGGCAAAGGTCGCCGCGTTCCCGGGTCGCGGTATCGTCGACGGCGGGGGACGCATCCCCGGCCGGTATCTTCGTCATATAGGTCATACGCCCGTCCTTTCGTGTCGGTCGGGGATCAGGCGGCCTGCAATTCGTCGGCCAGCGATGCGATCTCCTCGATCGCCGCGGCGAGCTGTTCCGCGCCGCGGGCCTGTTCGCGCGCCGCGACGCTCGCCTCGTTCGACGTGCGCACCGCCTGCTGCGCGGCGGTGGCGATCTGTTCGATCGCGGTCTGCGTCTCGCCCAGCGCGCGCATGATGCCGTCGGCGGCGGTCGAGATGTCGCCGCTGCCGCGAACGACCTCGCCGACATCGGTCGCGATCTTTTCGAGACCGGCCGAGATCGCCCTGCTCTTCTCCACCTCGGTCGCCGCGGTGTCGGCGATTTCCTGCAGGTCGTTGCGAACGACGCCGATCGTGTCCTGGATGTTCTTCACCGTGTCCTTGATCCGCTCGGCATTCTCCGCCGAATCGCGGGCCAGATTGCGGATGTCGGTGCTGACGACCGCGAAGCCCTTGCCGAACTCGCCGGCCCGCGCCGCCTCGACCGATCCGCTGACCGCGAGCATGTTGGTCTGGATCGACACGGTGGTGATCGCGTCGATGATCTTGTCGATACGCCGGCTGACCTGTTCCAGCGCGCTGATCTGGTCGCGGCTGTTGCGGCCGGCGGCGACCGATTCCGCCACGCCCTGCATCATCGCGCTGACCATGACCTTGTTCTCGTCGAGCAGCCTGGCGATGGCCTCGCCCTTCTCCGCCCCGGCCGAAGCCTGTTTGGCGGCCAGCTGGGCGTTGGTCTCGATCTGCCCGATCGCGGTCGACGACTGCTGCGTCGCGGCGGCGGATTGCTGCGCGCCGCGGTTGATCTGCTCCAGCGCGGTCGAGACCTGGGTCGAGGCGCGGTTGATCTCCTCGACCGCGCTCGACAGTTCCTCCGCGGCGGAGGCGACTTCCTCGGCGCTCTTGCTGATGTTCGTGCTGTTCTTCAGCTCCTCGGCCAGCTGGCCCAGTTCCTGGGCGGCCTGCTCGCTCTGCTCCAGCGCGCCGGTCTGTTGTTCGATGGTGTTGCTCGATTCCTGGCAGGCCGCGCTCTGCTCCTCGGCGGCGGCGGCGATGACCTCGGCCCCCTTCAGCGCCTCGTTCGCGGCCTGGACTGCCTCCTCGGCGTTGTTCGCGATCATCGTGCAGCCCTGCATGATATCGGCCATGTCGACGCGGATCCGGTCGAGCGTGGCGGTGACCGCCGATCCCTTCTGCGCTTCGTCGCGGGCGGAACTGGCCGACTTCTCGATGCCGGTGGCGACCTGCTTCACGTCTTCCTGAACCTGGACGATCAGGTCCTGGATGTCGCGTGCCGACTTCTCGCTGGTTTCGGCCAGGGTGCGCACCTCGTCGGCCACGACCGCGAAGCCCTTGCCATGCTGGCCGGCGCGGGCCGCCTCGATCGCGGCATTCAGCGCGAGCAGATTGGTCTGGTCGGCGATGCGCGCCACCGCCTTCACGACCTCGCCGATCGCGCTGGCCTGACGGTCGAGTTCCTCGACCATCTTGACCGAGGCTTCCTGCCGCTCGGACGCGCGGGTGATCGCATGCAGCGAACCCGCCACGTCGCGCGACGTCGTCGCGACCAGATCGGACAGGGTCTGCATCAGCGTCGAGGAACCGTCCGCCTGCGTCTTCATGGTGCGCAGCAGGTCGTTCGCATTCGACATGGATTTCATCGTCTGCTGCGCGGCGGCGGACGCCTCTTCGGCGCCGACGCTGATCTGCTCGGCCGCCTTGCGCAGTTCCTCCGAGGCCGACGATGCTTCGGAAATGCCGCTCGACAGTTCGGCGGTGGCCGATGCCAGCCGCTCGGAGCCCTTCTGCTGACGCGCGAACGTCCGCGCGCGCCGCTTTTCGGCATCGGCGGTCAGGCGAACGCTGCTGCTGTTCATCGCACCCACCTTTGCGGGAGCCTCTGCGGCAGAAGAAATGTTGCTTTTCTTGGCAAGAGACATCGGTAGCTCCGGTAAGTTCGATTGATGTCTGCCGGATATTGAATTCAAGGTTTAAAAATCGTTAACCCGATTTGTTAACCTCTATTGTCGTATGTATAGTGAAAAATATCAAGTTCGTTGAATACTATAGATTTTCCCTATAAAAATTATTATTGTACCGTAATGCTGACTCATTGAAGCCATATGGTTTGCATGTTGCCGTCATTGGCAATGAATAAGGCATAAAGTGCTTGATAAGTCATGTTTTAATGACTTTTGCGGCGAAAGCCGTCCGTCCGGGGCAGGCTTATCACGCTGGCATTACGATCACGCCCATCGTCCGGGTGGCAGTATAGTGATCGTCACCGTCGCGGGCGACGCCGGGGCGTGCCGCTTCCGGCAGCAACGGGCCGGTCGGGCAGAGTATATGAATATCGTGGCAAGCGCGGACACGATGTTCCTTGGTCGATGCAAGGGGACGGTATCTTCGACACAAGATCTCGGTAATCCACTTTTGGGACACGGTAAGGTTAACGGGCGATTATATTGGATTGCGAAGCAACGGATACAGTCTAGGAAGACTTAGGACGCGCCGTTCTGGCGAGGGGGAAGGACGCTTCGATGAAGACGATCATGAAGACGCTGCTGCTGGCAACCGCGATTACGGGTTCGGTGGCGAGCATGGCGGCCAGCGCGGCGACGCTGACGACGATCACCCCGGCTGGGGGCACCACCACGACCTTCACGGCCGGCGGCTATACCAACACCTCCTCGGCATCGACCGTCACCATCAACGGTATCGCCGTGTCGGGCGCGAACGGCTTCTCCTTCGGCAATACCGGCTATGGTCTTAGCGGTAACGGCAGTTGGGCCAGCGGTTTCTCCTATGTGGCGACCGACAGTCCGACGCGGGCGGTAACGTTCGATCTGGGCGGCTCGTTCGGCTCGGTCGGCGGTTTCCTGAACTATGCGCCGGGCGATGGCAGCAACCCGGTGATCACCGCGCTGAACTCGGCGATGGTCGTGATCGGCAGCTACGACCTGTCGGCACTGGCGCCGATCGTGACGCCGTTCGCGACGAACGCCGGGGCCTATCGCGGTATCGAGAGCGCCGGTAACGACATCCGCTATTTCCGGCTCTCCGGCTCCTACCTGCTGGCGCACAGCGTCACCACCGCCACCGTCGGCGCGGTGCCGGAGCCCGCAACCTGGGCGATGATGCTCGTCGGTTTCGGCATGATGGGGGCGACGATGCGCTACCGTCGCCGGTCGACCAAAGCGGTCTACGCCTGACCGTCCGGACCCCCGTCCGATATCCCGGCCGCTGCCCGAAAGGGTGGCGGCCTTTTGCCGGAAGCAAACGATCGGGTCGCCGGCCGCGTCGTTTGGGAACGGAGTGGGACAGGCGTTGACGTAATGCGCATCCCTGTGTTCTTCATGGCCGACGGGCTTTCGCGGACGCCCGTTCAGACGGGTTCCGTCCAGGTCCGCTCCACTTGCCGCGCCTGCGGTCTGGGAGCGAATCATGGATGTTCGGCGCGGCACCGCCCAAGCCCCGATGACCACCCCGACGATCACCCTGACGTCGTTGTTCCTAAAATTCCTGCGGTTCGGGTTTCTCGCCTTTGGCGGCCCCGTCGCATAGATCGCCATGCTGCGTCAGGCCCTGGTCGAGGAGGCGCGATGGATCGACCGCGGCGATAGCGGACATTCGGCAGCTGCCGCCTTTCCCAAAAAAAGGATGGTCAAATGGGACAATCCTCACTCCGCTTTCCACTTCACCGGAATACGCAGGTTCCTGATCGTGCCTGGGCTGATCTTGGCGACCGCCATGCCGCTGCCGTTCGCCATCGGCACGTCGCTGGTCGTCGTCAGTGCGCTGGGACTGACGACTGCCACCTCTTACGCAATGTCGGGGCTGGTCGATTGGAGCGTGACCGCGCTGCTGGTCGCAGGCGGAGTTATCGGGACTATCGGCGGTATCGCGCTGGGCAAGGTTCTCGGCACCCGTAAGGGGCTGCTCGAACGAGGCTTTGCCGCCGTGGTGATCGCGATTGGGACCTACATCACTACGTCATCGATCTAAGCCGCACCTTTTCCCGAAAACGAACCCACAGCGAAACAGTCGCCGGCGTGATCGCGTCGAACGCCGTCCGGGGCATTCCCTTTCCCAAAATCCGTTCCCGATTGCCCATTCCCGAAACGGCCTGTCGGAGACGGAGAAACGGGAAATGTCGCGCTTGCGCATGGCCGCTATCCCAAGCCCGGATCGCCAGCCTGAGCCTCCGGGCTTGGGTGCTTCCTGCCGGGCCGCTTTGCGACCGGTGAATATCGTGACGTGGGGGCAGCGGACCTTCCAGCGTCCGTCGGCCGCTTCTACCAGAGCATGTGATCGGTAATCACGCCGGACCTGACGAGGAGGCCCAGCGTCGCGCCGATGAAAACAAGGGTCAGGTACACGACGATGGCCCGTGTCCGGCTTCGACGGTCCGTCCGGTAGCTCATGTTCGATCACCTCGTCATTGACGCTGCCGCCCGGGTGAACGATCCAGGCAACGCCCGCGATCGGGCGACTACCGCCCGGCAGCTTTCGAGAATTGCCTTGGCCAATGCGGACATTGCGCAGCGTCGTGGAAGCGAACCCCGTTGCAGCGATGGAAACGCAAGCTGCCATCGACGTCTGGCCATGCGTCCCGGGACGCCCTGCCTGACAGCGACAGCGACAGCGACGGCTCCATGGAAGGAACCGCCGCTGTCGTCGATCCAACGGCCGACAATCAGAATTTGAAGGTCGCGCCGGCACGGAAAAGGCGACCGATCACGCCTCCCGAACTCCAGGCCGGATTATAGTTGTTGCCGCCATAGGTGTTGGGATCGAACGGTGCCTTGTCATCCAGAAGATTCACGACGTTCACATAGAAGGTGAAGTTGTCGTTGACCCGGAAAGTGCTGACCAGATCGAGCTGGAACCAGTCCTTGACCCGGCACTGGAGCGGATCGCCCGGCGTCGCCACGTTGTTGGGGTTGTAGGTGACCGCACGTTCGACGGCATCGTCGCAGCTGCTGCCGGCCCCCGAATAGTCGTCGGCATAACCCTTGTAGCCGCTGACATAATAGGCGGTGGCGGTCAGTGACCACGGACCCGCATCCAGCGTGTTCTGCCAGTTGGCGCGGTATCGCGGCGTACCCGAAGCCGATGACGAGTTGTAGGAACCGAGCGTGCCGGCATAGCGCAGGATTCCCGTCCCGTCGTTGACGTTAAACCGGTTCACATAGGTGCCCTCGAAAATGGAGGTGAACCTGGTATCTTCGGCGAGCGGGAAATTCAGCTGTACCTGGGCGTCGATGCCATCCGTCTTCAACGAGGTGGCATTACCATACAGGAAGTTCACCGACAGCGGAGTGGGCCGCAAGGTTGGGTTGCTGGGATCCGGCACGTTACCGGTAATCCCGACCCCGTCGGGCAGGGCGCCGGTAAGCAGATAATTGTCGGCGATCGAGCCGACGCCACCCGCCGTCGAAACGACCAGGTTGGTCTTCTTGATGTTGTAGTAGTCGACCGTCAGGCTCAGGAACCGGGTCGGCTGCACCACGACGCCGCCCGTGAACGAGCGCGACTTTTCTGGATCGAGATCAGGGTTGCCGACCGAGTTGTTGCCCAGCCCGTAAAGCGACGTGATATAGGCACTGTTACCATAACGGGCATAAAGTGTCGCCCGCTGGTCGGCCGACAAGGTGCCGCCAGGCGTATAGTTGGTAAAACCGATCACCTGTCCCGAGGTTTCCGGGATCGATGGTGCCCGGAAGCCTTGCGAATATGTGCCGCGGATGGCGAGCTGACGGAACGGCGTGAACTTCGCGCCGATCTTCGGCGAGAAGCGGCCGAACCCGGTCGAGTAATGATCGTAACGGCCGGAAGCGTTGACCTCCAGCGTGTCGAGTACCGGTGCATTGAGCTCGAAGAACGCAGCCGAGACATACTGGTCGCCGACCGCCGACACCGGGTTCACGGTGATGAAGTCGTTGTTCGGCACCGCCGTGGGGTTGTTCAGCTTCTCATAGCGAATCTGCCCACCGACCCCGAGCTGCAATGGCCCGCCCGGCAGATCGAACAGATCGCGGGTCACCACTGCCTGCATCTGCCAGAGTTCGGAGTTCGAACGCGTGGTCAGCGTCTGGCCGATCGAATCACGGACCGCCTGCGAATTGGCGGAGGGATCGACGAAATTATAGGTGCCGTTGTTGATCGCGCTGATCAGGTTCGGCAAGTACAGCAGGCCGCGACGTTCGATATCCAGATCGGACCGCATATACGTCGCTGCCGCGGAATATCCCCAGCCATCACCGAACTTGCCGTCGATGCCGGCGGCCGCGCGATAGCTGCGGTTGACGTTCTGGGTGCCGGCCGCAATGTCGCCGAACCGGTAATAGATCAGCGCCGCCTGGTTCTGTGCCGCGAACGGGTTCTGCGGGTTGAGCTGGCCGTTGCTGAGTCGGGCGGGCAGTGCGATGCCGGTGGTGATCGCGGGGTTGATCGATCGAATCGACTGTGGCGTGCCGCTGATCTGCACCTTGCTCTGATAGAAGGTCGCGACGAAATAGGCCTGCGCGTCGTCGCCGATGTTGGCCGTAGCGTGGGCAGTGCCGCCGAACCTGGTCTGGAGGGGCTGGATCAGCCCATAGTTGTTGACGATGTCCTGCTCGCAATAGGTGCCGGCGGCCGCCGTGGTGTTCGCGGTCAGCCCCTGACCGGCGCACCCGCCCTGCTGGATCGGGCGGAACAACCCGCCGGCCACCGCCGTGCCCGTCAGCACGTTACCTGCCTGGCTGAGAGTGGCGGGGCGCACCACCGCCGCGATCGTGCCGCCGGTGGTCGAGGGGGAATAGGGCGAGAAGCCGAAATTGCCATTGGCGCCCTGTTGGCCGTTGGCCAGGCGGATGCGCGACAGGTTGTTGGTGTTGTACGGAAAACCACGGTCGCGGTTGAACACCGATCCGACGTGCTGATACTCGCCGCTCAGATAGAAGTTGAACCCCTGATCGCTGAGGTCGCCATAGCCATAGGTCAGCTGCGCGCGCTGGTTCTCGGAATCGCCACGCTGCGCGATGCCGGCCTCGACGCGGCCCTGCAGACCCTTGATCTCTTTTTTCAGGATGACGTTGACCACGCCGCCGATCGCATCGGCACCATAGGTCGACGAGGCACCGTCCTTCAACACCTCGACCCGCTCGACGATCGCGGAGGGGATGACGTTCAGATCGACGAAGCTGCGCTGACCGTCGTCGGCCTGCGGGTAATAGGCCGCGCGCATCCCGTCGAACAGCGTCAGCGTCGAATTGGTGCTGAGGCCACGCAATGAGACGCCAACGGCACCCGCCGCAAAGCCGCTGTTGAAGTTCTGCGGCACGCTGCCACCATTACCGGCGGAGATGGTCTGCACGGCATCGGCGATGGTGGTGATGCCGCGCTGCGACAAGTTCTCCGCACTGAGCGAAGTTACCGGCGACGGCGTTTCGGTGTTGGCGCGGCGAAACAACGTTCCCGTCACCACGATGTCATCGGCGGTTTCTGCCGTTTGATCGTCGTTATTGATCGATGTGTCGGCCGAACCGGATGTCGGGATGGTGGGACTGGAAGTAGGATCGGCCGGGTTCGGTGTTGCAGGCGTTCCGGGAGCGGCGCCGGCGGTGCTCTGGCTCGGATCGGTCTGGATCGCAGCCAGTGCCTGCACAGGCAGCAATGTTACCGCAGCTGCGGCGACGGAGAGCAGCAACCGCTGCTTCGACGAACGGATGACGATATTCATGACAGCAAATCCTCCCGAGAAATGCGTCAGCGCTAGCCACGAGACGCGATCCCCTGTTCAGCGCGCCATTGAGGCGAGCTTATATCCCAGCCATGCTGTCATATTACCGGACCTGTAAAGTACCGTAATTACTGGCAATGAGGGTTGGCACCATGCTGTTGCCCGGCGGCCACAGCCCCTGTCCGGCACCATGCGGACAGGGCCAAACCCGCTGCCCCATCCAGCGCGATCGCGCTATGTAGCTGATAGTATATCTACGATATAGATGCTCACATCATAATCGTGATCGTCAGGCGGAACACCATCGTCCTTATCGCTGGTCCGATATGTGAAGGTCCATTTCGATCGACGTCAAATCGTGACAGGGCATTTTGCCCTGGATGACACTATCTCAAGATTGAATCTTGCGGAACTTCAATGTCTTTAGCGGTTTCCGATCTGACTTTGAAATATCAATCTTCATTGATACATACATGCTTCATAACTTGTGAATACCGCACTTCATGCTGAAGCCAACGTTGCTGAATTGCACGCGATGAATGGTTACAGCCACGAATGCCTCCATACATATATATCGTGCTGCAATAATTGGTGTTCTCCTTCGTACCGACGCATGGCGCCGCAGCCATGCCGCGCATTTCCCGACTTTCGGGCATCCCGTATGTCGCCGCTTTTGCGACATACGGGATGCCCGCGATTGCCGCGGTACATGGCGTTGATTCCCTTGACCTGCTCCCCGGCGGCGATCCCGGATTCACGCTTCTCTGCGCATCAACCGTACCATCTGCCTGAAGTCGGTCCGCTGACCGCTGGCCAGCAGGCTGGCGCGGAAGATACGGCCGAGCAGCACCACTTCGACCAGGATGAAGACCGCCGTCAGTGCCCCGGCTGCCCAGACCTGCCATAACGGCATACCCGTACCGAGCCGCGCCAGTACCGCGAACGGCGTCCATAGCGGAATCCACGTCAGCACCTCGATCATCGGCCCGCTGGCGCCGCGCAGCACCGCCTGCACCAGGATGGTGACCGGGATCATGATGACCAGCAGCACCGGCGTCAGATACCCCTGCGCGTCCCGCATCGATTCCGACACCGCGCCGATGACGAGGAAGATCATCGCGACCACGATATAGCCGGCCACGAAGAAATAGAGGATCGTCGCGATCGCCCCTATCGACGACACCGGTTCGAGCGCGGGGCGGATCATCTCCGCGATCGCGCCATGCGTGGCGAACGCGGCGACGAGGCCGCATATCGCCCAGGTCGCGACCATCGACAGGCCGATCCCGACCGTGCCGATCAGCTTGCCGTACATCAGTTCGTTGGGACTGACGCAGGCGAGCACCGTCTCGATCAGCTTGTTGCTGCGTTCCTCGACCGACCCCTGCAGCATCCAGCTGCCCGACAGGATCAGCGACATCAGCAGGATATAGGCGCAGGCGAGCGGCAGGATCGAACGGATCAGCACGCGTTCGCGGCCGCTGCCGCGTGGCGGCACGACGACGGCGATGGCCGGCGCGATCGCGGTGGCGGCGATGGCGACCGGCGCGGCAACGCCGTTCGCCTGCAGGTAGCGCAGCTTCAGTTCCTGCGCGAGCAGCTGCTGCACCGTGCCGACGAAGCCGCCCGACGGGGCGCCGTTCGCCCACAGCCGCACGTCGGGCGATCGGCCGAAATCGGCGGGGATATAGACCGCGTAATCGAGCGGCTTCGCCTTGCTGCCGTCGGCGGGGCGGAGCAGCGGGCCGAGCGCCGCGTCGATCCGGTCCGGCCGCGCGGCCGCGACCGCGGCGGGTACGGGCACGATCGCGTAATTCGGGTCCGGCGCCTCGAACGCGGGCGTGTCCGCCTCCTTGACCGTGGCGATCCGGGACAGCGCACCCTTGATACCGCCTGCCGCCGTGAACCGCGCGATGTCGCCGTCGCCGTACCAGCGATCGTGTCGCGCCCACGGAGCGGTCGGATCGGCGCGTTCGAGCCTGTGGGATTCGACATAGCGCGACAGCGCGGTCAGCACTCGCCGCTGCTCGTCCAGATCCAGCCGGGCGGTGATCGCCTGCGCGGTCCCGCCCCCGGTGCGGTCGATCAGCATCACGCGCTGCGTGTCCGATTTGTCGAGGAAGCGCGAGGCGATCGGCCCGATCGCGAAGGCGAGCGGCAGGATCAGCAGCGTCACCCAGAAACTGCGCGTCGCCGCGATCTGGCGGAACTCGCGCGCCGCGACCAACATGATACGGCCGATCATGACTGCGCCCCCGCCGGCCCGACGATATGGAGGAAGACGTCGTGCAGCCCGGGCCGGTGCTGCTCGAAACGGCGCAGCGGCACACCACGCTCGGTGCATTGCTGCAACAGGTCGGCGGGATCGTGCCCCGGCGACAGTCGCACGTCCCACGCGGTCCAGCCATCGCCAAGGTCGGCGCCCGCGCTGGCCGATTGAACACCGTCGAGCGTCGCGGGCGACTGTCGCGCCACGACCTCGAGCCTCGCCGGCAGGGTCGCGCGCGCCTGTTCCTGCGTGCCCTCGAACCGCTTGGCGCCCCTGGCGAGGAGCAGCAACCGATCGCACAGCCGCTCGGCATGCTGCATGACGTGGGTCGAGAAGACGACCGCCGCGCCATCCTTTGCCGCGTTCAGTATCTCTTCCTCCAGCAATCCCTGATTGACCGGATCGAGACCGGAGAACGGCTCATCGAGGATCAGCAACTGCGGCGCGTTGACCACCGCGGTCGCCAGCTGGACTTTTTGCGCCATGCCCTTCGACAGTTTGTCGACCCCGGTCCTGAGACTGGCACCGAGCCCGAACCGGTCGAGCAACAGCCGCCCACGACTGCGCGCATCGGCCGCGCTCATGCCCTTCAGCCGGCCGAAATAGACCACCGTCTCCAGCGCCGTCATCGACCGGTACAGGCCGCGTTCCTCAGGCAGGAAGCCGAGTTGCCCGCTGGCCTCCCGCCCCGGCGGCTTGCCCAGCACCGCGATATTGCCGGCGTCGGGCCGGATGATGTCGAGTACCATGCGCAACGACGTCGTCTTGCCCGCGCCGTTGCCGCCCAGAAAGCCGAACACCTCGCCTGGCGTGACCGCGAAACTCAGGTGATCCACCGCCGTCATGGCGCCGAACCGTTTCACCACGCCGTCAAGGCGCAGGGCATGCTGCATCGATGATCCCCCAATCCAGCGGGGATCATCACCGCTTCGCGGCACGTCCGCAAGTAGGCAGTCACATCGACGTCTGTGTCGCGCATGTCCTGAGTTTCGCGACACCCGCCGGGCCAACGTGTTTCCGCGCTTCCCGGCGTCGCACAAGTCGGTTGCTGAAGTCCGTCGTTCCGATGCATATTCGCGACATGCTGACCGGTTATGCGCGCGTATCGACCGATGACCAGGATCTGCGGCTGCAGCGCGGTCTGCTGACCGAAGCCGGCTGTCGTCGCATCTTCGAGGAGAAGGGTTCCGGCGTCCACCGCGACCGGCCCGAACTGGCGCGGCTGCTCGACCAGATCCGGGCGGACGACGTGGTGGTGGTGACCCGGCTCGACCGGCTGGCGCGCTCGACCAGGGACCTGCTCGACATCGCCGAGACGCTGAACGACGTCGGCGCCGGGCTGCGCTCGCTGGGCGAGCCATGGGCAGATACGACCTCGCCGGCGGGGCGGATGGTGCTGACCGTGTTCGCCGGCATCGCCGAATTCGAGCGCGCGCTGATCCACCAGCGCACCAGCAGCGGCCGGGTGGCGGCCAGGGCGCGGGGCGTGCGGTTCGGGCGCCCGCCCAGGCTGACCCCCGACCAGATCGCGCTGGGCCTGCGGCTGGTCGGCGAGGGCACCTCGGTGCGCGAGGCGGCCAAGCTGCTCGATTGCCACCATGCCACGCTCTACCGGGCGCTGACCGCGGCGTCGCTCAGGCCATGACGGCGGGGCGTTCGCGATCGGCCATGTCTTCCCCTACCCGATCGACGTCTTCCCCTACCCGATCGACCGGCCGCCACCGTCCCGTCATGTCCGCTCCGGGCGGCCATGCGGGGTCGTCCGGCGTAATCCGGACATGACGATACCGTCCCGATCGATGATCGACCGGGACGGCGGGATCGTGGAAGCGGACAGGGCGCGGGCGGCGCCCCGCCGATTACTTGTCGCGTTCGGCGCGCTTGCGATCGGCCTTGCGGGCGCGGCTGATCGCGGCGGCACGCTCGCGCGCGCGCTTTTCCGATGGCTTCTCGTAATGCCGGCGAAGCTTCATCTCGCGATAGACGCCTTCGCGCTGCAGCTTCTTCTTGAGCGCACGGAGCGCCTGGTCGACATTGTTATCGCGGACGATGATCTGCATGTATGTTTCCGGTTGCCGTGACAGGATCGGCGAACGGCGCCTGTATGGCGAGCCGGCGACGATGCCAAGCACTAAGGTGAAAATACCCTCTATTCCACCATTATAGCCGCGATCGGCGCCATTGTCGTCACCCGATCGTGGCGGATTCCGGGCCATCGGGCGCGAACAGGCCGTAACGATCGCGCCAAGCCGCCACCTCGGCGCGCAGCGCGGGCGGCGCGGGGCGGCCCGAGACGACGTGCTGCGCGACCTCGTTGTCGGGATGGACCAGCATCTTGCGCGATCCGTCGCTGAACCAGACGGGGACGAGCCGGTCGCACAGGCTGTCGAGGACGCGGCCGGCGGTGCCGTCGTCGATCGCGGTGCTGCCCGGCAGCAGGCGGACGTTGATCGACACCCCCTCGAAACAGTTGCGCGGCTCGCGGACGAAATTGACCGAAACCAGCAGGCCGCACCGGTCCGGGCGCGTCGCCTCGGGCATCGCCGCCACCCGCCGCCACGCGCAGAACCATGTCCGGCACACCCGCGGGCGGACCGGGTGGATGCCACACCCCCGCGCGCCGAGCTGCGCGCACGGGGTGTCGGCGGGCTTGGCGAAATCGGGCGAATCCACCTTCAGCGCCGTGCAGCAGACCGTGCATTCGCCGCAGTCGCGATCGGCCAGCAACGGCCCCAGCAGGCCGGTCTCGATATCCGTATCGGGGTGCATCCGCATGGCGACGCCCCCTATCACGGATCGGCCCGAATGGTGAGCGGGGGCGGTCGGGGTTAAATGGATGAAGATCGTGCCTTGCTTGTCGGTTTGAAGCCCTTCTGATAGTTTCCGTGTCATCAAGCTTCATATCGGGGATGGCATGGCGACGGTGGTCAATCAGATCGGCGATCTGGCCGATGCGGGCGAGCGGATGATCGAGCGGTTGCGGCGCAAGGCGTTCCTGCCCGAAAGCCGCAAGGGCCTGAACATCCGCTTCGGCATCGCGGAGGCCGCGCAACTGCTCGGCTGTTCCACCAACCGCATCCGCATGGCGGAGGAGGATGGCCGCCTGCCCCCCGCCCCCGCCGCCGACAATGGCCGCCGGCTGGGCTATCCGATCGAGGCGCTGCTCAACATGCGCGACGTGCTGGGCGCCTCCCCCGCCCGCGCGCCGCTCGACGTGCCGGCGGTGATCGCGGTGCAGAACTTCAAGGGCGGCGTCGGCAAGTCGACCGTCACCACTCATCTGGCCCATTATCTGGGGGTGCAGGGGTACCGCGTGCTGGTCGTCGACTGCGACAGCCAGGCGACCACCACGACGCTGTTCGGCTTCAACCCGCATTTCAACATCACCCGCGCCGAGACGCTCTATCCCTATCTGTCGATCGAGCCGACGCAATCGGACCTGCTCTATGCGGTGAAGCGGACGCCGTGGCCGAACGTCGATCTGATCCCGTCCAACCTGGAATTGTTCGACGTGGAATATGAGCTGGCCGCGGCGGGCAGCGACGGCGGGTCGGTGCTGGCGGCGCGGTTCCGCAAGCTGAAGCGCGGGCTGGCCGATCTGGCGCGCAACTACGATATCGTGCTGCTCGATCCGCCGCCCGCGCTCGGCACGATCAGCTTGGCGGTGATGCAGGCGGCGAACGCGCTGCTGGTGCCGATGGCGGCGACGACGCCCGATTTCTGTTCGACCGTGCAGTTCCTGTCGATGATGGATCAGGTGCTGCACCAGCTGGCGGGCGCGGGGATCGCGGTGGATTACAGCTTCGTGCGGCTGATCTGTTCGAAGTTCGACGGCAACGACCCCAGCCATGCGATGGTGCGCGCGATCATGGAGCAGAGCTTCGGTCCCGCGCTGCTGCCCGTGCCGATCCTCGAATCCGCGGAGATCAGCCATGCCGCGATGCGGATGATGACCGTCTACGAACTCGACAAGCCGATCGGCACCCCCAAGACGCACAAGCGCAGCCGCGCCAATCTGGACGAGGCGCTGGGCCAGGTGGAGCAGCTGGTACGCCAGGGCTGGGGCCGGGTGGCGCCCGCCAGCGAGGCGGCGATCGTCCATGCCGCAGCATAAGGCGGGCAGCGACATTCCACTTTCCTACACGCCGATGTTCCTATTATGTTCGGCACGGGAGGCCCATCATGGCGCGTAAGCAATCCGATTACCTGACCTCGTTGCTGTCGGACGACCAGAGCGTCGATCCCGAGATGACGGCCATCACCGACGGGATCAGCCGCGCGCTGGAACGGCCGCGCGGCACGACGTTGCTGAACCGCGAGAACGCACTCGCCCGCGTCGCCAAGGGCGAGGTGCGGCAGGTGACGCAGTTGCTGCTCGATCCGGCGCGGGTGCGGGTATGGCCGGGCAATGCCCGCACCTATGCGCATCTGGATGCGGACAATTGCCGCGAACTGATCGACTCGATCGTCGCGGAGGGCGGGCAGAAGGTGCCGGCGGTGGTGCGCCGGATCGAGGACGATCCCGACCATGATTACGAGGTGGTGGCGGGCACCCGCCGGCACTGGTCGATCGCGTGGCTGCGCGCGCATGATTATCCCGACATGCAGTTCCTGGCGCAGGTCGCGCAACTGGACGACGAGGCGGCGTTCCGGCTCGCCGATCTGGAGAACCGCGCACGTGCCGACGTGTCCGACCTGGAGCGCGCGTGCAATTACCTCGCGGCGCTGTCCACCCATTACAACGACCACCAGTCGCGCATGGCGGAGCGGCTGAAGGTGTCGAAGAGCTGGCTGTCGAAGATGCTGAAGGTGGCGACGATCCCCGACATGGTGGTCGGCGCCTTCGCCTCGCCGGCGGAGATTTCGCTGCGATCGGGCTATGCGCTGGCGCATGCGCTGGACGATCACGCCAACGCTTCCGCGATCGCCGGGATGGCGAGGGTGATCGCCGGCGAACAGGCGCAACGGCGGATCGACGGCATCCCGCCTTTCCCCCCGGCCGACGTGCTGCGCCGGTTGCTCGACGCGCCGCGCCTGTCGTCGGGTGAGGACAAGCCCGACCTGTTCTCCTTCAGCAACAAATATGGCCGCACGGTATTGAGCCTGCAGTCGATCAACCGGCAGGGCGCGACGATCCGCATCCATGCCGGATCGGGGGCCGAACCGGACCATCTGGTGGAGGCGCTGCGCACGCTGCTCGATCATCTGGAGGCCACCGGTCGGGGCCTGAGCCGCTGATGTTTCCCGCAGGAAACTTTTCGGGTGACGGCACGAACGCCCCCTGTCCCGCCGCTCGCCGCCACGCCTTGGTGAAAAGTTTCCCGCGGGAAACTTTCGTCGATCGGCCCGGTGACGGCCGCCACGATGCAGCGGTTTCCCCGAAAGTTTCCCGCGGGAAACTTTCGGATTCCGGGGCCGGCACACGGCATCGGACCCCGTCGGCACAAAAGTTTCCCGCGGGAAACTTTTCGACCGGCGCCGCGAACGTCCCCTGCCCCGCCGCTCGCCGCCACAGCTTGATGAAAAGTTTCCCGCGGGAAACTTTCGTCGATCGACCCGGTGACGGCCGTCACGATGCAGCGGTTTCCCCAAAAGTTTCCCGCGGGAAACTTTTGGGTTCCGGGGTCGCCAACCGACATCGGATACCGATCGGGCAAAAGTTTCCCGCGGGAAACTTTTCGTGAAACCGCCGCGCCGCGAAGAGCGCACCGCCCAGTTCAACATGCTGCTCCCCTATCTGGCGGACCTGCCGCTGCGCGACCAGCGCGAGATGATGGAGCGGCCGTTCTTCAGCCTGGCCAAGTCGAAACGGGTGAAGCCGATCGATTATTCCTCGCCCGACGGCAAGCTGTGGGTCCATGTCTCCGCCAATCCCGATTACGGCATGGCGACGATCTGGGACGCCGATATCCTGATCTATTGCGCGTCGATGCTCGCCGACATGGCGCGGCGCGGGGTGAACGACGTGCCGCGCACGCTGCACCTGATGCCCTATGACCTGCTCCGCGCGATCGGGCGGCAGCCGACGGGGCGTGCCTATGAACTGCTCGGCCAGGCGCTCGACCGGCTGGTCGCGACCACGGTGAAGACCAATATCCGGGCCGGCGGACCGGGGGCCGGGCCGGGGAGTGGCGCAGGCAGCGGGGCGGGCGGTACCGGGTCCAGCCGGCGCGAGGCGACGTTCAGCTGGCTCGACGGCTGGACGCAACTGGTCGACGACAAGACCGAGCGGCCGCGCGGCATGACGATCGAGCTGTCCAACTGGTTTCACGAAGGCGTGATGATGACCGGCGGGGTGCTGTCGATCGACCGCGCCTATTTCCACATCACCGGCGGGCGCGAACGCTGGCTGTACAAGGTGGCGCGCAAGCATGCCGGCGGGGCGGGGGAGGAGGGCTTCGCCATCTCGATGCCGACGCTGTTCGAGAAATCGGGGGCGGAGGGCCAGTATCGCCGCTTCAAGTTCGAGATCGCCCGGATCGCCGCGCGCGACGAGCTGCCCGGCTATGCGCTGACGCTGGAAACCGCCGCGGGCAAGGACGAACCGTCGCTGCGGATGCGGCGCCGTGCCGGGTCCGAGGTGGCGGACGATCCGGTGAGCGACCCGGTGGCGGTGACGGCGGATATCCCGGCCGGCGATCCCGCCCCCGCCCCGCCTGCCGCCCCGCACCTCGCCGAGGCGCCGGCCCCCGCTTCGCCCGACGCCACGGTCGACGCCCGCGCACTGATCCGCCGCAGCGTCACCGGGCTGGCGACGCGGGCGGGCAGCGGCGAGATCACCGAACAGACGCTGGCGACGCTGCGGGCGGAATGTCCCGGCTGGGACTATCAGACGCTGCACGCCGATTTCCGCCGCTGGATCGACGGCGATCCGGACCGTACCCCGGTCAGCTACCAGAACGCGTTCATCGGCTATGTCCGCCGGTTCGATGCGAAGAACCGGCACATCCTCGGCCGCTGAACCGCGCGCCGGCGTTCCTGATGTATCGCGTGTCGGGATCACGTCCGGCCCGTCGTCGCGATGGCGCGGCGAAACTGAACGTGCCCATGATCGTTGTCGTCCGAAGTGATTCAATCGCCCATGTGTCCCGCGCCGTCGATCCGGACCGTCGATACATCGGGAACGGGCATCGATCCGTCTGCACCCAGGCAACGATACATCAGGAACGATCCGACGATATTTCGGGAACGCGGGCGACGATACATCGGGAACGATCCGACGATACTTCAGGAACGCGGGGTACCCGGAAATCCCCGCAAAACCGGGTGCTTGGCCGCGATCCCGGGGCCCTTAACCTTTTAACCTCATTATTAACCATCTAACCGGGCATGATGTTCTGGATTCTGGGGGGAGAGTAGAAGAACGCGCTGGGCATCGGTCATCGTGCCCGTCGCCTCATCCCCGGTCGGCATGGACGCGGTGGGAGGGGGGGCGGATCGCGCGGCCACCGTTTGCCCGGCCTGTCATCCCGTTTTGGCACATCCCTGCCCGGACCGTGTCGAAACCCGGCTTAGTTTTCTCGCCCCGCAAACCTATGACGGCCGGCGATCAGGGGACCGGCGGATGGCCGGCGATCCGGGGGAACAGTCATGGCTATCGTGAACCACGTCGTGCGGACCAGCCTGCTCGCCCTCGCGGCCGGACTGGCGGCGAATGCGCAGGCGGCGGTGGTCCTCGATCCCGTCATGCAGGCGATCGCGCCGGGCATCGGGGTCAAAGTGTCGCCCTTCGCCACCGCGCCGGGCCTGTACGGGCCGGCCAGCGTCCAGTCGATGCGCGCGGTCACCGACGGATCGAACCGGCTGTTCGTCAACGACACGCGCGGCGTGATCTCGGTCACCGATACCGCCGGGGCGACGCCGGGCGTCTATTTCGACATCCGCCGGCAGGATGTCGGCTTCGCGCAGATCAACGGGCAGACGGGGCTGGTCTCCTCCGCCTTCCACCCCAATTTCGGCCGCGATCCGGCGATGCCGGGCTATCGCACCTTCTACACGATCGACACGACGATGGCCGCGGGCGCGCCCGCCCCGACCCTTGCCGGCAAGGGCCCGGTCAACCATCATGACGTCGTGCGCGAATGGACGGTGGCGGACCCCGCGGCCGCAACCGCGACGATCACCGCCACGCGCGAGGTGATGCGCCTGTCGCAACCGGCCGGCGACCACGGCCCCGGCACGATCGCGTTCAACACCGGCGCCGCCCCCGGATCGGCGGACTATGGCAAGCTGTACATCGGCCTGGGCGATGGCGGCGGCGTCAACGACCCCTATGACAATGCGCAGGACCCGCGCAGCCCGTTCGGCAAGATCCTGCGTATCGACCCGGTCGATCCCGACGGCGCCGGACCGCTGGCCTATGCCGTGCCCCGCGACAATCCCCATGTCGGCGACCCGGCTGCGCTGGGCGAGATATGGGCATCGGGCCTGCGCAATCCGCAGCAGTTCGGCTGGGATGCGCTGACCGGCCGGATGTATATCGGCGATATCGGCCAGGCGCAGCTGGAGGAGGTCAATATCGGCATCCCCGGCGCCAATTACGGCTGGCCGCTGCGCGAGGGCACGCTGGCCAAGCCCGCCGACAAATCGCTGTCCCTCGTCACCGACGATCCCAATCCCGGCCGTTTCACCGATCCGATCGCGCAATACGACCATGACGAGGGATCGGCGATCGGCGCGGTGCAGCTCTACCGGGGGTCGCTGATCCCCGAACTCGCCGGGCAGATGCTGGTCGACGATATCGTCAACGGCCGCATCTTCTATTTCACGCCGGGCGATACCAGCGGCGAGGGGGGGCTGGCGCTGCTGCGCGAACTGCGGCTCGAACTGGACGGCCTGCCGACCGACATGATGACGCTGGAGGGGACCTGGCGGGTCGACCTGCGCATGGGGGTCGACGCGTCCGGCGAGCTCTACCTGCTCACCAAGAAGGACGGCAATATCTATCGCCTGACCGGTGCGGTGCCCGAACCGGCGGGCTGGGCGATGATGATCGCCGGGCTGGGGCTGGCGGCCACGATGCTGCGCCGTCGCCGGACCGGCCGGGGTGCGGTGCCCGCCTGACCGGGACGACCGGATGGTCGCACCATGTATTGTCGCGCCGGGCGGTGATATGCCGTGAAATATCGTGGCGTACCGGTATGTTACGGTGAAGTTGTCGATCGGTGGCAGTCAGTTGCCATGGTCGGGCGGTGCCTGATGCCGGGCCGGCAAGCTTGCCGCCTGTGCCGTCCTGTTGCGACATCTTGCGACACATTCATTGTGGTTCGTTCAGCAACCTTGCAGCGCCGATATGGTTGTTATGGTTCTTCTTCCATGACGCAAGGACAGGAAATGACCAGCAAAGCAGCTTCGATCTGCGCGGCGCTTGCCGCCACCATGTTGATCTCGGCGCCCGTGGCGGCGCGGTCGGACGGCCACAAGGGGCAGAAGCAGGTCTGCAAATACGAGAAGAAGCACGGCAAGCGCATCAAGGTGTGCCGCTGGGTGCGTCGCTGACCGATCATGGCCCGGGCATGACCTCGCCTGGGCCACTCGCCCCGCCGGGGCCGGGTGTACGGCGGACAGCGGCACGGGGACCGGTGAGAGGATGGTCGGAAACATACGCCAGGGATCGGCCCTGTGCGGTGCATGATCGCGTTACGGGTCAGGTAACACCGATCGGTCGCGACACGTGCGATCGGCCAACAACCCTAGCTGTCTCCCTGAACCTTCCCAATCGGGAAGCGGGAGCTATGCCGCAGCGAAGACGTCCCGAGCGACAGCCACGGCGTTAAGCGCGGCGGGAAAGCCGGCATAGGGGATCATCTGCATCACCGTTTCGATGATCTCGCGCCGATCGGCACCAACGTGAAGCGCCGCCTGCATATGAACCTTGAGCTGGGGCGTGGCGGTACCCATCGCGGTCAGCGCAGCGACCGTCGCCAGCTCGCGCGTCTTCATATCCAACCCGGGACGGGCGAAAATATCGCCATAGGCGAACTCTACGATGTAGCGGCCGAGGTCGGGGGCAATGTCCGCCAGGCTCTTCACCACCTGTGCGCCGTGCGGGCCGCTGACGGCCTCAAGCTGCGCTAACCCGCGCTCGTACCGGCCGTCATCCACGACGTGCTGCCCCGATGCTGGCGTCCCTGCGAGGGGCAGCGCGACCGCTCCCGCCATTGCTGCGCGTCGATCCATCATCGCTTGATCCTTCCATATTTGCCTCCAAGTCGCGGTAGTGCGCGATCTTCGCATCGAGCGTGCCGATCAGCTCCATCAGCTCATCCCGGCGGTTGGCGAGCGCGGCGCGATGCGCTTCCAGCATCGCGCGCCGATCCGCGGTTGTGGCGCGACCCATTGCCCGCAGCCGGCTGTATTCGAGCCGGTCACGCATCGGCATATCCATCGCTTGCAGCTTGCGGAGGAAAGACGCCCACGCGAGGTCGTCCATGCCGTAGCTGCGTCGTCCGCCAGCATCGCGCACGGTGCGCGGCAGCAGACCGATCCGCTCGTAATAGCGGATGGTATCGGGCGTCAGACCGCTATGCGCGGCGAAATCGCTGATTTTCACGGTTGCGGCCTCCTTGCCTAGGGCAGCTACCCCTTGGAGTGCGCTCTAGGTCAAGGCCGTATCAACAACATTCCCATTTCAGCCTCCCATTCGGGACGGTCGCGGGGCTTGGCGTATGTTTTCGACCATCCTCTCAACCGGACCCCGGAAAGGCGGCGCCCCTCCGCCGGATCACGACCGGTGATCGGGTCATCTACTATTCGCCCGTGTCGCGTTTCGGCGGGAAGGACCGGCTGCAGGCATTTGCCGCGATCGGCACCGTCGTCGCCGCGATGCCCTGTCAGGTCGGGATGGCGGCAGGGTTCGGACCGTGGCGGCGCGACGTGCGGTGGGACGCCGCAAATGCGGCCCCGGTCAGGCCGCTGCCCGGACGGCTCGCATCCACCGGCGACGGCACGAACCGGGAATACCGGTTCCGGTTCGGCCTGTTCGGGATCACCGGCGATGATGGCGGACCTGTCGCGCCAGCCGTCCCGGCCCGTCGGGGCCGATCTCGCCCCCCGGGGGTGACGTGCCGGGTGCCGGCCCATGATGCATGATGCGGTGCCGCCCCCCGGCAAAGGGGGGACCCCGGCCGGGTCGTGCAGGCCCGCACCGGCAGCCCCGCACCGGTCAGGCGTCGGGCACCAGCTTGCGGACGATCCGCAGCAGGGCCTCGGTTTCCACGGGCTTGGTCAGCCAGCCGGTCGCACCGGCGGACTTGGCCAGATTGCGCATGTCCTGGCTGGATTCGGTGGTCAGCAGCACGATCGGCATGAAGGTGTAGCCGGGCAGCTTGCGGGCTTCGCGGACGAGGTCGATGCCGCTCATCCCGCCCATGTTCAGATCGGTGATCATCATCGCCGGCTTCAGTCCGCCCTGGAGCTGCGCCAGCGCGTCTTCCCCGCTTTCGGCCTTGTGGACCGTCAGGCTGGTGGCGCGAAGATTGATCTCGACGCTCATCAGCATCGAGGGAGAATCGTCAACGATCAGGATAGAGGACGGCATTGTTACTCCGTGGCGTCGGGTTGGCGGCCGGCCGCGGCAGCGGACAGCAATCGGGGTCGCAGCGGCGCGACGGCAGGGGCATCGCCCACCGCCACCACGACGGGGCGGAAGGCCATGAGCACCTGCACCAGGGCGGTGTGCAGCCCGGTGCATCGGGCCAGCGTGACCTTGGCACGGGGATGCTCGGTGAGAAATTCGACGAGCGGCAGGGCCTCCTCGACCGCGCAGCGATCCTCGAAATGCGCGCGGGTCTTGGTGTAGCGGATGGGCATTACAGCATCTCCTTGAGATCGAGGATCAGCAGGACGCGGCCGTCGCCCAGCAGGGTGGTGCCGCAATAGCCCGGCACCCCGGTGAGGATGCCGTCCATGGGTTTCAGGATGACGTCCATCCCCTCGCGGAAATCGTCGATCACCAGACCCACGGTCCGGTTGTCGAAGCGGCAGACCAGCACCGCCTCGCCACGGTCGTCGGCGACCCGGCGGCCGGCCCCCTGATCGACCCCGTGACCGACCCCGTGACCGACCCCGTGACCGACCCCGTGACCGACCCCGTGACCGACCCCGTGACCGACCCCGTGACCGGGCCTGTGGCCGTCGAGCCGGTCGGCCATGCGTACCAGCGGCACGACCGTGTCGCGCAGGACGAACACCTCCTGGTTCTTCATGTGGCGGATCTCGTCCGGCGCCAGGCGCACGGTCTGCACGACCACGTCCATCGGGATGCCGTACAGGCTGTCGCCGACATCGACGACCATCACCCGCGTCACCGCCATGCTGAGCGGCATCGTCAGCCGCGTGGTGGTGCCGCGCCCGGCCTGCGAGGATACCGAGACCCGGCCGCCCAGTTTCTGGACCGTGCTGAGCACCACGTCCATGCCGACGCCGCGCCCGGACAGATCGGACACCTCCGCGGCGGTGGAGAAGCCGGGGCGGTAGATGAGGTTCACCGCCTCCTGATCGCTCAGCCGGTCCGCTTCCTCGCGGGTGATGACGTTCTTGGCGACCGCGGCGTCGCGCACGCCGACGGGATCGATGCCGCGGCCGTCGTCGCTGACCTCGATGATGACGCTGTCGGTGTCCTGGAAGGCGCGCAGGCGGATGGTGGCGGCGGCGGGCTTGCCGGCATCGAGGCGCGCCTGCGGCTGCTCGATGCCATGGTCGAGCGAATTGCGGACGATGTGCAGCAGCGGATCGCCGAGCGCCTCGATGATGGTCTTGTCCGCGGCGGTGTCCTCGCCGTCGATCGCCAGATCGACCTGCTTGTCCAGCCGGCGGGCGATGTCGCGGATCAGGCGGGGGAAGCGGTCGAAGATCTCGGCGACGGGCAGCATGCGGACCTGCATGATCGCGCCCTGCAGCTCCTGCGTCAGCCGGTCGATGATCGCATATTGTTCCTTGATCTCGCGCGCCATCTCGCGCGAGCCGTGGATATCCTCGGCCCGTTTGGCGAGGAACGGCAGCGCGTTCTTCGACACCACCAGTTCGCCGATCAGCGTCATCAGCAGGTCGATCTTGCCCTGATCGACCTTGATCGAGCGCGATGCGTTGCGCGCGGCGTCACCGGCGCCGGCTGCGGCCGGCGGGGGCACGACGGCCGGCGATGCCGACCCGGCCGCGTCCGGTGCGACTGCCGCAGATGCGGCCCCGCCAGACGCAGGCCCGGCGGCACCGGTGCCGACCGTGTCCAGCGTGCTGAGAAACGCGAGCAGGGGCGTCACGTCCCCGGTGCGGTGCGCCTCGGCACCGGCGGCCTGCCACTCCGCGGACAGCGCCGGCCGGGCGATGCTCTGCAGCATGTTGGTGACGACCGCCTGGGTCGAGCGCAGCCGTACCAGGTCGTATCCGACCCGCCCCAGGATACGGAGCTGCGTCGCCACGATATGCCGTACCGGCCCGGTCAGCGTCGTGCCCGCGTCGGACGGGGTGGTGGCCAGGGTGGCGGACGGGGTATCGGACGGGGTATCGGACGGGGCTACGGCCGGGGCGGGGGGCACCATCGTCCGGATCTCGATCTGGTCGAGTTCATAGGTCATGACCTGTTCGACCGTCTCGCGCGTCGCGCCGGTCAGCGCCGTCAGGCGCAGGTTGCAGTGATAGGGGTCGAAATCCGCCGGCGCCGCCCATGGTTCGCGCGCGACGATCGACAGGCCGATCGTGTCGGGCAATTCCTGCACGGCGGCGACCGGATCGGTGCCCGTGTAGAAACAGCCGGGATCGGGATCGTAGCGGATCGCCAGCACCGGTTCGCCACCGGCGATGCGGTCGCGCGCGGCGGTCAGCGTGCCGGCATCGAACGCGCTCAGCCAGTCGTCCGGCACGGTCGCCAGCGGCGCCTCCGGCCCGGCGACGACCGTCGTTCCCTCGCCCAGATGCGCGCGCAGCAGCGCGGCCCCGTGCGCGGCGCTGCGATCGGCATCCGGGGCCAGCCGGCCGTCATTGTCCAGCTGGTCGATGAAGGTCCCGACCATGTCGAAACTGTCGAGCAGCTGATCGACGATCGCGGACTGCAAGGTGAATTCGCCGGTCCTGACCGCCGACAGCAGATCCTCGCCGGCATGGACCAGCCGGGTCAGCGCCGGCACCTCGAACAGGCCGGACGATCCCTTCAGCGTGTGGACGGCGCGGAACACCTCGTTGATCGCGGCGGCGTCGGCGGGATGGCGTTCGAGCACGAGCAGCCCGGCCGCCGCCACCTGGAGCAGGTCGCGCGCTTCCTGTACGAAGCGCGCCATCAACGCGTCGCTCATGCCACCACCCCGGTCAGCAGGTTCGCGGTTTCCACCAGCTGTGCCGGGGTGGCGGGCTTGACCAGGTACAGGTCGGCGCCCGCCTCATAGGCACGGTCGGCATCGCGGCCCTCCGCCTCGGTGCTGATCGTCACGATCGGCACCGCCTGCATCGCGGTGTCGCCGCGCAGGCGGGCGATCATCGCATAACCGTCCATCTTGGGCATGTTGACGTCGACGATCATCAAGTCGAACCGGTCGAGCAGGGCGCGTTCCAGCCCTTCGAGGCC
>NZ_BAABBF010000014.1:0-49220 GCF_039537815.1 Sphingomonas cynarae | reverse complement strand
AAGGTGACCTTCGATCCGCGCCCATTGCTCATCCGTCAGTGTCCGTCTGCTCACCGCTGGCTCCTTCCTCCAGCCTTGAACCAGAACTTCACATCAAACGGAATCCCTGAATGCAGACACGACCTAGCGACATTAACGGGCGACCGAAGTTGGGAAGAAGTTGGGAAGCGGAAAACGAGTCACGAACGACCGGAAGTAGGTCTGATCGTAATTTAGCAAAATTCGTGCCGAACGAACGATCCCCTGATCGGGACCGCCGCCTATTAAACGGCGGACGGCCCGTAGCCAGCTGTTTGAAAGCCTAGGCGTCGATGTTTTTGCGTTTTTAGAAAACACCAAGGCGATTGGATTGGCAACGGCAGATGTCGTCACCATCCTTCCGGCCGTACCGGCCCTCCTACCATTTTTGCGAGGTCACGTCATAAGGTGTCGTTATGCATATCCCGTCGTTGGACAAACGCGGTAAGCGCCTCCAATATATCTACATGGAGACGCTTATGATCTGGTTCGGCAGAACGGAAAAAGCCAAAGCGGAGATATTAAACGGCCACAGGCTTTGCCTGATCCGATCGAATGAGGACGATGTCGTCATCGATCTCAACCAGACGACGTCGATCACCTTTGTCCAAATCGGTGAGGACTCCGCCCCCGTATTCGAGGGCTGGTGGATGATCGGTACACCAGCCGGAGCCATCGTGGCGAGCGACGAATGCTTCGGCCTGGACTCGATCCTTCGCGACGGCAAAGTTCCCGCTATCGAGGGGGTCGCCGACAAGTCCATCCTCTTTCTGGCGTCACGGCCATCGGTAATGCGTGGACGCGCCGCTCGTGACGGCGTCGTGCGCTTGGATCCAACGGCCGCTACATCGCTATACGCCGAAGGAACCGTCGAAGCGGTCGGCCAGATCACCGACATGCCTGTGGTGGCCTGACATGGCTTCCAGCCCGCCGATCGGATATTCGGTTACGCCGCCCCTGCGTACCGTCGAGATCATGGTCCGCCTCGATCCGAGCGGCCCACCTGAGCGGATGCACGTTCCCGCCGCCACTGAGGCCGAAGCCTATCGCCTGCTAGGCAGCATAGCAGACGGCGTCCCCGCCGCGGTCGTCTGGGGCAGTGTGCTTGAGCCGATCCGAAGTGGTTACAAACGCCAGCTCGAACAGGTCGAACTGGAAATCCGCCGTCGCCGGGCTTTGCTTGGTAAGAATCCGACGGAATACGAGCTGCGCGGTCTGGCACAATGGGCGGCGCGGCAGCGAACAAACACCGCGCGGCTATGGCGTATTCCATTGCCTGTGACGGGCGCCGGGCTCGAGCTCCGGGATTGGCGGAAATACGGGGCTGGTGGTCGAACTTTCGACAATCTCCTCGACAGGAATGCGCGCCAGGGCAGAACCGGCATGGCGGCCTACGAGAACATGCTCGGTTCCGCGACCCGCTCCAACCCCGAATACAATGCCAAGATCGCCAGGGGCGCTAAGCTGCTGAAAGGCGGTGGCGGGGTACTGGCGGTAGCGGGCCTTGCTGTGACCGCACATGACATCTGGCAGGCTCCTGCCGATCAGCGAGGCAAGGTGTTGACCCGTCACGGCGTCGGCTTCGCCGGGGGACTCATTGGTGCAGAGGTCGCCGGCGGTCTGCTCACCATCGGCGCGGGTCTGCTGCTCGCCACGCCACCCGGCTGGCTCGTGCTGGCGGTCGGCCTGGTTGGCGGTATCGCGGGTGGCGTCATCGTTGATCGCCTCGTCTATCCGGAGGATCACGTACCGACGGCGACAGACCTCGGCAACGGGATGGCAGTAGATCCACTAAGGTTGCCGACTAAGGCGTCGTCTTCTCGCACGGGAACTACGCTGCCCGTCGTCGAACAAATCAGAATTGTAGTTCGCCGTGATGATACACCTGAGACGATTATCCAACGAGCGAGCATGCAGGCCGCAGCTTCGGTTGGTCTGGACGCCGAACGGCAGCGCGCTTTCGCTGATCGTAGCGGATCGAACTTGATATGGCGGTCGGGTGACCCGTCACCTGGTACCGACCGGACGATGCGGGGCGGCGACATTGCAGCAACTGCAGGCCAGTCGGTGATTTTTCGCCTGAGCGATAGTCAGCGATCGGAACTGGCGGCATTGGCAGGGCAGTAGACCATAGCTTGAAGCGAGCTTGCTTACGCACGAACCATAGCGAGGGTGATAAGCCTCTCCGATAAGAGGAGATTGTCTGGCCTTCACCACGTCGCGACATTCAAGACCCGCAAGTCATAGGCCATATTCTGTCGGGGTACGGATATAAACGACCGGCTGCATTTGGGCAGCGGGGAGAGGGCGTGAGTGTCCGCAACTGGATGATTGTGTTGAAAAACTCCCACAAGGCAGATTGTGGGCCTTCGCTGCGAAACCATTGGTCAACTGAAATTATAAAAGGTAGCCAAATTGCGAAAGTATGGCGGACATTGAAACAGTATTGCGCGGCATTAGCGAGGTTCAAATTCTGGCGGAGTTTTTAAACTCAATCGGGTTGTAGCCAAACTCGACGCGATCTCACAATCGATCTTGCTTTGAACGCGCTACTGGATTGCCACCTTTGATCCGCAGCATCCTCACCGCCGTGAGTATTATGGTGCACCACCCCGCTCGGCGGCGGGCACGATCCCGTCACCGAGGAGCGCGTGGAGCGCCGCGATATGGCCATTGTCCCGTGCCCCGTTGGGATCCGAGGTCATGACGACCGTCAGCTTCAGGTCCGGCACGATGAACAGCATCTGCCCGCCATACCCCCAGGCGAAACGCAATGGGTGGCCGCGGCTGGTGCCGACGAACCAGCCATAGCCATATCGCCCGCCGCTCCACGGCGACACGGTGCGCGGAGTCCAGCTTTCGTCGATCCAATGCGCGGGGATGATCTTTCGTCCGTCGATCACGCCGCCCAGACGATAAAGCTCGCCGAACCGCGCCAGGCTGCGCGGCGACATCATCATGTCGTTGCCGCCGAAATAGATGCCCTGCGGATCGCGCGACCATGGCGGGATCGCGATGCCAAGCGGAGCCGCCAGCCAGTCGCGCATCAGAACATGGGTGTCGCGACCCGACGCACGGGTCAGCATCGCCGAGAGCAGATGTGTGTTGCCGGTCGAATAGAGCATCGCGCCGCCCGGCTCGTCGACGAACGGGCGCGCCAGCGCGAAGCGGACCCAGTTGCGGCTGGACACCCAGCGCCCGTAGTTCTCGCCCGACGTCCGCTCCAGCCCCGCGCGCATCGTCAGCAGATCCTCGACGGTCAGGCGATGGAGACGCGGGTCGGGATCGGGCGGCGCATCCCTGCCGAGCACCGACAGGACACGCTGGTCGACGCCGGTCAGCACGCCCCGCGTGATCGCGATGCCGACCAGCGCGGACAGCACCGACTTGGACGCGGACTTGATGTTGACCGGCCGGTCGAGCGGTGGCCCGCCGTTGAAGCGTTGCTCCGCCAGTACCTGGCCGTCACGCAAGATCAACAGCGAGCGGAGCCGGGGCAGACGTCGAGCCTGCGCCACGGTTTCGGCAAGAATGGCGCTGTCCAGGCCACGCGTCTCGACCGGGCGGGACACTGGCGGTTGCCGGGGCGCAGGGGCAGCATCACAACTGCTGGTGAGTAGCAGCGCCAGCGCGCAGGCCATCCGCCTCACGGCGTCATCGCGGAGCGGAGGGTCCGCAGGAAAACGGCGGGTGCCTCGACCTGCGGCGAATGGCCGAGATCGTCGAGACGGATCAAGCGTGCGTTCGGGATACGCTTCACAGCCTCCTCGGCCGCTTGCGGCACGGTGCGAACACGCGAGCGCCGATCCTCCGGCGCGCTGTTTGCGCGAAAGGCGGTCAGGTCGCGCTGGCCGATGATGAGCGTGGTCGGGACCGTCAGGTGGGGCAGTTCGGCGGCGACCGGCTGGGTCTGGATCATGTCCGACAGGCGCGCCTGTGCGTCTCGCACCATGTTGCCATCGGGGCTGGCATATTGACCGGCCAGCATGGTAACCCATTGATCATAGGCTGGACGCCAAACCCCATGATAATAGTTGCGGAGTTGGTAAGCCTTGATCGACGCGGCGTTCGTCTTCGCCTCCTCCGCGCGCAGCTTGCCGAGGTCGGTATAGGGCACGCCCTCGCTTAGCGTGTCGTTGAGGCCAAGCGGGTTGACCAGCACCAGCTTCGAAATTCGCTCGGGATAGAGGAGTGCAAACCGCGTGGCGAGGATGCCGCCGGTCGAATGACCGATCAGGACGACTTTGCCGGCACCGGCCTGATCGAGAAGCGTTGCGGTCAGCGCGGCCAGGGCGTGGAAGCTGTACTGATAGCCACTCGGCTTCGACGATTTGCAGAAGCCGATCTGATCCGGCGCGATGACGCGGTAGCCCGCGGCCGCCAGCCCGCGCGCGGTGTCGCCCCAGGTAGCGGCGCAGAAATTCTTGCCATGCAGGAGGACGACCGTCGTCCCGTTGGGGGTCGCGGTCGCCGGCCAGTCGAGAAAGGCCATGCGAACGGGATGGCCTTGCGAGTTCGCTTCGAACCAGCGCACTGGCGCGGGATAGCCGAACCGCTCCAGATTGACGCCAAGCGACACGGTTTGCGCTCCAGCAGCGGTCGAGAGCATGGCCGAGCAGGCGACGGCGGCGAGAAAGCGAAGCATCTACCAGTAACACCGGTTGTCGCATTGATATCCCTACAGGCAGGAATGCCTTCCCATCCAAAGTGCTGCGCCATGCTGAACGAGCGGCGACTTTTGGTTAGCCGACGGACTGACCTGTATCAGCTCGTCGGCTGACAAAAAGACGCCCCGCCGATATAGGCGAGGCGTCCTGCAATATGAGCGTCATGGGCGTTAGGCCATGCTGCTCACGGGTGATCAATTGCTGTCGGAATCGTCGTCTTCGTGATCGATGATCAGGTACGTCGTCCCGGCGATGATGCCTGCTCCAATCACCAGAGGAACGATACCCACGCCGCCGGCACCGAGCTTGCTCTTCTTAGACGTAGCCGACCCTGCACGTGCCGACTTGGCAACCGACAGCGTGGATGCCGGGTTGGCCGGAGCGGCACTCGCGGCAACCGGGGCTGCGATGAACGCGAGACCAGCCGAAGCCATCGCTAGGTTTTTGAACAACATGGTATTCTCCCGAGGTACAACAGAACGTTGCGCCAGATGAACAATTGATATGAACGGTTGTTCACTTGGCCAGCGGCATACAACTGGCGACGCGACCCACCGCCGAACGTGGCCTGCTCGTGGACCGCATGCTGGAGTCCGTTGCCGGCTGCTTTGTGTTGTGATCGACACGACGGCATCACGACCCCACCAAATCATGACATTCGAGGACGCCAAGTTAGGCGCCAAAAGCGGTCATCACGCGGAGATGAACGAGCGGCCGAAGTTGGTCAGCGGGGAAAGAGGCATGAATGTCCACTTTTGGGTCTCTGCTGCCGGGAAGCTGCCAGAAGCTAGCCGCCGACGGCCGATCGTCCGTCCGGACGGATCGCGCACCGGGCGACGCTCGCGCCCACGCAGGATTGGTTAAGCTGGATCGGGTAACAGGTTCGTGACGAGGCATGGGAGCAGACGATTGCAGCTCGATCAAATGACAATCTACGTGTTGACGGCGTTGTTCACGATCGTCGCAGGGGTCGTCACGTTGGCATCGGGCACGCGGGAGGGCGTGGCGGGCTGGCGGAGTCTCTGGGGCGGCGGTTATGTCATGCTGGGCATCGGCATGGCGGTCTTCGACCTGCCGGCCCTCGATCGCGCCTTCCGCGTCTCCGCCGGCGCCATCCTGTCGCTGTGCGGGGCGGTGCTGGTGACGCAGGGCGTGCGGCTTCTAGCCGGGTGCAATCCCCATTGGCCGCGGCTGGTTGCGGCGCTGCTGGCCGTCTCACTGGTACCCCTGCTGTCGCATGACCCCGCACATCGCCTGCAGCGCATCGCCTATATCGATTATACGATGATGATCGCGGACATCTGGGCCGCGGTGACGGCCTTGCGTCTGGCCCGGCAGGAACGCCTTCGCACCGCCTGGATGCTCGGCGGCACCTTCGTCTTGACCGCCGCGATCGGCTTCGGCCGCGGCAGCCTGTCGGCGGCGGTCGCGCTCGGCATGAATTCGCATTTCGATTTCATCAACAATATCTGGATGGCGATGGCGCTGGCCGCCTGCTGGCCGATGCGCGGCAACCTGCCGACGCTGGTCGCGGCCGAGCGGGCCGAGCGCGCGCTGCTGCGCCTCGCCACCGAGGATGCGCTGACGGGCGCGCTGAACCGCACCGGCCTCGATCGGCTGCGGGCGCGGATGACGGGGCGCGGCGGGCTGATCATGATCGACCTCGATCATTTCAAGGCGCTCAATGATCGGATGGGCCATGCCGAAGGTGATCGCACGCTCCAGCTAGTGGCCGCGGCGGTGCGCGAGGTGGGCGGTCCGGGCTCGCGCTTCGCCCGGCTGGGCGGCGACGAATTCCTGCTCGTCCTGCCGGGCCGCTCGCTGGCCCTCACGGCGCAGACCGCGGACCGGGTGCGTGCGGCGGTCGAGGAAGCGGTGCTGACCCACCGGCGGAGCGACTCGGGCCGGTCCGGCGATCTGCCGCCCGTCACCGCCAGCATCGGCGTCGCCAGCGGCAATGTCGCGGGCGAGGGCTTCGACCGCCTGCTCGCCGAGGCGGACGAGGCGCTGTATCGATCCAAGCGCGCCGGCCGCAATCAAGTCAGCCTCGTGCGGGACGCCGCCTAGCATCGCAGGTTGGGGATTCCCCGCATACGGACCCAGCGAAAGCCGGGGATCGCCTTGCCGTTCTTGTCGGACGTCGTCGCCGCCGGCCTGAAGCATGCCCCGAACACGTCGCTGCGCGGATCAAGCGTGTCGGTGCCGTGGAGGATCAGCCGATCGAAACGACCGCGCTCATCGGCGCCGGACTCTGCGGTGACCATCGCGCTCCATTTTGCGTTGTGGAACCGCTCGCCCGCCGCCCATGCCGACGGCACAGTCACCAGTAGCGATCTGAAGCGCGCCATGGAAGCTGCAGCGGCCGCGACCTGCGCTCGCTCTTTATGCGCTGGATATATGGTGAGCCGCCGCTGCCGCCTGACTCATGAATAAGCGTCCGCTTTGCATAAACGTCGAGAAGCAGCTGAATGACCGTTTTTGGGTCTTTTTTACACTGCCCCGACAAACACCCAGCGAGGCCGCGTAATCTACGTCTTACGTGTCGCCGTCGCAACTGCCGTACTTCCAGAACGTGCCTTCGTCAGACGAGATTGCCGCCACGACGCACCGTGGCGAAGACGATCCTGCGGCCTCATCCTGACCGGCAGATGCGGCTCAATATGCGCGGTGAACGGCGTCAGCAGCGTCAGCGCATCAAACTTCAATTGCAGGTCTGCTTGGTCGTCATAGGTGCTGGCGGTTTCGGTCTCGCCTTCGTGGCCGAAGATGTCGCAGCGCACGCTATCGCTTACGCGGCCCTTCAGCGCGGTGGTGGCAAGGCCGCGGTAGCTGTGGACGTCCTTGTCCTTCCACGCCCCGCCGATCCGGCGACGCCAGTCGGTGCCCTCGGGGAACGCCCAACGCTGCAGCTTGCTGAAGATCGTCTTGTAAAAGGTGCTCGCGAAGCTGGACGAGTCGGCCGACCCCATTTCGGGGAAGAGCATCGTGCAGCCAGCGCGCCGCAATTCACCGATATAGTCGATGAAGCCGAGCCGGATCAGTTCGGGATGAATCGGCAGCTTGCGGATCGACTGGACGTTCTTGAGCGGGCGATCCTCGGTATAGTCGATGACGAAATAGGGGATCGACTCCTGCTCGTGAACCTCGGCCAGCCCCAAGCCAGCGAGTTCGGAGCTGCGGCCGCCATACAGGGGCAGCATGAGCGGCAACCAGTACCAGGCGTCATGGATGATCTGGGTTCCGGGCGTCAGGCGATGATCGATACCCTTCGTGCCCGCCCAGATCGGCGCGGACAGTAGACACGCGACTTCGGCCTTCGTCCAGTTGGCGCGCTTGTCGCGCTTGCGCTTGCGCTTGCGCTTGCGCTTGCGCTTGCGGTCCTTTCGCGGGCCTTTGCCCGCGCCCTTCCGAGCCGTCTTGAACAGAAGCGGGATCGCAGGGCGATGCCCTGTTTCATCGCCATCCTCGCCCGCGGCATGGTCGAGGACCGACGTCACCCACGTCAGATGCTTGTTGATGGTCACTTGGCCGAGGCCGACTTCGGACGCGGGCAGGGTCGCGGCACGGGCAAGGCTGGCCTCGAAGCCGCCGGCGCGCTCCTCGCGGGTTCGGCCCCAGCGGTTCGGCAGGGTGGCACATAGCTTGGTGAAGGCGCGGACGTGGAATTGCTGGAGGTCTTCGATCATGATGCCGGTGCCGCAGGCATAATCGAACAGGCGGATCGCTGTCCGCACCTGCTTGACCGTGTCGGCGTCCCAGTCGCCGGCCTTCTGGTGCTCGGCGATCGCTTCCTCGCTGGCTTCAATCAGATCCTTCTTCGGACGGATCGGTAGCGGCGGCGTCGGTTCGTCTTCCGCGGCCGGGGCAGGCGTGACGACCTCGGGCGCCGCAGTGGGCCCGGATTGTTCGAAAGCGAAGGGGGTTTCGTCGCCGAGTGCCTCGTCGATCCAAGCTTCGCCCTCGTCCTCCTGCCAGGAAAGCCGAGCTGTCGCCTCGCGGCACGCCGCCGCCTTGGCCTTGCAGATCAAGCGTCGAACCCGCCCGACATTCTCCGCCGTGACGGGAAAGTCGAAGGCCGCGCTATAGGCTGCCAGCTGTTCACCGGAGACGGCGCCGCCGTTCTGAAGATCGAAGACGATGTTCGCGACTGTCTTGGCCTGCGCGGGGCTCCAGCCGTTCGCAACGAGGCGCTGATGCTCGTCGAGCGTCCAGCGCGCCTCGACGCCGCTGCGGGCGAGAAACTCCCACGCCTCGGCGTGAAGCGAATTGGCGGTGGCGTGATCGCCCGGGTCCGCCAGGCTGCCGGTCTGATCCTGTTCGATCCGCTGCAACTGCCAGCGCAGGGCGTCGCCGAACACCTGCTTCATCTGCTCGCGGCTCATGCCGGTGAGCTGACCATAGGCCATGCGCAAACCCTCGACTGCGACGCTCAGTCGGTCAGACATAAGGCGGGCGCGGTAAAAATTCCCGGTCCGTAACGAAATCGAGAGCGGCAGCGGCCGGCCCGCCACCATGATTTTCCGCCGCCAATGATAGCTGCCGCCGCGCAGTTTCAGGTTCGGCAATCCCACGCCTCAGCCCCCAATGGGTACAACGAGGGGTACAACGGTTCCCGATCGCCGGGTTGGCGACGTGAAATCAATGACTTAGTGTGAGTTGGTCGGGGAGACAGGATTCCCGACCTAATTTCATCTCAAGCTAAGTGCTTGATTTCACGTCATCGCTCAACCCGTCTGTTGGCGGGTTGCACAGCGATGGGTACAACGATGGGTACAAAACGGCAAGCCGGTTCCGGCCGTTCGGCATCGACCGCCCGTCGCAAGCGAGAGCCAAGCCGTCTGGGGAGGCTGGCGCTTCCGGGACGATTGTCGGAGAAAATCTAGGCCCCCGTTTCCCTCCCGCCGGAGTCAAGATGCCCCAGCGATTGAGCCTGACCGCGCTACTGGTCGATGACTATGACGACGCCATCGCCTTCTATGTGGGTTCACTCGGCTTCGAACTGCGCGAGAATACGGCGGTCGCCGCGGCCAAGCGCTGGGTCGTGGTGGCGCCGCCGGGGGCTGCGAGCGGCCTGCTGCTGGCGCGTGCCGTCGATGACCGCCAGCGTCGCGCGATCGGCGATCAGGCAGGCGGCAGGGTCTTCCTGTTTCTGGAGACCGACGACTTCGCCCGTGACTATGAGGGCTATATCGATCGTGGTGTTCGCTTCACCGAACCGCCGCGACACGAGCCTTATGGCACGGTGGCGGTGTTCGAAGATCCCTATGGCAACCGCTGGGATCTGATCCAGCCGGTCCGTGAAGGTGGTCCGGCGTGACCGTGCGCGAGAGCGGGTCCGTCGTCGACCTCTACCAGCGCCATGGCGCCGCATGGGCCGCGCTGCGGACTACCAGATTGGTTGAAGCCAAATGGCTGGATCGCTTCTGCGCCCTGCTGCCCGCTGGCGGGGCGATCCTCGATATCGGCTGTGGTTCCGGATTGCCGATCGCGCGGGACCTCGCGCGCCGCGGGTTCGGCGTGACCGGGGTGGATGCGGCGGAAACGATGCTGGCGCTGTTTCGCGAGAACTTCCCGGACATGACCGCCTATCGCCGCGACATGCGCGAGCTTGCACTGGGCCGACGGTTCGCCGGGTTGCTCGCCTGGGACAGTTTTTTCCATCTGTCGCCAGACGAGCAGCGCGGCATGTTTCCGCGCTTCGCGGCGCATGCCAATCCAGATGCAGCGCTGATGTTCACCAGTGGCAATGCGGAAGGCGCTGCGATCGGCGCGCTGGAGGGTGAGCCGCTCTATCACGGCAGCCTTGATCCGAAGGAGTATCGCAAGCTGCTGGACGCGAACGGCTTCGATGTCGTCGCGCATGTGGTGGAGGATCCGGATTGCGGAAATCGCACCGTCTGGCTGGCGCGCCAGCGTCCCACCGGAAGGGGCTGAGCCAGCCCATGGGCGGAGCCGGATGCGGATCTGCCACGAACCCCCTTCGCGAGCGTCGCCCCGTCGAGGCGTGGCGACAATGTCTTCGACCGATGCTCGTCCAGCGAACTTAAAGCGGAATACCGCTCACCCTATTACGATGAAGCGGTATCCCGAACCGCAGGAAGATGGTGGCGAATTCGCTCGAGGGGTGACGGCCGTAACTTAAGCGGGGCAGGCGTCGGCACGCGGCCGGCGTTGGAACGCCAGCAGCATCGCAAGCGCGGCGGCGGCCATGCCGGCACCGGCAAGCGACACCGCCGGCAGGCCGAGCCCCGCACCGATCACCCCGCCGCCGAGCGCCGCACCGATCGCGTTGCCGAGATTGAACGCACCGATGTTCATCGCCGAGGCAAGGTTGGGCGCGTCGGCTGCCGCCTCCATCACCCGCATCTGCAAGGGCGGCACGATGGCGAAGCTGGCGATGCCCCAGATCAGGATCGTGGCGGCAACGGGCCACGGCCAGTGCATGACGCCCGCGAACACGATCAGCGCCACGGCGAGGACGGTGAAGCTGGCGACCAGCGTCCGCCCGATCGACCGGTCTGCCAGCCGTCCGCCGAGCGTGTTTCCGATCGTCAGCCCGATGCCGTAGAGCACCAGCATCGCTGTCACGAACGCCGTCGAAGCGTGGGTTTCCTCGCGCAGGATCGGGACGATGTAGGTGAAGACGGTGAACATCGCACTGGCGCCCACCACGGTCAGCGCCAGCGCCGCCAGCACCGGTCCGCGGGTCAGCACGCGCAGTTCGGCCGCGATATCGCCATCGGTCGACGCCGGTAACGAGGGCAGGGCAACGCGTAGCGCCAGCATCGCCACCGCACCGACGCCGGCGATCCCGGCAAAGGCGGTGCGCCAACCGAGCGCCTCGCCGGCCCAGGTAGCAAGGGGCACTCCGCCGATCGTTGCCACCGTCAGCCCGGTGAACATCGCGGCGACCGCACCCGCGCGCCGGTCGGGCGGCACGAGGCTGGCGGCGACCACCGAGCCGACGCCAAAGAAGGCACCGTGGTTGAACGAGGTGACGACCCGCGCGACCATCAGGGTCCAATAGCCGTCCGCGAGCGCGGACAGCGCGTTGCCGAGCGTGAAGATGGCCATCAGCCCGACCAGCAGCGTCCGCCGGTTCACGCGGCCAGTCGTCAGCGTCATCAGCGGCGCGCCGATCAGCACGCCCATCGCATAGGCACTGACCAGCAGCCCCGCCGCAGGGATCGAGACGCCGAGATCGGACGCGATGCCCGGCAACATGCCCATCGGCGCGAACTCGGTCACGCCGATGCCGAACGCACCCATGGCGAGCGCGAGAAGAGGGGGATTGAGCTTCATGGAATTAATCCCTGTCGTCAGACGAGCGGCGGGTTCAGGCGGGCAAAGCCCTCCTGCTGGACGTAGGGCGTGTGCGGATAGGGCGGCAGCACGGCGCTTGCCGCATCCAGCGCGGTCATCTGCTCTGCCGTGAGCGACCAGCCGACCGCGCCAAGATTGTCGCGTAGCTGCGCTTCGTTGCGCGCGCCGATGATGACCGAGGCGACGGTCGGCCGCCGCAACAGCCAGTTAATCGCGATCTGTGGCACGCTTTTACCCGTCTCGACCGCAACCGCCTCCAGCGCATCGATCACGCGGTAGAGATGCTCTGCCTCGACCGGTGGGGCGAACTGTTCGGTATCGTGCAGGCGGCTGCCCGCGGGGATCGGGCGGTTACGTCCGATCCGTCCCGTAAGGCGGCCCCAGCCGAGCGGGCTCCAGACCAGCGCGCCGATGCCCTGGTCGCGGCCGAGCGGCATCAGGTCCGTTTCATAGGCGCGGCCGATCAGCGAGTAATAGACCTGATGCGCGACGAGGCGGGGCCAGCCATGGCGGTCGGCGAGGCCCTGCGCCTTCATCAATTGCCAGCCGGGATAGTTGGAGACGCCGGCATAGCGGACCTTGCCCGCCGCGATCAGCCCGTCGAGCGTGCCCATCAGTTCCTCGGCCGGCGTCGAGGCATCGAAGGCGTGGAGCTGAAGCAGGTCGATATGATCGGTGCCGAGCCGGCGCAGCGACGCCTCCACCGCGCCGATCAGCCGCGCGCGTGAGACGCCCCAATCCTGCGGCCCGTCGCCGAGCGGCAGGCCGGTCTTGGTCGAGAGGATTACCGCGTCGCGTTGACCCTTGATCGCCGCGCCCAGCACCTCCTCCGACGCGCCATTGGAATAGACGTCGGCGGTGTCGAACAGCGTGACACCTGCATCGAGGCAGATGTCGACCAGCCGCCGCGCCTCCGTTGCGTCGCTCTGCCCCCATGCACTGAACAGCGGTCCGGTGCCGCCGAACGTGCCGGTGCCGAAGGACAGCGCGGGCACCCGCAGTCCCGATGCGCCCAGTTGTCGATATTCCATCTGCCACCCTTCCATGCTTTCCCTCAGGCGCATAAATGGCGGGAACGCCGCCGGGCCATAACCCGGCGGAGAGGCGAAGGAGCTGTGCGTTGGATGCAAAGCTGACCGGCGAAACCGATCGTGCCCGCTCGCTCGCGCTGTTCGCCGCAGTGGTGGAGCAGGGCAGCTTCTCCGCGGCTGGTCGGATGGTCGGCCTGACGGCATCGGCGGTCGCGCGCGCGATCGATCGGATCGAGGCGCGTCTCGGGGTGCGGCTGTTGCTGCGTTCGACCCGTATGCTGACACTGACCGCCGAGGGGCAGGCCTATCTCCAGGCCGCGCGGCGGATCCTGGCCGACCTCGACGATGCCGAGCAGCAGATCGCCGATCAGGGGGCGCCGCGCGGCCGGCTGCGGATCAGTGCGGCGCTGTCGCACGGCCGGCTGTGTGTCGTGCCGCTGCTCAAGGACTTCGCCCACCTCTATCCGCACATCCTGATCGACATCGCGCTGACCGACGCGCTGGTCGACGTCGCTGGTGGGCAGGCCGACGTGGCGATCCGCTTCGGCCCGCTGTCGGACAGCAGCCTGACCGCGCGCAAGCTGGGCGAGAGCCGGCGGGTGATCGTCGCAGCACCGGACTATCTCGCGCTCCGTGGGACGCCGGTGGTGCCGGAGGATCTGCACGGGCATAACTGCCTGAACTTCGACTTCCGCCGGGTCGAACCGAGCTGGCCGTTCCGCCGCGACGGTCGAGATATGTCGTTGTCGGTGAGGGGCAATATCGAGGCGAACAACGGCGAGACGCTCGGGCAACTCGCTGCGGCGGGCGTCGGCATCACCCGTGTCGGCCGGTTCAGCGTGGTGGATGCGATCGCCGAGGGACGGCTGGTGCCGTTGCTGGAGAAGTATAATCCCGGCGACGTGGAGCTGATCCATGCGGTGTTCGTGGGCGGCGCGACCGTGCCCGCGCGCGTCAGGGCGTTCGTGGATTTCCTCGCCGAACGACTGGCGCATTGACGGCGCAGCGTCGTCGCGCCTGTCGGGATGGAGATGCACGGCATCATCTGCTATCAGCGTGTCGTCCAGCGATTCACAGGGAAGGGGCGACGATGACCGATCAGATCACGCTCCTCCGTGGGGTTCAACGCATTGGCGGCCTGCTCCGCCGCTGACCTGCGCGGCTTTCGATAAGAGCCGTTTCCTATATCGCTGACGCAAGGACCGCGCCCTATGGTGCGGTAATCTCTCCATGACCGATGACGACGAAGACCTGTTTCCGCGCGCCTCCGTATTGCGCAAGGTATTGTCCTTCACCTTCCGCCTGTGGCGCCGGACGCCGCTGCTCGCCGCCGCCTGTCTCGCGGCGATGCTGCTGTCGACACTGACCGAGGTGTTCGTGCCGCTCTATGCGGGCCGGATGATCGATGCCGTCGGTGGCGGCGATGCCGGTGCGGCATGGCTGGCATTCGGTGCCATCGCTTTGCTGGGTGTGGCCATGGTGGTGTTCCGCCATCTCGGCTGGTGGGCGATCACGCCTTTGACGCTCGGCATGATGCGCGACGTGACGCAGGAGGCGTTCGCGCGGGTCCAGCGGCTGTCGACCGACTGGCATGCCAACGCCTTCTCCGGATCGACCGTGCGGCGGATCACGCGCGGCATGTGGGCGCTCGATACGCTCAACGACGTGCTGCTGCTCTCGCTGCTGCCGTCGCTGACGGTGCTGGTGGGGACGGTGGTTCTGCTCGCCGCGCACTGGCCGTTGCTCGGATTGGTAATGGGGGTGGGTGCGCTCGCCTATATCGGGCTGACGGTCGGGCTGGCGACGCGGGTGCTGGCACCGATCGCGCGGCTGTCGAACCAGTGGGACACGAAGATGGGCGGCGTGCTGGCCGATGCGATCGGCACGAACGCGGTGGTAAAGGCCTTCGGCGGTGAGGCGCAGGAAGAAGCGCTGCTCGCGCGGACCGTCGCCAAATGGCACCGGCGCACGCGCCGGACCTGGATGGCGTTCACCTGGGCCGGCTCCGGCCAGCTCGCGCTGCTGTGGCTCATCCGCATCGTGGCCACGGGGGCGGCGCTGTGGCTATGGTCACGCGGGCAGGCGAGCGCGGGGGACATGGCCTATGTCGTCACCAGCTATCTGGTGCTGAACGGCTATCTCCGCGACATCGGCCAGTATGTCCATCAGCTCCAGCGGTCGGTGAACGAGATGGAGGAACTGGTCGCGCTTCACGAAGAGCCGCTGGGTGTCGCCGATCGCGCCGATGCGCGTCCGATCGTAATCGAGGCGGGCGCGATCCGGTTCGGGGACGTGACCCTCCGCTATGCCGGACAGGACCGGCCGCTCTACGAGCATCTGACCGTCACCATTCCCGCCGGGCAGCGCGTCGGGCTGGTGGGGCCATCGGGTTCCGGTAAGACCAGCTTCGTGAAGCTGATCCAGCGACTCTACGACGTCGATGCCGGCCGGGTGACGATCGACGGGCAGGACGTGGCATTGGCGACGCAAGCGTCGCTGCGCCGGCAGGTCGCGATCGTGCCGCAGGAGCCGGTACTATTCCACCGCACGCTGGCCGAGAATATCGGCTATGGTCGTCCCGAAGCGAGCCAGGCGGAAATCGAGCAGGCCGCCCGGCTCGCCAATGCGCATGATTTCATCGCGGCGTTGCCGAAGGGTTATCGCACGCTGGTCGGCGAGCGAGGCGTGAAGTTGTCGGGCGGCGAGCGCCAGCGCGTGGCGATCGCGCGGGCCTTTCTCGCCGACGCGCCGATCCTGATCCTGGACGAGGCGACCTCCAGCCTTGATTCCGTATCCGAGGCCGCGATCCAGCAGGCGATGGAGCGGCTGATGGTCGGCCGCACCGCGATCGTCATCGCGCACCGGCTGTCGACCGTTCGTGCGCTCGACCGCATCCTCGTGTTCGCGGCGGGGCGGATCGTCGAGGATGGATCGCATGATGATCTGCTGGTGGTCGATGACGGCCACTATCGCCGCCTGTTCGAGCGGCAGACAGGGGCGGCGACGCCGGAAATCGCCTGACCTTCATCCGCTCCACGGCAGTCATGAGGGAGTAACAAGGAAAGGAGCAGCTCCGGCCTACGCCTGCGCTGTCGAAGGAGGAAAGGAGGTAGCAGGATGGGTGGTGTATGACACCACGATCTGCTATCGCAGACCTGCTCCGCGCCGGGGCTTGTCGCAGGGGAGGGGGCAGTGAGCCAGGACGAAGGTGCTCGACCGCGTCGTCAGGAACGTGGCAAGCGCGCGCCACGGGTCGATACCGGCGATCGCATCGTCTTCCGGGTCAATGCCGAGGAGCGGCAGCGTCTGGTCAGCGAGGCGGGCGAACTGGGCATCTCCGCCTATGTTCGCGCGCGACTGTTCGGCGGGGGCGTGCGCAATCGCGATGCGCTGCGCAAGATCGCCGCGCTGCATGTGGCGGGCCGCCGCATTCAGCAGCTTGCCGAAAAGCCGGGTGTCAATGAGTTCGTGATCGCCGATACGCTCGGCGACGTGTGCGCCGCGATCCGTGGGCTCGTCGACGAACTGGACGACGTGGTAGGTGACGACGAGAAGGCGCCCGCCCCGTGATCGTGAAACATATCCCGGCACGGCCTGCCGGACGCAATGCGACGGTCGAACGGGCGAGACATGCCCGCAACCTCGTCGACTATCTCCGGCAGCCAGAGAAGCAGGGCGCGGAGAAGGATTACCAGGTCGCCTATATGCTGAGCGAGAAGCTCGGCGACACGAAAGGCGAGCGCCTCTTCCATATCGGTGCGCGCAACTTCGTCAGCACCGACATCGACGGGCAACGCGCCGAAATGATCGCCGTGGCTCAGGCGGCCAGTCGCAGTCCAAACCCGATCGATCACTGGCTGCTCAGCTGGCGCGAAGGCGAATTGCCGACGCCGGCGGAGATCGACGAGACGGTCGCCATGTTCGTCGAGCATCTTGGCGTCGATGGCCAGCCCTGCATCTATGCCTGCCATGGCGACACCGACAATCGCCACGTCCATCTCGCGCTCAACCGCTATGACCCGCTGTCACGGCGGATGATCGAGATCAACGACGGCTTTACCCGCGAGGCGGCGCATCAGGCGGTCGCCCTGATCGTCGATCGGTTCGGCTGGCAGGCGGAAGCCGATGCCCGCTATGCGGTCGTGGACGGCAGGCCAGTCATGGCCGCCGGTGCCGCGGCACGGCAGTCGGAAGGGCGCAAGCCGATCGGCGCGAAGGCGGCGGCGTATGAGAACCGGACCGGCTATCGCTCGGCGCAACGGATCGTGCAGGAGGAGGCGGTGCCGCGCATCAAGGCCGCGCGGTCATGGCGCGACCTGCATGCTGCGCTGGCGGAGGTCGGTATCCGCTACGACCTCGTTGGCACCAATGGCGTGACGCTGACGGTCGGCGACGAGCGGGTGAAGGCGTCGAGCGTGGATCGGGCCATCACCCGGACGCAGGTCGAGAAACGGCTCGGTGCGTTCGAGCCACGTGAGGCGGCGATCAACGACGTGCCTCGTGACCCGAATGGTGATCGGCTGGCCGAAGCGTTCCGTGCAGACGAATATCGCGCCGAATGCGAACGCTGGCGCCGGCACCAGCAGGCTCGTCGTGAGCAGCGCGCAGCTTTGGTCCGTGAAAGTCTGGATGAGAAGAAACAGGTGCGTCCTGCGGCGCGGGAGCGTCGGGCAAGGCTGATGCCACCGCCGCCCGATCTGGAAAGCTGGTATTATGATCGCCGCGAAGTCACCTTCGTTTCGCGCTGGCGAAATCGCCTGCGGGTGACGGAGCTGCCGCACTTCAGCGGCGCCGCCATCCGCACGACACATCTACCCAGCGAGATCGATGGCTATCACGGCTATCCGTGTTCGGACGGCGTGCGCTACGCGCGAGGGCCGGAAGATCCGACCGCGTTCGTCGATCGCGGCACGAGGATCGGTGTCGTCATTCAGGATGACCAGGCGATGCTGGCGGCCTTACGGTTGGCGGCGCTGAAGTTTGACGGCAAGGTGTCCGTCAACGGCGACGAGCAGTTCCGCGAGCGCACCTTTCAGCTCGCCCAGCGGAACGGGCTGGGTCATGTCCTGACAAATCCCGATCTGGCTGCTCGGTGGCAGGCCATGCAGCCCAAGTCACCATCTCGGGTGGTCCCGATATCGCCGGCCATCACCGAGCCGGATGTGCGAAGGAGGGAGGGGGAACTGGCCAAAGGCAAGATTGCCGACAGACCCAAAGTTGCGACGAAAAACCAGATGGACCCCGTCGTCACTGCGCCGCCTGCCAAACCAGCGCTACGGCCGGCAGCGCCGAATGGATCGGGACGCACGATCGGTTCAGATTCCGCCCCGCCGCCCAAACCTGCTGGCGACCGGCCCGATGTTCGGGAGGCTGTTCGTGCTCGCGAGGCTGAAATTCTAAAACGGTCATGGGCTCACGCCTTTACGAAATTGGAGGAGATAGAACGCCTGCCGGTGCGCGACGAGGCTGGACGGTGGACGATCGACACCGATGGTCTGTCGCTGCCCGAGCGACGCGCGCTGTCCAATCCGGACCGTGAGGCGGAGACGCAACAGCGGCTCGCCGAGATAGCTGCCGACCGCGCCAAGCGCGAGCGTGGAACGGCGCAGCATGGCGAAATCGGTAGGTTGGCTACGCCAAAACCTTCGCCGATCGCACCGTCCGGCAAGGCTGCTGGTTCGCAAGCCGACCGACAGCAACGGCGCATTCCGCCAATACTGAGCAGGGGACCAGATGATGTGACCGGCACCCCGCCCGGCGGCGGGAGAACCGGGCCCGGACGCTGAGAGGAAGGGTAAGCCTGTCGGCTGCACCATGATGGTGAAAAACTGACCCCGGCGACGCGTGAACAGCCCCGCGCCGCTTGAAGACGGAAATACCCTGATGAAGACCAAGAAGACGGCTGTGACGACGACGTGGCAGAGCCCGGCGCAAGTGATGGACACCCTGTTCGATGTCCGCGAACCCGGCTGTGACGGTGTCGGTTTCGCGCTGCTGCGTCCCCGCGCCAAGCAGAAGGCGAACAGCGTCGCGGCGCTGATCGGCGCAAAGCTGTCGCCGATCAAACCGGCGGGCAGCACGCCGACGACAGCGTGCGGCATGCCGGTGACCGCGCGCGATCACCGGGTCGTGCTGGCGCGCGGCGTCGCCGACACCGCGCTCACCCGGCTGCTCGACGATTACGACGCGGCGGTGCGCCCGCACCAGCGGCTGCTGGCGGCGGTCATCACCGTGCGCGGTGACGAGGACATGCCCGCGCACGACCTGCTCGACATGGCAGCAACCTATGCCACCATCCATCTGGCGCGGGGTCGCCGGCTGACCAGCGTGGTCGCGCTGCATACGCCCGGCGACGAGCTGAGCAGGGCCTTGCCCCACGCGCATATCTGCATCCTCGCCCGCCAGCATGCCCCAAGCGGCTGGCTGGCCGAGCATGAAGATCTGACCGACACCGCACACGGCCTATGGGCGGAAGAGTGGGCAGCGTTTCGCGCCGGCTGGGAGCGGATCGCGGCGGCGGCATGACCGCATCGACGGGGCGGCTGGCGCCGCCCCGTCTGCCATGCCTGTGTGATAGTGGCGTCAGAACGACGATTTGGCCGGCGCCCCGCCGCTGGCTGCGCGCTGCAGCTGTGCCTGCCATACGCGTTCGGTGTCACCGCCCTCCATCAAGATGAGCTTGGCCTTGTGGTAGACGTCTTCCTGCGCATGCAGCGCCGGCTTGGCGGCTCCGTACGCCGACCGGCACGGCTCCCCGGCGCTGCACCAGGTCAGATCGAGGGGAAGCTGCGGTGAAGCGGCGCGCGTCGGTGCGCCATAGCGCTGCGTCAGCTGTGCCCGGAGCTGCGCACCCGTGCGGCCCGCCATCGGTGCCTCGTATTTGACGACCTTGACCTCGGCGCCCGCCGGCACCGGCCGGAACTCGACGCTCAACCCCTCGTCGCCTTTCTTCGCCTGAATGGTGGCGAGGCCGGTGCGCGGCAGGTCGAACGAGGAGGCGCCGCGCTGCTGGCGCTTCTGCTCCTCGACGGCGGTCGCCCAGTCATAGCCGGGGAAGGTCTCGACCTTCCAGCCGTCGCGGGTGAGTGCGGTCTGCACCTCGGTCGCCGGCATGCCGATCCGCACGCCCGCGATCGCCAGCGGCTTCGCGGCGACCCTGGTCTGCGCGGCGGCATCCTGTTCGGCGACGGAGGCCGACCCGCAGGCGGCGAGCAACACCAGGGCGGCGGTGGCGGTGATTCTGGTCATCATGATAGGTCCTTAGGCGTGGGACGTGCGTCGCCGTTCGCCGGGAGGCATCCCGGCGTGGCAGGTCCGATGTCGGTGGTGGTCTACTGGTCGGCGGCGACCCGCGTGGGCGGCGAGCGAGCCCGGAAGGCGCGGATCACCGCAACACCAGCGTGGCGAAGCCGGCGGTGTCGTGAACACCGGCAACGTGGCCGGCATTGACGGCGTGCGCGATGCCGAGGCGCAGGGACCGGCCCTGGCCGAAGGCCGTTGACCAGCCGAGTTCGACATCGAGTTCGCGGGCGGTCGGCATCAGGTCGATGCTCGCGGTGCGGGTGGTAAGCGCGCCGCTCATCAGGTCGTAGGCAACCGGTGCCTGCACGGTGGCACGGGCGCGTTCCAGCCGCAGGGGTGACGAGAGTCCTAACGTCGCGGTGCCACCAGCCAGCCGTCGGGCGGCGTCAAACGCAAAGGCGCTGCCGACGAGCGGACCGGTGAAGCGCAGCAAATCGGAGCCGCCCTCTACCCTGGTCGTCGCGGCGGTGGCGCGGGCGGAAAGCAGCAGACCGGCGATGCCTCGGCTGGCCGTCAGCGTGGCGAGCGTCGTCCTGCCACCGGACAGTGCAAAGCCGCTGGCGCCGCGCAGGCCAAGCACTTGACCCTGTTCGGCAAGGTCCGACAGCTCGACACTGATGCCTACCGGTGTCGTCAGCGACACGGTGCGCAGCGCGGCACGACCATCGCGCGCGGTGCCGGATGCGAAGCCGGCGGACCAGCCGCTGCTTACCCAAGCGAAGGACTGGCCGACCGGCGTCGCGACCACGCCGCGCAGTGCCGAGCCGCTGAACCCTGTGCCTTGGCCTACCGTGACATTGGTAGCGAGCGTCACCGACTGACCCGGCGCGGGCGAGAAGGCGATGGAGGCAGGGCGGTTCGACCGGGTGCCCTGCCACGGTCCGGTCGTGGCGGAGGTGAAGCCGAGCCGCATGTCGGTCGGCGTCGGCGTCAGCCAGGGTGGGTCGACCGGCGCCAGCATCGCGCTGGCGAGCAGGCCCGAGCTGCGGCGGCGCGGCGCGGCGGAGCCGGTCATCCGGTAGTCGCGGCCATAGCGGTCGAGCACCGTCATGGCGGCGGTGGTGGGGGCGAGCGCACCGCCATTGCCGAACGGTCCAGACAGCGTCAGCGACGAATAGCGCGCCAGCACCGTGTCGGCGGCGGCAAAGGCGCTGGCGGGCGCCTGCGCCTTCATCGCCTGCTGGATGTCGAGCAGCCCGGCGCCGTAGATCTGGTCGACGCCCCGGTCGCCGAGGTCGGTGGCGGTATCGAGCAGGATGCGCGCGATCGCCTTGCCGCCGAGCTGCGGCCAGTATTGCTTGAGCAGCGCCGCGGCGCCCGCGATCGCCGGCGCGGCAAAGCTGTTGCCCGTCGTCGTCACGAAGCTGCCGTCCTTGCCGACGACCTGCACGTTCGTGGCGACTACCGCCAGCGTGCGGTCGGCGAGATCGCCGGGGCGGCCGTTGCCGGCGGGCGCGCGTAGCGCCCCATCGACGCGGATGCCGAACAGGAACCAGTCCCGGTGCTCGAGAGTGTCGCCGACGAGGTTGCGCGCGATGCTGCCGGCCGCGGCGCTGTCGTCGTTGATATCGTTGGAGACGGACTCGACCAGCAGCCGGTCGGCGCGGGCGACCTGATCCATCGCCGCCCTCTGTTCGGCGGCGGCCTGGCCGCTCGATACGCCGTTGAGGCTGAGCGACAGGACGAAGGCGCCCTTGTCGACGGCGTAGCGGATCGCGGGCGCGATGTTCATGGCGTTGGCGGCGCTGCTCTCCTTGATAACCGAGGTCGCGGTGACGCCCTCGAGATCGGGACCGCTGATCTTCAGCGCCAGCAGCGTGGCGTCTAGAGCGATGCCGTGCATGCCGTTGCCGTTCCTCGCCGCCAGCGCGACCGAGGCGGTCTCGGTGCCGTGCCCCTGCAGATCGTCGAGCGTGAAGGTCACCGTCTCGGGCGCGCAGGTCGGGCAGCGCGCGATCCTGTTCTCGAACGCCTTGCTGTCGGGCGAGATGCGGCCGGTAAACTCGGGACCGTTCACCGCGATGCCGGTGTCGATGACGGCGATGGTCACGCCTTTGCCGGTGACGCCTCTGTCATAGGCAGAGGCGGCCCTGGCGCCGACCACGGCGGCCGACGCCTTGTGTTCTGCGCCATCGGCAGCTGTCGGCGGCGGGGTGGGTGTAGGCGTAGGCGGTGGTGCCGGGGTTGGTGCGGGCGTCGGCGCGGGGGTAGCCACCGGCGGCGCGTTCGTGCCGGGCGTGCTGACGCCGCCGCCACCGCCGCCACATGCGGCAAGCAGCAATGCGCCCGAGACGACCGATCCTGTATGAAGCGCCGCGCGCCATCGCCGGCGATATCCCACAACCATGCACACCCCCCGTGTTCGGCGGTGCAGGCTTCTCCAGCCGGCGGCACCGCCCCATGAAACGAGGCGGTGCCGGCCCGTGAGCCGGAAGTTGATAACTCGCTCTTAGACGAGCGCGAACGCCTTTAGGCCCCGAAGGGCCCTGGACATACGCGTCCGCCTCCCGGCCGAAACTGGTTCGGGCCGGGCATTCGGCTACTAAGAGCGAGGTTATCACGCCTCGGTTCGCCTGCTGGCGAACGGTCCACTCATATGCCGGCGCGGTTAACGAACCAAGTCATGTTGTGCAGGTGATGCGACGCATGCGCCTCGTCATAGGCCGGACCCGCAGAAACCAGCGGTAGATTTAGCAAGCAATTCTCGGAACTTGGCGAGCCGCCAGCGTGACTGATCCGCTGGAGGAAAGAAGATGAAGCAACGCCGGTATCCCTGGGTGTTCCGCATTGCCGCGGCCTTGTTGTTGGCCAGCGTGGTCGCCGGGCAATGGTGGCAGCGCCAGCCCGCCGGTGAGTTCAGCCTCGCCATGCTGACGATCATCGCCGCGCACTGCCCTGCTGCGGTTGACGAGCACAATGGCAGGATCAGCGTCGCCGACAGCGCCCGCGCGCTCGACCGCTGGGGCTATGCGCGGCTGATCGAGCTCGTCCGCCACGATGGCCGCGACCGCTGCCGGCGGCAGGGCTGAGGGAGAAGACGGTCGGGGCGAAGCGAAGCCCCTGACGAGAATGAAAATCGAAGGGGCCTGATCCGGACCGATCCGGTCCGGGGATCACGCCAAAACCCGAAGGCCCCCATGTCCAACATGATCTACGAAACGCTGCCGACCGCGTCGGTCGCGCTCATGCACTATGTCCTTGCCGAACTCGAACCCGACGAACCCGACCAGCTCTACGGCAACACCGGCCTGCCCGCCGCGGTCGACTTCCCGGTCCACGACGTCATCGTCTCGGTGACGCCCGTCACCGCCCGGCTTTTTGATCAGGCGCTGCTGCGCTGTGCCGCGGCCCGCCAGCGCGACGTCATGCTCATCCGGCACGGTTTCCATCCGGAGACCATCGACCCTGTCCGGGTCGATGTCGTGCTGCACTCGGTCGGCGGCCCGCTGTTGCTGACCGACCTCAGCTTCTTCCGCCACCGCGACCGCAGCCTGCACCTCGTACCCGACGACGCCGGCCGATCCGTGAAGATCGGCGATGGCGGTCTCGAGCTCGGCCTCCGGCCGCCCTGGGACAGCGCGTGGGACCGCGCCGCCGGACTGGAGAGCGCGGCTGCGCAGATCGTGCTCGCCTGCCGCCGCAGGAACCGGGGTTGAGATGAGGAGGAGGGCAAGCGGCCCCGATGCGGGGATGAAACAAGGAAGCAAGACAATGACCATGACCAACGACGCGTTCGAGACCACCTGCACCAAGGCCGTCGCCCGGCTGCTGCTCGGCAACCGCAAGCTGAAGGAGGGCATCGTGCTCACCGGCGGCAACCGGCTCGACCTGGACGGCAAGGTCCGGCTCGCCCGGCAAGCACGGACGAGCGACACGGATGTGCTGCACCTTGAATATGGCACGGACGATGATGGCCGCTATGGGCTGACGGGCATGGTCGTCTTCATGGTGCGCGGTGACATCTGCCACATCCAGACGCAGTGCCGGCTGTTCCTGTCGAAGGGCGGCACCCGCGGCGTCGTCCTGCCGCAGGCCGGCGCCCGTGGCCATTACCGCCTGGCGCCCGGCGAGATCCTCCACATCGACGGTAAGCCCACCGGCGACGTCACCGACGGCATGGCGCGCGCCGAGGCCTGGCTCGCCCGCCAGCTGGCGCTCGGCAACGACGGCACCGATGATGGTCGATACCAGGTCTGGTCGCAGGCGGCGTAACGGTGGCGACGACACCGATCATTGAGGCGCGACCGCCGATAAGGGTTACCGAACGATGGCTGGCGATACGCGGTGTGCACCGGATGCCGCCGTGACGCTGCGGGTCAGCCAGAACCCCGCGACCAGTTCGGCATAGCGGTCCTTCTGCTCGGGCGTCGCGCCCAATGTCAGCACCATCAGCGAGAACGGGGTCTGCTGGCTTGCTCCCCGTATATCCAGAAACCGGACGCGGCCCTGCAGCAGGTAGATGTCCGCGTCCGCGCTGAGCGTCTCATGGAACCAGGCGGAGTCGGTTCGGACTGGCACCAAGCAGACCACTGTCTCCACCTTGCCGGCCCGCCACTGATCATGGGCGCGCCGCAGCCAGCGCAGGAGCTGCGAGTAAGGCGGATTGACGAACGCGACTTTGCCCGACCAATCGTCGACCAGCCCGTCGCCGCCTTCGCTGGGCAGGATCCGTCGATGCGCGATGACCGGACTAAGCGGATGCCCGCACGGGTCGAGATCGATCTCGCCGAACGCCGCGTAGATGCCGGCCATGAAGTCGGCCGGGGTGAAGCGGATGTCGCGATCGTCCTTGTCGCCTTGACCCCAATAGGATCGCTCGGGCGCGCGGCGGCGGGCGTTCGGTGCGATCACGGCCAGCAGGCGCAGCAGGCTGGCGACCGATCCGCCACCCCGCTCGAGGCTGGCGATGGTGGTCGGTGACAGGCCGGTCTTTTCCGCTGCGCTCCTCAGCGACATCGACCGCTTGCGCCGCTCCGCGCGCAACTGCTCGGGCAACGTCTTGCCCGCTGCGATAACGGTCAGGCGAAAGTCTAGGGCCGCCATGGCCGCGATAAGGGTCGGCACCGAGCCGACGCCGTTCTCCAGCCGCTTGATGGTTTGCGCATCGACACCGATCCGGTCCGCCAGGGTCCGCTGCGACCAGCCGGACGCCCGGCGCGCATCACGTAGTTGGTGTATCAGAATATGATCCTGTTTGGGTTCACATTCTGTCCTGGTATCTAATGTTGTGCGGCACCGACAAGACCAGTGGCCACACCGTGCACCCAAACCGCCACTGTCCACCCAATTGGCGGATGCAGACAGGCCGCATTTCGGCAACGCTTGGTGGAAAGCCGCCTGTCCGCTTCCGGGCGACGATTGCAGTAAATAGGCGCTCGTTCAGGTAGCAGAGTAGGAGGCCGATCGGCTGATTCTTGCCGGAACCGCTAATCGCGGTCTTCGCATTGAATGACGACGTTGCGGCGGCTGCAGTCGCGGTCGCTCATAGCTGCGGACTGGACGTGCCGGGCGACCTGATGATGTGCGGTTCGAAGACGTCGCGCTGACGGCTGCAATCTAGCCGAAGCTGACGATAATCCACCAGCCGACCGCCGACATGTCGTGGGCGGCGATGAAGCTCTGGGTACAGACCGTTTGGCGCCAGCGTATGAAGGAGGCGACCGAATAGCACAGCCTGCTCGACTTCACGCCGATCCGTTGGCAGTCCGACGCCACACCGCGGTAGCGCCCCCACACGGATATTCCCCACCCAAACATCTTCACGCGGACTTGACGAACACAACCCATATGATAGCGGTATCATCAGGATAATGGATCATCGGCGACTTCCATGACGCCGGGGCAGGAGAGCAGTCGCATGGAACGCCAATCGGTCCGCCCCTTCCGTTCGCGCGACTGGTTCGCCGATCCCGCCCGGTCGGACATGACCGCGCTCTATCTCGAGCGGTTCATGAATTACGGGCTGACCCCGGCCGAACTGCGATCGGGCCGGCCGATCATCGGCATCGCGCAGACCGGAAGCGACCTCAGCCCCTGCAACCGCATCCATCTCGATCTTGCGGCCCGGGTGCGTGACGGTATCCGCGACGCCGGCGGCATCGCGATGGAGTTCCCGGTCCATCCCATCTTCGAGAATTGTCGCCGGCCGACTGCGGCGCTCGACCGCAACCTGGCCTATCTGGGTTTGGTCGAGACGCTGTATGGCTATCCGATCGATGCCGTTGTCCTGACTACCGGCTGCGACAAGACCACGCCGTCGGGGATCATGGCCGCCTCCACTGTCGACATTCCCGCGATCGTCCTGTCCGGCGGGCCGATGCTGGACGGCTGGCACGAAGGCGAACTGGTCGGGTCCGGCACGGTGATCTGGCGGTCGCGGCGCAAGCTGGCCGCGGGCGAGATCGACGAGGAGGAGTTCCTCAAACGCGCCACCGACAGCGCGCCATCGGCGGGGCATTGCAACACAATGGGCACCGCGTCGACGATGAACGCCGTTGCTGAGGCGTTGGGCCTGTCGTTGCCCGGCTGCGCTGCGATCCCGGCGCCCTATCGCGAACGCGGCCAATATGCGTACGAGACCGGTCGCCGGATCGTCGAAATGGCCTATGACGATTTGCGTCCTTCACGCATCCTGACCCGCGACAGCTTCCTGAACGCGATCCGCGTTGTCACTGCGATCGGCGGATCGTCCAACGCGCACCCGCATATCCACGCGATGGCGCGTCATGCCGGGATCGAGATCGAGCCTGCCGACTGGTCCACTTATGGCTACGATCTGCCGCTGCTCGTCGATGTGCAGCCCGCCGGCCGGTTCCTGGGCGAACGCTTCCACCGGGCTGGCGGTGTGCCGGCGGTGATGACCGAACTTCTGGCAGCCGGAAAGCTCGACGGCGATTGCCTGACGGTGACGGGGCGAAGCATCGCGGACAATCTGGCCGGCCGCCATGCCACCGACCGCGAGGTGATCCGTGCCTTTGCCGATCCACTGAAGGAACAGGCCGGATTTCTGGTGCTGACCGGCAACCTGTTCGACGTGGCGATCATGAAGACCAGCGTGATCTCCCCCAGCTTCCGCGCCCGCTATCTGGAGCGGGAGGGGGCCGCGAACGCGTTCGAGGCGCGCGCGATCGTGTTCGACGGATCGGACGACTATCACCACCGCATCAACGACCCGGCGCTGGCGATCGACGAGAACTGTATCCTCGTGATCCGCGGCGCGGGGCCGATCGGCTGGCCAGGATCGGCGGAGGTCGTCAACATGCAACCGCCCGACTATCTGATCCAGCGCGGCATCATGGCGCTGCCGACGCTTGGCGACGGCCGGCAATCGGGCACGTCCGACAGCCCGTCGATCCTGAACGCCAGTCCGGAAAGCGCGGTGGGCGGCGGATTGTCGTGGCTGCGCACCGGCGACGTGATCCGCATTGATCTGGAGGCGGGCCGTTGCGACGCTCTGGTGCCGGACGATGAGATCGCACGGCGTCGTCGCGACGATCCGATACCGCCGGTGCCCCCCAGTCATACGCCTTGGGAGGAATTGTACCGGGAAAAGACCGGGCAGCTTGCGCAAGGCGGGGTGCTGGATTTCGCGCTGAAATATCGCGGTATCGCTGCGCGGACGCCGCGGCACAATCACTGAGAATCAGACCGGCATGGCCGGCGGGGGAGAGAGAAGGATGAGCGATATGATACGGGCCGACGGTGGCGGGAAGGCGATGGTGAACCATGGCTTCATTGCCGCCATCGTCGTGGTGGCGACGATCGGCGGGTTCATGTTTGGCTATGATTCCGGCGTCATCAACGGCACGCAGAAGGGGCTGGAGGCCGCGTTCGGACTGGGGCGGCTGGGGATCGGCGTCAATGTCGGCGCGATTCTGGTAGGCTCAGCGATCGGCGCGTTCGGGGCGGGGCGGCTGGCAGATGCGATCGGCCGGCGCAACGTGATGATGATTGCCGCCGGCCTCTTCCTCGTCAGCGCCCTGCTGGCAGGGGCGGCAACCGGATCGGCGGTCTTCATCCTCGCGCGCATCATCGGCGGTCTCGGTGTCGGCGCGGCGAGCGTGATTTCGCCGGTCTATATTTCCGAGGTGACCCCAGCCTCGATCCGGGGCCGGCTGTCCAGCGTGCAGCAGGTGATGATCATCTCCGGCCTAACCGGTGCGTTCGTCGCCAATTTCGCGATCGCACGCTATGCCGGGGGTTCGACCGCCGAATTTTGGATGGGCTATTCGGCTTGGCGCTGGATGTTCTGGCTGCAAGCGATCCCGGCAGCGATCTATTTCGTGGCGCTGCTCGCAATCCCGGAAAGTCCTCGCTTCCTTGTCGCCAAGGGGCGCGAGGCGGAGGCGCACAGCGTGCTGACCCGTCTGTTCGGGTCGGCTGAGGCGGATCGCAAGGTAGTGGATATCCGGGGTTCGCTGGCGGCCGATCATCACAAGCCCAAGCTGTCCGACCTGATCGACCGGACGACCGGCAAGGTGCGCCCGATCCTGTGGGCGGGGATCGGCCTGGCGGTATTTCAGCAGTTCGTCGGCATCAACGTCGTCTTCTATTACGGCGCAGTGCTATGGGAAGCTGTGGGTTTCACCGAAGACAACGCCCTTCAAATCAACATTCTGTCCGGCGTGCTGTCGATCGCGGCGTGCCTGTTCACGATCGCCACCGTTGATCGGATCGGTCGCAAGCCGCTACTGCTGGTGGGATCGGCCGGCATGGCGGTGACGCTGGCAACGGTCGCATACGCGTTCTCGACCACGGTTACGGGGGCGGACGGGGCCGTGAGCCTGCCGGGCAACAATGGCCTGATCGCGCTGGTCGCGGCGAACCTCTACGTCATCTTCTTCAACGCCAGCTGGGGCCCGGTGATGTGGGTGATGCTGGGCGAGATGTTCCCCAACCAGATTCGCGGATCGGGACTGGCGGTGTCGGGCTTCGCGCAGTGGATCGCCAATGCCGCGATCTCGGTCAGCTTTCCGGCACTGGTGGTATCGCCCGGACTGTCGGTCACCTATTTCGGTTATGCATTCTTCGCGGCGGTGTCGTTCTTCTTCGTGAAGGCGATGGTGAACGAAACACGGGGCCGCGAACTGGAAGATATGGCAGGCTGAACCGAAACGGGGGCGGGAACACGCCGCCCCCGTCATCGCCTATCGCCAGCCGGCATCGACCCAGTAATTGTGCCCGGTGCACATCCGGGCATCGTCGGAGGCGAGGAACATCGCCATTGCCGCGATGTCCGCAGGCTGGATGCGCCCGTCCAGGCACTGCGCCGCGACGATCTCCGCCTCGCCCTCGGGCGTGTACCATTTCTCCTGCCGCGGCGTCTGGACGTTCCCCGGCACGATCGCGTTGACGCGGATGTTCGACCGGCCAAGATCACGAGCAAGGCTGCGCGTCAGCCCTTCGATTGCCGCCTTCGAAGTCTGGTACAGGATGAGGTCTGGCAGGCCGAGATGCCAGCTGACAGACCCGAAGTTGATGATCGCACCGCCGCCCGCTGCCTTCATCGTCGGCACCACCGCCTGTGCGGCGAAGAACAGGTGGCGCAGGTTCACGTTCATCCGCTCATCCCAATAGGCGGGCGTGACCTCTTCGATACGATGACGGTCGTCGTTGGCGGCATTGTTGACTAGGATGTCGACGCCGCCCAGTTTCTCGATCAGCGCCGCGAACGTTTCCTGCAAGGCATCCAGATCGGTCAGGTCGAGCCGGCAGAACACGGGCGGGATCGCGGCTGCCGACAGCTGGTTGACCAGCGCCTGCGCATCGGCTTCTGCCACGTCGACGAAGGCGACCCGTGCGCCCTGCGCCACGAACCCCTGGACCAGACCGGCACCGATCCCCGATCCGCCGCCGGTGACGATCACGCGCTTGCCACGCAGCGAAGGATAGGTCGTTGCGGAGGAAGTCTGTTGCATGGATTCTTTCATCGTGCGGGTGCCGACAGCAGGCCGCGGCCGGCGAGGTTGCGCATCAGCGCGACGACGCCGAACGCCCAGGGTGCGGCGTCTCTCGAGGTGGTGACGGGATTGACGAGGCGGCCGAGCCGGGGCGAGGCGATCGAGACGGTGTCACCGACCTTGTGGGTGAACCCGCGACCGACATCGTCGCGATCCTTGGTCGGCGCGAACAGTGTGCCTAGGAACAGGACGAAACCGTCGGGATATTGATGTTCGCTGAGCGCCTGCCGCACCAGTTCCTCAGGGTCGCGGCTAATCTGGTTCATATGGCTGTTGCCGTCGAGGACATAGCCGTCCTCGCCCTCGATCCGCAGATCGACCTCGGCAGCGCGGACATCGTCCATCGTGAAGCGATCGTCGAACAGGCGAACGAACGCGCCGAGCGAGCAGGAGGCGTTGTTATCCTTGGCCTTGCCCAGCAGCAGCGCAGAGCGACCCTCAAAATCGCGCAGGTTCACGTCGTTGCCCAGCGTCGCGCCGATCGGGTGGCCGGCGGTGTCGACCAACAGCACGACCTCTGGCTCCGGGTTGTTCCAGGTCGAATCCGACCGTACGCCCACTGGCGCGCCCCAGCCGACCGTCGCGAGCACCGGCGCCTTGGTGAAGATTTCCGCATCCGGGCCGATCGCGACCTCCAGATATTGCGACCATAGCCCCTCGTCGATCAGCGCCGTCTTCAGCGCCGCGGCCTCGTCGGTACCCGGCACTACGCGGGCGAGGCCACCGCCGACACGTGCCTCCAGCCGCTCGCGTACGGTGGCGGCAGCGCCGGCATCGCCGCGTGCGCGCTCCTCAATCACCCGCTCCAGCGCCGAAACCGCAAAGGTGACGCCGGCGGCCTTCACGCATTGCAGATCGATCGGGCTGAGCAGGCGTGGCGTGCCGTCGACCGACAGGCCCAGTCCGGCGAGATCGCCGACCGCACGCCCCGTCCCGACATCGGGGAGGCTGTGTGCCACCAACGCCGCGACGGTCGGGGCGATGCCGCTCATGTCATGGACGATGCCGTCGACGACCATGACGGGGGAGGGCCCGTCGCCGAAATCGATCCGGCCAAGCCAGCGGCCGGTCCGCCAGTCGCCGCCAAGCGCGTCGGCGGGGTCGAAGATGAGCGTCACGTGATGGGTCTCCGAAATCAGGAACACAGGCCGGGCGCGGGGCCGGAAAGAGGAAGGGTGGCCGGCCCGGCGAGCGAGGGCGTCGGCCCTGGCAGCGACAGGTCGTTCGCGGCGGCGTAGAACGGGTCGGCCTGCGCCGCCGGCAGGGTCACGAACCGGAAGCCCATCCGCCGATAAAGGTCGAGCAGCAGGGGCAGCATATGCGCATCGAACGCGCCGACGTGCATCAATAGCACATAGGGAATGTCGCGACCCGCTACTGCATGGGCACGCGTCCGTGCATTCTGGGCGGCGGTGCGGGCATCGGCAAGGAAACTCTTCTCAAGTGCGGAGATACCCCGCCGGTCACCGCGTGCGGTGCAAGTGGCATAGGGCTCGTTCCATTTGAAGTCGTCGAACCCCATCGTGACAGCTGCGATCCGGTAGCCCCGTGCTTTGAGATCGGCCCGGGCTGCGTCGCGCATGGCGGGCGACTGTCCCTCGGACAGGAAGGGATAGCGGAACCAGTGCCAGTCCGCTTCACCGGCCGCGGCGACGAGCGGCGCTTCGTTGCGCGCGACGTCGGCGGCGAACGCGGCCGCGCCGACCCGGTCGAGATCGTAATGCGAATAGCCGTGGTTGCCTAGCGGCAGGCCGGCGGCGCGCCATGCCGCGGTAGCCGCCGTGGCGGTAGGGTCGTTGAGCCCGAACCCGGCGTTAAGGAAACCGAAGGCTGGGGCCCCAGCGCGCTTCAGGGCGGTGGCAATTTTCCGGATGATGCCGACCCGCGTCTCTCCGGATGGCAGCAGACCATGGGCGGGAATGTCGTCGAACGTCAGCGCGATCGTGGGTAACGCGGATCGGACGGTGCCGTTGTCCACTTCGCCGAACAGGGTCAGCGGCACGGCCTTGCCTATCATCCGGTAATCTACATCCGACAGATGGAGGTGGTAGACGGAGTCAGGCGCGGAGGCGTGTTGGCTAGGCTGGACGGGGTAGCGGAAGCGCCAGTCGAAATCGAACATTGCGTCGAAATGCCGCAACGCCACCCGCGACGCGGGGTTTTCCGGCATAACGTTGGCTTTGTGCGGGATGATCTGCGTGCTCCCCAATCTCGCGAGCCAGTGGGACGTCGGCGAAGCGCGAGACCGCGCACGGGCATCGGCAATGGCGCCAAACTTCGGCACTAGTCCCGCCAAAAGCAACGCCGCCATTGCCCATCTCTGCAGCCAGCGCGACGTCATGATCCCCCCCCCCCCTAGTTAGCGCTATCAGTAGCGTGTTAGAATTGGATATCGCAAGCTTGTCGTTTGGCTGGGGCTCAAGCACAGCGCGGGTGACAGCAACGACCGGGAGAAAATAATGATCGATCGACGGACATTGATGGCGGGCGGCGGGGCGGTCGCACTTGGTGCCGCAACCGGCGTCGGCGCCGCATCCTCCCGGTCGTTGGCGGCATCGGCGCGCGCTAAGGGTATCCGTTTCGGCAGCACGATCGGCATCGGCAACTTCGCCGACCCCGGCTATCGCCAGCTTAATGCCGCGCAATGCGGGCTGGTGGTGCCGGAAGTCGAAATGAAGTGGCAAGCGTTGCGCCCCAATGCTCGTCGGTTCGATTTCCGTGCGGCGGATGCGATCGTCGACTGGGCCCGAAGTAATCGGAAAGGCATCCGGGGGCATACCCTGTTGTGGCATTTCGAGCGCTGGATGCCGGAATGGACCCGCATCCATGATTATGGTGCCAATCCACGGGCGGAGGCGACACGCCTGCTGGTGGAGCATGTCGACACGGTCGCCCGGCGCTATGCTCCGGCGATCGACAGCTTCGACGTGGTCAACGAGGCGATCGATCCCGATACCGGTCTGCTGCGTGACACTGTTCTGTCGAAGCCGCTGGGGGCGGAGGCGACGATCGATCTCGCTTTCCACACCGCCCGCGCCGCGGCACCAGGGGCGGAACTGGTATATAATGATTTCATGAGCTGGCGGACGGACGACGGTCGCCACCGCGATGCCGTGTTGCGGCTGCTGGATGGGATGCGCAGACGTGGCACACCGGTGACCGCGCTGGGCATCCAGAGCCATCTCGGCAGCAAGTACAGCGAGGCCCCCACCGGTCTGGGCGCGGTTGACGAGGCAGCCTGGCGGCGCTTCCTGAACGAGGTGACAGGGATGGGTCTCGACCTGCTAGTCACCGAACTGGATGTTCACGACAATCCGTTGCCCAGTGCGATCGGCCCGCGCGACCGGCAGGTCGCGGCGCACACCCGTGCCTATCTCGACGTGATGCTGTCCTATCCACAGTGCCGGACGGTGATGTGCTGGGGATTGAGCGACCGGTATAGTTGGCTGCAGCCGTTGCGGCCGAGGCCCGATGGCCTGCCGAAACGCCCCTTGCCCTATGATGCCGATTTCGCGCCCAAGCCTATGCGCGACGCGATCGCGGCCGCCTTCGCCGCCGCGGCACCGCGGACACCCGCCCGCGCCTAGATAGCACCCGTAAATGGGCCGGCGATCCGGCGGTCGTCGCGCCCCCGCGCGCCCGTGCTGGCGAAGTCGCTGACCCGGTCGAGCGAATAGCCAACACCACGGGGCAGGCGCATCCCGGCGAATTCGACATCGGTGACATCCTCCAGCCGGATCGCCGGTCGTTGATCGGGTGCAGCGGTCACCACCTCCACCCCGCGCATCGACAGGCCACGGGCGTGACGCACGAAGAAACCGGTCGCGGGTAGGTCGCCGAACATCGTCGCCTCCGGATAGCCCAGCTCGTTTTCGGGAGGGCGTCGCGCCGCCATCGCTGCGGCCGCCCCGCCGACATGATGAAAATGACTGTCGGAAATCCGCACGTCCTCGATCGGGTGGTCCGCCAATCCGGCAATCACCGAGGGCAGCATCGTCGCGCCGGCGCTGACGACATTGTCAATCGCGACGCGACGCAGCGATCCGATCGGCCGTCCGGCGGGACCGCGCATCCGCTTGCCCAGCCGCAAGAATATTGGGGCGTCGACGATGCCGCGCATCGTGATGTTGGAGACGGCGACCTCCTCGATCACACCGCCGTCGACCGTCTCGAAGGCAAGGCCGCGACTGTCCTCAAACACGCAGTTGGTGATCGCGACGTTGCGGAAACCACCATTGCTTTCCGTGCCGCATTTGATCCGGCCGTGTATCCGGGGTGCGAATTCGGGCGGCATCCGCCGCCAGCTGCCGTCAAGGACGGAGCCGACCTGATAATTCCCCATCACGACGCAGCCGGTGATCGTGACGTTCTCGGTGATCCGTGCCTCGCCGAGCGCATAGCTGCTCTTGGGGCAGATCGCATCGTCCCACGGCGCGTTGACGGTGCAGTTACTGACCCGCACGTTGCGGCAGCAATCAATGTCGATGCCGTCGCGGTTCGTGTCGATCAACAGGTTGTCGATCGTCAGGTTGTCAACGCCGGTCGCCAGGATCGCGAACCAGCCGCCCTCAAGCATGCGGAAATCGCGCAGCGTCACGCCTCGGCAGTTCTTCAGCCCGATCGCCTTGTTGGCGGTGCCGGGCCCGTTGGGATCGGACAGCCAGTTGTCCTTGCCGTCGCCGCGCCCCAGCCCCTTGCCCCAGATCAGTCCCGGCCCGGCGATCGTCACGTCGTGCAACCCCTCGCCATGAAGCAGGCTGTTGCGCCAGTGACTGTGGCCGAAATCCTGATACCCCGCGATCGCCGGGTCGATCGGTTCGGCAAGGTCGTAGCCGCGGGCAGGGGTAGGGGCGGCGGCCAGCAGGACGGCACCGTTTTCCAGATACAGCGTGATCCGGCTCCTAAGCCGGATCGTGTAGCAGGCGTAGGTGCCGGCGGGCACGTACACCGTACCGCCGCCCCGCTTCGCGACGTCGTCGATCGCACGGTTGATCGCATCGGAATCGATCGCGACGCCGTTGCCCTTCGCCCCGTAGCGGCCGACGCTCGTCCAGCCTTCGCCCGCGCCATAGGCCGGCACCGCTGCCATCGCCGCCAATGCCACGCCCCCCGTGACCAAGGCGCGACGATCGGTGATGGCAGGGGGCATGACAGCGGTTCCTTGGTCGACGGACAGGACGGGGCGACGGTTGCTACTTAGAACTTCAGCGTCGCACCAAGAAAGAATTCGGTGCCCAGCACGTCGTAGGTTGCTGAGAAGGTGTTGGCGCTCGGCCCTTGGGTGGTGATGGGCGGATTGTTGTTGAACACGTTGTTCGCCCCGCCGAACACCTGCACGCCTTTGGCGACATCATAATTGAACGATAGGTCGAAGTAGTTCTCGTCGCCGAGCTTGGGATAGACCAGGCTGTCGAGCGTCGGCGTCGTCGCCGAGCCTTGGCGCAGCGGCAGCGTGTAGCGGTCGGTGGTCACCGGGCCGATGTAACGATGGCGCAGCGACAGACCGAGATCACCCGTGGTCCACGTTATCCGCGACGTGCCCCGCCACTGCGGCAGCGGCTGGCCGCATGTTGTGCCAAACGAACCGGCGCACTTGTTTTCTATCTGCGGCAGCGCCGCGACTGGCACCGAGTTGAACTCGGCCAGCCAGCTATAGTTGGTGCCAAAATCGAGGCGGCTCGACTCGCCGAAGCCGGGCAGACCGAAACCGAGATTGATCGAGTAGCGCGCGGCAAAGTCTATACCCGAGGTCTTCAGTTCACCGGTATTGGCGTTGAGTACCTTCAGCACGAACGGATCGTTGATCTCGCCCGTCGCAGGATTACGGTTGATAGCGCGGCAGAACTCGCTGCTCGTGTCTTGGAGGACATTGTAGCAGAGGTTGAGCGTGTTTTGGGCACCGCCCCCCAGCGCCGAGATCGCGCCTTTCAGTCCGACGTTGAAGTAGTCGATGCTGAGATACAGGCGGGGCACAGCAGTGGGGGTGACGACGACACCTGCGGTGTAGGTGTCCGACTTCTCCGCGCCAAGATTGGGGTTGCCACCGAAATCCGCCGCAAAGATGTTATTTGGCTGTACCTGGGAGCTGAACACCTGTCCCGCCGGCACGCCGGTCGCGATGCAGAGGGCGCGAACTGCCGCGGTCTGCTGCGCTACCGCCGCGCGGTTGGAGCAGGGATCGGTGGTCACGCCGACCACGCGGCTGGTGCCGCCGTACAGCTCCGCCACGGACGGTGCACGGATGGCGCGCTGATACTGGCCGCGAAAGGCGATGTCGCGGTTCACCTTCCAGTCGGCCCCGCCCAGATAGGTCCACTGGCCGCCGACGCCCGATAGATTGTAGCTGGAGTAGCGGAACGCGCCGTTGGCGACGAGACTTTCGATGAAGGGCGTGTCGTGGATGATCGGCACGCGGATCTCCCCGAACACTTCCTTTACGGTGGTCGAGCCGCGGGTCGGGAGGCCAGGGTTGAAGCCGGCGACGTCGCCCGATGCGAGGAAGCTGTCCGGCGTGAACTGCGCGCTCGTTTTGCGCCATTCATAGCCATAGGAGAACCCGACCGGGCCGGCGGGCAGCTTGAACAGCGTGCCGGTCAGGCTGCCTTGTGCCACCTGCTGGGTCGCCAGCGTAGAGTTGGTGGCGCTGATCCGGATCGCCGAGGCGCAGGCGTCGGTTATGTTTGCGCCGAAGATGTTGCAGATCGGGGCCGCGCCGTTCACCGGCAACAAGGCCGCCTGCAGCCGGCTGCGCGAGATGGCGTTCCGGAGCAGCAACGTGTCCTCGCTGCGGGCATAGGTATAGTAGACGTCGTATTTGAGATCGGTGAGGAAGTTCTCCGATACGTCGCCCAGCGTGCCACGCACGCCCCAGGCGCCGCGGAACACGTTGCGCCGCTCGGTCGCCAGGCGCGGGCCGACCTCGACGTAGCGGCGGCCGGCGGTGATGGCGGCCAACCCGTCGCCGGGACGGTTGGTCAGTGTCGCGGTGCCAGCCGTGACGGTCGTGACGCCCGTCTCCCTGAGGTCGAGCTGGCGGAACACGTCGCGCAGCGCGAGGGTCAGATAGGGATTGTTGACGTCGAACAGCGTAGTCGTGCCGATGTTGGTCGGCGCGAGTTGGGCATCGACCACGTTGTTGCTGTAATGCAGCTCGGTATAACCGGTAATGCTGTCCGTGAAGTCGTAGTGACCAAAGCTGTTTATCATCCACCGCTCCTGCGGCTGGATGAGGTAGTTGAACGGCCCTAGGTTGAAATCGTCCTGAGGGGTCAGGGCTGGCCGTGCGGCAGTGCCGGCGTCATTGAAGGTGAAGCCTCGGCTACCCAGACCCGAGAGCCCCGCCGCAGCATAGGCGGCGTTAAGCGCCGCGTTGCCGCCGCCCGCCGCCGGGATGCCGGAGAAGCGGCCATTGGGAATGTCCCCACTGCCGCTTCTGATGAAGCCCAGCTCGCCGCCGGCCGTGACGCAGCCGTTGGTACCGGTCTGAGTGAAGGGCGTGCCCGCACCGTTGGCACTGCCGCTGCCTCGCACTACGCAACCGTCGACCAGCGAATCGTAGGCGAAGCTCCCGCGCTCACCCCGCGTGATCGCACCTCGCTTGAGGTAGTTGCCCGACACCACGAGATTGCCGCGATTGTCCGCGAAGTTTCCACCGAGCGTCAGGTCGAAATTATAGGTCGGGGTGCCGGTCGGTCGATCCATATTGAGCTGCGCACGTCCCTCCACGCCCTCGAAATCGTCGCGGATGATGAAGTTCACCACACCGGTGATCGCATCCGATCCGTACACCGCGGACGAACCGCCCGTGACGATTTCGGTCCGCTGCACGAGCGTGGAGGGAATGGTGTTGAGATCGACAACCTGCTCCGGCCCGAAGATCGCGAAGCGCCGGCCGTTGACGAGGACGAGGTTCCGCTGCGACCCAAAGCCGCGCAGATTAACGTCGGCATAGCCGCCCGGCACCGTGTTCGACGTGGCTCCACCTAGTTGGGAGCCTACCGCTTGCGGGATCTGCGCCAGAGTGCGCTCGACATTGACATTGCCTGACAGCTTGATGTCGTCCGCACCGATCACGCTGACCGGGGTCGAGGCATCGAATCCGTTGCGGGCAATGCGCGATCCGGTAACGACGATGTCCTCGCCCTCAGGAGGATTGGCGGTCTGTGCCTCCGACTCCGTCGACTCAGCAGTCTGTGCCAGCGCTGGCACAGCGCCAGGCTGTGGTGCCGTCTGTGCAGCGGCAGTCGCCGTAAGGGTTGTTCCGACGATGGCGGTAAGGATGGTGCCTGTGAGTAGGCGGCGCTTATGGATCGTGGCTTTCATGCTATCCTCCCTCTTGTTCATCGTCGCTATCGCAATGATGGCTTCTGCTTACGTTCGGCGGGATGGCCCGCTCTTGTGACTTTCGTATGATACCGTTATCACTGACGGTCAATAGAAATTGGGACGATCAGTTCCTGCTAAGGCGCAGTGCTGATCAGACCCGAATCACGTCAGTCTTCCTGATTAGCGGGGAGGCCGACACGGAGAGATGCATGGGCAAATCCACGATCGTCGCCGTGGCACGGCATTGGTTCGATCGTTACCCCAGGGTCGGGTCGGCGATACCCATCAGGTTGCTGGCGCTCGTGGTGATCGCCATGCCCGTGACCGCTGCCGTTCCGGCATCGCTGGCGACCTATACCAATCCGGTGCTGTTCGCGGACTATTCCGATCCCGACGTCATCCGCGTCGGCAGGGACTATTACCTGGTCGCCTCCAGCTTTCATTTTTCGCCCGGCATCCCGGTGCTGCATTCACGCGATCTCGTCCATTGGCGCATCCTAAGCCATGTCCTGCCGCGACTGCCGTTCGCGCCGCAATATGACATGCCAGGACCGCACACGCTGACTGACTCGACCTCAAAACCGGTAGGTGGCACGCGCTATGCCGGTGGTGTCTGGGCACCGTCCATACGGCACCATAGCGGCCGCTTCTACGTCTATTGGGCGACACCGGACGAGGGCATATTCATGGCGACCGCCGCCGCGGCGGCGGGGCCGTGGACCGCGCCGGTGAAGGTGATTGACCAACCGCTGCTGGAAGACCCGTGCCCGTTCTGGGACGACGACGGCACGGCCTGGCTGGTCCATTCGCGCCACGGCGCCGGACCGCTCATCCTGCACAGGATGAGCGCGGACGGTAGTCGGGTGCTTGATGCCGGCACTACCATCGTCGAGGACAAGATAAACCTGCCGATCTTGGAGGGGCCGAAGCTATACAAGCGGGAGGGCTGGTACTACATCCTCGCTCCCTTCGGCGGGGTGGAGAAGGGCGCTCAGGCGGCGCTACGTGCCCGCGACATCCGTGGCCCTTATCAGCAACGCGTAGTGCTGCAACAGGGCGCGACGGCCTTGCAGGGGCCGCATCAGGGCGGGTGGGTGGAGACGCCGTCGGGGCAGGGGTGGTTCCTGCATTTCAATTCCACCGGCGCGTTCGGGCGGATCACGCATCTACAACCGTTGCGTTGGGTCGACGGCTGGCCGCTGATCGGCGATCCGATCCCCAGATCGACCGCAGGTCAGCCGGTCGCTCGACATGCCGTCCCCGACACGGGCACGGGCTCGCGCTATCACATCCAGGCATCCGATGATTTCACGGCACGGACGCTGGGGCCGCAATGGGAATGGAATCACAATCCCGATGACCGGGCATGGAGCCTATCCGTTAGGCCCGGCCACCTCCGTCTCATTGCCGGGCGGGCCGAGCATCTCGTCACCGCACGTAACACTCTGACCCAGATACTGCAGGGCCCGTCGAGCCGGATCACCGCACGCCTCGATCCCCTCGCCATGGCGGACGGGCAACGCGCTGGCCTTTCGCTGTTCGGCGTCCGCCCGAGCTGGGTTGGGCTGGTCCGCACCGGTGGCGTTACTCGCGTCACGCTGGCCGTCGAGGGGGCAGAGAAGGTTGGCCCGGTGTTCACCGGCGACCAGATCGACCTGCGGGCGGTCGTGACCCCTGATCAGCGCGTGGCCTATAGCTATAGCACCGACGGCCGGACCTTCGCGCCGATCGGGAGCGCCGTTGCGCTAGCGCGTTTCTCATGGTGGAAAGGGTCGCGGCCGGCGCTGTTCACCTTCACCCGCGGGATGCCGGGGGGATCGGTAGATATCGACCGCGTCACCGTCGACACCCCGCCACCCACCGGAAGCAGCCGATGAACCGCCGCCATTTCCTTGCCGGATCGACAGCGACCGCCGCGGTCGTCGCGCTGCCCCACGCCGTATCCGCCGCGGCCCCGGCGGGACCGGCACCCACCTTCGCCACCGCCAATTCGCGTTGGCAGGTGGCCTACGACAAGGCGCTGGCGGTTCTCGCCACCAATGTCCGTGTCATGCCCTATGTCGATGCGCCGGTACTAATCGAAGGGGCGACCTATCAAGGTATTTGGCAGGAATGCGGACCTCACGAGGCGCTCGTCTATCGGCATTGGCGGCCCGATGTCGCGCGGAACAGCCATACTACCTTCTTTGACCTGCAACGTGCGAACGGCCAAATGCCCGCGAATAACAAGATCATTGAAACTGGCTTCGGCCAAATTCAGATGGTCGTGCCGATCGCCGCAACGGCGTGGGAATTGGCGCGCGCGACGGGAGACGACGCGCTGTTGGCTCAGGCCTATCGGGCCTGTTCGGCATGGGACGATTGGCTGGTCCGTTTCCGGAACACGCGCGGTACCGGCTTGATCGAGGGGTTTTGCACGTACGATACCGGCCACGACAACAGCCCGCGCTGGGCCGGGCTGCCCAACCAATGCCCGAACAAGAACGCTGCCGTGCATCATCCGCTGCCGGCGCTGCCGCGGCTGTGCCCCGACCTGTCTGCGACGGTGTTCGGCGGCCGCCGGGCGCTCGCCGCGATGGCGCGTGCGCTGGGCAAGGCGACCGAGGCCGATCGGTGGGAGGAGCGTGCCGACGTGATCCGTCACCTGATCCTCACCCGCCTCTATGATGCCGGCGACGCTGCGTTCTACGACCGCGATCCACAGGAAGCGTTCGTGCGCGTGCGCAGCGACGTGATCAGCCGGGTCTGTGGCGAACACGTCGTCGACCAAGCTATGTTTGATACGATCTGGCAACGCCAGCTCGGCAATCCGAAGGCGTTCTGGGCGACAGTGCCGCTGACCTCGATTGCACTCGACGATCCGGGGTTCGTGCGGCCGATCCCCGCCAACAGCTGGGGCGGCGCGTCGCAGGCGCTGACGGCGCTGCGGGCGGGACGGTGGTTTGATCATTACCGTCGATCTGCTGACTTCACGACGATGATGAACGCGTGGTGCGACGCGATCCAAGCCGATCCGTCGATGCGCCAGCAGCTCGATCCCCTGACCGGGCGGTTCACGCAGGCGGACCAGGCCGGCTATTCGCCCGCCGCGCTGGTGATGGTGGATTATACTTGGCGACTGGTCGGAGTGCGGCAGGAGGGGGCGACGATCCACTGGAACGTTCGTCCGCACCATGCCGCCGCGCGCGGCACACGGCTTGCCCGGACTATGGACAACGGCTGGCTGGCTACGATCGATTATGATGGCGAGGGCGCTACGCTGACGTTGGCAGGAAAGACCGTCGCACGGGTCAACGGCGGTGCGGTACGCCTCGTCACTGCTGCGGACGGGCAACTACTGTCGCTGCGCGGGATCGAAACGACACGCCAACGACCGACGCTGCGACTGCCGGGGCGTCCGCCCCGCCGGCTCGACATCGTCGCCAATCGTGATCTGCCGCCTGAGCCCGCCTGACAAAACTAAGCAGGGTACTCACTGATAAGTTTACATGAATGAACGTCTGATTTTGGAGAAGGGCCACGGCAAATGGCCGGCAGTGGGTCGTGCCACTGACGCCGAACTAATCAAGTTAAAAGGGGCGATGCGTTGACGGATATCACATCACGAGATAGATTATAGCGCTACCACATGTGGGCGGTAGTCGGATCGTATGCCGCATCGCATGGGAGAAAAATCATGAATCAGCGGGCTAAGCCTGTTCGCCTAGTGCTGGCCTGTCTACTAGTGACTGCAGCGACTGGCACTCTCGTGGCGCAGACCAGCCCCAATCGGCCCGCTCCGGCCAAATTTGCCCCGTACAAGGACGCCTCGCAGCCAGTCGCGATCCGGGTCGAGGACCTGCTGCACCGCATGACGCTGGAGGAAAAGGTCGCCCAGATGATCGGCGTCTGGGAAAAGAAGGGCAGCATCCAGGATGCGAGTGGCAATTTTTCCGGGTCGAAGGCATCGCGCGTTTTTCCCAATGGTCTTGGCCAGATCACCCGTCCCTCGGACAAGCGTGGCGTCACCACCAGCAACAACGCCGCCGGCGCCGTTGCCGACGCGGTCAACCGCACTGCGCGGGAAACCGCCGACTATGTCAATGCCGCACAGCGCTGGGCAGTTGAACAGACTAGGCTTGGCATCCCGATGATTATGCATGAGGAGGCATTGCATGGCTATGTCGCACGTGGCGCCACCAGCTTCCCACAGTCAATCGCGCTAGCATCATCGTGGGACCCTGCATTGGTTGAACGCGTGTTTAGCGTCGCTGCCCGCGAAATGCGCGCCCGTGGCGCCAATCTGGCGCTCGCCCCCGTAGTGGACGTCGCCCGCGACCCACGCTGGGGCCGGATCGAGGAAACCTATGGCGAGGATCCAGTGCTGGTCAGTGAAATGGGTCTGGCCGCGATCCGCGGGTTCCAAGGCGCCACCCTACCACTCAAGCGCGACAAAGTGATGGTCACGCTGAAGCACATGACCGGCCATGGCCAACCAGAGAACGGCACCAATGTTGGCCCGGCTAACATATCCGAACGGACACTGCGCGAAATCTTCTTCCCGCCGTTCGAACGCACGGTGAAGGAACTGCCGGTGCAGGCGGTGATGGCGTCGTACAATGAGATTGACGGCATCCCTAGCCACGCTAACAAGTGGTTGCTCGATGACGTGCTGCGCCGCGAATGGGGCTATCAGGGCTCAGTGGTCAGCGACTATTTCGCGATCAAGGAACTGAATACCCGCCACAAGCTGTATGGCACTGACATGGCCGCCGCCGGCCGCCGCGCGCTCGATGCCGGGGTCGACATGGAGCTTCCCGATGCTGAGGGCTGGACGACGCTGGCACAGATGGTCAGGTCCGGACAGGTGCCGCAGGAACAGGTCGACAAGGCGGTACGCCGCATCCTGACCATGAAATTCCGGATGGGGCTATTCGAAAACCCGTATGCCGATGCCCGCACCGCCGACGCCAAGACCGCTACGCCCGATGCGATCGCGCTGGCCCGCGAAGCCGCTGTCCGTTCGGTGGTACTGCTCAAGAACCAAAATAACCTTCTCCCGCTCGACGCGGCTAGGGTCGGTCGGATGTTGGTCGTCGGTACCCATGCCCGCGACACCCCGATCGGTGGATATTCGGACGTGCCAAAGCATGTTGTGAGTGTCTTGGAAGGAATGCAGCAGGCCGCGCGGGGCCGTTTCCTGGTCGATTATGCAGAGGGCGTCCGCCTGACCCGCAATCGCCAATGGGCCGCTGACAAGGTCGAACTGGTCGCGCCGACCGAAAACGCGCCGCTGATCGAGGAAGCGGTCGCCAAGGCGGCGCAGGCTGACACGATTCTGCTGGTGCTGGGCCAGAATGAACAGCTTAGCCGCGAGGCTTGGGCCGACCAGCATCTCGGCGACCGGCAGAAGCTCGACCTGATCGGTGACCAAAATGAATTGGCCCGCCGCCTGTTTGCGATCGGCAAGCCGGTGGTGGTAGTATTGCTCAACGGCAGTCCGCTTGCCGCTACCTATCTGGATGCAAACGCCCCCGCAATTATCGAGGGCTGGTATCTGGGCCAGGAAACCGGCAACGCTGTCGCCGACATCGTGCTCGGCCGAGCCAACCCCGGCGGCAAGCTGCCCGTGTCGGTTCCGCGTAGCGAAGGCCAGTTGCCGATTTTTTACAACCACAAGCCGACAGCGCGGCGCGGCTATTTGTTTGACACCACCGCCCCGCTCTATCCATTCGGCTACGGCCTGTCCTACACTAGCTTCGATGTTGGCGCTCCGCGGCTGGCCCGGTCGACGATTGGCCGCAACGAGACGGTGCGCGTGGCGGTCGACGTCGCTAACACTGGTCAACGTGCCGGTGACGAGGTCGTCCAGCTTTATGTTCACGACGATGAAGCGACAGTCACCCGGCCAGTGCTCGAACTCAAGCACTTCCAGCGTGTAACGTTGCAACCAGGTGAAAAGCGGACGGTCACATTCGACCTGAAGACTGCCGACTTCTCTTTATGGAACGTCGCGATGCAGCGGGTCGTCGAACCGGGCACGTTCACGATCAGCGCAGGCAACAGTTCAGCCGCGCTAAATACGACGACGCTGACGGTTCACTGATCCATATCGTTCTCCTCGCGCCAACTAGGATTCGAGATTTTGGAGCGTATCGATCCTGGCCCTGGCCCCCTCTGCGTAAGGAGCCACCGTCATAACGTGGAGATGAACAGGCGTCTGGAGTTGGGCAGCGGAGAAGGGGGCGTGAACGTCTGATTGTGGGTCGTTTCGCCAGCGACCGAGCTGTCCGCCAGTTCGCAGGCTCAGAGATCGTTAGTCCACACAGCGACGACGTGGTAATGAGGTTCATCGTCGCTTCCGCCCTGGGCACCGCGACGGCTGAGAGACCGCTAGCGCTCCCGCTTTGATTTGGGAGACGGTCATGCCGATTATCCGCAGCAATCATTTGGCGCGCGCACGCAACGAGCGGCAGATGGCCGATCAGTCGGCCAGCAACGTCGAACGCATCATTCATAACAAACTGGCCGACCTACATTCGGCGGCCGGCCAAGCGCGCCCCGCTGAACCGCTGGTCGACGGCGAGGTCGTTTGAGCATGGATGCGCTGCTGCAACGCCCGCCCTTCGCCGATCCTCATGTAGACATCCGCGTGGCAAAGGCGTCGCCCCTGTCGCCGGATTTGCTGCAGCGGATGCACGGCTATTGGCGGGCGGCGAACTACCTCTCAGTCGGCCAAATATATCTGCGCGCCAACCCGCTACTGGAACGCCCGCTGACGATGGCCGACATCAAGCCCCGGCTGCTCGGCCATTGGGGCACCACGCCGGGGCTGAACCTAATCTACGTCCATCTTAACCGGCTCATCGTCGAGCACGACCTCGACATGATCGCGATCATCGGCCCCGGCCATGGCGGCCCCGGTATCGTCGCGAATACCTATCTCGAAGGGTCGTACACCGAGCGCTACCCCGCCATCGAACGTAGCCGTGGCGGCATGGAGCGGCTGTTCCGCCAGTTCTCCTGGCCTGGCGGCATCCCGAGTCATGTCGCGCCGGAGACGCCGGGTTCGATCCATGAAGGTGGCGAGCTTGGCTATTCGCTTGCCCACGCTTACGGTGCCGCGTTCGATAATCCGGACCTGATCGTCGGCTGCGTGATCGGCGACGGCGAGGCGGAGACGGGGGCGCTGGCAGCGAGCTGGCACAGCAACAAGTTCCTCAATCCCGCGCGCGACGGCGCGGTGCTGCCGATCCTGCACCTCAACGGCTTCAAGATTGCCAACCCGACCGTGCTCGCCCGGATCGGCGACGAGGAGCTTGCCAGCCTGCTGCGCGGATACGGTCACGAGCCGTTCTTCGTCGAAGGTGATGACCCGATGCTCGTCCACCAGCAGCTGGCGGGGGCGCTCGACACGGTGCTCGACCATATCCGCACGATCCAGCGCGAGGCCCGGTCGGCCACGCCAAGCGGGTTGCGGCCTCGCTGGCCGATGATCGTGCTGCGCACGCCCAAGGGGTGGACCGGGCCGAAGATCGTTGACGGCAAGCCGGTCGAGGGCACCTGGCGCGCGCATCAGGTGCCGATCGCCGACTTCGCCGATCCTGAGCACCTCGTGCAACTGGAAGATTGGCTGAGGAGCTACAAAGCGGAGGAGCTGTTCGACGCCGCCGGCAAGTTCCGCGAAGATTTCGCCTCGCTGGCACCGACCGGGCACAGCCGGATGGGCTCCAACCCCCATGCCAATGGCGGCGAGCTGATGCGGGCGCTCGCGCTGCCTGATTTTCGGTCGCACGCGGTTGCGCTCGCTGCGCCGGGTGCCGTTAGAGCGGCCGCCACGGCGACGCTCGGCAGCTACCTGAAGGAGGCGATGGCCCTTAACCTGGGTGCGTCGAACATGCGGCTATTCGGCCCCGACGAGACCGCCTCGAACCGCCTGCAGGCGGTGTACAACGTGACCGGCAAGACGTGGATGGCGGAAGTCGGACCGAATGACACCGACCTTGCCCAGGACGGCCGCGTCATGGAGGTGCTGAGCGAGCATCTCTGCCAGGGCTGGTTGGAAGGCTATCTCCTCACCGGCCGCCACGGCCTGTTCTCATGCTACGAGGCGTTCGTCCACATCGTCGATTCGATGGTGAACCAACATGCGAAGTGGCTGAAGACCACGCGCGCGATCCCGTGGCGCAAGCCGATCGCGTCACTTAACTACCTGCTGACGTCGCACGTCTGGCGGCAGGATCACAACGGTTCGTCGCACCAGGATCCGGGATTCCTTGACCATGTGGCAAACAGGACGGCGGAGGTTGCCCGCATCTATCTCCCGCCCGATGCCAACTGTCTGTTGTCGGTTGCCGATCACTGCCTGCGCAGCCGCAACTATGTGAACGTGATCGTCGCCGGCAAGCAGCCCGAATGGCAGTGGCTGACGATCGACGAAGCGGTGCGCCACTGCACGATCGGTGCCGGCATCTGGGATTGGGCGAGCGACGCCGGCGAGCCCGACGTGGTGCTGGCCTGCGCGGGCGATGTGCCGACGCTCGAGACGCTCGCGGCGGCGACCCTATTGCGGGAGTATGTGCCTGACATCCGGGTCCGGGTGGTCAACGTCGTCGATCTCATGGTGCTGCAACCTCAGTCGGAACACCCGCACGGGCTGGACGATCGCGCGTTCGACGCAATGTTCACCACCGACCGGCCGGTTATCTTCGCCTTCCACGGCTATCCCTCGCTGGTGCATCGGTTGGCCTACGCCCGCCACGGCCACCACAACTTTCACGTCCGCGGCTACAAGGGCGAGGGGACGACGACGACGCCGTTCGACATGGTCGTCATGAACGACCTGGATCGATACCGGCTCGCACTCGACGCGATCGAGCGCGTGCCGCGGCTGAAGAATCGCGTGCCCGCAGAGACCGCCCGCTACTGGGCGATGATGGAGCGTCACAAACTCTACGTGGCCGAAGAGGGAGACGATTTGCCTGAGGTCCGGGACTGGCGATGGAAACGTTGATTCTGGCGATCAACGGCGGGTCGTCGTCACTGAAATACGGTGCGTTCGTCGTTGGGGAGTGCCGGGCGGAAACAGTGGTGTCCGGCGCGGTCGAAAGTAGACCCAATCACACCGCCGGCTTCGACGAGATCGCAGCGAAGCTGGGCGGAGCGCGTCCCAATGCGATCGGCCACCGCATCGTGCACGGCGGGCCAACGCTGTTCCGGCCGACCCTGATCGACGACCGTGTTCTCTCCAACCTCAGGGCGGCATGCGCGTTTGCGCCCCTGCATGGGCCGGTCGCGCTGGACCTGATCGCGGCGGCGCGGCGCCGCTACCCAGGCACGCTGCAGATCGCCTGTTTCGACACGGGCTTCCACGAACACCTGCCGGCGATCGCCGCCGTCCTGCCCGTTCCCAGGGCGCTTCAGGCCGCAGGGGTCAGGCGTTACGGCTTTCACGGCCTGTCCTGCCAGTCGATCGTGCGCCAGTTCGGCGCCGACCTGCCCAAGCGGCTGGTGATCGCTCATCTCGGCAGCGGGGCAAGCGTGACGGCGGTTCTGGACGGCGCATCGGTCGACACCTCGATGGGGCTGACGCCCTCGGGGGGCGTCGTGATGGCCACCCGCAGCGGCGACCTTGATCCGGGCCTGCTGCTGTTCCTGCTGCGCGAGCACGGGATGACGGCTGGCCGGCTGGAGGAATTGCTCGATCGCGAGTCTGGCCTCCTAGGCATCTCGGACCGGAGCGGCGATCTGCAGATACTTCGACGGTTGGCACCCGCACTTCCCGACGCCCGGCTCGCCATCGACATCTTCTGCCGATCGGTCGCCAAGCAGATCGCGGCGATGATCGCCAGCTTGGGCGGCCTCGATCTACTCGTCTTCAGCGGTGGCATCGGCGAGCATGATGCCGAGACGCGGAACGCGATATGCGCCGATCTTGCCTGGGCCGGGGTCGCGCAGGGCGCGGATGCGGGAAACGTCAGAGCCTGCTCGCCCAACGAGGAAGAGCAGATCGCGTGGAATGCGTCGGCGCTTATGCGGGCGGGCGTGGCGCATGATACGGCGGCGTGGCATCACCTGCCGGTCTCAGCGCGCCGATTACCGAATGGCTGAAGTTGGGAAGGCGGTAAATCGGGTAGACCGGCCGCTTCTGGGTCCAACCAGTCGCGCGTGCTTTCAACGCAGTCGCCGGCGATCAAGGAGCGTCGCCACCGGGACGATAGACCCGCTCGACGTGACCAGCGAGTTCGTCGGGATAAAAGTAGACAGGCCGAAGGCGACCAGTGGCGTAGCGGTCGATCTGGTCAGCAAAGTGCAATGAGGCCTGATTACCACTCTGCCCGCCCGCCATTACGGCCATCGCCCTCACGCGCGGGCCGAACTCGACCACCGCGACGAAGCTGTTGCCGCTGGTGCCATAATAGCGCTTCGTTCCCGGCCACGTCTTCGCGCCGAAAGAGGCGAGGCTACCCCACTGCGCCGAGGTGAAGGACACCGGCGTCGACGGCTTCGCGTCGTCGAAGTGCGGTCGGATGGCACCGTCGAGCCGCTGGAAGCGGTTGATCGCGTTCCATGGCGTATTCCAGCTGCCGAAATCGCGCGTCAGTTGCCCGACCGCC
>NZ_BAABBF010000013.1:0-75365 GCF_039537815.1 Sphingomonas cynarae | reverse complement strand
GAAGCGCAGCCATCGCACCGGTGTTCGTGTTGACGGACATTGCCATGTGAAATCTTCCTTCTGGAAAGAACGGCTGCTTCTGCGGCCGTGGACCAAACCGGCGGTCCCCCGGCGCGTCGCCTCAAAGACAACCCGCGCTTCCCTCATGGCGCCATTTCCCTAACAATGGACAAACGCAGACATTTTATTGATAGTTAACAACGATTTAACCATTATTACCATCGTCTTGCCACCGGAATTATCCAATAGTCGCAATATCATCCGCAGGCAGGGAATGCAGGCATGGCGCACGCGAAAAAACCGGGGCGGATGGTGATCCGCCCCGGTTCCGGATTTCATGCTGCGGAAGCGGCTGGCCGCGCCCGAGCGATCGATGCTTACTTGAAGAGCGAGGTGATCGTCTGCGGCGCCTGGTTGGCGATCGACAATGCCTGCACACCCAGCTGCTGCTTGACCTGAAGCGCCTGCAGCCGTGCCGATTCCTTGGCCAGATCCGCGTCGACCAGATTGCCGATGCCGCCCTCGATCGTGTCGCTCAGCTTGCTGGCGAAGGTGATCTGGTTGTCGATCTTGCGCGATGCGGAGCCGAGGTCGCTCAGCTTGGTCGCCATCTTGGCGGTCATCGTGTCGAGCGTATCGACCATCTGCAACGCCTTGGCCGTGCTGTCGATTTCGGAATTGGTACCGAGCTCGCCGGTGCCCTTGCCGGTCGATGCCGTCTCGGTTGCGGCAAGATCGAGGCCCTGATTGGTGACGGTCAGCGTATCGGGGGCATAGGTGCCGCTGCCGGTCGCGGTGTTGGTCAGCGACTGGAGCGCACTGACCGATCCGCCGCTGGTCTTGAGCAGGTTGGTGCCGTTGAATTCCGACGAGTTGACGATCGTCGTGATCTGATCGCGCAGCGCCTTGAAGTCCTTGTTGTACGCCGCGCGGCTGCTGGCATCGATGCCGGCGTCGGACGCCTGCTTGGCCAGCGTCTTCATCTGGTTGAGCACGTCGGAAATCTGCTCCGCGCCGGCGACCGCCACGTCGGTCACGCTCTTGGCGCGGTTGAGCGACGAGGTCACCGCCTTCAGCCCGCCGAGATCGCCGCGCAGGTTCTGCGCGATGGTGAACGACGCGGAGTCGTCCTTGGTGGAGCTGACGTTCAAGCCGCTGTTGATCCGGCTCTGCACGGTGGCCAGCCCCTTGCTGGTCGCGTTCAGCGCCTGCAGCGCGGCCATTGCGCCGGTATTGGTATTCACGGTCATCGCCACGGTGTGTCTTCCTTCTCGCAAACCGGCCGTCCGACGGCGCCGCCGCCCGAGGGGCCTTCCCCACAATCCAGCCCTTGCGGGCTACCCTTCCCTTATAGGCGGCACAAATTGCCGGGTGGTCGCGATGGCCGGAAAAATTGACAGTCTGACCGGCAAAACTTTCCGACCAGACGAAGCCCGCCCCGAAACCCGGGGGAAACCGGGTCCGGGGCGGCAAGACACATTCGGGACGATATTCAGAACGGGAACAGCGCGTCGTAGATCTGCTGGCCCCAGCGCGCCTGCTGCGCCTGGGTCAACTGGCCACGCCCGCCATAGCTGATCCGCGCCTCCGCGATCTGCGAATGGCGGATGCTGTTGTCGCGGCCGATATCCTGCGGGCGGACGATGCCCGTCACGATCAGCTCGCGCAGTTCGTAATTGACGCGGATTTCCTGCCGGCCGCGGATCACCAGATTGCCGTTCGGCAACACGTTGGTGACGATCGCCGACATCGTCATATTGATCGTCTCGCTGCGGCTGATCGAGCCAGCGCCGTTGAACTGCGAACTGGAATTGCCCGCGATCAGTTTCGACGGATCGCTGCCCGGCAACTTCGTCTCCAGCCCGAGCAGCGACGACAGGCCCGCCGATTCCGACCCCCCGCGCGAGCGCGCGGTGGTGTTGCCGACCTCCGCCTTGTCGGCGACGTTGATCCGCACCGTCAGGATGTCACCGGTGCGCGAGGCGCGCTGGTCGCCCAGAAACGCCCCCGCCCCGGCACGGAACAGCGAGGCACCGTGCGGCTGCGGTGCCGCGGTCTCCTGCGGGCGGATACGGCCGGCACGACCGAGCGATTCCTCGATCGACGGGGCGTCGGCGATATCGACCTCGCTCATGTTCGGCGCGCGGCCAACCTCCTTCAGGCGGCCGGTGACGCCGCAGCCCGACAGCGCGACGGCGCCGATCAGCACGAGGGAAAGCGATGACTTCACAGGGAGTATCTCCGGCATCTAACGGATGGAAGGCGGATCAGGGGGCGACCGCGATGCGAACCGCACCCGACCCCTCGACCACGGCGTCGAGCGTGCGGTTGGTGGCGCTGGTGACGACGCGGACGAGATCGCCCATGCCGCCGCTGCCCAGCGCGCGGGCCGAGGTGGCGATGGTCAGCCCGCCACTGCGCAGGTTGACCGTAACCGGCTCGCCACGCCGGACGAGGCGGGGGGTGACGACATCGCCCGCCCGCACCACCGCGCCGGCGGACAGGTTGCGCACCGCCTCCCGCCCTGCCGCGTCGCGGGGGGCGAGCGCGCCGGTGGCAAGGCCGGGGCTGCGCGGCTGCGGTTCGAAATCGCTCGCCGCCAGCACTTCGCCGCGCCCGATCGCGCGGACCAGCACGGGGACGGCGGGTGGTGCGGGCGGCGTTGCACCGGGCACGGCGGCCGCGAGCGCGAGGAGGATAGACAGCATCGCGGTCAGCGCAGCTGGCTGGAGGTGGCGAGCATCTCGTCGGCGGTCTTCACGACGCGGCTGTTCATCTCGTACGCGCGCTGCGCGGTGATGAGCGCGGTGATCTCGGCGACGGGATTGACGTTCGATGCCTCGACGAAGCCCTGCATCGTCGTGCCGAGGCCCGGATCGCCCGGCGACCCGATCGTCGCCTCGCCCGAGGCGGGGCTGGTCAGGAACATGTTGCCGCCCAGCGCCTCCAGCCCCGCCTCGTTAACGAAGGTGGCGAGCTGGAGCTGCCCCACCGTCTGCATCTCGGTCTGGCCGGCCAGCTTCACCTGCACCTGCCCCGTCTTGGAGATGGCGACATCGACCGCATCGGGGGGCACGTTGATGCCGGGCTGGACCGGGTAACCGTCGGCCGTCACCAGTTCGCCCTGATCCGACAGCTGGAACGTGCCGTCGCGGGTATAACCGGTCTGGCCGTCGGGCATCGTCACCTGAAAATAGCCGCGACCCTGGATCGCCATGTCATAGCGGTTGCCAGTCTGGTTGGGCGCGCCCTGTTCGGTGATGCGATAGACGCCGCCGGTGCGCACGCCCGCGCCGATCTGGATGCCCGTCGGCACCTTCGCCTCGCTGGCGCCGCCGGCCGAGGTGCCGGGCCGCGTCTCCTGCTGGTAGAGCAGGTCCTGGAACGCCGCCCGTTGCCGCTTGAACCCGGTGGTGTTCATGTTGGCGATATTGTTCGAGATGACGTCGACGTTGGTCTGCTGGGCCAGCATCCCGGTGCTGGCGATCGAAAGGGTCCGCATCGCGATAATCCTTAGCTAGAAAAAATGAGGTCAGCCGAGCTTGCCGAGGCGATCGATCGCACGGCGGCGGAGGTCGTCGATGTCCTGCGACATCTTCATGCTGGATTGATAGGCGCGCAGGATCTCGACCATCTGCGTCGTCTCGACGATCGGCTCGACGTTCGATGCCTCGATCCCGCCGGTTTTCAGCTTTGTCTCGGCCGCGGTCAGTTCGCGCCCGCCGGTCGCCGCCATCAGGCCGTCGCCGCGCGGCGTCACCATGCGTTCATCATTGAACACGGTCACGGTCAGGCGGCCGATGGGGCCGTCCTTGCCCATCACCGATCCATCGCCGCCGATCGACAGCGTCGCCCGCTGGTCCGCCGCCACCGCGATCGGGCGACCGCCCTCCCCCAGCAGCCGCTGGCCGCCGGCGGTGGTCAGTTCGCCCGCCTCGTTCAGCTTGACGAAGCCGGCACGGGTGAAGGCGGTGCCGCCCCCCGGCGCCTCGACCGACAGATAGCCGGGGCCGTCGATCATCACGTCCATCGGGTTGCCGGTGGACTGGAACGATCCCGCCGCGGTATCGTGCATCGCGCCGTAATCGAGCACGAACGACGTCTTGCGCGCGTCCTTGACCGCGGCCTCGGTCTGCTGCTCGACATATTCGCGGAACACCGGGCGTTCGCGCTTGAAGCCCGCCGTGCTCATGTTGGCCATATTGTTCGCCGCCACGTCGAGCCGACGCCTGAGCGCCTGCTCCTGGCTGAGCAGGACGTAGGAGGAGATGTCCATCCGGGCTTTCCGTTTCCTGACTGCGCTTTTCCGTGCCGCTAGGCAAAAACTGCCTGCCGACCATCCTATAATAGGCGAGATAGCGGGCGGCCGGTCGGCCACCCCCCACGTTTCGGAAAGGTTGCCCCCACCCGTGTCCAACGACGCCGACAAGCCGGAAGCGGAGGGTGCGCCCCCCGCAGCCAAGAACAAGAAGAAGAAGCTGATCGTGATCGGCGCGGCCGCGGCGGCGGTGCTGCTGGGCGGCGGCGGCGGCGCCTATATGATGTTCGGCGGGGGTCCCGCGAAGGCGGAGGCCGGCGCCGGCCATGGCGACAAGGCCGAGGCGACCGAAGAGGAAGCCGCCGACGAGGGCGAGGGCGAAGGCGGTGAGGGCGGCCACGGCGGCGGCGATAAGGAAGCACCGCTCGACGTGCCGCCGCTGCTGGTCAACCTGCGCACCGCCGATGGCGCCCCGCATTTCCTGAAGGTCCATGTGATGCTGGTGCCCGGCGCGAAAACGACGGCGGCGTCGCTGAAGGACAGTCTGCCGGCGCTGCTCGATGCCTATCAGCCCTTCCTGCGCGAGTTGCGGCCGGAGGATCTATCAGGTTCCGCCGCCGTCTTCCGCATCAAGGAAGAACTGCTGATCCGGTCGCGCGATGCGCTGGGTGACGGCAAGGTCAAGGAAATCCTCGTGCAGGATCTGATTCAACAGTGAGCAACGATTTCGACGATTTCGCACTTCCCGAACCACCGGTGGGGATGATGGGCGATGGCGCGCTGGACCAGGCGGGGATCGACGCGCTGTTCGGCGATGTCGGCGGCCCGGCCCGGTCGCGCAGCGGACTGAAGGCGGTCATCGAATCCGACGTCATCAGCTACGAACGGCTGCCGATGCTGGAAGTGGTGTACGACCGGATGATCCGGGCGTTCGCCACCTCGATGCGCAACCTGACCTCGGATGCGATCGACGTCAGCCTGGAGGAGATCACCTCGATCCGTTTCGGCGATTTCGTGAACCGCATCGCGCTGCCCGCGATGATCGGCGTGTTCCGAGTCGAGGAATGGTGCAATTACGGTCTCATCACCGTCGAGCCGAGCCTGATCTATTCGGTGGTCGACGCGCTGCTCGGCGGCCGCAAGAGCGGCGGCAAGCCGATGATCGACGGCCGCGCCTTCACGGGCATCGAGGTCGGGCTGGTCGGGCGGATGCTGGAACTGGTGCTGGCCGATCTCGGCCAGTCGATGGCACCGATCACCCCGGCGACGATGGCGCTGGAGCGGATCGAAACCAGCCCGCGCTTCGCCTCGATCGCCGGGCCGACCAACATCTGCGCGGTGGCGACGCTGCGCGTCGACATGGAAGGGCGCGGCGGCTGTTTCAGCGTGCTGCTGCCCTATGCGACGATCGAGCCGGTCCGCCGGGTCCTCGGCCAGCGCTTCATGGGCGAGAAGCATGGGCCCGAAAATATCTGGGGCGCGCACATGGCCACCGAGATCGCACGCACCGAAGTGGCGGTCGAGGTGGTGCTGGGCGAGACGCGGATGGGGCTGGGCGCGGTGCGCGACTTCGCCGTCGGACGCACGCTGACGTTGGGCAAGCGCCCCGACGATCCGCTGGAAGTGCATGTCGGCGGGGTGCCGCTGGGCCTCGCGCAGATCGGGCAGCGCAACGCAAAGGTTGCCGTCCGATTGACGACCGACATTGCCAAGGGGCCGCTGGCGTGATTGGTCTGCGATCATGCTGAGAAGAATGCCATGCTGAGCTTTGCCACGATCGCCAACCTGGCGACGATCATCCTGTGTGCCGCCGTGCTGATCCAGAGCGTGCGGATGATGCGGTCGCTGAAAGTCGTCCAGCCCAGTGCTTTGGCCGAAATGGTCGCCGCACTCGATAACTCCACGCGGGAGGCGCAGACGGTGCTCGCCGACCTCCGCCGCACGCTGGCGGAATGCTCCGGCACCGCCCGCGTCCTGACCGAAGGCAAGGCGATCAGCGACGAGCTGACCGTGATGATCGGCATCGCCAACGCGTCCGCCGACCGGATGGCCGACACCGCCGAGGCGGCCCGACGCCGCCAGATCGACGAACAACACGGCGACCCGTACGGCGCCGGCCGCACCGGCGGCCATGATGGAGACAATTGGTCGTGAGCCGTCCCTCCCTGCTTTTGCTGACTGCCTTCTCCGCGGCAGTCGCCGTCGTCGGCAACACCGTCGGCCTTGCCGCCACCGTCACCGAGGGGGCGGCGGCCGAGGCGCCGACCTCGCGCCTCGGCGCGGCGATCGCCTCCGACATCAGCGAACGCGACAAGGCGGCGGCACGGCGCAACCGCGCGCTCGACCTGCGTGAACAGGCGGCGCAGGCCGCCGAATCGCGCCTGCGCGCCGCGCCGCAGCCCGCCGGCGCCACCCCGGCAGGCGAGGCGCCGGCGGCCGGCCCCGATCAGTATGACGATCTGGCGCGCATCTATCAGGTGATGAAGCCCGCCGCCGCGGCGGTGGTGCTGGAACAGCTCGACCTCGACGTGCAGATGCGCGTCGCCCAGAAGATGCGGGAACGATCGACCGCGATGATCCTGGCCGCGATGACGCCCAAGGGGGCCGCCGCGCTCACCATGGCGATGGCGCGTCGCCGTGCGGCCGCTCCCGCGCCGTCGCCCGCCCTGGCCGCCGCCACGGCGCCGCGACGGTAGGGCACGGATCGTCGCGCCCTACCGGCACAATCGCGGAGGGATCGCACGGGGAACGATACGGCCAGGGTCGGTGACGGCCAGCACAGGGGGGAGACAATGATCCGGTTCAGGGATGTTTCGACACGCGTCAAGCTGACCCTGGCCTTCGGCATCCTGCTGGCCGCGGCAGTCGCGATGATCGTGCTGGTCGCATTCCAGCTTCAGGCGATCGGCTCGGCCGCCCGGCAGAACAGCCAGAGCGAACAGATCATCCGGCTGTCCCATGTCGCCGAAAAGGGGCTGATCCGCATCAATTCGCAGATGCGCGGCGTCCTGCTGACCCGCAACTTCAACTATCTCGACACCTATCGCGAGGGCGTGATCCAGTTCGTCGGGTCGATGGCGTCCCTGTCGAAACTGGTCGACCGGCCCGAACAGCATGTCCTGATCCGTCAGGCGGTGGCCGCCAATCGCAACTGGCGGCGCGATTATGGCGACCACCTGATCGCCATGGCCAGAACGGACAGCGGGCGGCTTGCGGCGATCCGTATCCTGACCGAAGCCGGCGAAAAGCCGCGCATCACCTACATCACCCGCATGGTCCAGGCATTGCGCGAGATCGAGGAGCGCCGCATGGCGTCGCGACAGCGCGAGTTGAACGAGGCACTCGGCAATTCGTCCCTCGTTCTGGCGACCGGCGGTATCTGCCTGCTCACCATCGCGCTGTTGATGGCGTGGCTGCTGACCGCGTTGATCGCCCGACCGGTCGAACGCCTCACCGGCATCGTCGACCGGCTGACGCGGCAGGATTTCGCCGCCGCCGTTCCCGCCGATCAGCGCGACCGGGATGACGAGGTCGGCCGCATCGCCCGCGCGCTGGATATCTTCCGGCTCGCCGGGCTGGAGAACCGCCGGCTGGAACAGGAAGCGGCGGCGCTGCGGGATAGCCGCACGCGCGAGGCGGAGGACGCCGCGCACCGCGCCCGCGACGACGCCGGGCGCGACCGTGCCACCATCCGGATCATCGGCGAAGGACTGGCCGCCATCGCGCGCGGCGACCTGACCTTCCGCCTCGCCGATGGCCTGTCGAGCGATGCGGCGGTGCTGAAGGACGATTACGATGCCGCCGTCGTCCAGTTGTCCGGGCTGCTGCGGCGGGTGCAGGCGACGGTCGCGGCGGTCGATCGTGACGCGAACGGCATCGCCGCGGCCTCCGGACAACTGGCCGACCGGACGGTGCAGCAGGCGAGCGCGATCGGGGTCGTGGGCGACCGTCTGGCCCAGCTGACCGAAACGATCAGGCAGAACACGTCGGGCGCCCGCCGGGTCGAGGAGGTCGCCCGGTCGACGCGCGACAGCGCGGAACGATCGCGCGACACCGTCGCCGCGGCGGTGACGGCGATGGCCCGGATCGACAGCAGTTCGGAACAGATCGGCACGATCACCGACCTGGTCCGGTCGATCGCCGAACAGACCCGCCTGCTCGCACTCAACGCACAGATGGAGGCGGCGCGCGCCGGCAGCGCGGGCACCGGCTTCGCGGTCGTGGCCAAGGAGGTGAGCGTGCTGGCCGGGCGGCTGCGCGGGGCCACCGAACAGATCGGCGAATCGCTTGCCCTGGCGCGGGCCTGCGCGATCGAGGGGGTCGATCTGGTCGGGGCCGCCAGCATGAAGCTGGGCGTCATCCTGCGCGATGTCGGCGAGGTGTCGATGCTGGTGGGCGAGATGGCCGTGGCCGCCGACCGGCAGGCACGCGATGTCCGCGACGTCGACGACCGGATGCGCGACATCGCGCGCTTCACGGAACGGAATGCGGCGATGGCGGGCGACGCGACGGCGATCTGCAGCACGCTGGTCACCGGCGCGCACGATCTGGCGGGCTCGCTGATCCAGTTCCGGATCGATGACGCCGCCGTCCCGGCCTAGCCGCGTTCCCCGAACCGGGTGGCGAGGTCCGCCTGCCATGTCGACAATTCGCTGAACGACAGGATCTCGCGAAAGGCGAAACCCGCCTGGCCGTCCCGCGCCCAGCGCAGCGTGGCATGGCGCGGTGGCAGGCCGGGGATGGTGATCCGTACCGGCCAGTCCACCGGCGGCGGATGCGCGACGGCGAGACGACAGCCGGATTGCGACAGATCGACCAGCGTCTGCGCGGTCGTCTGACCCCGATACCAGAGCAGGACGGAACAGGTGGCGGACAGCCGCGGCGCACGCGGGCGGCGCGTCTGGCCGCTGCCGGTGCGCAGTAGTTCGGAGACGTCGACGGGGGCGTCGAAACGCACGCCGGCGCGCGGGGGCCGTGTCCACACGATCTCGCCGTTCACCACGGCCATATTGCGCAGTTCGATGCGCACCGGCGTACCCACGGCCAGCGCCGCGTCGCATTCGGCCATCAGGCCGCCCGACGACAGGTTGCGCACCCGGCACACCCAGTCGCGTTCGTCCGTGACGAGGCGACCGACGAGCAGGATCGTCGTCAGCCGTGCCTCACGCGGGGGCAGATCTTGCGGCAGGGGGCCGGACCGGGCCGTCATGGCGTTCGCGTTGCCGGCCATGTTCCCTCCCGTCATGTCGGTTTCCATCCTGCGCGCGCCGGTCATGCCGGCTCGGCACGGGTGATCGCCACCCGCCGCACCACGCCCTTGCCCAGCGCCTCCGGCGCCGCGGCCAGCACGACCCGGCGCAGGCCCTCGATATCGGGCAACATGCCGTCCGGCCCGGTGGCCAGCGGGGTTCGATAGGTGCGCATGTTGATCGCATGGAGCAGCAGCGGCAGCTTCGCCGTCACCGTCGCGACCTCTTCCTCGGGCACCTGCACGTCGAAATCGAACGAGACATATCCGGACAGCCGCCCGTCGCCCAGCACCATCGGCGCGCTGACCTTCTGCGCGGAGACGAAGGCGAGCGGGGGCTCGACCGGTTTGGCCGGCACGGGCGGCCCCAGCAGCCGCAGCGTCGCGTAGGCGGCGCCGCCGCCGACGCCACCGCCCAGGATCAGCACGATCAGCAGGGTGATGATCTTTTTCATGCGTTCAGAACCGGAAGCTCGAGTCGCTGGGCAGCGACGGCGCCTCGCCCTTGGCGACGATGGTGATGCGGCGGTTCTCCGGCCGGTCGGGCTGGTCGGGATAGACCGGGCGGGTATCCGCGAGCGCGACCATCTCCGCGAAGCGGTCGGCGGGCAGGCCGGCGGCGATCATCGCCGCCCGCGCCGCGATCGCGCGCTCGCCCGACAGGCGCCAGTTGGTGTCGTTGCCGCCGCTGCCATCGCCATCGGTATGACCCTCGATCGCGATCTGTGCTTCCGATTTCACCAGCTTGCCTGCGACCCGTGCCAACATCTCGCGCGCGAAGGGGTTGAGCACGGCGGTGCCCGCCTTGAACATCGACCGCGCGGCAGTGTCGGTCAGGCTGATGCGCAGCCCGTCGCGATCCTCCTCGATCCGCATTTCGCGACGGCCCGGCGCCTCGGGCGGCAGGCTGTCGATCGCGACGCGCATCTCCTGCGCGATCACGCGGAGCGACGGATCGGGAATGCGGGCGGTGCCGCCGACGGTGGTGCCGGAGGTGCCCGCCTTGCTCGACGGCTGGCCGCGCGGCGGTTGGACCTGTTCGGACTGGGCACGGCGCCCATGGCCGCCGGCGCCCGGCATCCCGCCGATACCGCTGGTCGAGGACTGGGCATCGGCGGTCTGCGACAGCGCCGAGGCCGACGCCGGCGAGAAATACTCCGCCAGCCCCTTCTGCCGCTGCTTGTCGGGGTTGCTGATGAGCCAGAGCAGCAGGAAGAACGCCATCATCGCCGTCACGAAATCGGCATAGGCGACCTTCCAGGCGCCGCCATGATGGCCGCCCGCAATCTTCTTGACCCTGCGGATAACGATGGGACGGGTGTTGGCGCCGGACATGGCTTAGACGGCTCCCGTCATGGCGGTGCGCAGCCGTTCCTGCACCATGCCCAGCCGCACGCCGGCGACCGCCTCGTGCGGGTCATGGCCGATCGCCAGCCGGTCGAGCAGCGACGCGCTCTCGTCGGCATATTGCGCCAGCAGGTCGAACGTCTGGAACTGTTCCAGATAGTGCGTCGTGAAATGCTCGTCGACGACCAGCGTCTCCGCCAGTTGCTCGATCGAGGCGCGGACGTGGCGCAGCTCGACGGCGAGCGCGGCGTGGAGGGGGCCGATCGGCGGGGAGGAATGAGGCTGGGCCATGGGTTGCGGAACCGTTCGGAAAAGGGGTCAGAAGAGTTCGAGTTCGCCGCCGTGGACCGGCACCACCGGAACGCGCGGGGGCGGCACGGGTTCGGCCACGAACGACGAACGCGCCTTGCCCTCGAAGGGCATGAATTCGATCTTGCGCGCGCGGGTGCCGCCCACGTCGACATGGCCGATGGCGATCCCCTCGGTCTCGACGAAGCGGCGCGCGAACACCGCATTGTCGTGGCCGATCCCGCCCAGCCCGGCGATGATGTTGGCACCGCCATAGATGTGCGCGCGCAATCGTGAACGAATCGCCCCCTTCTGCATCATCGCGTTGATGAGAAGCTCCATCGCGTGGACGCCGTAACGCTGCATCTCGTGCGCGCCCACCGTCTGCCCGGCGTCGGGCCGGCCGAGCAGGAAGTGATTCATGCCGCCGACATGCGCGACGCCATCGTGCAGGCACACCGCGATGCACGACCCGAGCAGCGTCGACAGGATACTGCCGGGCCGGTCGGTCGCCAGATGCTCGCCCTGCACCAGGTTGATGCGCCGCGCGACCGTCATGTCAGTTCGCCGAACACGCGCTCGATCTTTTCCTTCAGCGCCGCCGGCGCGAAGGGTTTGACGAGGTAGTTGTTGACGCCCAGCGCCGCCGCCTTCTGCACCACCTCGCGGTCCGACGATCCGGTCAGCATGATGAACACGGTCTTCCCGATCACCGGGTCGCCGCGCACCTCCTCCAGGAATTGCAGGCCGTCCATGAACGGCATGTTATAGTCCGAGACGATCAGGTGGACCCGGTCGCTCTTGATCGCCGCCAGCGCCTCGGGCGCGGTGCCCTTGTCGCGCACGTCCTTGAAACCCAGGTCCTGCAGCGACCGGCGAATCATCGCCCGCATGCTCGCCTGGTCGTCGACGACCATCACCTTGATCTGCGCCGCAGCCGGCATGTCGTTACGCTCCCACTTTCGCTTGACGCATGCCGCACGCCGCGAGGATCGCCTCGGGCATCGCGGACAGGCTTGTTTCCTTTTCGACCGCGCCCAGCTCCATCGCTGCGCGCGGCATCCCGTAGACCACACAGCTCTCGCGCGACTGGCCGAGCGTGCGGGCACCCGCCTGACGCATCGCCAGCAGCCCCTCGGCCCCGTCGCTGCCCATCCCGGTCAGGATCGCCCCCACCGCCGCCGCGCCGCGACGCGACGCGACGGAGCGGAACAGCACATCGACCGATGGGCGATGGCCGCTCACCAGATCGCCGGTGCGCAGGCGGATGATGCTGCCGGTAGTGCCGGCCAGCTCCATGTGCCGCTCGCCTCCCGGCGCGATATAGGCGGTACCGGCGACGATCGGCGCCCCGTCGCGCGCCTCCTCCACGGTGATCCGGCAATCGCGGTTCAGCCGTTCGGCGAAGCTGCCGGTGAAGGCGCCGGGCATATGCTGGACGATCAGGATCGGCGGGCAATCCGCCGGCATCGCGCCCAGCAACGCGAACAGCGCCTCGACCCCGCCGGTGGACGATCCGATCGCGATCAGCGCGTCCTCGCGGGCGCGGCCGCCGGCGATCGGCGTGGTGGTGCGGGCCGGGCCGCCGGGGCGGACCGCGGACCGCGCCGCCGCCTTCACCTTGGCCCGCAGCAACGCGCCGTCACGCGCCAGCTCCTCGGCGCTGCCCGACGGCTTGGCGATGCAGTCGACCGCGCCCAGGCGCAGCGCCTCGATCGTCACCGCCGCGCCGCGCGCGGTCAGCGTCGAACACATCACCACCGGCATCGGCCGCAGCCGCATGATCCGTTCCAGGAAGGACAGGCCGTCCATCCCCGGCATCTCCACGTCGAGCGTGATGACATCCGGTCGCAGCGTCTTGATCATCTCGCGCGCGGTGTTGGGCTCGGGCGCCTGACCGACCACCTCGATCTCGGGGTCGGCGGACAGGATGCGGGTCAGCACCGCGCGGATCGCCGCGCTGTCGTCGACCACCAGGGCACGGATCGTCATCGGGGTGCCCCATCCTGCCTGGCATAGATGGTCTGGCCGCACGCCTTCATCTTCGCCGCCGCCGGCCCGATCAGCCGTTCGGAATGACCGATGTACAGGTGGCCGCCGGGCGCCAGCTGGTCGACCAGCCGGGCCTCCAGCTCCGCCTTCGCGGCATCGTCGAAATAGATCATGACGTTGCGGCAGAAGATCGCGTCGTATTTCTGGCGCATCGGCCATGGGGCGAACAGGTTCAGCACCCGCGCGGTCACCATCGCCCGCGCCTCCTCGGCGATGGCGAAGTCGCCGCCGGGGGCGGGCTTCACCCACGCCGCCCGGTAATCGGCCGGGATCGCGGACACGATGTTGTCGGCATAGGTCGCCCGCTGCACATTCTCCACCATCGGCGGCGACAGGTCGGTCGCCAGCAACTTCACGTCGGCGTTGCGCAGCCATCCCGCCTGCCCACGGTCACGACCCAGCAGGCAGAGCGCGATCGTGTAGACCTCCTCGCCGCTGGAACAGCCCGCCGACCAGATGCGGACGGGTCGATGGCGCGCCGCCTCCTTCAGTGTCGGGATCACCTCGGCCTTGAAGTGCTCGAAGTGATGGTTCTCGCGAAAGAAATGCGTGTGGTTGGTGGTCAGAGACACCACCATCGCCGCCCGTTCCTGCGCATCCGACTGCACCATCCGGACATAGTCGCGGAAGGTGGACAACCCGTGCATCCGCAGCCGCCGCGACAGTCGCCCATGGACCAGCGTCTTCTTGATCTCGGTCAGGTGGATGCGTGCGTCGCTCTGCATGATCGCCGCGATCGCCGCGAACTCGGCATTGCCGAGCGGCGGACCGTTCGCGCCATGCTCCGGCGCCACCGCACTGCCGAGGGAAAGGGCGGCGTCGGTCACGCGGCGAGGTCCAGCTGGCGCGTCAGCGCCAGCGCATCGAGATCGAGCAGCAGCACCATGATGCCGTCGGTGCTGCCCTGCGCGGCCTCGATCGTGCGCGATGTGGTCTTGACCAGTCCGGCGATCACGCTCGGCTCGCCGACCTCGACATCGGGGGCGGGACGGATTTCGGAATCCTTGATGAGGACGATGTCCGCCACCTCGTCGACCAGGAAGCCGGCCTGCTTGCCGTCGACGTTGACGACCAGGATGCACGACCGCGCGTGGATCACGCTAGGCGTCCAGCCCAGCCGTTCGGCGAGGCCGACGACGGGCACCACGGTGCCGCGCAGGTTGGTGACGCCCTTGATGTACGACGGCACGCCCGGCAGCGGGGTCGGCTCGTCCCATTCGCGGATCTCGATCAGCGAGGCCATGTCGATCCCGAAGATCTGCTCGCCGAGGGAGAAGGTGACGATCTTGCGCTCGTCGGATGCTTGCGTGCTGCTCATGCGGCCAGTCCTTTCTGGGGGTAGCGGTTCAGGGGGGCGGACGGGCCGACCAATGCCTCGATGTCGAGGATCAGGGCGATCGAACCGTCGCCGAGGATGGTGGCGCCGCCCAGGCCGCGGATCGGGTGGAGATTCTGGTCGAGGCTCTTGATGACGACCTCGCGGCGGTCGTCGATCGTGTCGACCATCAGCCCGACATGGCCCGCGGTTTCGCTCTCGACGATGATGACCAGCGATTCCTCCGGCGTGCGCGCATCGTTGTCCGCGAAGCCGAAAGTGCGCGTCAGGCGGCGGACGGGCAGGTAATTGCCGCGCAGCTCGATCACCTCGCCGGTCGTCGTGGTCGGGCGGACCTGGCCCGGTTCGGGCTGTACCGTCTCGATCACGTTGGCCAGCGGCAGCACGAAGCGCTGCCCCGCCAGCCGCACGATCATCCCTTCGAGGATGGCGAGCGTCAGCGGCAGCACCATCGTGAAGGTCGTGCCCTTGCCGGGGGTCGAGGCGATCTCGACCCGGCCGCCCAGTGCCTCGACGTTCGATCGCACCACATCCATGCCGACGCCGCGACCGGAGATGTTGGAGATCGTCTCCGCCGTCGAGAAGCCCGGCGCGCAGATCAGCTGGTCGATCTCCTCGTCGGTCAGCACCGCGTCGGGGGCGACGATGCCCTTCTCGACCGCCTTGGCACGCACCCGTGCGCGGTCGATGCCGCCGCCGTCGTCGGCGACCCGCACGAAGATGCGCGCGCCCTTCTGCTCGGCAGACAGCTTGATCGTGCCCTGCGCGGGCTTGCCCGCGGCCAGCCGCTTCTCCGGGCTTTCGATGCCGTGATCGACGGCGTTGCGGATCATGTGGGTCAGCGGGTCGCCGATCTTCTCGATCACGCCCTTGTCGACCTCGGTCGTCTCGCCCGTCGTTTCCAGTGTCACCTGCTTGCCGGTTTCGGCGGACAGGTCGCGCAGCATCCGGGGCACGCGGCTGAACGCCTGCTTGATCGGCTGCGCGCGCAGCGACATCACCGTATCCTGGATCTCGCGCGTCAGGCGCGACAGCTGCGGCAGTTCGACGCGTTCCTGATCCTTCGGGCTGAGCCGATCCGCCAGGATCGAGCCGCGGATCACCAGTTCGCCGACCAGGTTGAGCAGCATGTCGAGCTTGGTCAGGTCGACGCGGATCGTCTGCGCCGCGACCTCGTGCGTGCGCTGCACCTCCGCCTCGTCGACGCGCACCGGCGCGGGGCGCACCGGCGGCGGCGGGGCGACGGGCGCCACGGCGACCGGCATCGGCGGTACGGGCGCGGCGGCGATCGGCGTCGCGATCAGGGTCGGCACCTCGGCCAGCGCAACCGGAACGGGAACCGGCGCCGGCACGGGGGCTACAGCGACCGGCGGGACGACCGGGACCCCGGTTGAAGCCATGTCGGACGATATCTCGCGGACGATGTCGACGATCGATTCGGGCGCGACGAAATCGAAACATTCGCCGATCGCCGATTCCTCGACCGTGCCGGGCACGCTGATCGTCCAGCCGAGATAGGCGTGCTCGGGCTCCAGATCGCGCAGCGACGGCAGGCGCGACAGGTCGACACCGGTGATGGTGCCGCCGAGCATCTCCAGTTCGCGCACGATCAGCATCGGTTCGCCGCCATTGGCGAGCGCCGCGTCGGAGGGGACGAAGGTGACCGTCCAGGGCAACGGCGCATCCGCGACCACCGGCCGGGCATCGTCGAGCAGGTCGAGCGTCACCGTGACCGGCTCGAACCCGAACGGATCGAACGGCTCGACCGAGGCGGTGACGGGCTCGAACCCGAACGGATCGTCCTCGACCACCGCGACGGGCGCGGGGGCGGGCGCGGCGGGCACAGGCGCCGCCTCCGCCACGCCGCGATCGGCCAGCACCTGATCGAGCGCGGCGGCGACCGCGGCATCGGCGGGCAGCGGGCTCGTCCCCTGCGCGGCGGCGACATGGTCGGCCAGCACGTCGAACGCGGTCAGCATCACGCGGGTAACGCCCGGCGTCGGGGCGATCCGGCCGGCGCGCACCTCGTCCAGCACGTTCTCGAACCGGTGCGAGAAGGCGGTCAGCGCGGCATGGCCGAACGCGCCCGCGCCGCCCTTGATCGAATGGACCGCACGGAACACGCCGGCGATCACCCCGGCGGAGACGTCGCCGTCCGCCATGGCGGACAGGCCCGCTTCCGCGGTGGCCAGTCCCTCGGCGCATTCCTCGAAGAAGATCGCCTGGATATCGTCGAGATCGTCGCTCACGGGCAGACGCGGCGGATCGCCGTTCCCAGCTTGGCGGCGTCGAACGGCTTGGTGATCCAGCCGGTCGCCCCGGCCGATCGTGCGCGCGCCTTCTTCTCGTCGGAGAATTCGGTGGACAGGACTAGGATCGGCACGCCGCGGAATTCCGGCTTGGCGCGCACCGCCTCGATCAGCTCGAACCCGTCCATCTCGGGCATGTTGATGTCGGTGATGAGCAGGTCGGGCTTCACCTCCATCATGCGTTCCAGCCCGTGGCGGCCGTCATTGGCTGCCTCGATCGTGAACCCCTGCGCGGTCAGCGACGCCTTCAGCAGCATTCGCATGCTGGCTGAATCATCGACGGTAAGGATGGTCTTGCTCACGAGTTCAGTTCCTTCTGGCTTTCGAGCCCGATCGCCTCGGCGAGCCGGCAATGGGTGACGCGCTCCACAAAGGCGGCGCTGGGGTCGATGATCGCAAAGCGGCGACCGGCCGCGACCGCTTCCGCATGGGCGGCGATCAGCAGTTGCAGCGTCGCCTGCCCGATGCTTTCGACCTGCGACGCGTCGACCTCGATCAGGTCGTCGAAGTCGGCGGCCAGCACCAGTCGGACGCGGGTGTCCTCGGCGGTGACGGTGGTGCAGTGGGCGGGCAGGCGCACGATGCGGTCGGTCGGGGCACCCGGCCCCGTGATCGACGACGCGGGCGACGGCTCAGGCGGGAACAGCGTTGAAGTCATTTTTCGCCTCTTCGAGTGCGGTTTCCAGCTGGTGGAAAGTGGGGGCCTTGGCGGAGGGGGTCATGCGCCGGGCGATCTCGATCGCGACCTGCGTCGGCAGCCCCTGGGCGTGCGCGACGATCGCGGTCTTGACGATGCCGAACGGCTTGCTGTCGCCCTCGATGGTTTCCTGAAGCTTGGCGGCAAGCGGCCCGACCAGGCAGTAGGCGAGCAGCACGCCCATGAACGTGCCGACCAGCGCGCCGCCGATCATCGCGCCCAGCACCTCGGTCGGCTGGTCGATCGATCCCATCGTCTTGATGACGCCCAGCACGGCGGCGACGATGCCGATCGCGGGCAGGCCGTCGGCCATCTGCTGCAGCGCGTGCTGCGGGGCCAGTTCCTCGTGATGGTGCTTCTCGATGTCGTTTTCCATCGCCTCGGCGATCTGGTGCGGGTCCTCGAAGCTGACCGTCATCATGCGCAGGTAATCGCACACGAACTCCACCAGATGATGGTCGGCGAGGATGCGGGGATAGCGCGAGAAGAAGCTGCTCTCCTTCGGATTGTCGAGATGCGGCTCGATCGCGGTGGCGCCGCCCTTCTTGAAGGCGGACAGCAGGCCGTAGAGCAGCGTCAACAGGTCCTTGTAGTCGCTGTCCTTCCAGCGCCCGCCCTTGAACGAGCGGACCAGCCCCTTGCCGGCCAGCTTCACCGTCGGCATCGAGTTGGAGACGATGAACGCCCCGATCGCCGCGCCGCCGATGGCCATCATCTCGTGCGGCAACGCGTGCAGCACGATATCCATCTTGCCGCCGGAGATGATGAAGCTGCCGAACACGCAACCGAGGATGACGAGAAGGCCGACGGCATTCAGCATGATGAAAGGGCCGATCCGAAACAGAAGTGTAGGGAGATTATAGGACGACGGCCACGGTGCCGGTCGATCCCGGCCGGATTATGCCGCGATGCGCAGGGGCGACGCCGGCACGCGGGCGGCGCGATCCTGCCAGTCGATCACCGCGCAATAGTTGCGCAGGCGATTTTCCTCCATCCGGGCGAGCAGCGGGTTGTCGTGGAACGGCAGAAGCTGCGCCGCCACGTCGCCGCTCCACGGCGCATCCGCCGCGAAGACGACACCCAGCCCGAACACCGCCGGCAGGAACGCGAACGCCAGTTCGCGGCGATCGGCACGCGCGCCGGCGACGAAATCCTCCACCGCGGTCAGCACGCCGTTCGCCGGTCCGCCTTCGTGCGCGGCGAAGGCGAACTGCCCCGCGCCACGGAACCCGCCACCGGGGACGAGGCCCTTATTGCCCGGCACCACGCCATCGTCGAAGCTGTGCGGATGCCGCGCATCGGCGGGGATACGCGCCGGCGCGTAATAGGAATCGCGTCGCCCGCACGGCCAGTTCACGTCGTGCATGAACGCCAGCAGCGGCTTGCCGTCGCGCTGCGATAGCCGGTCGGCGATCGCGAGTTCGTTCGACACCGTGTAGTAATTATGGTCGCCGTCGATCACCCAGGCGTCCACGTTGTCCAGCGTCGGCATCGCCTCCAGGCTGGCCTGGGCGAGATGGCGGACATGGGGGGCGCCCGCCACCCAGTCGAGGAACTGCGGCTTGGGGCTGGGATCGATGCTCGTCAGCCGGCCACCGGCCGCCACCGCATGATCGGCCAGATGCTGCGACATGCCGCCGAACTCCGCGCCGACCTCCACGATCTCGCGTGCGCCGGCCTTGTCCAGGCAACCGAGGATGATGGCGGAAAATTCGCTCATCGAATGAATCAACAGGTCGGTCATGCAACGGCTCCGGTCAGGGCGGTGGGGGCGGTGGCGGCCGGTACGGCGGCCTCGCGGTCGACAAGCGGGCGGAACACGACCGCCAGCATCATGGGCTGGGTACCGCCGACGGGCGGCACCATCAGGAAGGATTCGGCATCGTCGCATCGGAACAGGTGTGGGCCGACCTGCTCCATGCCCTCGCACGACGGCATGGCGGGGATCGTCACCTGGTCGCCGATCGTCTCGCCGGCCAGAAAGGCGGCGACGGGCAGGAACGACACCGACTGGATTTGCAGCCATTCGTAACGGCGGCCGAACTGGACGCCGACCGTGTACTGACCCCGCCCGACCGGGATCGCCGCGACGTGATAGCCATCGTGCGTCGGCGTCGCCGCGACACTGTCGGTGAAGGCGTCCTGCCCGTCTACGAGCAGCAACGGCACGTCGATCGTGCGGTCGCAAAAATCGGCGTAGCGAAGGTCCAGCCCGAAGCGCCGCTGCGCCAACAGGGCGAGACTGGTCGGCAGTCCCTGCCCGCGCAATTCGGCCGGCAGGAACATCCGCTGCGACCGCTTGAGATAGAACAGCCCGCGCTCGCGGAGGCCGGTGGCGGCATGGCCCGGATCGAACAGCGCGACCCGGTGATCGGTACCCAGATTGGTGTCGTGCTCGAACTGCGCCAGCACCTCCAGCTCCTGCGGCAACGGCAGATAGAGGAACCGGGCGAGCATCGCGACCGCCGCCTGCCGCGCCGATTCCGCGCCCGCCGGATCGGCGGCACGGATCACCGCCGCGCCGTGATCGCGTGCATAGCGCAGGCAGCCGGCCTGCACCGCATTGCGCACTTCGCTCTGGCGGCCCTTGATACCGGCCTCGGCCCGGATCGGCGCGCCGTCGGCATAATCGATCACCGACCCTTGCGCGACGGTGCACAGCTGCTCGATCACCGCGATCGTTCCCATGAACGCGCTCAGCGCCTCGGCGTCGTGATGGCGGTGATCGATCATGCCGCGCTTGTCGCGCCCGGTCGGCAGGTTTTCCGACAGCAGCAGGTAACGCCCCGCGACGTGGACGCCCAGCCGGCGCGACAGCACCACCTCGACATTGTCCTGCACGGTGCCGTTATAGCCTAGGTCGACCAGCATCAGCGTATCGCCAGCCGCGGGGTCGACCACGTGCCGCAGATAATCGATCAGCCGGTCCGCGAACGCCGCCCCCCGTGCCGCGATCACCGGCGTCAACGGTCCCGCCCCTACCGCCTCGGCGATGGCATAGGCCCCACGCTCGGTGGGCAGACTGTCGATCAGCGTCGTGATCTCGTCGTCGGCCAGCAGCAACTGGCGCAGGAAATGACGCCCCGAATCGTCGCCGATTTCGGCATGGACGAAATCGGCGATCGCGCCGGGTTCGCCCAGTCTCGCCGCCGCCGCGGTGAAGCGGCTGATCTCCACGGTATGCGTGGGCCGGTCCGGCATCATCGCCGCGAACGTCTCGTGCGGCAGGTGACCGTCGCGCAGCAGGAACAGCAGGTGGACCCGGCCGCCGCGCGCGGCCTGCAGCGCGTCAGCTTCGTCCGCCAGCCAGCGGGCGAAGGTCGTGAGCATCGGCCCCAGCACGCCGTACCCCAGCGCCGATGCAGCATCCGGCTGTTGCGGCTCGCCGATCGCGATCGCCGCGCGGTGCGGCTGGAAACCGGGGGCGTTGGCGGATACCAGCGCACCCGCCGCCTTCTCCTGGCGCAGCCGCTGCACCGCATGGGCGCCGAACTGGATCAGGTGCCGCGTGCGCAGGCCATGGCGCGCACCCGCCTCCGCATCGGCACGGGGATTGTCGCCGACGTGGAGGATACGGTCGGGCCGCACCTTCGTCCGACGCAGCATCACGTCGAACAGCCCCTCGCCCTTGGCCGCGCGGTGGTCGCACGAACAGAAGATGTGGTCGATCATGTCGGCGACCGCATCGCCCGCCGCCGCGCGGATCAGCCCAGCGAGCTGGTCGCGCTCCAGATAGGTGTCGCTGACCACCACGATGGGCATCCGGCGCCGTTTGGCGGCACGCATCAGTTCGACGGTCGGGGCGAAGGCGTGACAGTGGCGCGCCTCCACTGCGATCTCGTGCGCGACCCGCGCCTCGCGCTCGGCGGCGTCGGCTTCGGGCAGCAGCGCGGCATAGATTTCGCGCAGCGTCACCTCGCCCGACCGCTGATGAGCCAGCAACTGCCGCTTACGCGCCGCCGCCTCGCCCCGGATGCGCTGGTCGGGGGTGATCCCGTCCAGCAGCGCGAACAGATCGGACGGGGCATGGACGTCGCGCCACAACAGCGTGTCGAAACAGTCGAGCGACAGCATCCGGATGCCGCCGACCCCGTCGAGCGCTGCCGCCAGCTGGTGCGGCAGGATGGTTTCGGGGGAGGACATGACCGGCGGCTCCGTGCTGGATCGGTCCCTCATCGGGACGTTTGCATGCTTTATAGGACGCATCGAGCCCCGGCGGCGCTTGCGCGTCCTAGAATAGCGTCACCCCCTGACTGGAGAGACCATGTCCCTGTCCGCGTATCAACGTGTCCGTACGCTTACGGAAACCCCGCGTGCCATGGAGTGCCGGCTGATCCGCGAGATCACCGGCGACCTGATCGGCGCGCGCGACGCCGGCGCCACCGGTATCTCGCTGGCCCCCGTGCTGTTCCGCAACCGCGAGATGTGGGGTGCATTCGGCACCGCCTGCGGCGCACGCGGCAACATGCTGCCCGATGGCCTGCGCGCATCGATCGTGTCGCTCAGCCTGTGGGTCGACCGCTATACCAGCGACGTGATCGCCGGCCGCGACGTGATCGAACCGCTGATCGACGTCAACCGGCAGGTACTGGAAGGACTGCAGAGCTTTCCGGGCTGACGGGCGCCTTCCTGCCCCCCCCGTCCGGCCCCCTTGTCCGGTCGGGATCGATCCCCTAGCGGACGGGGCATGAAACGCCTTGCCATCTATTGCGGGTCGGCCACCCCCGCCGACCCGCTCTACCTCCACGCCGCCCGTGACGTGGGCCGCACGCTCGCGGAACGCGGCATCGGCGTCGTCTATGGCGGCGGCCGCCTTGGCCTGATGGGTGCGGTGGCGGACGGCGCCCTGGCGGCGGGTGGCGAGGTGATCGGCGTGATCCCGCAGGCGCTGGTCGATGCGGAGGTCGCACATCGCGGCCTGACCGAACTCCACGTCGTCGGCGGGATGCACGAACGCAAGAGCCGCTTCACCGATCTGGCGGACGGTTTCGTCACCATCCCCGGCGGCACCGGCACGATGGACGAACTGTGGGAAGCGCTGAGCTGGGCGCAGCTCGGCTATCATGCCGATCCCGTCGGGCTGCTCAACACCGCCGGCTATTATGACGAACTGATCGCATTCTGGGCAAAGATGGCGACGGTCGGCTTCCTGCGCCCGCAGCACCGCGACCTGCTGATCGTCGCGGATACGCTGCCCGCGCTGCTCGACCGGATGGCGGCGCATGTTCCGACCCAGCCGATCGTGCGGATGAGCGCCGCCGACCTTTGACCCCGACGCCCCCTGTTACCGGACATGTTACCGGGCCTGCCCCCGGGCCGACCGATCGCGCCGCGATCGTCGTCGCCGCGCACGCCTCGATCGCGCGCGGGTCGAAAAGCTTCGCCGCCGCCAGCACGCTGTTCGATCGTCCGACGCGGGAACGGGCCTGGCTGCTCTACGCCTGGTGCCGCGCGTGCGACGATATCACCGACGGGCAGGATCACGGCCACGGCATGACCCGCGTCGACGACGCACCCGCCCGCCTCGTCGATCTGACCGCGCGGACCGAGGCGGCGCTGGCGGGCGAGGTCGTCGGCGACGTGGCGTTCGATGCGTTGCGGGTGGTCGCGGCCGAAACGCGGATGCCGCCGGCATGGCCGCGCGCGCTGATCGCCGGCTTCGCACTGGATGCCGAGGAATGGCGCCCGCGGACCGAGGATGACCTGTACCGTTATTGCTACCATGTCGCCGGGGTCGTCGGCTGCATGATGGCGGTGGTGATGGGGGTTCCGGCGGACGACGATGCGACGCTCGACCGCGCCTGCGATCTCGGCATGGCGTTCCAGCTCGCCAACATCGCCCGCGATATCGAGGAGGACGACCGCGCCGGCCGCCGCTACCTGCCCGCCGAGTGGCTGGAGGAAGCCGGCATCGCGGCGGACGAACCGCTGTTCCCGGATCACAAGCCGCATCTCGCGATCCTTGCCCGCCGTCTCGCGACCCGTGCCGCTGCGTTCGAGGAAAGCGCTAGGGCCGGCACCCCCGCCCTGCCCCCGCGCGCGGCCTGGGCGGTGCTGGCCGCCGCCAATATCTACGGCGCGATCGGTCGCACCGTCGCCGCGCGCGGTGAACGCGCATGGGATGCCCGCGTGACCACATCGAAGGCGGCGAAGATCGGCTTCATCCTGCGCGCGGCGTACGAGGCACGGGGTCGCGTTCGCCTCTATCCACCTGTCGTCCGCGATCCGGGGCTATGGACGCGGCCACGGTAAAACCGCCGTTTGAGCAAACCTGTCCGTCATTGCGGCCGTAGCGAAGCAATCCAGGGCCCCACGTGCTTGGCGCTCGATTGCTTCGCTACGCTCGCAATGACGGGATGGGTCAGGCCGCCGCGGTCATCACCCGTTACAGCAGCAGTTCCTGCGGCGTCATCCGGCCGACATGGCCACCGCCGCGCCGCCGCGCCATCTCCGTCTCCGCGGTGAAGCGGATATCGGGATCGCGATCGCCTAGGAAACCGATCAGGCTTTCCTCCTCGATCTCGCGCCATTCCTTGCCGCGATCGGGGCCGTAGCGCACGCGCGGCAGCAGGCCGGGCGCCTTCGACCATTCGATCAACTGCGCCACCGACGCCTCGTTCAGCTGGTCGCGCAGATGGTGCGCGGTGACGTAGCTGTCGGGAAAGGCACGGTGGATCGGCAGGCCGCGCTCGTGGATCATCCCCTCCGGCTTGCGCCAGTAGCGCAGCACCTGGTTGGAGAAGCTGGGGCTGTCCGGCCAAAGCCGCAGCGCGCATTTCCATGTGCAGATCCAGTCCGCACCATGCGTCAGCGACGGGGTGCAGAACTGTTCCTCGAAACTCGCGCGGTGCGCCGCCAGCGCGATGCGGCGCGGCCATGGATCGAGCACCGGCCGCGCGACATCGTGCCACCAGCGCGCGTCGGCCACGTCCTCGTCGCGGATATGGTGGATCGCCATCGTGATCGGTGGAATCGGCCGACCGGGATTGACGAGGATGCTGCCGCCCTCGCCATACAGTTCCCACCGGCCGTCCTTGCCCAGCGCCACGTCCTGCCAGCCGATCTCCAGCACCGCATGGGCAGGCGGTGCATTGCCGGTGGTTTCGAGGTCGATGACACGGATGATCTGTGGTTGGGGCGGAGGCATGGGCCCCATGTGGGTGATGAACGCTAAAAAATCGAGATGCCGGGTGCGCGCACGACGCCGCACGCCGCCAGATGCGTGTCGATCGTCGCCAGGATACGGGCAAGGCCCTCGGCATCCGTCGCCTCGGCGCGGATCGTCACCGCCGCTTCGGTGTTGGACGAACGCACCAGCCACCAGCCGTCCGCCGCCGTCACCCGCACGCCATCGGTCGTGTCGGCGGTCACCCCCGCCGCATCGAGTCGCGCCGCCACCTCGGCCACCACCGCCAGCTTGCGATCCTCCGGCACGGGGATACGCAGGTCGGGGGTCGACACGCAGGCCGGCATCGCATCGCGCAGCTCGGCCAGCGAGCGTCCGGACAGGCACACCGCCCGGATCAGCCGTACCGCCGCATAGAGCGCGTCGTCGAACCCGTACCAGTCCTGCGCGAAGAAGATATGGCCGGACAGTTCGCCCGCCAGCGGTGCGCCCGTCTCGACCATCTTCGCCTTGATCGGGCTGTGGCCGGTCCGTGCGATGCAGGGCTCGCCGCCCAGCGCCGCGATCCGGTCGAACACCGTCTGGCTCGCCTTCACGTCGGCGATGATCGTCGCGCCGGGCAGTTCGCGTAGCAGCGGTTCCGCCAGGATCGCGAGGATGCGGTCGCCCCACAATATCCGGCCCTGCCCGTCGATCGCACCGATCCGGTCGCCGTCGCCATCGAATGCCAGCCCGAGGTCGAGGCGCTTCGCGGCGACCAATGCGCGCAGGTCGGCCAGATTGGCCTCGTCACCCGGATCGGGGTGATGATGGGGGAAGCGGCCATCGGGTTCGACGTGCAGCAAATGATGCTCGCCCGGCAGCAGCGCCGTCAGCCGTTCGACCGCCGGCCCCGCCGCGCCGTTGCCGCAGTCCCAGCCGATCCGCAGGCCGCCGCCGCCGGCGATGTCCCATCCCGCCATCAGTCGCGCGACGTAATCGCCCAGCACATCGATGTCGGTGACGGTGCCTGCCCCGTCGGCCCAGTCGCCCGCCGCCGCGATGCCGGCAAGGTCCGTGATATCGTCGCCCCAGAACGGGCGATGGCCCATCACCAGCTTGAACCCGTTATGGTCGACTGGATTGTGGCTGCCAGTCACCACGATGCCGCCATCCACCCCCAGCATCGCCTCGGCATAATATAGCATCGGCGACGGGCACAGGCCGATCCGCACCACGTCGACACCTCCTGCCGCCAGCCCCTCGACCAGCGCCGCCTCCAGCATCGGCGACGACAACCGGCCATCTCGCCCCACCACCACGCGGTGGCCACCGGCATGGCGGATGCAGGTCGCGAAGCTGCGCCCGACCGCATGGGCATCCGCCGCGCCCAGCATGTCGCCGACGACGCCGCGAATGTCGTATTCGCGCAGGACGGTGGGATCGAACCGGTGACTCACCGCTCCGGCGCGATCCCGCTACCCGTCGGTCGCCCGACCAGCACATCGCGGGCGGCATTGATGCGCCGCGCCAGTTCGGTCGATCCGCCGCGATCGGGATGTACGCCCGCCAGCAGCCGGCGGTGCGCCGCCCGGATCGCCGCCGCATCCGCGCGCGGGCCGACGCCCAGCACCGCGCGCGCCTCCACCTCCTCGGCGGCCATGCGGCGCTTGCCCGACGGTTTCAGATATTTCCACGCCGCCCAGATCAGCAGGGCGGCGATCAGCCACTTCATACTGCCCGCCTCTTCACGCCGCGACGTCCGGCACGGCAGCACCGGGCACGGCGGGACCGGGCGGCACGTCCGCCTCGCCGGCCGTCACCTCGGGCAGTTGCAGCGCCGCCATCATCTCGCGCAGTTCCTGCCGCGCGGCGACATGGCCGATCCCCATCGATCCGAACTCGCGCGCGTCGATCATCGTCAGCCCCTGCGGGAACATCTCGCGATAGATCACGCGTTCGCCCAGACCGGGAATGATCCGGAACCCGACCCGCTTCGACAGTTGCGCCAGCGCATCCGACACGCGGCGCATGTTGCGCGCCTCGATATGCTGCAACCGGTTGCGCAGCACGACCCAGTCGATCGTCGTCCCGTCCGCCCGGGCGCGCTGCTTACGCGCATCCCAGATCAGCTCGGAATAGAAGGACGGGCGCGTCACCTGGAACGTGTCGGGATCGACCTGGCCGATCAGGTCGAAATCGACGAAGCTGTCGTTCATCGGCGTGACCAGCGTGTTCGACAGCGTCGCGGCGGTGCGGGCGAAGGGATCGTCGCGCCCCGGCGTATCGACAATCAGGAAATCGCAGTCGGTGATCAGCGAATGCCATGTTTCCGCAAAGAAATCCTCGCTCGCCCCGTCATGCGTCGCGTGGCGCGGCATCGGCAGGTCGATGCCGCGGCTGCGGATCGTGGCGGCGCGGTTGTCCAGATACCGGCCGACGGTACGCTGGCGATGGTCCAGATCCATGCACGACACGCGCGCGCCCCGGGCCGCCAGGGCGATGGCGACGTGGACCGCGGTGGTCGACTTGCCCGTCCCGCCCTTCTCATTGGCGAAGACGATGATATGCGGGCCGCTCGACAACGCCCATTCCCCTGTTGATCCTGACTGTTTGGCTTCATAGAAGCCCTGCCCGCATTGTTCGAGGGGGAAGTTGCCCGTGCTGACCGTCCGTGATCTGGAAGAGCTGCGCGCCCGCGTCGCGGGCTGGCGCGCGGCGGGCGACCGGGTCGCGCTGGTGCCGACGATGGGTGCGCTCCACGCCGGCCACATGGCGCTGGTGGAGGCGGCGCGACGCGGCGGGACGCGGGTGGTGGCCTCGATCTTCGTCAACCCGCGCCAGTTCGGCCCGAACGAGGACCTGGCCCGTTATCCCCGCCGCGAGATGGCGGATGCCCGGCTGCTGGCGGAGCATGGCTGCGACCTGCTCTGGGCCCCCACGGTCGAGACGATGTACCCCGCCGGCTTCGCCACCACGATTTCCGTGGCGGGGGTGAGCGAGGGGCTGGACGGTGCCGCCCGCCCCGGCCATTTCGACGGGGTCGCCACCGTCGTCGCCAAGCTGCTGGGGCAGGTCCGTCCCGACAGCGCCTGGTTCGGCGAGAAGGATTTCCAGCAACTGGCGGTGATCCGGCGGCTCGTCGCCGATCTCGACATCGATGTAGCGATCATGGGCGTGCCGACCCAGCGGGACGACGACGGCCTCGCCCTGTCCTCGCGCAACATCTATCTCGACGAGGGCGAACGTGCCCGCGCGGTCGCGTTGCCCCGCGCGCTCGGCATCGCGGCGCGTGCGATCGGGCGGGGCGAATCACCCGATGCCGTCCTCGCGGATGCCTATGCCGCGCTGCATGCCGCGGGATTCGTCGTCGATTATGTCGAGCTGGTCGATGCCGAGACGCTCGCCCCCGCCACGGCGCCGGGACGGCCGCTGCGCCTGCTGGCGGCGGCGCGGATGGGAGCGACCCGGCTGATCGACAACGTACCGGTCGAATCCGCCTGAGTCCGCGCCCGCGTTAACCATTTGGTTAAACGAATCGATGCAGGATGCGCCCATAGGAAAACCGGAGTTTCCACATGGGCAACAGCATCAAGTCCGCGCTCTTTCTGGCCGAATCCCGTCTGGCGGATGCGGCACAGGGCGATGGCAACGCACTCTACGATCTGGGTATCAGCTACCAGACCGGCACCGCCGGCGTCGCGATCGACCTGATCGAGGCACACAAATGGTTCAACCTCGCCGCCGTCGCGGGCCTTGAGGAAGCGCAGGACGCGCGCAGCGCGGTCGCCGGCGACATGACCGCCCGCGAAATCTCCCGCGCCCAGGCCGCCGCCCGCGCCTGGCTCGGCTCGATGCAGCAGGGCACGGCGTAAGACACCTTCCTCATCCTTCACACTGGAAGGATGAGGATCGCATGGCGTCGACGATCGATACCGCCGCTATGCCGCCGGCTTCTTCTTGGCCGGCGCTTTCTTGACGGCGGGCTTCCTGGCTACCGACTTCTTGGCGACCGACGTGTCTGCTTCGGGCTCCTTCTTGGCCGCCGCCTTCTTGGCGGGGGCCTTCTTTACCGGCGCCTTCTTCTTCGGTTTGGGTGCCGCTACCGCGCGCGCGTCGATCAGGCTGGCGGCTTCCTCCAGCGTCAACTGGTCGGGCGTCACCGACTTGGGCAGGGTCGCGTTCGTCTCGCCGTCGGTGACATAGGCGCCGTAGCGGCCCTCCATCACCTTCAGCTCCAGTTCCGTGCGCGGATGCTTGCCCAGTTCCTTCAGCGGCGGCTTGGCCGCGCCGCGCGCCGGGCGGCCGCCGCCCGCCGCCGCCTCGGCCAACTTGACCACCGCCGCGTTCATCCCCGTCTCGAACACGTCCGCCGTGGTCTGCAACCGGGCATATTTACCGGCATGAGCCAGATAGGGGCCATAGCGGCCGATCGAGGCGGTGATGTCCTCGCCCGTCTCCGGGTGCTTGCCGATCGTGCGCGGCAGGCTGAGCAGCTTCAGCGCCCATTCCAGATCGAGTTCGATATCCTTGGGAATCGACGCGCGCTTCGCGTCCTTGCCATCCCCCAGCTGGATATACGGCCCGAACCGCCCCGACTTGCGCTCGACCGGCAGGTCGGTCGCCGGGTCCTTGCCCAATGTCTCCGGTCCCGTATCCTCGTCGGCGCTGCCGCCCTGTCCGAAGCGGCGGGTAAATTTGCACTCGGGATAGTTCGAACACGCCACGAACGCACCGAACCGGCCGCCGCGTAGCGCCAGCTTGCCCTCGCCGCAATTGGGGCAGAGCCGCGGGTCGCTGCCGTCCGCCTTGTCGGGGAACAGATAGGGCGCGAGGAAGATGTCGAGTTCCGCGGTGATCGCGCTCGGCTGCTGCTCCATCACATCGACGGTCAGCGGCTTGAAATCGCGCCAGAACGCCTCCAGCACCGCCTGCCACTGCGCGCGGCCGCCGGACACGTCGTCCAGTTCCTCTTCCAGATCGGCGGTATAGTCGAACCCGACATATTTCGGGAAGAAGCGCTCCAGGAACGCCGTCACCAGCCGCCCGCTCTCCTCCGCGAAGAAGCGGTTCTTCTCGATCCGCACATAGGCGCGGTCCTTCAGCGTCTTGATGATCGAGGCATAGGTGGAAGGGCGACCGATCCCCAGCTCTTCCATCCGCTTGACCAGCGACGCCTCGGAGAAGCGCGGCGGCGGCTGGGTGAAATGCTGTTCGGCGTCGACGCCCTTCTTCGCGGGGGCATCGCCCTCGCGCATCCGGGGCAGGCGGCGCGATTCCTCATCCGCCGAATCGTCGGTCCCTTCCTCGTAGAGCGCAAGATAGCCGGGGAACAGCACCACCTGCCCCGTCGCGCGCAGCACGTGGCGGCCGGTGCCTTCAGCGAGTTCCACCGTCTTCCGCTCGAAGCGCGCCGACGCCATCTGACTGGCGAGCGCGCGCTTGAAGATCAGGTCGTACAGGCGGGCGTGATCGCCGCCGCCGGCCTTGTCCTTGCCGAAATCGGTCGGGCGGATCGCCTCGTGCGCTTCCTGCGCGTTCTTGGCCTTGGTCTGATATTGCCGGGGCTTATCCGGTACATAGCCCGCGTCATAGCGGTTCGCGATGGCAAGGCGCGCGGCGGAGATGGCGCTGCCGTCCATCTGCACGCCGTCCGTCCGCATATAGGTGATCGCGCCGTCCTCGTAGAGCCCCTGCGCGATCCGCATCGTGTGATCGGCGGAGAAGCCCAGCTTGCGCGCCGCTTCCTGTTGCAGGGTGGAGGTGGTGAAGGGAGGCGGCGGGTTGCGCGTGCCGGGCTTCGTCTCGACCGACTGGACCGAGAAGCGCCCCTCCTCGACCGCGGCCTTCGCGCGCAGCGCATCGCCCTCGTTACCGATCGACAGCCGGTCGAGCTTAGTGCCCTCCCACTGGACGAGGCGCGCGGTGAACGGCGTGCCGTCCTGCTCCATTTGCGCGGTGACGGACCAGTATTCCTGCGCGCGGAACGCCTCGATCTCGCGCTCGCGCTGCACGATCAGGCGCAGCGCCACCGACTGGACGCGGCCAGCCGACTTGGCACCGGGCAGCTTGCGCCACAGCACCGGCGAGAGCGTGAACCCGACGAGGTAGTCAAGCGCACGGCGCGCCCGGTACGCGTCGATCAGATCGGTATCCAGTTCGCGCGGCGCCTTCATCGCCGCCAGGATCGCCGGCTTGGTGATGGCGTTGAACGTCACGCGCTGGACGTCCTTGGGCAACGCCTTGCGCCCGCGCAGCACCTCCTGCACGTGCCACGAGATCGCCTCGCCCTCACGATCGGGGTCGGTCGCCAGGATCAGGCGGTCGGCGGTCTTCGACAGGTCGGCGATCGCCTTCAGCTGCTTGGCCTTGTCCGCGTAATTCTCCCACTCCATCGCGAATCCCTCGTCGGGGTTCACCGATCCGTCCTTGGGCGGCAGGTCGCGGACATGGCCGTACGAGGCGAGAACCCGGTAGTCGCTGCCGAGATATTTTTCGATGGTCTTCGCCTTGGCGGGCGATTCGACGATGACGAGCTGCATAAGCGGTCGATGATGTCCTTACGTGTACGCGCGAGGGTGGCGACGACCACCTGCCCGCGTCAAGCGGCGGCTATCAACGTCCGATTACCGTTTTGGTGCGCGGGCAATCCCACCCTTCGGCAAATGGCGAGCCATGCGGGTCCGCAACAGCCGGATCAGCGCCGGGTCCATGAATGAATAGTCGTCGGGAATGTCGAGGCAGATGATCCGCTTGCCGGCCAGCGTGCGACGGTGACGTTGCCGAACTTTGCTGCGATGCGCCTTTTCCATCACCACCACCACGTCGGCCCATTCGATGAGTTCATCAGTCAATGGGCTGTCCGCATCGTGATTCGTGCCCGCCGACGATACCTCGATCCGGTCGTCGTCCGCGAATATCTGTTCAGCGGTCGGACTGCGCAGCCGGTTTTGGCTGCACACGAACAGGAAATTCTTCACCGCCAGCTCACCCGTCCGCCGGCATGGCGATCGATCCGGCCCGCCAGTTCCAGTTCCAGCAGCACCATCTGCACCGCCGAAGATTCGTGGCCTGACTGGCGGACCAGTTCGTCGACCGGCACCGCGGCATGGCCGATCAGTCCGGTCACGACGACGCGGGCGGCATCGTCGGCATCCTCCGGTGGCGGCCCGGCATAGGCATCGGCAGGGGCCCGCACCGCACGGGCATCGATCGGGCGGATCTGTTCCAGCACGTCGGCGGCGGACTGGATCAGGATCGCCCCCTCGCGGATCAGGCCGTTGCAGCCTTGCGCGCGGGGGTCGAGCGGACTGCCGGGCACCGCCATCACCTCACGCCCCATCTCCACCGCCAGCCGCGCGGTGATGAGCGAGCCGGAACGCGGCGCCGCCTCCACCACCACCGTCCCCTGCGCGAGGCCGGCGATGATGCGGTTGCGATAGGGGAAGTGCCGGGCGCGCGGCTCCGTCCCCGGCGGCTGTTCGGCGAGCAGCAGTCCGCGCGTCGCCACCTCCTCCTGCAAGGCGGCATTCTCGGGCGGGAACACCACATCAATGCCGCTGGCGATCACGCCGATGGTAGCGCCGTCGATCGACCCGACATGCGCGGCGGTGTCGATCCCGCGCGCCAGGCCGGAGACGACCGTCACCCCCGCCGCCGCCAGATCGTGCGCCAGCGCGCGGGCGAAGCGGCAGGCGGCGGCGGAAGCGTTGCGCGCGCCGACGATCGCGACGCACGGCCGCCGCATCAGGCCCGTGTCGCCGCGCCGGATCAGCACCGGCGGCGCGTCGTTCAGCTCGGCCAGCAGGGGCGGATAATCAGGATCGCCGATGAACAGATAGGTCGCGCCCAGCGCCGCGACCCGCGCCTGTTCGCGCCGTACCGCGCCCTCGTCCGCCGGCACCGGTGCGGTGCCGCCACCCCGCCGCGCCAGCGTCGGCAACGCGGCCAATGCCCGCTCCGCATCGCCGAACCGCGCCAGCAGATGCCGATAGGCGACCGGGCCGATCCCGTTCGTCCGCAACAGGCGCAACCGCGCCGTCGCGGCGTCAGTCATGTTGCCGGATTTCGGCGCCGGTGGCAGTATCGGCATCGGTATCGGCGACATCCCGCCCGCGTCCACGCCCGATCCGCGGTTCGGTCCCGTCCAGCAGCCGCTCGATATTCTCGCCATGCTTCCAGATCACCAGCAGCGCCAGCGCCAGCAGCATCAGCACCAGATCGAAGCGTCCGAACAGCGCCGCGGCCAGCGGCGCGCTGATCGCCGCCGCCATGCCCGCCACCGCGGAGATGCGGATCGTCGCCAGCAGCCCCAGCCAGACGACGGCATAGACCAGCCCGACCGGCCAGTGCAGCGCGACGACGATACCCATCAGCGTCGCCACCCCCTTGCCGCCGCGGAAGCGCAGCCACACCGGATAGCAATGGCCCACGAACGCGCCGACCCCGGCCAAGGGCCCCTCACCCGGCCACAAATGCGCGACGAGCAGCACCGCGCCCGCGCCCTTCAGCAGGTCGAGCAGCAGCGTCGCCGCCGCCAGCCCCTTGCGGCCGGTGCGCAACACGTTGGTCGCACCAATATTGCCCGATCCGATCGACCGCAGGTCACCCGCCCCGCCCAACCGGGTCAGGATGATGCCGAACGGGATCGATCCGAGCAGATAGCCGATCAACAGGGCCAGTGCGGGTGCCGTCCAGAGGATTTCCGTCTGCAATGTTTTCCCCCTTCGTTCCATCATAACGCGGGCACGGGCAGTGTCCACCGATCCAGGTCAATCACCCTGCCGTCCGGGCGGTAGTGGCGGCAGCGGTGGCGGCGGGGCGACCGGATCGCTAGGTGAGGGATCATGATCGACGATCGCCCGATCCTGTTCTTCGATTCCGGGGTCGGCGGCCTGTCGATCGTCGCGCCGGCGCGCGCGCTGCTGCCGCAGGCGCGATTCGTCTATGCCGCCGACTCGGCGGGATTTCCCTATGGCATCCGGACGGAAGAGGAGATCGCGGCGCGCGTGCCGGTGCTGCTCGGCCGTCTGGCGGAACGCTATCGCCCGCGGCTGATCGTGATCGCGTGCAACACCGCCTCGACGATCGCACTGCCCGCCATCCGTGCCGCGCTCGACCTGCCCGTGGTTGGCACCGTTCCCGCGATCCGGCCCGCCGCGCTCATCAGTCGCACCCGCACGATCGGGGTGCTCGGCACGCAGGCGACCGTGCGTCAGGCCTATGTCGACGATCTCGCCATGCGCTTCGCCGGGGACTGCACCGTACTGCGCCACGGCTCCGCCGATCTCGTCGAGCTGGCGGAGGCGACGCTGCGCGGCGAACGCCCCGATCCCGCCCGCTTCGACGCGGTGCTGGCCGGGCTGTTCGACCAGCCGGGCGGCGAGGCGATCGACGTGATCGTCAACGCCTGCACCCATTTCCCGCTGGTCGAAGCGCAACTTGCCGCCGCCGCCCCCCGCCCCGTCCGCTTCGTCGACGGCGGCGACGGCATCGCCCGGCGCATCGACGCGCTGACGCAGGGGCAGGACTGGCCGGCCACTCCGGGTGAGGGCATCGCGGTCTTCACCCGTCTGGGTGACCGCGAACGCGCGTTGACGCCGGGTCTGGCGATACGGGGGTTCACGACGATGCAGGAACTGTAGGAGCGACCCGCCCGGAGATTGCACCCGATACGGACCCTTAACCCTGCCATGCGATAAGCGGCAGGGTGAGCATGGTACAAGCCCTGTACGCCGGATTGTCCGCCCGGTGGCTACCCGTCAGGATGGCAGGGGATACCCGATTCGCGCTGACGGTGCTGCTGTCCAGCCTGCTGGTGACCGCCTTTCTCAGTTCCGGCCTCGTCATCGGCCTGCTGATCCACGACGCCAATATCGACGCCAACCGGCTAGCCGCGGCAACCGTCGCCGGCGCGGTGGACCGCGAACGCTCCCGCATCAGCAACGAGACGTTCATCAATTCGCACTGGGATACCGCCGCGGACAATGTTTACGGGACGATGAACGCCGCGTGGATCGAATCGAACTACGGAACGCCGATCGCGCGCAACTACATCATCGATTCGGCCGGGCAGACGCTCTACGGCCATCTGCCGGGTGGAACGGTGCCGCCCCTCCACAAGATGATCTCTCCGGCCACCCTGAAGGAAATCCTCGCCCGGCTGCCCGCTACCGAGGCGGAGGCCCGCAAACGCGGCGACGCGATCGTGGTGCCGGCCCGCTTCGGCACCCTGCCCGCACTGATCGGGTTCTCCCCGATCATCCGGGAAAAGGGGCCGGCGGTCCAAGACCGGCGGACATTCCGGATCTTCGTCGATATCCGCGTGCTCGATGACACGATCCTGCGGGAATGGTCGACCGGGTTCGGCCTGCCCAACCTGCGGTGGGTCGCGATGGCGGGGCGCGAGCGGCCCTATCCGTCCACCGATCTGTCCGAATGGAGCGGCCGGGTGCTCGGAATCATCGCCTGGGATCGGTTGACGCCCGGACTCAAGGCGTTCTTCGAGATCCTGCCCCTGATCCTGTGTTCCACGATCCTGTTTCTGGCGATATCTCTCCTGTTGATCCGGCGCGTCCTGCGGCTGAACATGGAACTGGAGGCCAGGTCGGCCGCCGCCGGGTCCGCCGCCGCCGAGCAGCGATCCGCACGCCTCGCGGCAGAGAACGCCCTGGCCGAGGCCCGTCGCGCCCGGCAGGAGAGTGAGCATCAGGCGCAATGCCGGATCGCCGCCGAGGCGCGGCACCGGGCCGAGATGGCGACGGCGGCGGGCGCGGTCGCGGACCGGTTGCAGGAAACGATCGTGGCGCTGATCGACAAGCTACGCACTGCGGCGAGCGATCTCGACATCAGCGCCGACCGGACGCTCGCCACCATCGTCGACCAGCAGCAGCAGGCGGAAACTGCTCATATCCTGTCGACCCGCACCAGCGAGATGACGTTCGGGATGCTCAACCGGCTGCGGTCTATCGCGGCCGCCGTCGACACGGTGAGTGAAACTGCGCGCGAATCGGCCGGGATGGTCATCGAGGCCGCCCGCCATTCGGCCTCCGCCCAGGCAGCGAACGTGACGCTGACCCGCAGCGTGACCAGCATCCGGGAGGCATCCCGGCATATCGGCGACATCAGCCGCGCCACCAAGCTGCTGGCCCTGAACGCGACGATGGAGGCGGCCCGCGCCGGCGACATGGGCCGCGGTTTCGCGGTCGTCGCGCAGGAGGTGAAGAGCTTCTCGCAACAGACCGAAAACACCACGCGCAACATCGCCGACCGGATCGAGGACATTACCCAGGCCACCGATTCGGCGGTCAGCGTGGGCACCGCGCTCGGCACCGCGTTGCAGGCGGTGACCTCGTCGGCGCTCCAGACGATCGAGATGACCGGCCAGCAGCACGTCGCCAACGTCGAACTCCAGAAAATGATCGTCACCATCGAAACCGCCACCGGCGAGGCACGCGAGGCGCTCGCCTCGCTCGATGGCACCTTCGCGCAGACCGCGACGATGGCCCATGCGACGCGCCTCATCAGCGCCGACATGCGCGACCGTACCGAAACGCTGCAACGCGAATGCGAACGGATCGTGGCGATGCTGCGCCAGCCTGTCCGCGTGGCGGCATGATGCGGTCCCGTAGCGTCCGGCCCGTACCCTCCGCCCATGGTCGCCCGCGCCAAGCGTGAATGGATCGCATCCGGAACGATCACGACGCCTGATGGTTCGTGGGCGGACGGATGCAGGGGCCGGAGGTGCGGGATATGGCGGACATGGAACGATGAAGGGCCTGTTCTTCACGATCATCGGGGCGGCGTTGCTGATCGCGGCGGCGATTGCCGCCATGGGCGTGCAGCGGTTCCGCGATGCCGCCGCCCGCGCCGACGGGGTGGTGGAACGCCTGAATGCGGGGGGTAGCCATCCTCAGATCCGGTTTACGACCATGGCTGGCGATGTCGTCAGTTACGCACAGGGCGGTCTGATCTTCGGCTATCGGACGGGCGACAGCGTCCGTGTGATGTACCGACCGGACCGGCCACAGGCCACCGCCAGGCTGGACCAGTTCGGCGCGATGTGGGCGATGCCCCTGCTGCTGGGCTTCCTCGGAGCGGGCTTCTCGCTTGGGGGGATGCTCCATTTCCTGGCAACGCGGGCGAGATGACGATGCTGCTGGAACCCAGTGACTGGACCTATGCCACGGGGGCGACCGGCGCGGTCGGTATCGCGTTCGTGGCGGCATCGGGGGGTGCGGTATATCTGGCGGACCCCGCGGGTACGGTCCATCGGCTGATATTCGGCGGGCTTGGTGCCGGCTGGAGCTTCGGCTTCCGCGCGCCAAAAGGGCTGAAACTGCCCACCATCCCCCGCGTCCTGAAACCGACCATTCGGAGCAAATCGACCGCAGGGGCGGGGTCGATCACCGATTTCCCCAGCGGCGGCGCGGTGTTCCGGGCGGCGTCACGCAAGGGGCGGGAACTGACCCTGTCGGATATCCGGGGCGGCATCATGTTCATCGAGGGCGGGCTGGGCCTGATCGGCGGCGGGTCCGGCGATGCGATGCTGTTCGGAATGAACCCCGTCCTGCTGGTCGCCGCGCTATCGAACCCCGCGCTGTCCCTGCTCATGGTTCGGGCCATGCAGACCGCGGAGGGGGCGATGATCTTCGGTGGGGTCAATGTCGGGGTGCAGGCCGGCGGCGGCGTAGCCGGACTGGTAGGCTATATGCACTGATCGCGCGATCGACTCCCCGTCGCCGATCCAGGCCCCTGGGACGATTTGTCCATGAATTCGCTGCCGAACCGATCACCGTGACCGCGGATAGTCGCTGGCCTTGCCCCGCCGGTGCGATTACATGACGATCATGACCAGTGCCGTCCAGGACACGCGCGTGGATTATACCCGCGTCTTCACCCAGGCGATCGACCGGCTCCATGCCGAAGGTCGATACCGCGTGTTCATCGATATCCTGCGCAACAAGGGGGCGTTTCCCAATGCCCGCTGTTTCGCCGGGCATAACGGGCCGAAGCCGATCACGGTCTGGTGTTCCAACGATTACCTCGCGATGGGCCAGCATCCCAAGGTGATCGCCGCGATGGAGGAGGCGCTGCACGATGTCGGCGCCGGGTCCGGCGGCACCCGCAACATCGGCGGCAACACCCATTATCACGTCGATCTCGAATGGGAACTCGCCGACCTGCATGGCAAGGAGGGCGCGCTGCTCTTCACCAGCGGCTACGTCTCGAACGAGGCGACGCTGGCGACGATGGCGAAGATCCTGCCGGGCTGCGTGATCTTCTCCGACGAGCTCAACCACGCCTCGATGATCGCGGGCATCCGCAATTCGGGGTGCGAGAAGCGCATCTTCCGGCACAACGACCTCGCCCATCTGGAAGAACTTCTGGCCGCCGAGGACCCCGGCGTGCCCAAGCTGATCGCGTTCGAGAGCGTCTATTCGATGGAGGGCGACGTCGCCCCCATCGCGGCGATCTGCGACCTGGCCGACCGGTACAACGCGCTCACCTATTGTGACGAGGTCCATGCGGTCGGCATGTACGGCGCGCGCGGCGGCGGCATCTCCGAACGGGACGAGGTGGCACACCGGCTGACCATCATCGAGGGCACGCTGGGCAAGGCGTTCGGGGTGATGGGCGGCTATATCGCCGCCGACCGCACGATCATCGACGTGATCCGCAGCTATGCGCCCGGCTTCATCTTCACCACCAGCCTGTCGCCGGTGCTGGTCGCGGGGGTGCTGGCCAGCGTCCGCCACCTGAAATCCTCCACCGCCGAGCGCGAGGGACAACAGGCCGCCGCCGCGACGCTGAAGGCGATGCTGGCGGATGCCGGCCTGCCGGTGATGATCGGCGAGACGCATATCGTACCGGTGATGGTCGGCGATCCGGTCAAGGCGAAGAAGATCAGCGACGTGCTGCTCGCCGAATACGGCGTCTATGTGCAGCCGATCAACTATCCCACCGTGCCGCGCGGCACCGAACGGCTGCGCTTCACCCCCGGCCCCGCACATGACGAGGCGATGATGCGCGACCTGACCCGGGCGCTGGTGGAAATCTGGGGCCGGCTGGAACTGCGCAAGGCAGCGTAAGCCGGCTATCTCCGATCGTGGTCAGCCGATCACGATCGTCCGGTCGGTTCCGGGGATCGGTAGCGCTCGCCCGAACGGGATCAGTGTTGCCGGCCCATGGTCACCGTGCGGCTGTAACTCGAACATATGTACCCGCGCATGGGGACCATCGATGACCCAGTAATGGGGAATACCCGCTCGCGCATAGGCGATTCTTTTCAGCCCCAGATCGCGGTCCAGCGTGGTTTCCGCGATCTCCACTGCGACGATCACTTCGTCCGCCCGGAGAAAGCGCTGTTCGCTCATGGGCCGATGCAGGATCGCGACGTCGCACACCAGAACGGTATCGCCACCCAGATCAATCGCGGCTTCCACCATCGCGCGCTCTTGCAGGACGGACCAGAGCATCCCCGATACGGCGTTTTACCAGGCGGGATGAGCGCCTATCGGCGGCGTCATGCGTTCAAGATAGCCATCGACCAGTTCCAGTCTGATATCCAGTGGCACGGCCGCCGCGAACACCTGCGCAAATTCGCTGGTGGTAAAGCGGGCCCTGAACGACTCGAACACCTGGACATTGGCCGGCTTGTTCATACGACTATCGTATCAGGCTCACATCATCGCCGCCAGAATCGTCAGCACGCCCAGTCCCAGCGACAGCGGCACGCGCAGGCCCATCCAGCCCGCCGGTACCTCGCCGCTGCGCACCAGCGCGCGGTCGACCAGCAGCGTCAGGAACAGCCCGCTCGCCAGCGCCACCATCGCCCAGCGCAGCGAGCCGTGGACCGCCAGTGCGACGAGCACGATCGTGACCAGCGTCGGCGCCACCGCCGCCCACACCAGCGCCCCGGGCCCCGCCGGCCGCCGCATCGCGAAGCCCCACCAGATGCCGCCGATAAAGCTGAAGATCAGCGCGGCGTAGAAGAACGCCATGCCGTGCACGACCCCGGTCGGATCGTGCAGCCCCAGGATCAGCACCAGCAGCGCCGCCTGCGGCAGCAGCCCCGCATAGCCGAGCAGCCGGGCCAGTCCCGACAGTCCCGCGCCCGAAACCTGTCCCATCATACGCCTCTCACACCGCCGCCAGCGCGCCGGTCGCCACCACCGGTCCGGTCGGCTTGCCGGTCGGCGAGCCGCCCGCCGGCTCGATCGAGATCGCCAGCGTCGCACCCGCGGCCAACCGCGCCCGGTCGCGCGCCGGGATCGTCAGCAGCGTCGCATCGGACGCCAGCAGCCCCAGCGGATAGGGTACGCCATCGCCGCCGATCACCCACAGTTGCGCGACACGCGCGGCCGGCACCGCCGGTGCCGCCGTCACCCGGATGCTGCCGTCGGCGGGGTCGAACGCGGCGGCGACCGGTGCCTTGGCATCACCCAGCGCGGCGACCAGGATCGGCGCGGACGGGGCCACGGGCGCCTCGGCAACGGATGGCGGGCCGGGGGGCGGGCCGCCGGGGCGGAGCGCGATCACGACCAGCAGGCACGCCGCCAGCGCGGTGCTGACGATCGCCAGCAACGGCCAGGGGAAGCCGCGCCGCCGCCCTGCCGGACCACGCGTCAGGCTGCCGCCCGGGCCGCCCAGACTGGCATCGATCCGGTCGATCAGTTCGGGTGGCGGCTCCATCGCCGGCCACAGATCGAACAGCTGCGCGAAATAGACGCGCCACCGCTCCACCTGGATCGCGAACGCCGGTTCGGCCAGCACCCGGCGCAGCGCGGCCGCGCGCTCTTCGCCATCCAGCAGCCCCAGCGCCAGTTCGCCGGCCGCGACGTCGCCTTCGGGCGGATTTTCGTCGAGGGGTTCAGGCGGCACGGTCGAGGCACTCCTTCAGGCGGGCCAGACCGCGGCGGATCCAGCTTTTGGCGGTGCCCAGCGGCACGCCGGCCCGCTCGGCGAATTCGGCATAGGTGATGCCGTCGAAAAAGGCGGTGCGGATCGCCTCGCGCTGCCGGCCCTCCAGCTCGCGCAGGCAGTCGTGCAGGCTGTGCTGCTCGTCGGCGGCAAGCAGCACAGCTTCCGCATCGGGGGTGGTGTCGGCGATCTCGGGCACATCCTCGATCCGCGACGACCGACGCACGCCCTGCGCCCGGCGCCAGTCGATCGCCCGGTTGCGCGCGATCGTGGCGAGCCAGGTGATCGGGCTGGCCCGTCCCGGTTCCCATGCGCCCGCGCGGCGCCAGATGATGAGGTACACGTCGTGCAACACGTCCTCCGCCGCCTGCCTGTCACCGCAGATACGCAGCGTGATCCCGAAAAGCTTCGCGGAGGTGAGGCGGTAGAGTTCGTGGAACGCGTCCCGATCCTCGCTGCCCGTGGCGATCAGCGTGGCCGCGAGATGGGAGCGGGCTTCATCGGAGGCGGTACGGCGCATGGTGGGGGAGCGTAACGTGTTGCGGCCCCTGTACAAGAGCGCAAAACTCATGACGCTGGAACCGCAATGGGTGGTCTTCATCGCGCCGGGAAGCTAAGGGCGGCGGCATTCCTCCACCCCTTCTGTCCGGGAAGCGCCCATGCGCATCGCCATCGCCGCCGATCACGCCGCCGTATCGCTGAAGACGGTGCTGGCCGCCTGGCTGGCCGATATCGGACATGAGGTGATCGATCTCGGCACGCATGGCGACGGGCGGGTCGATTATCCCGATTACGGCTTCGCGGTGGCGACGGCGCTGGCCGATGGCCGTGCCGATCGCGGCGTTGCGCTGTGCGGATCGGGGGTCGGCATCTCGATCGCCGCCAACCGCCACCCCGCCTGCCGCTGCGCGCTGGTGTCGGAACCGCTGTCGGCCGCGCTGGCACGGCACCACAACGATGCCAACGCGATCGCGCTCGGCGCCCGCCTGATCGGCGAGGAGATGGCGAAAGCCTGCATCACCGCCTTCCTGTCCGCCGAATTCGAGGGCGGACGCCATCAACACCGAGTCGACAAGCTGTCCAAGGAGTTCGCCGCATGAGCACCCAGCCCCGTGATGTCGCCGACATCCAGACGCCCGATCATATCGATGGCGCCTTCTTCACCCGCACCCTTGCCGATGCCGACGCCGCGGTCTTCGCCGGCATCGCCGACGAGCTGGAGCGCGAGCAGACGCAGATCGAACTGATCGCGTCGGAGAACATCGTGTCGAAGGCGGTGCTGGAGGCGCAAGGGTCGGTCTTCACCAACAAATATGCCGAGGGCTATCCGGGCAAGCGCTACTATCAGGGCTGCGCGCCGTCCGACACGGTCGAGACGCTGGCGATCGAGCGGGCCAGGCAGATCTTCGGCTGCGGCTTCGTCAACGTGCAGCCCCATTCGGGCGCACAGGCGAACGGCGCGGTGATGCTGGCGCTGGTGAAGCCGGGCGAGACGATCCTGGGCATGAGCCTGGATGCCGGCGGCCACCTGACCCATGGCGCGCGCGCCGCGATGTCGGGCAAGTGGTTCAACGCCATCCAGTACGGCGTCGACCCCGATACCCACCTGATCGACTATGCCCAGGTCGAGGCGCTGGCGGTCGAGCATCAGCCGAAACTCATCATCGCGGGCGGCAGCGCCTATCCGCGCACGATCGATTTCGCGAAGTTCCGCGCGATCGCGGACAAGGTCGGCGCGTATTTCATGGTCGACATGGCGCACTTCGCCGGCATCGTCGCCGCCGGGCTGCACCCCACCCCGTTCGGCCACGCGCATGTCGTGACCACCACCACGCACAAGACGCTGCGCGGCCCGCGCGGCGGCATGGTGATGACCGATGACGAGGCGATCGCCAAGAAGATCAACTCGGCGGTGTTCCCGGGGCTGCAGGGCGGCCCGCTGATGCATGTGATCGCCGCCAAGGCGGTGGCGTTTGGCGAGGCGCTGCGCCCCGATTTCAAGCAGTACATCGCCGCCGTGGTCGAGAACGCGAAGGTGCTGGCCGCGACCCTGAAGGAACGCGGCGCGGACGTGATCGCCGGCGGCACCGACACGCATCTGGCGCTGATCGACCTGCGGCCGCTGGCCATCACCGGCCGCGACGCGGACGAGGCGCTGGAGCGCGCCGGCATCACCTGCAACAAGAACGGCATCCCCAACGATCCGCTGCCGCCGGTGAAGACCAGCGGCATCCGCGTCGGCAGCCCCGCCGGCACCACCCGCGGTTTCGGCCCCGCCGAGTTCCGCGAGATCGGCCATATGGTCGCCGACGTGCTCGACGGCCTGCGCGCCAGGGGCGAACACGGGGACCCGGAGGTCGAGGCGAACGTTCGGACCCGCGTGCGTGCCCTGTGCGCGCGCTTCCCCATCTATCAAGGATAAGCGCGATGGCGATCGATACGAAGGCGAAGGAAGTCCAGAACCAGATCAAGGCCACCCCCGGCCTTGGCAAGAAGATGGCGAAATATGGTGCGATCGGCGCCGTCGTGGCGATTCCCGTACCGTTCGTCGGCCCGGTGCTGGGCGCGATCGTGGGGGCGGCGGTCGCCTATTCCAAGCGGCCGAAGTTCTGAATGCGCTGCCCGTTCTGCGGCCATGACGACAGTCAGGTAAAGGACAGCCGCTCCACCGAGGATGGCGCGGCGATCCGCCGCAGGCGGCAGTGCGAGGGCTGCGCGGCCCGCTTCACCACGTTCGAACGCATCCAGTTGCGCGAGCTGTGGGTGCTGAAGAACGAGGACCGGCGCGAGCCGTTCGACCGCGAGAAACTGCTCCGCTCCGTCTCGATCGCCGCGCGCAAGCGCCCGGTCGAGCCGGCCCGGATCGAGAAGCTGGTATCGGGCATCCAGCGCCGCCTGGAAACGCTGGGCGAGGCGGAGGTCACCTCCGCCCGGATCGGCGAGATGGTGATGGAGGGGCTGAAGGGCCTCGACTCGGTCGCCTATATCCGCTTCGCCAGCGTCTATCGCGATTTCAGCGAAGCCCGCGATTTCGAGGCGTTCGCCGGACAGGTGGAGGAAGCGGGGCGGGTGTAGGGCCAACCTGCCCCGAATTACCCCCACCCACCCACCTTCGCCGGGGCGAAGTCCAGACGCATATCGGTGACAAGCCTCGTCCGGCCGCATCCACAGGATCAGGGACCGCCCTCCCCACGCCGTTCGTCCCGAGCGAAGTCGAAGGACCTGACAGCACGCCGCCGGCACCCCGTCTTCCCCCTCGCCAGCGAAGCGCATAACACTCGGGCCATGACCTTCTGGGCCTATATCCTGCACTGCGCCGACGGTAGCTATTACACCGGGCATACCGACGATCTCGAACGCCGGTTCGGCCAGCACCAGACCGGCCGGATCACCGGCTATACCAACACCCGCCGCCCCGTCACGCTCTTGTGGTCGCAGGATTTCGGTACCCGACAGGAAGCGCTCGCCGCCGAACGCCAGATCAAGGGCTGGTCCCGTGCGAAAAAGGAGGCGCTGGCGAGAAGCAACTGGACGGCGCTGCACGAAGCGGCGATCCCGCGCGCGGAAAAGGCCCTTCGACTGCGCTCAGGGCGAACGGAAGCAGGAAAATGACCGACCCCACACCCCATTCCGACCAGCCCGCGCCGCTTCCATCCGTTGGTACCGAGCGGAGTGGACGCACCCCACCCCCCGTCATCGTCCTCGTCCGCCCGCAACTCGGCGAGAATATCGGCAAGGCGGCGCGTGCCATGCTGAACTTCGGCCTGCTCGACCTGCGCCTCGTCGCCCCGCGCGACGGCTGGCCCAATCCGCAGGCCGGCCCCGCCGCGTCGGGCGCGGACGTGGTGCTGGAACGCGCGCAGGTGTTCGACAGCGTGGCGGCGGCGGTGGCGGATTGCCCGCACGTCTATGCCACCACGGTGCGCAAGCGCGGCATCACCAAGCCGGTCGTGACCCCGGACGAGGCGGCGCGCGCGATCCACGCCGGCCCCGGCCGCACCGCCATCCTGTTCGGTCCGGAGCGATCGGGGCTGGAGACGGACGACGTGGCGGTGGCGCGCACGATCATCACCGTGCCGATCAATCCGGAATTCGGCAGCCTCAACCTCGCGCAGGCGGTGATCCTCGTCGCCTATGAATGGTCGAAGCACGAGGCGCTGGCGCAACCGCCCGAAACCGATCTGCCCGAACCCGCACCGCAGGGCGAGCTGGACGGGATGATCGCGCAGCTCGACGGGATGCTGGTCGATGCCAATTTCTATTTCCCGCCCGCCCGCACCGAAACCACCCGGCGCACACTGCGCACGCTGCTGACCAAGCCCGGCTGGTCGAGCCAGGAAGTGCGCACGGTGCGCGGCGTCCTGTCCGCCTTGCGCGGCGCCAAGGCGCGGCGGCTACCGCCGGTCGAAAGCAGCGAGTTCGTAGGCGATCGAGATCTCGACGAGCCGCTCCCATAGGTCGGCGATCACCTCCGCGGGCAGGCCCAGCCGCGCCGCCTCGGCCCGCGCCTGCGCGATCACCGCCGCCTTGCGATCCTCGTCGCGTACCGCGGCGCGGGCCGGCTTGATGCGCGCCGCGGCGTCCATATAGGCAAAACGCCGGGCAAGCAGCGCGACCAGTTCGGTATCCAGCCGGTCGACGCCGGCGCGCACCTCGGCCATGGTGGTGCAATCGGGGCCGTCGAGGATCGTCATGACCCGCCTGTGGCAAGCGCGGCCCAGCCTGTCTAGCAGGGCCTGTCCGGCTTGACTCAACGCTCCCGCACCGCTAACCGCCCGCCTTCGCAATCGCCCCCGCACCCCGGTGAAGCGGCGGGCCTGCCCTCTTTTCATCGAGAGACGTAGCGCGATACCGGGACCAACCCGCCCTGCCGTTCGCGGCCGGGCGGTCAACGTCGTTCGAAATTGCCAAGGAATCATCATGTCGAAGCGCCATAGCGCCAAGCACAAACTCGATCGCCGGATGGGCGAGAACATCTGGGGCCGTCCGAAGTCCCCGGTGAACAAGCGCGAATACGGCCCCGGTCAGCATGGCCAGCGCCGCAAGGGCAAGGTATCGGACTTCGGCATCCAGTTGCGCGCCAAGCAGAAGCTCAAGGGCTATTACGGCGACGTCACCGAGAAGCAGTTCCGCGCTTGCTACCACGAGGCGGCTCGGATGAAGGGCGATACCAGCCAGAACCTGATCGGCCTGCTGGAACAGCGCCTCGACATGATCGTCTATCGCGCCAAGTTCGCGCCGACGATCTTCGCGGCCCGCCAGATCGTCAGCCACGGCCACATCCGCGTCAACGGCGTGAAGTGCAACATCGCATCGCGCCGCTGCTTCGTCGGCGACGAGATCACGCTGGGCACCAAGGCCAAGGAAATGGCGCTCATCCTCGAAGCGCAGAACCTCGCCGAGCGCGAGATTCCCGACTATGTCGCGCCGGACGGCAACGCGAAGATCACCTTCGTGCGCGTCCCCACGCTCGACGAAGTGCCCTATCCGGTGAAGATGGAGCCGAATCTGGTCGTGGAATTCTACTCGCGCTAAAACGCGATAGAGAAATTCGACGACCGGCCGGCGGGCCAAAGCACGTCCGACGACGCGGCTTTGCCACGGCGTGGTCCGAAACAAGAAAAGGGCGGTCCTCGCGGGGCCGCCCTTTTCCGTACCTGCCGCTTTGCCTGCCTTGTGTACCCCGGCGGCGGCCGGGGCCCAGGTGGGGGGGGGGCGTTTGTTGGTGGTCACGGGGGTTCGCCCAACTGGCCCCCGGCCTCCGCCGGGGTGCGGAAGATAGGCGCGACACCCCTTCTCTCCCCCACTTTGCACACCGCCACCGGTCGCTTTCTCCCGCGCGAACCGGCATAGGCCACCGCACCGACCAACCAACCGGACCCTGCGCCATGACCACGCCTCCCCCGCCCGAATGGGCCCCGCACGCCGCCGTCTGGATCGGCTTCCCCAGCCATGCCGATCTCTGGCGGGAGGATCTGGCCCCGGCGCAGGAGGAGGTCGCCGCCTTCGCCCGCGCGGTCCATGCAGACGGGCGCGGCGAACAGGTGATCCTGGTCTGCGCCGACGACGAGGCTGCCGCCACCGCCCGCACCCTCGCGCCCTTTGCGACCGTGGAGATGCAGGCGTTCGGCGACATCTGGCTGCGCGATACCGCACCGATCCTGACCGGCGACGGCGACGCGCGCGATTTCGGTTTCAACGGCTGGGGCGGCAAATACGACCTGCCGGGTGACGACACGATCGGCGCCCGCCTCGCCGGGGCGCGCGGGCTGGCGTTGCGGACCTGCGAGTGGGTGCTGGAAGGCGGCGCGATCGACGGCGACGGCACCGGCACGATCGTGACGACCGAACAATGCCTGCTCAACCCCAACCGCAATCCCACGCTCGACCGGGCGGCGATCGAAGCGCGACTGGCAAGCGATCTTGGCGCGACCCGGATCGTCTGGCTGGGTGACGGCCTGCTCGGCGACCATACCGACGGCCATGTCGACAACCTCGCCCGCTTCGTCGCCCCCGGCACCGTCGCGCTGCCCGAACCGGCCGAAGACGATCCCAACGCCGCCATCTATGCCGATGCGGCCCGCATCCTGGCCGACGCCGGACTGACGGTCGCGCCCATCCCCTCCCCCGGCCGCGTGGTGCGCGACGACGAGGTGATCCCGGCCAGCTACATGAACTTCTACATCGGCAACGCCGCCGTCGTCGTGCCGCTCTACGGCGCCCCCAATGACGACGCTGCCGTCGTTGCGGTGCAGGCGCTGTTCCCCGACCGCACCGTCACCGGCTTCCGCGCCGACCACATCCTGACCGGCGGCGGCAGCTTCCACTGCATCTCGCAGCAGATTCCGGTCTGATGGACACATGCCCGGATCGGGCCTAGTCACCGATCGGACATGGAGGGCGTGGGATGGCCGTTATTGCGGGGCGCGATCGGGGGCGCATTCTTCATGGCGGTGTCCTGCAGCTGCTGGCGATCGCCGCAATGGCGCTGGCGGTTCGGACGGACTGGGCGTTCGCCTTTCCCCGTATCGCGTCGCTCCTGCTCCTGTGGGTCACGGCGGATGCGCTGACGCTCGGCCTGCTGGCGCATTGCCGCCGACCCGCTCCACGGCAGGTGCTAGCGACCGTCGCGGGCGGGATGACGCTGGCATGGACCCTGTCACCCCCCGCCTTGCGCGACGCGATGCTGACGATGCCGTGGTTCTGTGCCATGATGCTGGTGGTCGTCGGCACCCATGCCGGCCTGCGCTGCTGGCGGGCGGGGATGATCGTGCGGCGTACCGGCCTGCGACGGGCCGATGGCTGGCACGCGCTGTTGGGGGAGTTCCTGCCGCCACCCGCCGTCCGGTTGATGCTGGCGGAAGCGCGACTGGTCCATCTCGCATTGTTCCGCTGGAATGGGCCGGCCGACATACCGCCCGGTGCCTGCGGTTTCGCCTATCATCGCCACCTACAGCCGATGATGATCGCGCTGCTGGTGCTGTCCCTGATCGAGGCGGGCGTCACCCATCTACTGGTCGCCCACTGGAGCCGCACCGCCGCCCTGATCCTGTTCGTCGTCAGCGACGTATCGGTCGTCTATCTGATCGGCCTCATCAAATCGTTGCGCCTGCGCCCGGTGCTGCTGACCGCGGACGGCGTCCGCATCCGGGCCGGTCTGATGATCGACCGGTTCATACCCTATGACCGCATCGCCGCGATCGAGCATCAGCCGGATAGCGCCACGATCAAGGCCGCCGACACGCAGAACGCCGCCCTGATCGCCTGGCCCAATCTGGTGCTTCGTCTCACAGAGCCGATGCCCCGCCCCCCGCTATTGCGGCGACGACCGCCGATCGTCGCGATCGCTTTCCGGCTCGATGATCCGGATGAGTTCGTGCAGATGCTGCGCTGGCGAACCGGCGTGGGTACGTGACGGCGCGGTGATGACCCGGTAAAGGGCTGCGCATGACCCAGATCACCGTCGCCGCGCTGCAACTCGGCTTCTCGACCGATATCGATGCCAACATCGCCAACGTGTCGCGCCTGGTGCGTGAGGCGGCGGCGCAGGGGGCGCAGGTGATCCTGCCGCCCGAACTGTTCGAGGGCGAATATTTCTGCCGGGTCGAGGACGAGGGGCTGTTCGCCAACGCCGCCCCCGTCACCGAACACAAGGCGGTCCTCGCGATGCAGGCGCTGGCCGAGGCGTTGAAAGTGACGATCCCGACCAGCTTCTTCGAGGCGGACGGACCGCATCATTACAACAGCCTCGCGATGATCGGCCCCGATGGCGAGGTGCAGGGCGTCTATCGCAAGAGCCACATCCCCGATGGCCCCGGCTATGAGGAAAAATTCTATTTCCGCCCCGGTAACACCGGGTTCAAGGTCTGGCCCGCCCCGCCCTCCGCACCCGGCTGGAAACTGGGCGTCGGCGTCTGCTGGGACCAGTGGTATCCCGAAACCGCGCGCGCGATGATGCTGATGGGGGCGGAACTGCTGTTCTACCCCACCGCGATCGGCAGCGAGCCGCACGACACCAGCCTCGACACCGCCCGGCTGTGGCGGCGCGCGATGGTCGGCCATGCAGTGTCCAACGTGGTGCCGGTGATCGCCGCCAACCGGATCGGCACCGAGCACGACCAGACCTTCTACGGCACTAGCTTCATCACCGACGAACGCGGCGACATCCTCGCCGAACTGGGGCGCGAGGAGGAAGGCGTGATCGTCGCGACGCTCGATCTCGACCGGATCAGGCGGCACCGCGCCGCCTTCGGCTTCTTCCGTGATCGCCGCCCCGAACTGTACGGACGGCTGGTTCAGGATATCTGATCCGGAACCGGGGCCGCGTCGGTGCTTTCTGTGTGGCAAAGGGGACCATATCGATGAAGACGCCGCTGTTCGCCGCCCTCCTGCTGGCCACCACCGTCACGGCATCGCCTGTGGCGGCACAACAGGCGATCTCCGCCTCGGACCGGCAACAGGGCAATGCCGCGCATCCGCAACTCATGGCGGAGTTCGGCGGCGCCTATACCGGCCCGCAGGCGGCCTATGTGGCGCGGATCGGCAAGCAGGTCGCGGTGAAATCGGGCCTGTCGAACGCGGCGGGGGATTTCACCGTCACCACACTCAATTCGCCTGTGGAAAACGCCTTCGCGATCCCGGGCGGCTATATCTACATCACCCGGCAATTGCTGGCGCTGATGAACTCGGACGCCGAACTCGCCTCGGTGCTGGGGCATGAGGTCGGCCATGTCGCCGCCCGTCATGCCGCCAGCCGCAACAAACGCTCGACGATCGGATCGGTGCTGGCGGCGGCGGCCAGCATGGCGACGGGCAGCGAGCTGGCGGGGCGGGCGATCGGCACCGGTGCGCAGCTCTACACGCTGAAATACGGGCGCGATCAGGAATATCAGGCGGACGCGCTGGGCGTGCGGTACATGACCGCCGCGGGCTATGATCCTTATGCGGCGGCCGATATCCTGTCCGCGCTCGATGCCTCCACCGGGCTGGCGTCGAACGGCACGGGGCGGTCGCAGCCGACCTGGATGTCGTCCCACCCCAACAGCGCCGATCGCGTCCGCCGCGCGGTGCAACTGGCCGCCGCCACTGGGCGGCCGGAAACCACGCCGCCACAGGATGTCCGTTTCCTGCGGATGCTCGACGGCCTGCCCTATGGCCAGGGGCGGCAGGTGATCCGGATCGCGACGGTGGGGCCACGCGACACGATCGACACCCTGTCGGCGCGGATGGCCGGCGATACGAAGCGGGAGCGGTTCATGGTCCTGAACGGGCTGGTCGACGATCGGCCGCCGACGCCGGGGTCGCTGGTGAAGCTGGTCGTCGCCGGTTGACCCCCGGCGGGAACGGCCCGCGTTCCGCGTGGAACTTTCACGAAGCATGTTTCACGTCATCGCCTCATCATGCCCGATGACGGCCCGGCCCGGCCTCGCTACAACGCCGGGTCATGCATCGCCCTGCGTTATCGATCGTCGTTCCCTGCTACAACGAAGCCGCCTGTCTCGACCTGCTCCACAAGCGGGTGTCGGCGGCGGCGTGGGCGGCGGTCGGGGACGATCACGAGATCGTGTTCGTCAACGACGGGTCGCGCGACGATAGTTGGGCGGTGATGCAGCGGCTGGCCGCCGCCGACCCGCGGCTGGTGGCGATCAACCTGTCGCGCAACCACGGCCACCAATTGGCATTGACCGCCGGGCTGGACCTGTGCGCCGGGCAGCAGATCCTCATCATCGATGCCGATTTGCAAGACCCGCCCGAACTGCTCGCCGACATGCGGGCGGCGATGGCGGCGCAGGGAGCCGATGTCGTCTATGCCGTTCGCCGCCGCCGCGAGGGCGAGACGGTGTTCAAGAAGGCGACCGCCGCGCTGTTCTACCGCGTGCTCGATCGCGTCACCGATACGCCGATCCCGCTCGATACCGGCGATTTCCGGCTGATGAGCCGCCGTGCGCTCGACGCGTTGCTGTCGCTGCCTGAACAGGCGCGCTTCATCCGGGGGATGGTGGCGTGGATCGGATTCCGGCAGGTGCCTTTCCCCTACGATCGGGCCGAACGCCATGCGGGGGAAACCAATTATCCGCTGGGTAAGATGATCCGGCTCGCCTTCGATGCCGTCACCGGCTTTTCCACCGCGCCGCTGCGCTTCGCCAGCCATGTCGGGCTATGGCTGACGGCGGTATCGCTGCTGCTGATCGTCTATATCGCGATCGGCTGGTTGTCGGGCACGGCGGTGCAGGGTTGGACCTCGACGATGCTGGTCACCGTGGTGCTGGGCGCGGTGCAGATGTTCGTGCTGGGGATGATCGGGGAGTATCTGGGCCGGCTGTACATCGAATCGAAGCGGCGGCCGCTATATCTGGTCGCCGACGTGGCGGGGCCGGTGCTGGGTCAGGCGACCCTGGGTTTCCGGGCGGAGGTTACGCCTGATCCTCTCCCCTCACTTTCGAAGGATGAGCCGGTCGGTGAGCGCGGCATCCGCGAAAGCGCCCTGCCCCGTCCTTAGCCCGTCATTGCGAGCGTAGCGAAGCAATCCAGGGCGTCACGCGCCGGACGCTGGATTGCTTCGCTACGCTCGCAATGACGGATGGGGGCACGTCATCATGCTACAAACGAGCAGGGACTGTCCTAGGCCGGCTTCGCCAGTGTCACGATCGACACGCCCGGCCCCATCGGCACGCGGCCGACCATGTGGCGTTCCAGCCGGAAGATGCTTTCGAACAGCTTGTTGACCGCAGGCGGCGGCGGCGAATCGTCGCTGTCGTCGCGGCCGGTCAGCCGGCCGGCCAGCCTGGCCCCTGCCGCCAGAGGGAACAGCAGGCTGTTGAAATAACCCAGCTTCTCCGGCTTCAAACCTGCCGCCGCGATAGCGGCGCGCAGCGTCTTCTTGGAATAGCGGCGATGGTGGTGGTTCACCACGTCGTGCGCACTCCACAGCCATTGATGCGCGGGCACCGCGATCAGGATCTTGCCGCCGGGTGCCAGACAGGTCGCCATCGCGGCGAGTGCTGCGACATCGTCCTCGATATGCTCCACCACGTCGAGCACCGCGACCAGATCATAGGCGCGGCGCGGCACGCCGGGCAGCGCAGGCAGCGGCGCATCGCCGATCGGGCGGCCCAGCCGCTCCGCCGCGATCGCGCGCGCGGCGGGATCGATCTCGATCGCGTCGACATGGCCGAACTGCGCGAGCATCGGCAGGTTGTGGCCGGTGCCGCAGCCGATCTCCAGGATACGCGCCTGCGCCGGCAGGTCGCCGAAGCGGCGGAGATAATCCGCCAGGATGTCGCGGCGCGCCCGGTACCACCAGTGCGTCGAGTCGTGGGCCGCCATGCGGTCGTAGACGATCCGATCCATATCAGGCGAATACCCAGAGACGGTTGAGGGCGAAGATCGCGAGCGGCGTCACAAATAGCACCGGTACCAGCGGCCACCACCACGGCCCCGCCAGCATCGCGTCGTCGGTCAGCAGGAACACCCAGCCGGTGTTGATCGCATAGCTGATGAGCGAGACCAGGAAGAAACGGATCGTCGTCTGCCGCATGTCGGCGCCGTGGCCACGAAAGCTCCACCGGCTGTGAATGACGTAGCCCGCCAGCATCGCGATCAGATAGCCGGCGAGATTGGCGACCTGTTCGGAGGTGACGCGGTATTTGGCGAGCGGCGAATAGACGATCGTGTAGAGCGCGGTCGTGATCCCGCCCGCGATCGCGAAGCGGAACAGCTGCATGAACAATTCGCTCTGCCGCCATCTGTCGATTCTGGATAACACCGCCACCGCTTGCCCTTTGCGCCGCCATCCGTAGAGCGGACCCCCGCGCTTAGAGGGCGCGACGACAAGGGGAAAGCGTTTTGATCCTGGATGGGGCGCCTGCGTTGCGGCGCGAACTGGAGCGCCGCTGGCTCGCCTTCGTCGTCATCGCGTGGGTCGTGGCGTCGGCCTGGTTCGTATTCGACCGGTGGAGCGCGATCCGCTGGCTGTCGCTGGGCGATACCGACGACAATATGCGCCTGATGCAGGTGCGGGCATGGATGGCCGGTCAGGGCTGGTACGACCTGCGCCAGTACCGGATGAACCCGCCCGCCGGGTTCGACATCCACTGGAGCCGGATCGTCGACCTGCCGATCGCGGGGCTGATCCTGTTCTTTCGCCAGTTCACCTCGCCAAGCTGGGCGGAGCGGCTGGCGGTGGGGATCGCGCCGCTGCTGCCGCTGGGCATCGTCATGGTGTCGCTGGCGGCGGTGACGCGGCGACTGGTGGCGCCAGTAGCATGGCCACTGGCGCTGATCTTCCTGATCGCCAGCGCCGGCGCGACGATGCTGATGTTCATGCCCGAACGCATCGACCATCATGGCTGGCAACTCGCCTGCCTGGCGGTGACGGTGGCGGGCCTCAGCGATCCGCGGCGCGGGCGCGGCGGCGCGCTGGTCGGCCTCGCCAGTGCGATGTCGCTGTCGATCGGGCTGGAACTGCTGCCCTATTGCGCGATGGCGGGGGCGATCCAAGCACTTCGCTGGGTGTGGGACCGGTCCGAGGAACGCCGGCTGGAAATCTATGCGATCACGCTGGCGGGCGGCGGCGCGGCTGGCTTTGTGCTGTTCGCTTCGGAAGCGAACCGGGTGATGCGGTGCGATGCGCTGACGCCGGTCTGGCTCAGCGTGCTGGTGGCGGCGGGGGCGCTGCTGTACCTGATCGCGCTGATCGCGCCGCGCACGATTGTGGTGCGCGCCGGGCTGGCGGTGGCGGCGGGGGCAACGATCGCGATCTGCTTCGCGATGTTCTTCCCACAATGTCTTGGCCGGCCCGAACAGGTGTCGCCCGAACTGGTGCGGACATGGCTGTCGAACGTACGCGAGGCCAAGCCGCTCTACATGCATCCCTTCCGCGTCGCCTTCGTGATCGCGACGTTGCCCGTCATCGGGCTGATCGGTGCGATCATCGGCACGTGGCGTGCGCGGCACACGCCGGAGCTGACCGGCTGGGCAGCGGTGACGTTGTTCACCGCCTTCGCCGTCGCGATGCTGGCATGGCAGGCGCGTGCCGGGCCGGCGGCGCAGTTGCTCGCGATCCCCGGCGCGGTCGCGCTGGCGGCGCTGATCCTGCCGAAGATCCTCGGCCACCGGCTGATGGCGGTGCGGGTGATCGGTACGGCCGCGGGGTTCATCCTCGTGTCCGGGCTGTTCGCCGGCTATGTCGTCCGCTGGCTGCCCGCCAAGGCACAGGCCAATGCCTATACGAAGCGCGTCAACGCCGCGACGGGCGAGTGCATGCGCACCTCCCGCCTGCTGATGCTGAACGCATATCCCGCCGCGACGGTGTTCACCTTCACCGATCTGGGGCCGCGCCTGATCACCGTGACGCACCACAATGCGATTGCCGGGCCGTATCACCGCAACGGCGACGCGATCCTCGACGTGCAGCATGCCTTTGCCCGGTCACCCGCCAATGCGCGCGCGATCATGAAGCGGCACGGTGCGACGCTGCTGCTGGTCTGCCCGAACATGAGCGAGGCGACGATCTATCGCGCGCGCAATCCCGGCGGTTTCTACGACCAGATGGCGCATGGCGAGAAGTTCGGCTGGCTGACGCAGTTGCCGCTGCGCAAGGGCGCGCCGTACCGGCTTTACCGGATCGGGTAGGAAACGATTCGTTTCGGACCTTGGTGGCCCTTTACCATCGTGTTTTGCGTACAGGCGCGGTTATGCAAACGATATCCTCCCCCGATCGCCGGCGCGCACTGGCGGCCCTGATCGCCGAATCGCTCAGCCTCGCGGATGCGCTGGGGCTGGGCATGGTCAGCCTGTCGCTCAACGGCGCGCTGGAGGACCTGACCGGGCATGGCATCCCGCCGGCAGGGTATGAGACGGCGGCACACTGAGCCTGCCGCCGTCATTGCAGGCGGGGCAACGCCACGCCCCTTGCGATGACGGCAATCAGCGCAGTGCCACTTCCACCCCGTCGATCACGAACTGCACCGCCAGCGCGGCGAGCAGGACGCCGAGCAGGCGGGTGATGACCGCCTCGATCTTCGCGCCCAGCAGTCGCATGATCGGCCCCGCCGCCAGCAGCGCCACCAGCGTCAGTGCGAGGATCGTCGCCAGCGCGGCCAGCACCACCAGCGTCCGTTCCAGCCCGTCGTTGCGGCTCATCAGCAGCATCACCGACGCGATCGAGCCGGGACCGGCGATCATCGGCATCGCCATCGGGAAGATCGAGACGTCCTCCGCCTCTTCGGGGATTTCGGCAACCTTGGCGGCGCGATCCTCGCGGCGCTGGGTGCGCTTCTCGAACACCATCTCCAGCGCGATCAGGAACAGCATGATGCCGCCTGCGATGCGGAAGCTGGCCAGTTCGATGCCGAGCCCGTGGAGCAGGTCCTCGCCGAACAGCGCGAAGACCAGCAGGATCGCGGCGGCGACGCCGACCGCGCGGATCGCCATCGCCTTGCGGTGCGCGGGCGAGGCCGCCGCCGAGAGCCCGGCATAGATCGGCGCGCAGCCGGGCGGATCGATCACCACGAAGAAGGTGATGAGCGACGAGACGAACAGTTCGATCATGACGCCGTGTCAACCGGGGCCGCCGCCACGCCCTCGCGCCGGCAGGCGGAGACATAGGTGTTACGGAGCAGGCAGGCGATCGTCATCGGCCCGACCCCGCCCGGCACCGGCGTGATCGCGCCCGCGACCGCCATTGCTTCGGCAAAATCCACGTCGCCCACCAGCCCGGTTTCGGTACGGTTGATGCCGACGTCGATCACGGTCGCGCCCGGCTTGATCCAGTCGCCCTTCACCAGCGCGGGGATGCCGACCGCCGCGACGACGATGTCGGCAGCACGGATCCGCGCGGGCAAGTCGCGGGTGCGGCTGTGCGCGACGGTGACGGTGCAGCTTTCCGCGATCAGCAACTGCGCCATCGGCTTGCCGACGATGTTGGAGCGACCGATCACCACCGCGTCCAGCCCCGACAGGCTGCCATGCACCGATTTCAGCAGCATCACGCAGCCGAGCGGAGTGCAGGGGACGAAGCCCGGCATCCCCGTCGCCAGCCGGCCGGCATTGACCGGGTGGAACCCGTCGACGTCCTTGTCCGGATCGATCGCGAGCAGCACGGCCTGCGCATCGACCTGTCGCGGCAGCGGCAGTTGCACGAGGATGCCATCGATCGCGGGATCGGCGTTCAGGTCCGCGACCAGCGCCAGCAGCGTCGCGGTGTCGGTATCGGCAGGCAGGCGATGCTCGACGCTTTCCATCCCCGCCTCGCGCGTGGCGCGACCCTTGCTGCGGACATAGACGGCGGAGGCGGGGTCCTCGCCGACGAGCACCACCGCGAGGCCGGGCGCGCGACCGGTGGCGGCGCGGAAGGCGGGGACGTGGCCGGCGATGGCGGCGCGGAGGCTGGCGGCATGGGCCTTGCCGTCGATGATGGTGGCGGTCATGGTTCGCCCGCATAGAGGCTGCGCGCAGTTTCTGCCAGCGCGGCGGGATCGCCGGCGATGCGCAGGCGCTTCAACCGGGCGGTGTCGCCGGCGACGATCGTCACCGCGCGTCTGGGCACCGTGAAGGCCGCGGCGACCAGCGCGATCAGCGCGGCGTTCGCCTTGCCGTCGACCGGCGCGGCAGCGATGCGCGCCGCCAGCCATAGCCCCTCGCCCCCACCCAACCGGTCACGGCCCCCGCGCGGCGTGACGCGGACCGCGACGACGATGCCATCGGCGGTCGGCGTCCACGCATCAGGCGACGCCGATATAGCTGGCCGCAATGTTGGGAATCACGATCTCACCCAGAATGTAGATCAGCAGCAGGACGATCATCGGCGACAGGTCGAGCGCGCCGAAATCGGGCATGATGCGACGGATCGGGCGGTACAGCGGCTCCGTCATCCGGCCCAGCGCGGTCCAGACCGTGCGGACGAGGTCGCTGTGCGTATTGATGATGTTGAACGCGACCAGCCACGACAGGATCGCTTGGATGACGATGATCCACCAGACGATGTTGAGTAGCAATTGGGCGATCTGAAGAAGCGCGATCAAAGGGGGAGCCTCCGGTGGGGATAGGTCACTCTATAGGAAGCCGCAGGGCTGCGTAGAAGCCCCGCGCCGATATCGCCCGTCAGCGTGCGCCCGCTTTCGCGCTGACCAGCGTGCCCGCCCCGGCGCGGGTGAAGATTTCCAGCAGCATCGCATGCGGCACGCGCCCGTCGAGGATCACGGCGGCGTCGACACCCGATTGCACCGCCGCCACGCACGTCTCGATCTTGGGGATCATGCCGCCGGTGATGGTACCGTCCGCGCGCAGTTCGGCGACGCGGGCGGGATCGAGCGAGGTGAGCAGTTCGCCCTGTTTGTCGAGCACGCCGGCCACGTCGGTCAGCAGGAAGAAGCGCGCCGCACCCAGCGCCGCGGCGATCGCGCCCGCCATGGTATCGGCGTTGATGTTGTAGGTATGGCCGTCCGCGCCGATCCCCACCGGCGCGACCACCGGGATGATCCCCGCATCGGACAGCGTATCGAGGATGCGGCGATCGACCGCGATCGGTTCGCCGACGAAGCCCAGATCGACGTGGCGCTCGATTCCCTGAAGCGGATCGGGGTCCATCCGTCCGACCTTTTCGGCCAGCACCAGATTGCCGTCCTTGCCGGAAATGCCGACCGCACGGCCGCCGGCCTGCCCGATCCAGCCGACGATATCCTTGTTGATCGATCCGGCCAGCACCATTTCGGCGATCTGCGCGGTTTCCTTGTCGGTCACGCGCAGGCCGTTGATGAACCGCGACTCGACGCCCAGCCGCTTCAGCATCGCGCCGATCTGCGGCCCGCCGCCATGGACCACCACCGGGTTGATGCCGACGGCCTTCAGCAGCACCACGTCCTCGGCGAAATCGCGCTGCAGTTCGGGATCGCCCATCGCGTGGCCGCCATATTTCACGACGAAGGTCTGGCCGGCATAACGCTGCAGATAAGGCAGCGCCTCGGTCAGGGTTTCCGCCTTGGCGAGCAGTTGGGGATCGGGCGTGTGGTCGGTCATCCCGGCCCTTTAGCCACTCCTCAGCGGGTGAACCAGTGGCGCTGCACGAAGTAGATCACCACCCCGGCCGCGATCACCGCGCACAGGCCGGCGATCGCATCGAACGCCCAGGGTTCCTGCGCATAGGGCAGGTTCGCCACGTTCATCCCGTACAACCCGGTGATGAAGGTCAGCGGCAGGAACACCAGCGCCGCGATCGAGATGACGAGCGAGCGGGTGTCGATCTGCTCGGCGCGCAGGTCCGACAGCGTTTCGTGCATCAGGGCGGAGCGTTCGCGGATCGACTCCAGTTCCTCGGCCATCCGCGCGGCGCGATCGGCGGCGGCGGCGAGGTGGAGGCGATCGTCGTCGCCCAGCCAGTCACCCGGCAATGCCGCCAGCTTCTCCAGCGCGGCGCGCTGCGGGCTGAGGAAGCGGCGATAGCCGATCGCGGCGATCCGCACCTTGCTGACGGTGCGGCGCAGTTCGAAGATGCGGCTGGCGTCGATCCGCTCCTCGCAATCGTCCAGCTCGTCGCCAAGCTGCGCGACATCGGGGTCGAGATCGGCGGTGATCGCGGCGGCGAAGGCGGTGATGAGGTCGCCGGGATCGTGCAAATGCCCGCCCTTCGCCTCCGCCTTCACCATGCCGACCGCGATCAACGACTTGCGCGTGACCGAGAAGACCCGGCCCTTCTCCGCCCAGATGCGGACCGAGGCCAGCAGATCGCCGTCCAGCGCCGCCTGCGAACGGCCACGCAGGTTGAGGAACGCCCCCTCGCCGAACGCCTCGCAGCGGGGACGCGTCTCGGTCGCGGTGAGGGCGTCGACGACGTAATCGTCCAGCGCCGCGCGTTCGTGCAGCCAGCCACGCGTCTCGTCGTCGATCTGCGGCAGATGTATCCAGACCAGGTCGCCACGCACCGCCAGCGCCTCGTCCGGGGTGATCGCGGTGGCCTGGCCCCGGACGAAGCGGACGCAATACGCCTCCATCACCATGCCATCCGCACGTCGACGGTCAGGCCCGGCCCCACGTCCGCCGGTCCGACGATCCGCGCGGCATCGGCGCGGGCGCGGTCGATGATCGCGGGCGGCACGTCTGCACCGTGGAACACCCGGTCGGCATTGGCGAGCAGGCGGGCGTGACGCAGCGTCAGGTCGTCCGGATCGGCGGAGGTCAGCATGATCGGCTCCAGCCGTTCGGGTGCACCGCCGGCGGCAATCGCCGCGACCATGTCGATCCCGGCATGGTCGGCCAGTGGATCGAGCGGACCGCCCGGCGCCAGCGCCGCGCCGATCGCGCGGCGGCGGGCGCCCATGTCGGGCAGCGCGGCGCGCAGACCGGCACGCGCGGCGTGCATCCCGCGCGCCAGATCGCCGAGCGTCGCGGGCAGCAACGCCTCCAGCCGCTGGCGCAGCGCCGCCGCCAGCCCGGCGGAGACGCCGCCGGTGCCGATCGCGACCAGCACCGGATCGCGGTCGACGATCGCGGGCAGCGTGAAATCGCAATGATCGGGCCGGTCGACCGCGTTGACCAGCACCCCGCGCGCCTTCAGCCGGGCCACCGCCGCCAGCGCCACATCCTCCTCGTCGATCGCGACGATCGCGAGCGCGGCCTGTGCCGTCTCGCCGACGACCACCGCGCCGGCGCGATCGAGCAGGCGGCGCTTGGCATCCGCCGCCTCGCCCTCGCCCAGCAGGATCACCGGTCGGCCCGCCAGCCGCACGAACAACGGCAGGCTGTGCAGGCTCATGCCCCCGCCCTCACCCTTGCAGCCAGTCCGGCACGCGCTCGGCGGCGATCAGCGTTTCGGCCGCCACCCGGTCGGCGACGACCGCGAACCGGTCGCCATCGACCAGCACCTCGGGCACCAGCGGCCGGCTGTTATAGGTCGACGCCATCGTCGCGCCATAGGCGCCGGCGGTACGCAGCACGGCGAGGTCGCCGGACACGACACGGTCGATGTCGCGCCCCATCGCGAAGGTGTCGCCGCTTTCGCAGACGGGGCCGGCGATGTTCGCCGTCATCCGCTCGCCCGTAGGGCGCACCGCGACGAAATCGTGATAGGCATCGTAGAGGGCGACGCGGGCGAGGTCGTTCATCGCGGCATCGACGATGACATAGGGATGGACGACGCCGGGCTTCACCCAGATCACCTCGGTAACCAGCACCCCGGCATTGCCCGCGATGACGCGGCCGGGCTCGAACATCAGTTCCGCGTCCCAGTCGGCGGTGACGCGCGCGACCATTGCGCCGTATTCGGCCGGGCTGGGCGGCATGTCCCCCGCCTTGTAGGGGACGCCGAGACCGCCGCCGAGATCGACATGGGTGATGGTGTGGCCGGCGGCGCGCAGCTCGGCGACCAGTTCGCCGAGGCGGACATAGGCGGCCTCCAGCGGCTTCAGGTCGAACAACTGGCTGCCGATATGGACCGCGACACCGCGCAGGTTCAGCCCCGGCAGACCCGCCAGCCGGTCGAACATGGCCGGCGCCTGATCGATCGGTACGCCGAACTTGTTTTCCTTGCGCCCCGTGGAGATCTTGGCGTGGGTGCCGGCATCGACATCGGGGTTCACCCGCAGCGTGGCGGGCGCGCGCAGGCCGCGTTCGTGCGCCAGTTGCGCGAGGACGACGCCCTCCTCCTCCAGTTCGAGGTTGAACTGGCCGATCCCGGCATCGAGCGCGGCGGCGAGTTCGGCGCGGGTCTTGCCGACGCCGGAGAAGACGATGTCCTTCGCCGGCATCCCGGCGGCGAGCGCGCGCCGCATCTCGCCGACGGAGACGACATCGGCGCCGTAGCCCTCGTCCGCCAGCACGCGCAGCACCGCGAGGTTGGGGTTCGCCTTGATCGCATAGGCGAGGTGCTTGCGCGGCACGCCGGCCAGCCCCTCGCGGAACACGCGCGCATGGCGGCGCAGCGTCGCGGCGGAATAGATATAGACCGGGGTGCCGACCGCCTCGGCGATCACCGGCACGGCCACGTCCTCGACGTGCATCACGCCATCTGAATAATCGAAATGGTTCATCGCGGTGGCAGATCGAACTCGTCATTGCGGCGCTGGTCGGAACGACGAAGCAGCTCGTCGCTGCGCTGCGGGCGCTGTTGCGGGGTGGGGGCGAGCAGTTCCTGTGGCGTCGGCGTCGCACGTGCGCCCACCGGTGCGACCGGCAGCGAGCTGCCCTCCGGCGGTTTCAGCCCGGCGGCGGACCCGCACCCGGCGAGCAGCAGCGGCAGCGCGATCAGGACGGGCCTCATGCCTCTCCCCTTGCCGCCGTGATCGCCGCGCGGACATTGGCGGGGGCGGTGCCGCCGAAACTGGTACGGCTGGCAACCGAGGCGTCGACCGACAGCACGTCGTAGACCGAGGCATCGATGCGACCGTCGATCGCGGTCAGTTCGTCCAGCGACAACGCATCGAGGCCGATGCCCAGTTTCTCCGCGCGCTTCACCGCGCGACCGGTGACGTGATGCGCCTCGCGGAATGGCAGGCCACCCTCGCGCACCAGCCAGTCGGCCAGATCGGTCGCGGTGGAGAAGCCGGCCTCCGCCACCTGCCGCATCCGGTCGGTGCGGAAGGTGGCGCTGTCGACCATCCCGGTCATCGCCGCCAGACACAGGCCGAGCAGGTCGTGTGCTTCGAACACCGGCGGCTTGTCGTCCTGCATATCCTTGGAATAGGCGAGCGGCAGGCCCTTCATCGTCACCATCAGCGACGTCATCGCGCCCATGATCCGGCCGGCATGGCCGCGCACCAGTTCGGCGGCGTCGGGATTGCGCTTCTGCGGCATGATCGAACTGCCGGTCGACCATTGGTCGGACAGCGCGACGAAGCCGAAGGGCTGCGACGCCCACAGCACGAATTCCTCCGCCAGCCGCGACAGGTGCAGCGCGCACTGCGTCGCCGCCGTCAGGTAATCGAGTGCGAAGTCGCGGTCGGACACTGCGTCGAGCGAGTTGGTGGTCGGCCCGTCGAACCCCAAAGCCGTCGCCGTCGCATGGCGATCGATCGGGAAACCGGTGCCCGCCAGCGCCGCCGAGCCGAGCGGACAGCGGTTCAGCCGGGTACGGGCATCGACGAAGCGGCTGATATCGCGCGCGATCATCGCGTGATACGCCATCAGGTGATGGCCCAGCGTCACCGGCTGCGCGGATTGCAGATGGGTGAAACCAGGCATCACGCTGCCGGCATGGTCCTCCGCCCGCGCCAGCAGCGCGACCTGCAATGCGGCGAGCGCGGCCAGTACCTGATCGATCGCGTCGCGCACCCACAGGCGGAAATCGGTCGCGACCTGATCGTTGCGGCTGCGCGCGGTATGCAGCCGGCCGGCGACCGGGCCGATCGCCTCGGCCAGCCGTGCCTCGGTCAGCATGTGGATGTCTTCGAGCGACAGATCGTCGGGCACGCCGTTCGCTGCGTAATCCGCCGCCACCGTCTCCAGCCCCGCCGCGATCGTCGCCGCATCTTGCGGAGAGACGATGCCCTGTTTGCCGAGCATCGCGACATGCGCCAGCGATCCGGCAATGTCCTGTCGCCACATTCGCTTGTCGAACGGCAGCGAGGCGTTAATCTCACGCATCACCGCCGAGGGCCCTTCCGCAAAGCGGCCGCCCCACATGGCATTGGAGGATTTCATGCGTTCGTCGATCATTCCGGTCCTGCTTGCGGGCCTGCTGGCCGCGTGCGGCGATAAGCCCTCGGCCCCGGCGGGGCAAGGCAATGCGGCAGGCGCGCCGTCCGCCGACGAGGTGAGCGCCGACGAGGCACCCCCCGCCGCCGCTGCCGCCCCGCGCAGCGGCTCGTTCGACCGGAGCCATGCGGGCGAGGCGGCGCCGACGCTCGGCTTCCTCGATCCGGCCGGCAAGCCGGTGACGCTGGCGTCGTTTCGGGGCAAGCCGGTGCTGCTGAACCTGTGGGCGACGTGGTGCGGCCCCTGCGTGAAGGAACTGCCGACGCTGGACGCGCTGGCCACGCGTGAGGCGGGGCGGCTTCATGTCGTGACGCTCAGCCAGGACATGGACCCGGCCAAGGTCGCGCCCTTCTTCGCCGCACGGAAGTTCACGACGCTGAAAGCCTATACCGACCCCAAGATGGCATGGGTGCCCGCGGTGGCCAGCAACCTGCCGACCAGCATCCTGTACGATTCGGCCGGGCGCGAGGTGTTGCGCACGGTCGGCGACCTCGACTGGACCGGTGAACTGGCGACCAAGGCGATCGCGGCAGTCGGATAACGCCGGCGGCGTCGCGGTGGCCGGTGGCAGGCTGGCTGGCTGGCTGGCTGGCTGGCTGGCTGGCTGGCTGGCTTTGAAGATCATCGCCAGATGCATCGACCACCGGCGTCGAAACGACCAATCGGTATACCAAAATCGATTGTCTGCGTCCGTCCGGTGCAATCTCGTCCTAAACCTAGGGAACCGGGCACGCGTCACAGGCGCGCGCAGCCCAGATTGACGAGGCGACCTAGGGACACATCATGACGACACTCAACAACCTGAAGATATCGATCAAAATATCCCTCCTGTTGTCGCTGATCGGAATCGTCGCCCTGGGCCTGGCATGGACATCGTCCAGCCGGCTGATGGCCGCCGATTCCCGGTACGGCAATCTGATCGCGCATACGATGGAACCGACCATTCACCTCGCCCGCGCCAACAGGTCGTTGCTGAGCATGAGCTACCGATCGTATCAGACGCTGGTCTATGACGGCGGCTCGCCAAAGGCCCATGCCGCTGCCAAGGGCGAAAAGACGGCGTTCGATGCCGCCATCGGATCGCTGGATCAGGCCAAGGCGGGCGACCCCGCCGCTGCGACGATCATCGACGATTTCGCCAGGGAACTGACTGCCATACAGGACAGGTACGCGCAGGGCGTCGCGCTGGGGTTGCGCAATGACAATGATGCGGCACGCCGGATGCTGCAGGACGGCGACGCGCTCGCCGACCGGCTGCAGGGGCGGTTCGCGCCCTATAACGAGAAGCGGATCAATTTCGCCAAGACCTCGTCCGCCGATCTCACCGCGTCGAACCGTCACACGTCGACGACGCTGATCGCGGTGGCGATCGTCAGCGTGATCGCGGGTCTGGGGTTGGCAATGGTCGCGACGCGCAAAGGTATCACAGGGCCGCTCGACCGACTTCGCGGGCAGATGGCCGACATGGCCAGCGGCCGTTACGACGCCGGGATCGTCGGCATCGATCGCGGCGACGAGGTTGGCGCGATGGCCAGGGCAGTACAGGTCTTCCGGCAGGACGGCATCGCCAAGCAGGCGGCCGATCAGGCAAAGGCACGCACCGATGCCGAACAGAAGATGGTGGTCGACACCGTATCGACTCACCTGTCCGACCTGTCGAACGGCGACCTGACCGCCACGATCGATACGGATTTCCCCGCCGACTATGCGGCATTGAAGCTGAATTTCAACGAAGCGCTGGACAAGCTGCGCGACCTGATCGGCTCGGTGTCGGAGAGTGCGACCACGATCCGTACCGGCTCCGGCGAGATCGCGCAGGCGTCCGAGGATCTCGCACGCCGTACCGAAAGCAACGCCGCCTCGCTGGAGGAGACTGCTGCCTCGGTCACGCAGATGGATGGTCGGCTGCGCGCGTCAGCGGTCGCGGCGACGCGGACCGTGGAACGCGCCGATCAGGCGATCGCCACGGTCGGTGGCGGCCGTGCGGTCGCCGACGAAGCGGTACAGGCGATGGGCCGGGTGTCGGACAGCGCCAAGGGCATCGACTCGGTGATCGAGGGGCTCGACAAGATCGCGTTCCAGACCCGGGTGCTGGCGATGAACGCCGCGGTCGAGGCGGGCCGGGCGGGCGATGCCGGACGCGGCTTCGCAGTCGTCGCCGATCTGGTGTCAGCGCTGGCGATGCGTGCCGAGGAGGAAGCCAAGCGGGCGCGTGACCAGCTGACGGTGACGCAGACCGATATCGTGACGGCGGTCGAAGCCGTCACCAAGGTCGACGGCGCGCTCGCCAACATCTCGGGTGATGTGGCGCAGGTCCACGAACTGCTGGCGACGATGGCGGCGGACAATCAGGCGCAGTCGGCGGCGATCACGCAGATATCGGCCGCAATCGGGACGATGGACCAGTCGACCCAGCAGAACGCCGCGATGGTCGAGGAAACATCCGCCGCCGCGCGCAATCTGGCGGGCGAAGTCGGCAACCTGAGCGAGCAGGCAAGCCGGTTCAATATCGGACACACCGGCGCGCATGATCGCAAGCCGGCCGGCAAGCCCGATTACGGCAAGCCGGAAGCCTATGGCTCACACATCCGTCCCCTGCCGGCGGTCGCCGTTCCCGCCATGGTGCGGACGGACGACGAATGGACGTCATTCTAGCGTTCGGGATACGCGGCCCGGGACCCGAAGAGTGATGCCCTCCAGGCCATGACGACCACCGCCCGACCGACGACGAACGACTGACCGGTGCCACCGCCTCCAGACAGGGGCGGTGGCATCATGTTTGAAACGCGCCCGTCGATTATCGACGCCGCGGCGCCACCCCGCATCGAATGTCGTGCCGGGCCGCAATCCGCACTCGACAGCGGCGCCGCGCCATCTGGACTGGCCAGACCCCATCCCGCTCACAGATAGCGAACGCTACCACTCCCATTGCTTTGGCAGGAAAGCCTTTTATACAAGGTTCCGGCCGTGGATTCGCTCGATTATGATAGCGCTATCACGATCAAGATGACGGCGTGACATGCCTCGGGCTGCTGCAGTCTGGCCATGAAGCGCGCATCCAGGAGAGGAAAAGAACAATGCAATCGACTGTCATCGCCCTGTCGCCGCGCCCATGCCCGAATCGCCAGCGGTGGCTGAACGCCTGCGCATCGTCGGCGCTGCTGGCCTTCGGTATTTCTCCCGTGGTCGCGTTTGCCCAGACGACCGTTCAGGTCGCGAATGGCGATGCCGGTCAGATCCAGCCCGGACAGGCCGATGGTAGCGTCGGCGGCCAGCCACCCCGCACCGGCACGGCAGGGGAGCCGGCCCCTGCCGCGCAGGCGCCGATCGGTGCCGAGGCCGCGACCGACACCACCGAGGACGATGCCATCGTTGTTACCGGTATCCGCGCCAGTGTGCGGTCGGCGCAGCAGATCAAGCGCAACGCCGAACAGATCGTGGATTCCATCGCGGCCGAGGATATCGGCAAGCTGCCCGACCGTAACGTCGCCGAGGCATTGCAACGCATTTCGGGCGTGCAGGTGGAGCGGAACTTCGGCGAAGGCAGCTCGATCGCCATTCGCGGCCTGACCCAGGTCCGCACCGAGGTGAACGGCCGGGACAGCTTCACCGCCAATGGCGGCCGTGGCCTCAGCTTTGAAGACGTGCCGTCCGAGTTGCTGGCCGGCATCGACATCTACAAGAATCCATCGGCCGATCTGATCGAGGGCGGAATCGGCGGCCTCGTCAACCTGCGCACGCGCAAGCCGTTCGATTTCGCGGGTGCGAAGTTCGCGGCGAGCTTCGGGCTCAACCATTACGACCTGGTGGACCAGACGGAACCGCAGGCCAGCGCGCTGGTCAGCTATCGGTGGAACACGCCGATCGGGCAGGTCGGCATCCTCGCCAACGTCTCGTATCAGCGGACCGCGTTCCGGCAGGATACGGTGTCCACCGAACCATTCTACACCTTCGGCGCCGGGACCGACCTCGGCCCCTTCCCGGGCCGTGGCAACGCGACGACCACCGTTCCGTCCGGCGCCGGCATCGGCCAGGTCCAGGGCGACCGCCAGCGCTTCGGCACCGACATCGCGGTGCAGTGGCGGCCAACCGACCGGCTGGAATTCACGGGCGAGATGTTCCGTTCGGAATACAACTTCGTCTTCCGCGACTATTCGTTCTTCGCGTTCACCGGCACCAGCAACATCATCCCGTCCACGATCGATCCGCCGCAGTTCGACAGCAACGGCGAATTCATCCGAGGATCGTTCGTCGACGTACCGACCGCCTCCAACACCAGTTTCTCGACACGCGATTCGGTGACCACCGACTACTCGCTGAACGGCAAGTGGAATCCGACCGATCGCCTGAACGTCAGCGCGGATTTCCAGTACATCAAGGGCACGTCGAGCCAGGATCGCGCGATCGTATCGCTCAGCCCGCCGAACACGACGGTGACGCAGGACCTGTCGGGCGCCGTGCCGGTGCTGACGCTGCCGACCGGCGCAGGGTTCACCAACCCCGCGAATTACGGCCTCGGCTATTATCTCGACAACATCGACGATTCGTCGGCGCGCGAATATGCCGGGCGACTGGACGCCGAATATAAATTCGACGGGGCGCTGAAATCCATCAAGGTCGGCGGGCGCTACACCAACCGGCGCGCGAACAACGCCTCGACGTCGTACCGCAATTTCGTGGGCTTTTTCGGCGGCCCCGGCACGCTGCCGGACTCCAGCTTCTACGAGGTGTTCGACACCAGCAGCTTCTTCCGTGGCCGGCCGGGCCTGTTCGGCGACGTGCTCGCCTTCCCGCTGGCCATCCTGAACGATTATGGTTCGACGCGCCGCAAGCTGGCGACGCAGTTGCCGGACGCGGCGGCGGCGGCGTTGATCGCGGGTCAGTCCTATCTGCCCAGCGATCGCAACACCCAGGTCGAAAGGACCTATGCAGGCTATGCGACCGCCCGGTTCGGGCTGGACGATTTCGCGGTGCCGTTCGACGGCAATGTCAGTGTGCGGGTGGTCCGCACCGAATCCCGGTCCAACGGCTTCCTCAGCCAGACGCCGCAGGTCCGGGTACTCAATCCCGATGGATCGCCGGCCTTCAACGGCGACGGCAGCCCCGCCTTCCAGAACGGCACGACCAGTTTCGATGCGGTGAACGCGGACAGCAACTACACCAAGTTCCTGCCCAGCCTGAACCTGCGGTTCCGCTTCACGGAGCGGCTGCAGCTCCGGCTTGCCGGATCGAAGGCGCTGACGCGGCCGGACTTTTCGCAACTCAATCCCAACCTGAGCATCACGCAACCCAATCCGGCCACGCCGAACCCGGTCCGTCCGATCGCCACCGGCGGCAATCCGTTCCTGCGGCCGCTGGAAGCGGACCAGTTCGACGCATCGCTGGAATGGTATTTCTCCAACACCGGGCTGCTGTACGCGGCCGGGTTCTACAAGAAGATCGACGGGTTCATCGCCAGCACGGTGACCCCGGAAACCTACACGTTCGGCAACACCAGCGTCGTGTACGACGTCAATCGCCCGGCCAATGGCGACGACGGCAAGGTCAAGGGCATCGAGATCGGCGGCAACACCTTCTTCGACTTCCTGCCGGGGCTGCTCAGCGGTTTCGGCGTGCAGGCGAACTTCACCTATGTGGATTCCGAGGCACCGTCGCCGACCGCGATCGATACCGGCGGCGCCCGCATCACCGTGCCGCTGGAGGGGCTGTCCAAGTACAGCTACAATTTGATCGGGCTGTACGAAAAGGGTCCCGTGTCGTTCCGCGCCGCGTATAACTGGCGCAGCCGGTACGTCCGCACGACGGCGGGTAACGGCACGCGCAACCTGCCGATCTACTCGAACGCGTTCGGCCAGCTCGACGCGTCGGTCACGTACAGCTTCAACGACCATGTTGCGTTCACCGTCGACGGCACCAACCTGACCAACACGCGGCGCGACACCATCTTCGGGCTCGACACGCGGCCCCGCGATTCGGTGCTGAACGACCGCCGGATCAGCGGCATCCTGCGGCTGAACTTCTAAGGGGCGGCAGGGAGCCCGGATCGCTACCACGCGTCCGGGCGCCCTGCCCCCGGCACGACCGGCAAGATACTGGGGACTGCACGATGACACCGATCGATCGCCGCACCGTGCTGGCCGGCGCCACCGCGCTGGGCCTGAGCCCGCTTCCCCTCGCGGCGGAAGATGCGAAGGCCGCTGCTGCGCCACCGTCGCCGCGGGCGGCGCTGCGCCCGGTGGCGGTGCCCGCGCCGCGCACCTTCACGGCCGACTGGGCATCGCTGGCCGCCGGCTACACCGCACCGGACTGGTTCCGGGATGCCAAGTTCGGCATCTGGGCGCATTGGGGCGCGCCGTCGGTGCCCGCCGCCGGCGACGACTGGTACGCGCGCAACATGTACCTGCAGGGGCACCCCTCCTACGCCCATCACCGCGAGCATTACGGCCACCCCGCCGATCGCGGATTCATGGAGATCCAGCATGCGTGGAAGGCCGAACGCTGGGACCCCGCCGAACTGCTCGATCTCTACAAGCATGCGGGCGCGCGCTATTTCATGGCGCTCGCCAATCATCACGACAATCTCGACTGCTATGCCTCGTCCCATCATGGCTGGAACACCACCCGCGTCGGCCCCGGGAAGGACATCATCGGCACGTGGGAGAAGCTGGCACGCGCGCGGGGCCTGCGGTTCGCGGTGTCCAACCATTCGGGTCACGCCTGGCACTGGAACCAGCCGGCCTATGGCTATGATCCGGAAGGCCCCCGGCGCGGCGAGCGTTACGATGCCGCCAGGCTGACACGCGCCGACGGTCGCGGCACGTGGTGGAACGGGCTCGATCCGCAACAGCTATATGGCGGGGCGACGATGCGGATGCCCGACGATATCGGGTCGATCGCCGAGGCCAATGCCTGGCATGCCGCCACCGACGGGCTGTGGAACGAGGGTCCGTCTCCCGATCCGGCATTCGTGAACCGCTGGCTGCTGCGCTGTCGCGAACTGATCGACCGTTACCAGCCGGACATGCTGTATTTCGACAATCACGACCTGCCGCTCGGGCAGGCCGGGCTGGATATCGCCGCCTATTTCTACAACCACAACATGCGCCGCAACGGCGGCCGGCTGGATGGCGTCTGCACCGCGAAGGAAACCCCGCCCCAGCGCCGCATGGGGCTGGTCGATGTCGTGGAGCGGGGGCAGAAGGGCCATATCGATCCCTATCCCTGGCAGACCGAAACCTGTCTCGGCAACTGGTTCTACGGCGAGCAGTATCTGCGCGACAATCGCTACAAGACGCCCGCCAAGGTTCTCCACACGCTGTGCGACGTCGTCTCGAAGAACGGCAACATGATGCTCAGCGTGCCGATCAGGGGCGATGGCACGATCGATGCCCGGGAACGCGAGATCGTGGAGGCGATCGGCGTCTGGATGCGCCGTTATGGCGATGCGATCTACGCCACCCGGCCCTGGCGCATCCATGCCGAGGGGCCGACCGGTTCGGGCGGCGGCAGCTTTTCGGAAGGTGGCCAGGACACGGCCTATACGGCGCGGGATATCCGGTACGTCCGCAAGGGCGAGGCGGTACATGCGCTGGTGCTGGGTTGGCCCGACGACGGCGTAGTGCGGTCGACCCTGCTGGGCGCCGCCAATCCGGTCGGCCGCGGGCGGATCGAGCGGGTGTCGGTTCCCGGCGGCGCGGCGCTGCCGTTTCGCCGCACCGCCGCTGCCCTGGAGGTCGACGTCCCCGCCCGGCTGCGCAACGCGATCGGCATCGCCCTGATCGTCGAGGGCCCCGGACTGACCGACTGACCGATGGCGCGGGATGTCGGGTGGCGTAGGACGGCTGGCCCTGTGCTTTGCTCCCGCCCGCATCGAAGGCGGACAGGACCGCGATGCCGCCGGTCACGCCATCGCGACCGGCTTCGTCACCGGTCGGTCCCCACACCGGGGACATGGTGGATCACTGGCCCGAAGGGCCGCCATCCGATGGTGTCGGGGCAGACGCCGGGGAACGCAGCCGCTCGGACGGGTCCGGGGTCGACGTGTCCGGGGTCGACGTGTCCGGGGTCGACGGGGGCGGCTCCAGATCGCGGGGGACGAACGGGCGGACGCTTGGCGGCGGTCCCGTCATGCCGGCCGGATCATTGTCGCCGCGACCATGCAGCCGGTCGATTTCGGCCTGCCGCCGGTTCAGGTAAAAGGCGCGGGAGGCGGCATAGGGATCGGGCGAATTGTCGTGCAGGTCCTTCAGCGTCTGATCGAACTCGGACCGGTGGTCGAGCGTCCCCAGAACGCCGGCCGGTATCGCATAGGTCGCACTGGTGAAGGGACTGCCGACCGCCGCCGGCAGGATAAGGCGGTCGATCGCCCCCCCGAACAGGTCCCGGACGGTCGTCGGCCCCACCAGAGGCAGAAACAAAAACGGTCCATTCTTGATGCCGTAATAGCCCAGCGTGTTGGCGAATCCGTTCGAGCGTCGCGGCAGACGGAACGGCTTCCGCTTGGCGATATCCACCACCCCGACGGCACCGATCGTGCTGTTGATCGCGAACCGGCCGACCGTCTCGACCGCCTTTCCCGGCTTCAACTGCAGCAGGAAGTTCAGGAAGACGATCGGTTCGCGCAGATTATACAGGAAATTGTGGATGCCCGACCGGATCGGGCCCGGCACCGTCTTCTTGTAGGTCCTGGCCACCGGGCCGACCACCGCATCATCCACCTTCTGGGTGACGGCGAAGGACTCGGCATTGATCGCGCGCAGGGGATCGCCTGCCGCTTCCTTGCGGCCGGTGACGATGATGTCGTTTTGGGGAGAATGGCCGGAAGGCGCCGCCTGCCCCCCCTGTGGCGGGGTCGAAGGGGTGGCAGGCGTTACAAGGGTCGCAGGCGTAGCAGGGCCATCCGGCTCGACAACGGGCGACGGCGGAACGGCGGTGGCGGCCTGTGACGGGTTCTGCCCGGGCGTCTCCTGCTCGACGGATATTGCCTGTCCGGATGGCCGCGGCAGGGTGTCCGGGGCCATCTGGATCGGGGCGGTTGCGGCTGGTGGCACCAGCGCCGGCAATATCTCGACGGAACTGCCCGCGAGCAACAGCGCAACCATGACTACCGACATCGACGCTTGCCATCCTCTGAGCGGCTTCCCTCATCCTATGGAAGCCCAGTCGTTAAGGACATGCTCCCTGATGCCCGCATGCGATAGGGCCAATCGTCACGGGCGCGCCGGACCGGCACCGGGACAGCAATGAAATCCGGAGGTTGAGCCTCGCTGCCTGGATGGTTGCGCCGGTATGCCGGCCTGCACGCCCCGCGGGAACCCGGGTGGGCGGATCGCGGCGCCGGCCGATCGCGACATGCCCGACCGCGGGCCTGTCGCCACGTCCTTGCCTCAGCCCTCGATCAGATCGCGTATTCGCGTCGCGAGGATGTCCATTCCAAATGGCTTCGTCAGAACATGCATTCCGGGGTCGAGATGACCGTGACTCAATACGGCGTTCTCCGCATATCCGGTGATGAACAGAACCTTCAGATCGGGGCGCGCGACCCGTGCGGCATCGGCGACCTGCCGGCCGTTCAGCCCGCCGGGCAGGCCCACATCCGTGATGAGCAGATCGATGCGCAGGTCGGAATTGATGACCTTCAGCCCGGCCGCACCGTCCGCTGCCTCGATCGCGGTATAGCCCAGGTCGGTCAGTACCTCCGCGACGAGCATGCGCACGGTCGGCTCGTCATCCACGACCAATACCGTTTCCCCGGCCTCGGCACGCGGCGCCGCCCCGGTTTCCAGCGCGATATCGGTCGTCTCGGCCTCCCCTTGATGCCGGGGGAGATAGACGCACACCATCGTACCCTGATCGACCTCCGAATAGATCGCCACCGAACCACCCGATTGTTTGGCGAAACCGTAGATCATCGACAGGCCAAGGCCGGTGCCTTCGCCGATCGGCTTGGTGGTGAAGAACGGATCGAACGCCCGGGCGATCACCTCCGGCGTCATGCCGGTACCTTTGTCGGACACGCACAGGGAAATATACTGGCCGGGGTCCAGACCGCGTTCTTTGGCCATGCGCTGGTCCATCCAGCGATTGCAGGTTTCGATCGTGATCGTGCCGCCCTGCGGCATCGCGTCCCGCGCGTTGATGCACAGATTGAGGATGGCGTTCTCCAGCTGGCTGGGATCGATCAGGCTGGGCCACAGCCCGGCGGCATTGACCGTCTCGACGTCGACCAACGGCCCGACCGTACGACGGATCAGATCCTCCATTCCACTGACGAGGTGATTGACGTTGGTCGGCTTGGGGGCGAGCGTCTGCCGGCGTGAGAAGGCGAGCAGCCGGTGGGTCAGCGCCGCCGCGCGCTTGGCCGCGCCCTGCGCTGCGCCGACATAGCGTTCGACATCATCGGTCCTGCCCTGCGCGATGCGGATCTGCATCATCTCCAGACTGCCGGAAATCCCGGTCAACAGGTTGTTGAAATCATGCGCAAGGCCGCCGGTGAGCTGGCCGACCGCTTCCATCTTCTGCGCCTGCCGCAACGCATCCTGTGCCGTCATGAGATCCGCCGTCCGCTCGGCGACGCGGGTCTCCAGCGTCTCGTTAAGCTCCCGCAGGGCCTTTTCCGCGCTCTTGCGCTCGGTCAGGTCCAGCATCGCCCCGATCATGCGGATGGCGGCTCCCTCCTCGTTGCGGAAGACATGCCCGCGGTCGAAGACATCGGCGAAACTGCCGTCGCCACGGCGAAAGCGATACTCGGATGTCCAGTGGTCGTCCGCCCCGGCGATGACGGCGTGGATATCCGCATCGACCCGCTCCCGGTCATCGGGATGGATGTTCCCGATCCACCAGTCGCCGGTCGGCTCGATCTCGTCCTCGGTATAGCCGAACAGCACCCGCACCGCCTCGTTCCACTCGACGCAGTTCGAGGCCAGGTCCCAGTCCCAGATCGCGTCGTTGGTCGCCTTGGCGGCAAGACGGTAACGTTGCTCGGTCTCGCGCAGCGCAGCCTCGGCACCGCGTCGTTCGGTCTCGTCGCGAGCGATCTTGATGAAGCCGGTGATCGCGCCCTGTGCGTCGTGCAGCGGACGAACCGATCCATTCGCGAAGAACCGGCTTCCGTCGCGTCGAAGATGCCATCGCTCGTCACTGGCGCAGCCCTCGTCACGTGCCTTCGTCAATTCTTGCGTCGGAACGTCGGCAGCGCGATCCTCGGGAGTGTACAGGATGTCGACGGAGCGGCCGCGAATCTCGTCGGCGGACCAGCCGAAGACGGTTTCGGCACCGGGCGTCCAGTCCATGACCCGGTTGCGGATATCGACCGTGAATATGGAATGATCCTTCACCCCTTCCACGATACGCCGGCTACGTTCCTCGCTCTCCCGCAATTCGGTCTGCGCGCGATGGGCTTCCGTGGCGTCCTGACCCTGGACGAAGATGCCGGTCACGTTGCCGGCATCATCGACGATCGGCTCATAGATGAAGTCGAGGATATGTTCCTCCCGGTCGCCATCGCCTGCATCCAGCAAAAGCGGTATGTGATGGGCGACGAACCGCTCGCCTGTCTGATAGACGCGGTCCAGCAGTTCGTAATAACCCTGGTTTTCCAGTTCGGGAAAAGCCTCGCGCACCGTCCGGCCGACGAATTCCCGATCGCCGAACAGACGGCGATAGGTCGCGTTGGCGAACTCGTACACATGGTGGGGTCCGTGCAGGATGGTGATGAACCCCGGTGCCTGTTCGAACAGACGCTGCTGCCGTCGGATATCGGCGGCACGACGGCGTTCGGCCAGAACCTGATCGGTAATCTCGGTACAGGCGCAGAACAGCCCCTCCACCACCCCGGCCTCACCCCGGACCGGCGTATAGGAAAACGCGAAATGGGCCTCCTCCAGATACCCGCGCCGGTGCATCATCAGCGTGATGTCGTCCATGTGGACGGGGATGCCGCCATAGGCCTGCCGGACGATCGGGGTCAGGTCGGCCTCGATTTCCGCCCAGACCTGCATGAACGGGCGTCCGAGCGCGTGCGGATGCTTGTCCGCCAGAATGATCGCATAAGCGTCGTTGTAGAACAGCGTCTGCTCCGCACCCCAGGCGACGAACATGGGCTGATTGGAACCGAGCACGATGCTCACCACGGTCTTCAGCGGGGTTGGCCATTCCGCCGGCACGCCCAGAACGGTGTCGCGCCAGTCATAGGCGCGGATGGCAGCGCCCATCTGGCCACCATCGACGAGAAAACTGAGCATCTCATGTTCCGATATTATGATGTTCGACCTGTCACCCGGCACGCCGTTCGTCGTCCGGTATGTCTGTCCAATATGTAGACCGTGGGAGGGCCTTCCTCAATGATGCGACGTTAAAAGCCGACGGACTTCCCTGACGTGGAGCAACGGTTCGACCGGTGAAATTGGGTCGGCGCCACGTGGTTTCAACGTTGAAGCTCTCCGGTTCTTCTCAACCGGCTTTGAGCGAGAGTTTTCTGGTCCTGTGCCCCTTCTAGGTCGTGTCTGCATTCAGGGATTCCGTTTGATGTGAAGTTCTGGTTCAAGGCTGGAGGAAGGAGCCAGCGGTGAGCAGACGGACACTGACGGATGAGCAATGGGCGCGGATCGAAGGTCACCTT
>NZ_BAABBF010000012.1:0-90406 GCF_039537815.1 Sphingomonas cynarae | reverse complement strand
TATGGATACGTGAAGGACCTGTGAGAACAGCTTAGTGCTTACGACACATCCGACGCCTTGATAACGCCAGACATCCCGCAGGCCGCCGCCCACATGTCCCTTCATCTAAATCAACAATGTCAAAGAACAAAAACCGAAACGCCCTCCAGCTCCCCTCTCAGGTCGCACAAGGCATCTGGTTTTTTGCGACCACTGCGAAACAGGCCACGAAGGCCGCCGCTGCGGTGAAACCCCTCTACGGTCGTGACAGTTTGACGTCAACAGCGTTTACATAGAAAAATTCAAAATGTTCCGGACAGCCCATCGATCTATCAGGTTGAGTGATCGTCGATCGGGTCGCATGATCCATCCCATGAACCACCGTCCCGCCGGCCTGGGCGATCCCGATCAGGCGAACCATGCCTGGACACGATTCCGGAACTTGCTGGCCTGGATGACGATGGCCGGCATGTTGTGCGCCGCGGCGGTGATCGCGGTCATGGCACATATCCAGGGCCCGTTGCATCTCGTGACGATGTTCGCCGTGATCGGCGGCGTCGGAGGATCGGTGATGCTGGCGGGAGCCCTGATGGGGCTGGCGTTCCTGAGTTCCGGGTCCGGGCATGACGAGGATGTCGAGCGGATCGACTGATCGCGGATGTGACAAGCTGCTGAAACGGTAGGGGGCCGGTACCTTTCGGCACCGACCCCCTGTTTCTTCAACCGGTCGTCTCGTCGTTCAGCTGGCGGCGACGTCGTCCGTAACGGCGGCACGGACCCGGCGCCGACGGGGCTTGGGCGCGTCGTCCTCGACCGGGGCATCGCCAGCCGAGATGTTCAGTGACGGCGGCAGACGATCCGCGTCGACGCCATTGTCCCCGGACACGGCCTCTACCACTGGAGCAGCCTCCCGCCGTGGCCGGCCGCGACGGCGCGGTGCCAGCGGCGCATCGGCATCAAGGATCGCCTCTGCCCGCTGTTCGAGATTCTCTCCCGCCGCAATCGGCTCGGCACGATGCTGGGCGGCGACTTCGGGCTGTGGCGGGAAAGCTGTCTGCGGCTGATAGAGCGCGTCGTTGCGCTCCGTATCCACTGCCGGGCGATCGGCAGCACGCGTATTGCGATCGTCGCGATTGTCCTGACGACGGGGACGCTCGCCCCCCTCGACACGCGGCTCGTTGCGACGCCCCTCACGCGGACGATCCTGTCGTTCCGCGCGCTCTTGCCGCTCAGGGCGCTCCTGGCGCTCGGCCTGCCGTTCCGGACGTTCTTGCCGTTCGAAACGCTCCTGCCGCTCGACCGGTCGGTCGCCACGGTCCTGCCGCTGGGCATCGCCCTGCTCGCCGGCGCGGATCGGCTCACCCTCGTCACCATATTCGTCGTCGCCGTCGAAGTCCTGCGAGGGGCGGCGCTGCTGCGGCTGATCCTCGAACCGGCCACGCTGATCGCTCAACACCCGGAAATAATGGTCGGCGAACTGGAGATAATATTCGGTGTTCACCCGGTCGCCCTGACGCTGCGAATCCGCCGCGAGGTTCTTGTACTTCTCGTAAAGCTGGTTCGCATTGCCGCGCGCGCGGTTATCGATACGATTGCCGTTGTCGGAACGACCCTGACCGCCCTGACGCGGGCCGCCACCATTGTTGCCGCCGCCGCTACCGTTGCGACCGCGACGGCGCCCAGCCTGCTGCTGCCGATTATTGATCAAGCCTGTCGTCCCTTGCCAGTAACACTGTTCCAACGGTGCAGCGGGTTGTTCGGGCGCAGCCCCTGCCCGACATAGCGTCGAGCCCGTCGATACCACCACCGGGCAGCATCATCACGATGAGGCGGGCCACCGCACGATCTCGCGGTCGTCGTTGCCGGGCATGAGCCATCCGGCCAATGACGCCTGACGATTGAAGATCATATGCCCCGATCCGCTCATAGCGGCGGAGCACGCTGCCCCACAAGCGAAATATGGGCGGCCCTGCCACCGGGTCAAGCGGCGATCAACGCCCGTGGACGCCCGCCGAGATCGCGGCGCAGATCGACTGCGAAACCCTGCGCCCGCAGCAGGTCGCCGACCGCCTCCGCCTGCGTCCAGCCGATCTCGACGATCGCCGCCCCGCCCGGCGCGACGAGGCGGCGCAGTTCGGGCGCAAGACGGCAGTAATCCGCCAGCCCGTCCGCCCCCGCGAACAGCGCCTCGCCGGGTTCGTACCCGACCACTTCAGGCGACAACGCCTCGTCCAGTCCGATATAGGGCGGGTTGCAGACGACGAGGTCGAACGATCCCGTCACCGCCGTGCCCCAGTCGCCCTGCACGAAGGCAGCGCGCGCGCCGAACGGTTCGGCATTGCGACGCGCCCAGCCAAGCGCAGCCGCCGACCGGTCGATCCCGATCCCCCGCGCATTCCGCCATTCATCCAGCAATGCCAGCAACAGGGTGCCGGGACCGGTGCCGAGGTCGAGGATGGTCGCGGGCGGCGCCGCCGCGAACCGGGCAAGTGCCGCCTCGATCAACGTCTCACTGTCCGCGCGCGGCACCAGCACCCCCGGCCCGACCGCGAGATCGAGCGTCCAGAACCCGCGGCTGCCGGTGATATAGGCGATCGGCTCCTGCCCCGCGCGACGGTCGACCAGCGCCGCGAATTCAGCGGGAACCGGTCCGTCATGGCCCAGCAGCAGCGCCGATCGCTCGACCCCCAGCGCATGTGCCATTAGCAGTTCGGCATCGAGCCGGGGCGTCGCGGAAAAGGCGAAGCGCGCCGCCGCCGCCACGATCGCCGCGCGGATGCCGTCCTGCCCCGCCCCTGCGGAGTGATCAGGCATCGAGCGTGGCGAGACGTTCGGCTTCGTCCTCGGCGATCAGCGCGCCGACCAGATCGCCGAGTTCGCCCTGCATGATCTCCGGCAGGCGATGCAGCGTCAGGTTGATGCGATGATCGGTCACCCGCCCCTGCGGAAAATTATAGGTCCGGATGCGCTCCGACCGGTCGCCTGAGCCGACCATCGCCTTGCGCGTGCCCGACCGTTCGGAAGCGAGCCGTTCGCGTTCCGCCTCGTACAGGCGGGTGCGCAGCACTTTCAGTGCCTTGGCCTTGTTCTTGTGCTGCGATTTCTCGTCCTGCTGGATCACGACGAGGCCGGTGGGCAGATGCGTGATCCGCACCGCCGAATCGGTGGTGTTAACGGACTGGCCGCCGGGACCGGACGACCGGTAGACGTCGATCCGCAGGTCGCGCGCCTCGTCGATCTTCACATCAACCTCCTCCGCCTCGGGCAGCACCGCGACGGTGGCGGCGGAGGTATGGATGCGCCCGCCCGCCTCGGTCGCGGGCACCCGCTGGACGCGGTGGACGCCCGATTCGAACTTCATCCGCGCGAACACGCCTTGTCCGGTGACGGAGGCGACGACCTCCTTGAACCCACCCGCGTCGGAGGCGCTGGCGGAGATCGTCTCGACCCGCCAGCCCTGCCCGTCGGCATAACGCTGGTACATGCGGAACAGGTCGCCCGCGAACAGCGCCGCCTCGTCCCCGCCGGTGCCGGCGCGGATTTCGAGCATCGCCGCTCGCTCGTCGGCGGCATCGCGGGGCAGCAGCGCGAGCGCGAGGCGGCGATTGGCGGATTCCAGCGCGGCCTTGTTTTCGTGCAGCTCCTCGGCCGCCATCTGGCGGAGTTCGTCGTCGCCGGTGTCCTCGGCCATGTACGCAAGGCTTTCCGCTTCTGCGCGCAGCCGCCGCACCTCGCCCGCAGCCTGCGCCACGGGTTCGAGTTCGGCATATTCCTTTGACACCGCCACGAAACGGTCGCCGGGCAGATCGCCCCGTGCCATCTGCGCCGCCAATTCGTCACGCCGCGCCTCGATCTGGGCGATGCGGTCGGGGGAGATGGGGTTCATGCCAGACCGTTTGTAATCGGGTCGATGATCGCCCGCAGTTCATCAGGATGGAATGTCGCACGCCGGCCGCGTTCGCCAACATGGGGCAACCCATTCATACGGGAGAGCGAGATAGTATAGGCAGGATCGGCCTTCAGCGCCTTCTCGTAACGCTTTTTCGGATTGCCCGTGACAAATCCTTCCGTGGAATAGCCGGACCGGCGCAATGCAGCCGTCAGCGCGACGACGGGCAAGTGGAATTCTTCTGCCTCTGCGATGACAGCGATATCCACGGCAATCGGCGAGGTCTCCGGCACCAGCATCGCCAGCCGCTCGACCCCCGCCGCCCAGCCGACCCCCGCCGTCGCCGGCCCGCCAAGCGACTCGATCAGCCCGTCATAGCGCCCGCCGGCCAGCACCGTCCCTTGCGATCCCAGCCGGTCGGTGACGAACTCGAACGCGGTGTGCCGGTAATAGTCGAGGCCGCGCACCAGTCGCGGATTGCGTGTCCATGCCACGCCCGCCGCATCCAGCCCCGCCGTCACCGCATCGAAGAAGGCGCGCGCCGCCGGCGTCAGATAGGCGTCGATATCCGGCGCCGAATCCGCCGCCGGCCGATCGCGCGGGTCCTTCGAATCGAGGATGCGCAGCGGATTCTTGGCCAGCCGGGTCAGGCTGTCCTCGGACAGGTCGGCGCGGTGCGCCTCGAAATGATCGACCAGTGCCTGCCGCCACGCATCGCGCGTCTCGGCATCGCCCAGCGTGTTGAGCTGGAGCGTCACCCCCTCCACGCCCAGTTCACGCAACAACTGGTCGGCCAGGACCAGCAGTTCCACGTCCGCCGCCGGTTCGGGCGCGCCGATCACTTCCGCGTCGATCTGGTGGAACTGGCGATACCGCCCCTTTTGCGGGCGTTCGTAGCGGAACACGGGACCGGAAGTCGCCAGTTTCAGCGGCGCATATTGCTGCCACCCCTCGGTCAGGAAGGCGCGCGCCAGCCCGGCGGTGAATTCGGGCCGCAGCGTCAGCGAATCGCCACCGCGATCGGGGAAGGAATACATCTCCTTCGACACCACGTCGGTGGTCTCGCCGATCGAGCGGGCGAACACCTCGGTTGCCTCGAAAATGGGAATATCGACACGCTGGAAACAATACAGCGCGCGTACCCGCTCGAACGTGGCGAGCACGTGGGCGAAGCGGCGCTGTTCGTCGCCGAAGATGTCCTGCGTGCCACGCACGCGCTTGGGGGTTTCGATCCGGGCCATAAGAGGGCGGGTATCTAGGCGAGCCCGCGCCCCTGCGCTAGGCGTCGTCGCGATGGAACGCGCACCATGGAGCGACCTTGGCCAGCGGGTGGCGCCGCCGCGCTTCGTGCTGTTCGCGCTCGTCTTCGCCGGCGCACTGGCGGTCGCCATGCCGTGGCTGGGTCGCGGCCGGGGGATCATGGCGGCGTTCGACCTCGCCGCGACGGTCTTCCTGATCGCGGTATCGACGCTGCTGGGCCGCGGCGAGGCAGCGGCGATGCGGCAGGCGGCCCGGCGCAACGACGCCAACCGCACCGTCCTGCTCGGCTTCACCGGGCTGACGATGGCGGTGATCCTGGTCGCGGTGGCGGGCGAGCTCAAGGGCCGCAGCGACGGCGCGGCGATCGTGCTGGTGGTGGCGACGCTGGTGCTGACGTGGCTGTTCTCCAACACCGTCTATGCGCTCCATTATGCCCATCTCTATTATCTGGGCGACGGGGCGGGGCACGATGCCGGCGGGCTCGACTTTCCCGGCACCGACGATACCCCCGATTACTGGGACTTCCTGTATTTCAGTTTCACGCTGGGCATGACGTTCCAGACCTCCGACGTCACCATTCGCGCTGCGGGCATCCGCCGGGTCGTGCTGGGCCACAGCATGGCGGCGTTCGTGTTCAATCTGGGCGTGCTGGCCTTCACCATCAATGTGCTGGGCAGCGGCGGTTAGGGCGAAGGGACGGGCGGAGGGGCTGGACGGGGGCCGGCGCGGGTGCCTACACTCGCAGCAACCCCTTCCGCATCAAAGGTTCTCCATGCACGCCACGTTCGTCGTCGCCCTGTTCGCGTCCGCCGCGCTGTCCGGCCTCGCCCTTCCCGCCGCCGCGCAGGTGCCCGCCGGCAACAGCGCCCCGCAACCGGTGCCCTTCGTCGACACGATCCCGGCCGCGCGCGACACGCCCTATCCGGGCACCATCCTGCTGGATGTCGACGCCACCGATACCGAACGCGGCATCTTTCGCGTGAAGGAGACGATCCCCGTCGCCACCAGCGGCAAGATGGCGCTGCTCTATCCGAAATGGCTGCCCGGCAAGCACGGACCGCGCGGCGAGATCGAAAAGCTGGCCGGGCTCGTCGTCCGCGCGAACGGCCGGGTGCTGCCGTGGACGCGCGATCCGGTCGACGTCTTCGCCTTCCACATCGACGTGCCGTCGGGGGCGAAGACGCTGGACGTGGAATTTCAGTTCATCTCCGCGACCAGGCCCGATCAGGGCCGCGTCGTCATGACGCCGACGATGATCAGCCTGCAGCCCAACGCGGTCAGCCTGTATCCGGCCGGCTATTTCACCCGCCAGATCCCGATCCGCATGACGGTGAAATATCCCACCGGCTGGACTGCGGCGGGCGCGGTGCCGGCGCGGGCGAGCGGCGCCACCTATGCCTATCAGGTGACGGATTATGATACGCTGGTCGATTCGCCGGTGCTGGCGGGCAAGTACGGCAAGACATGGCCCCTGTCGCCGCGCGTCGATCTGAACGTCTTCGCCGACGATCCGAAGGAACTGGCCGCCACGCCCGAACAGATCGACGCGCACAAGCGCCTGGTCGATCAGGCGGTGAAGACGTTCGGGGCGCAGCATTACGACAAATACGAATTCCTGCTGTCGATCACCGACCAGCTGGGCGGCATCGGGCTGGAACATCACCGGTCGTCGGAAAACGGCGTCGGCCCCGGTTACTTCATCGACTGGACCAATAGCGTCACCCGCCGCAACCTGCTGCCCCACGAGTTCACGCACAGCTGGGACGGCAAGTTCCGCCGCGGCGCCGACCTGTGGACCCCCGATTTCCGCACGACGATGCGTGATTCGCTGCTGTGGGTATATGAAGGCCAGACGCAGTTCTGGGGCTATGTGCTGCAGGCGCGTTCCGGCCTCGTCTCCAAACAGGACACGCTCGACGCCTATGCCGCGACGCTCGCGATCTACGACGCGGCGAAGGGGCGGCAGTGGCGGCCGCTGGTCGACACCACCAACGATCCGGTCATCTCCGCCCGCGCGCCCAAGGGCTGGACCAGCTGGCAACGGTCGGAGGATTACTACAACGAAGGGCTGATGGTCTGGATGGAGGTCGATGCGATGCTGCGTCGCCAGTCCGGCGGCACGAAGTCGATCGACGATTTCGCCCGTGCCTTTTTCGGGGTGCGCGACGGCGACTGGGGCGTGCTGACCTATGATTTCGACGCGGTGGTGCGGACGCTGAACGGCATCCGGCCCTATGACTGGGCAGGTTTCCTGACGAAGCGCCTGACGGAGACGGGGCAGCCGGCGCCGGTGCAGGGGTTCGTGATGAACGGCTACACGCTGGTCTATACGCCCGAGCCGACGAGCTATTTCACCAAGCTGGAAAAGGCGCGCGGCACCGATGTCAGCTATTCGCTGGGCATGGTCGTCAACAAGGACGGCGTCGTCACCGCCTCGCTGTGGGATTCGCCCGCGTTCAGGGCGGCGATCGACGTCGGCACGCAGATGTCGGCGGTGAACGGCGAGGCGTATAGTGGCGACAGGCTGAAGGCGGCGATCGTCGCCGCGCAGACCACGAAGGAACCGATCCGGCTGACCGTCCGGAATGGAGACCGGTTCCGCGATGTCGCCATCGACTATCACGACGGCCCCCGCTATCCGCGCCTGCAGAAGACCGGTGCGGGCGAGACAGGACTTGATCGCCTGTTGGCGCCACGCTGACATTTGTTAGGTAAAGGGGAATATCATGCGTATCGATCTGATTCCGGTCGGCAGCAATCCGCCCGACGACCTCAACGTCATCATCGAGGTGCCGACCGGCGGCGAACCGGTGAAGTACGAGTTCGACAAGGCGTCGGGCGCGCTGTTCGTCGATCGCATCCTGCACACGCCGATGCGTTATCCGGCGAATTACGGCTTCGTGCCGCACACGCTGTCGCCCGATGGCGATCCGCTCGACGCGCTGGTGATCGCCCGCTCGCCGTTCATCCCCGGCTGCGTTGTCCGCGCCCGGCCGATCGCGGTGCTGAACCTCGAAGACGAAGCCGGCGGCGACGAGAAGCTGGTCTGCGTGCCCGTCGACGCGGTGTTCCCCTATTACTCGACCGTCGAGGGGCGCAGCGACGTGCCGGAGATCGTGTTCGAGCAGATCGAACACTTCTTCACCCACTATAAGGACCTCGAGAAGAAGAAGTGGGTCCGCGTCGGCACCTGGGGCGACCGGGACGAGGCACGGCGCATCACGCTGGAGGCGATCGAACGCTACGAGGCCGCCAAGAAGGACGGCCACGAGCCGATGAACGCCGACGAGGCCGCCGGCCGGGTATAAGCTCAGCGACGCCGGGCGGCCTTTTTAGCCGCCGCCCGGCGGCCTGCCGCCAGCGCCAGTTCCGCCCAGTGCCGGAACACGTCGTCATCGTCGTAGCAATCGTCAGGCGCCCGGCGATAGTTCATCGTGGCCGTCTTGCCATCGCGTTCGTAGCTGAACTTCGCCGCCCCGGCCTCGTCCCATTGCGGATCGCTTGCCGTATCCGCCTTGAACCACAGCAGGTCGTCATCCACGATCGCATAGGGGATGCCGTCGCAATACAGCGTCGTGCCGCCCATCATCCGCCGCGACGATGGCACGCCCAGTACCGCGACCATGTCGGCGACCCGATCGACCAGTCCCTGATCCACGCTCATCGGCCCATCCTCACTGGCCGGCCAGCCGCATCAGCGCCGCGCCACTGACACGCTGCACCGTCCATTCCTCCTGCCCCACCGCACCCATCGCCCGGTAGAAGGCGATGGCACCCTCGTTCCAGTCCAGCACCGACCATTCGAACCGAGCGCAATCGCGCGCCACTGCCAGTGTGGCGAGATGCCGGAGCAGCGCCGCCCCCGCCCCCTGACCGCGGGCCGCCGGCGTGACGTAAAGATCCTCCAGATACAGGCCGCGCCGCCCCTCCCATGTCGAAAAGTTGTGGAAGAACAGGGCGAAGCCCACCGGTTCGCCGGCCATCTCGGCCAGCACCGCCTCTGCCGCGGGCCGGTCGCCGAACAGGGCCGCCGCCAGCATCGCTTCGGTCGCCCGCACGGCATCCGGCTCCCGCTCGAACATCGCCAGTTCGCGCACGAACCGCAGGATGACGGGCACGTCGGCGGGCATGGCGGGGCGGATCGCGATCATGTCGCGGCACCTATCACTGCGCTGTCGCCGATGTCACGCCGCCGGGCGGCATGAAGGCACGCCGCGACGATGATCGCCGCCCCCGCCAGCGTCCAGCCCGACACCCGCTCGCCGAACACCGCCCAGCCCAGCACTGCGGCATAGACGAACGAGGTATATTCGCTCGTTGCCAGAAAACCGGTGTCGCCATGTGCATAGGCCCAGGCGAGCAGCAGCAGCGACGCGGTGGACAGGCAGGCGGCGATCACCAACTGCCCCCATGCCGCCCCCGCCGGCATCGTCGCCAGCCACGGCGCGGCGAGCGCCAGCAGCAGTGCGGTGACGCCGGACTGGAAGAAGGTGATCTCACCGGGGCTGGCCGCCTGTGCCTGCACCCGGGCGATCACGAGGTTGATGGCATAGAGTACCGCCGACGCGAGGATCGCCGCCACGCCCCAGCGATCGCCACCCGTCGCGGCGCCGCGCGACTGGCCGATCACGACCACGATCACCCCGCCGAACGCCGCCAGCGACGCGAACGCCACGCGCCGCCCCACCCGCTCGCCCAGCGCGACCGCCGCCAGCAGCAGCGCGAGAATCGGCGCGATGTAGGTCAGCGCGATCGCCTGTGCCATCGGCACGCGCGCCAGCCCCCAGAAGAACAGCAGCGCCATCAGCGTCGTCACGCCGCCGCGCAACAGGTGCAGCCGGATCGCCCGCGCCGATGGCTGCCCGCTCCGCCCCAGCCGCCACGCGGCGGCCCCCAGCCCGACATTGACCAGCGACCGCCAGAACATCGCGTTGTACACGCCGATCGCCAGCACCAGCGTCTTCATCACCGCATCCATGACGGAGAAGAGCCCGATACCCGCCGCCGCGACGCCGAAGGCCAGCGCAGGGGACAGGGAACGCCCGGTCATCGGATCAGGCGAACGTCGATGCCGATGTCGAGCCGCGCCCAATCCCGATCCGAGGTCAGCACCGGCACACCGTGTCGCTTCCCCAAGGCGAGACATGCGCGATCACCCAGCGACAATCCGAGGTGCCGGGTGAACTGACGAAGCCGGGCGGTCGCCATCGCATCATCCCTGCCATGCTCGACATGCTCGATCGGTAGCAGCCGCAGGGCACGGACCACATCGTCGGGGTTCATGCCCCGTTCGATCACCTTGGTCAGCACTTCCGTCAAATTGACCGTCGAGAGCAGGAACGGTCCCCCGTCACCGGCAAGTACATCGCCACCTTCTTCGCCAAGGACATAGGCGAGAATGACCGAGGCATCGACGGCGTGCTTCACTCCCCTCAGTCCTGCCGCCGTTCGCGCAGGAACTGGTCGACACTATAATCCCGCAGGCCTTCGCGCAAACGCAACAATGCCGCTTCGGGATCGTCCCGGACCAGTGAAATCCCCTCGGGAGTCCGCTCCAGCGCTACCGAGTCGCCATCCCTGATGCCGAGTTCACGACGCAAATCCGCAGGGATGACGATCTTGCCGCCGGCGATCACCTTCGCATGATAGGTCATGTCAAGCCCTCCAGGACCTGACTGATATCATGGGACCTATTCCGCCGCCACCGCCTGCACCGCGCCCGCCGCCTCGATCTCCGCCGCCTTGGCCTCGACCAGCTTGACGATGTGATTCACCATGTCCGCGTCCTGCACGTGATGGTCGGTCACGCCGGACAGATAGACCATGTGCTTGCCGTTACCGCCGCCCGTGATGCCGATATCGGTCTCGCGCGCCTCGCCGGGGCCGTTGACGACGCAGCCCAGCACCGACAGCGACATCGGCGTGCGGATATGCTGCAACCGTTCCTCCAGCGCCTGCACGGTGCGGATCACGTCGAAGCCCTGCCGCGCGCAGCTGGGGCAGGATACTACGCGGACGCCGCGATTGCGGATGCCCAGCGCCTTCAGTATCTCGAAGCCGACCCGCACTTCCTCCTCAGGTTCGGCGGACAGCGAGACGCGGATCGTGTCGCCGATCCCGTACCACAGCAGCGATCCCATCCCGATCGCGCTCTTCACCGTGCCGCCGACGAAACCGCCCGCCTCGGTGATGCCCAGATGCAGCGGGCAATCGACCTGTTCGGCCAGTTGCTGATAGGCCGCGACCGCGAGGAACAGGTCCGACGCCTTCACCGCGACCTTGAACTCATGAAAGTCATGATCCTGCAGCAGCTTGATATGATCGAGCGCCGATTCGACCAGCGCATCGGGGCATGGCTCGCCATATTTCTCCAGCAGGTGCTTTTCCAGCGACCCCCCGTTCACGCCGATGCGGATCGCGCAGCCATTGGCCTTGGCCGCGTTCACGACTTCCTTCACCCGGGCCGACGAGCCGATATTGCCGGGGTTGATGCGCAGACACGCCGCGCCCGCATCGGCGGCTTCCAGCGCGCGCTTGTAGTGGAAATGGATGTCCGCGACGATCGGCACGCGCGATGCGCGCACGATCTGCTTCAGCGCGGCGGTGCTTTCCACATCAGGGCACGACACGCGGATGATGTCGACCCCGGCCTCCTCGCAGCGGCGGATCTGGTCGATCGTGGCGCGGACATCGTCGGTCGGTGTGTTGGTCATCGTCTGCACGGTGACGGGGGCGTCGCCGCCGACGGGGACGTTGCCGACCATGATCTGGCGGCTCTGACGGCGCACGATATCGCGCCACGGACGAATGGACATGGCCGATCATATAGGCCGGTTCGGTGACAACAGGAAGTCCGTGGCGGTCCGCGCCCGATCTGCTAACCGCACGGCTCACAAAAGACAGTGGAAGCGACACATGACCGATACCGCAGGCTGGACGCTGGTGATCCATGGCGGGTCCGGGATCATCGAGCGCGGCCGTCTGGCCCCGGAGGCGGATGCCGGTGCCCGTGCCGCGCTTCATGCCGCGCTGAATGCCGGGTCGGCGATCCTGTCGGCGGGGGGCGCGGCGATCGATGCGGTGCAGGCTGCGATCGAGGTGCTGGAGGACGATCCGCATTTCAACGCCGGGCGCGGCGCGGCGCTGACCTTCGAGGGCGGGGTGGAACTGGACGCCGCGATCATGGAGGGTACCGGCCGCCGCGCCGGCGCGGTCGCGGGCGTTACGACGGTACGCAACCCGGTCACGCTGGCGCGCGCGGTGATGGACCATAGCCCGCACGTCCTGCTCGCCGGGGCGGGCGCCGAACGGTTTGCCGACGAGCGCGCGGTCGCGCGGGCGGACGCGGACTGGTTCGTCCTTCCCGCCCGCCGCCGTCAGCTCGAATCGATGCGCGCGGATGCCGACTGGTTCGATGTCGACATGAAATACGGCACGGTCGGCGCAGTCGCCCGCGATGCCGGCGGGCATGTCGCCGCCGCGACCTCGACCGGTGGCGTCACCGGCAAGCGCTGGGGCCGGATCGGCGATTCGCCACTGATCGGCGCGGGCACCTATGCCGACGATCGTTCGGTCGCGGTGTCGGCGACCGGATCGGGCGAGTTCTTTATCCGCGAGGGTGCCGGGCACGAGATCGGCGCGCGCGTGCGCCTGCTGGGCGAAACCGTGCAGCAGGCCGCCGATACGGTGATGGCGGGGGTGAAGGCGCTGGGCGGCACCGGCGGCGTCATCGTCGCGGGGGCGGACGGCACCACGGGATGGAGCATCACCACCCCCGGCATGTACCGGGCCAAGGCGACCGAAGGTGGTGAACGGATCGTATCGATCTACGGAGACGAGGCATGATCGCCCGGATGCTGCGCGCCGGCATGGCGATGCTGGGCGCACTGACGCTGGCGTCGCCCGCCGCCGCCTATTGGGAATATGGGCATGAGGCGGTGGCGGCGATCGCCTGGGCCAATGTGACGCCCGCCACCCGCACCGCGATCCGCGCGGTGCTGGCCAGGCAGGCGTCGCTCGACACCCCCGAATGCCCGGCGCGGACGATCGAGGAGGCAAGTGTCTGGCCCGATTGCGTCAAGCCGCTGAAGGATGCCGCCGGCCAGTCCCGCTTCGGCTATGCCTATAGCTGGCACTATCAGAACGTGAACATCTGCCAGCCCTTCACGCTGGAGCCCGCATGCAAGGACGGGAACTGCGTCTCCACCCAGATCACCCGCCAGCAGGCGATCCTGAAGAACCGGCGCACGCCCCCGCGCGAACGGGCGATGGCGCTGGCCTTCCTCATCCACTTCGTCGGCGACCTGCACCAGCCGCTTCATGCCGGCGACAAGGCGGACAAGGGCGGCAACGATGCCAAGGCGGCGTACGGCATCTATGCGCCGGCGCGGCTGAACCTGCATTCGGTGTGGGACGGGCTGCTCGCCGAACGCGCCATCTCCACCCCGCCGCCGCTGGTGAAGCGCTATCCGCGTGCGACGCGGGTACGGCTGGCGGCGGGCGACGTGACCGACTGGAGCCGGGAAAGCTGGCAGGACGCCTACAAGGCCTATGCCGCCGGGATGGATGGTGATCCCTGCCGCCCGACCCCCGCCCGGATGACGCTGGACGAGGCGACGATCGCCCGGCTGGTGCCGCTGGCGCGCGACGAGGTGGTGAAGGGCGGTCTGCGGCTGGCCCGGCTGCTCGACGCGGCGCTGGGCGGACGGGGGTGAACGCCGTCGCCAAGGATGCAGGGCGGTAAGCCGCTGGTCGTGGATCCTGACCCGGATCGTACGCAAGGTGTGGTTTCGCGCGGTCGCGATCAGCCTGGCCAGTGTTGCGCTCGCGATCCTCGTCGGTGTCATCGCGCCGTGGCTGCCCTATGAATTCGGCGGCGACATGGGGCAGGATTCGGTCGGCACGATCCTGCAGATCATGGCCTCCAGCATGCTGGCGGTGACGGCCTTCTCGCTCAGTGCGATGGTCAGCGCCTATTCGTCCGCGACGCAGCTCGCCACGCCCCGCGCCACGCAGTTGCTGATGGACGACCCGACCTCGCAGAATGCGCTGTCCACCTTCCTGGGTGCGTTCGTGTTCTCGATCGTGGGGATCATCGGGCTGCAGACCGGCGTATACGGCCATGACGGCCGGATCATTCTGTTCGCCGCCACCGTCCTGATCGTGATCCTGGTGGTGGTGACGCTGTTGCGCTGGATCGCGCATCTGACCACGTTCGGCCGGATGGCGGACGTGATCGACCGGGTCGAGGATGCCGCCACGAAGGCGATGGCCCGCTTCGCCGCCGATCCGCATCTGGGCGGTCGGCCCGCCGTGCCGATCCCGCCCGGCGCGACGCCGGTGACGGGGAACAGGACCGGCTATGTCACGCATGTCGACGTACCGGCACTGGGGCGGATCGCGGTACGGGCCGGCGCGACGATCCATGTCACGGTGCTGCCGGGATCGATGGTCGATCCGGCGCGCGACCTGATCCGGATCGAGGGCACGGTGGACGACGCGACGCGCGACGATCTGCGCGAGAGCGGCGGGGAAACGGAGGTGACCATGCGGCTGACCGGGACGCTGGCGGCGCTCCACGCCGCGCGGCCAGAGGCACGTCTCTCGATCCGGAGACTGGCGGATCAATGCGCGGCGCGGGCCCGGCGGACGATGGAGGATGCCGACGATCTCGCCGCCTTCGAGTCGAGCCACACCCGCGGCTGGCCGGCCTGAGGCTCCGCACCCGTCAGAAGGGCTTTTCGCCGATATAGTTGCCGGCTTCGCTGTAGCGGCACACCAGCACATCCTCCCGCGCGCCGCGTGCGATCGCACAACCGACCGAGTGGGTGTCGCGCCACATCATCTGCGTATAGTGATCGACATCGGCGACACGGCCGGTGACGCTATTGTTGGGAAAGGTGCCGGACTTGAAATAGCGACGCTCGCGCACCCAGGCATCGACCATCGATTCGACCGGAAAGGCACCCCGCGTACCGGCCCATAAATTCTCGCCCTGTGGCTCCGCCATGTTCTCCGGCGCATGGTGGAACCCGCCGGTCACGGCCAGCCGGTTCGCCCATTGCCGGGCACCGGCCACTAGTTCGGGGTCCCAACGCAACGGCGGGATGCCCAATGCCGCGCGCTCGCGATTATGGCTTGCGAGAAGACGGAGATCGGCGTTGGAGGTAAGGCCGGTGGTTCCCATGATGAACGGCGCCAGGGACAACCCGGCGATCCGCCCCAGCCATGATATTGATCGCCCGCCTGCCACCGCCTGCGCTCCCGCCAGTTCGGGGAACGGCATGGCACCGCAGGGGTAAGTGCTGGCTTAAACGAGATGGTTAAGCCGCGGGCATGATCGATACCGGATCGCCGCGCCGGACCACCGCATAGAGGTGTCGGGCGAATGCCTCCGGCACACCGATACAGCCATGGGTCGCCGCGCCCGCCCGGACCGCACTGGCATGGATCGCCACGCCGTCGCCCGTCAGCCGCAGCATATAGGGCATCTCGGCGTCGTAGAGTGACGAGCGGTGGTGGACCGCGCGGGCAAGGATCGGGAACGTGCCGGCCGGTGTCGGCGCACCGTCGGTGCCGTACAGGATGACGGCGGTGCCGATCTCGTGCTCGCCGCGGAAGACCGACACGATCTGTTGCGACAGATCGACCCGAACCCAGATCTTGCCAGGAGGTACGCCATCCTCGTTCCAGCGGAAATCGCCGAAGCGCATCGTCCCCCGCGTCTCCAGCAGGCTGCGGACCGGATGCGTGCCGCCATCGGGCATGGCGAGCGGACGCGGGGCGAAGCGGATCCGCGTTCCATCGGCGACGGTCGCCGCGGGGCGAGGGCCAGGCACCGCGCGATCACCCGTACCGCTGACTGCCGCCCCCGCCACGATCGCGGCGATGGCGACGACAGCGACCATCACCCCACGTATCATCCCGGTCAGGCCGCCCGCTGCCGACTGACAGGGGCCGGACGGCGACGGCGCAGGCCGATGCCCGCTGCGAAAAAGCCGAAAATTGTCATCAGCCAAGTCGATGGTTCGGGAACGGCGCTGACCGGGGGTACGACCGGCGTCGTACCACCATCCCCGCCGCCGCCGCCGCCACCGACACCACCGCCTCCGCCGCCAATCCCGATGCCGGTGACCGGGGTGCCCGCGAACCCGACCGTGCCCGGTCCGACCGGTGACGGACCATCACCAGCCAGATCGCCGAAAGCGCCCTGCGGAATGATGAGCGGCGTGCCGAGCAACGGATCGACTGCATCGCCCAGTGGCAAGGCATCGGTCGGCCGGGTGCGGGCCTGCCCCAGCACGCGCTCGGTCGGTCCGGCCGGGCGCTTCACGCCCGATCGGGCGTAGCGCCGCTTGGTCTGCTTCAGCTTCGACTGGCTCAGGGCGCCGGGTGCGCGGCCGCCGGGCGAACGGGCCGCAAGGATCGACGCCGGGTCGGCGATTGCGGCAGCAACGGCGCTTTCCACCGCCGCGCCATGCCCCAGCAGCAGGATCGTCGGCACCGACAGCAGCGTGACCGCACCGACCACGCTGAGGCCGTGACGAACATACGACACCATTGTCGCCAAACGCCCGTCGTCTCTCGAAGATTTCGACCGCATAAACTTCTCCCTGATCGAAGCCCGCGCCTTCGACAACCACCACATCACATTCCACCGCCCCCGTTCTCTTATCAACAACGAAGGGACCACATCGATCCAAGCGCAGTTAATGGTGTCGCAATCCGAGACAAAGGCGACTTTGGTGAAGATTCATGCAGTTGGCGTATGCATATGATACATTTACCATAATCGACAGCATTTGGCGATGGTAGACGCCACGACATGCCGACCGCGTTCAGATCAGTCCCAATGTCCGCGCCGCCGCCAGCGACATCGCACCGCAGGACAGGACGACGATCGTGATCGCCAGAGCGAAGACGAATTTGCGGACGGTCATTTGGTTTTCTCCGCTGGACCGGTCACCATCGACGCGATTGCCGTCACCACCGCCGGATCGACCGGCACGGACGAGTCGCGGTACAGCGCCATATTGGCTGCCCTGTCATCCGTCGTCACCCGTTTCAATACATGATTGACCCCCGGCAGGATCGCCAGTCGGGCGGACGGCGCCCCCTCTGCAAGTCGCCGGGCATCATCGACGCCGACCTGAAGATCGCGGTCGCCCTGCACGATCAGCAGCCGCACCTTCAGCGATGCGGCGAGTCGCTGTGGATCATGCGCGAACAGGTCGATCAGATATCCCTGCACGGCACCGGGGAACAGCATCGGCAGGGGCGGCGGCAATGTGGCGGGATCGACGCGCCGTCCCGCCTCCAGCGCATCGATCGTCGCAAGTGCCGGGGCGAGGATAGGGGCATTGGCGGGGTTGGCGCGCAACTGCTCGCGCATCACCTGCCCCAGCGGCCGGCCGGGGGCGGCGATCAGCACCACGCCGCAAATCCCGCGCGGGTTCTGTGCCGCCTGCAAGGCGACCAGCCCGCCCTCACTATGCCCCAGCAGCCAGGCACAACGACGTCCGGTGCGGCGGGCCGCCTCCATCGCCCAGCCGCGCGTGTCGGCGGCATAGGCGTCGATGGTGACGTCGTTCGGATCGGCGGCCGCCTTGCTCCCGAACATCCCGCGCTTGTCGATGCGCAGCGTCGAGACGCCGCGCGCCGCCAGCGCCTCCGCCAGCAGGCGATAGGGCGCGGCGGTAATCCCCAGCGGACTGTTGCCGTCGCGATCGGTGGGACCGGAGCCGGGGATCACCACCACCACCGGTGCGTCGGCCTTCGCGGTCAGCAGCGTGCCGGCAAGCGGACCCTTTGGCCCGGGGATCGTAACCTCCGCCGCCAGCGCCAAAGCCATCCATATCGTCATCGACCTTGCCTCCCCTTATCCAAGGCGTGCAGTACGGGCGGCAACGATGACGACGGCGATCGTCGCGATGACGATCAGTGCAACACGCAGTATGTCGAGTCGCGCCGGCAACCACGTCAGCAACATCACCATCGCTATATAACCTGCCATCAACAGCCATCCCGGCCAGCGTACCGGCCGGAAACTGTAGCCGATCGCGCTGCGCACGAACCACGCATCGTCATTCCGCATCGCCATCCTCCTTCGCCGGCCGGCCGCGCTTCACCGCGACGGGCGCGTCCAGTTTCACGCCACGCCGCGCCAGCGCCTCGCGCAGCAGGCATTCGACCTCGGCATTCACGCTGCGTAGATCGCCCGCCGCCGCCCGCTCGATCGCGGCGTAGAGCGCCGGATCGAGCCGGAGCGGAAACGACTTGCGCGAAGGGGCCGGCATTACTGGTACAGCGATCCCGCATTGACCACGGGCTGGGTATCGCGCTCGCCGCACAACACGACCATCAGGTTCGACACCATCGCGGCGCGACGCTCGTCGTCCAGTTCGACGACGTTCTTCTCCGACAACAGCGTCAACGCCAGTTCGACCATACCGACCGCCCCCTCGACCAGCGTGGTGCGCGCCGCGACCACCGCCTGCGCCTGTTGCCGACGAAGCATCGCGCCGGCGATCTCCTGCGCATAGGCGAGATGCGTGAAACCGCACTCGTCCACGGTGATGCCCGCCACCGCCAGCCGCGCGATCAGTTCGGTGCGCAGTTCGGCGCCGACGGAATCGTGGTTGCCGCGCAGCGTGACCTCCTGATGCTCGTAATCGTCATAGGGGTAGCGCGAGCCGATGGTGCGTACCGCCGCCTCGATCTGGACGTTCACGAACGCCTTGTAGTCATCGACGTCGAACAGCGCCTGCGCAGTGTCCGTCACGCGCCATACCACCTGTGCCGCCATCTCGATCGGGTTGCCGCGCAGGTCGTTGACCTTGATCCGTTCGGAGATGACGTTGTTGGAGCGGACCGAGATCACCCGCCGGATCATCCATGGCAGCAACCAGCGCAATCCGGTGGCGCGATCAGTGCCGCGATAGGCGCCGAACAGCGTGATCGCCGCCGCTTGGTTGGGTTGCAGCATATAAAAACCGCACAGGATGAAGAGCGCCACCAGCATGCAGACGATCGGTACGATCGACAGGATCGGCGGCCAAGCATCGCTGGCGAGGCTATAGATGCCGAACACGCCGAACAGGATGGCCCCCGCCATCAGCGCCAGCATCACCAGCCCACCGGTCGTCGCGGCCGGGCGTTCCTGTGAATGGGTCAGTGCTTGCTGCGACTCGGTAACCCCGATCATCATTGCCTCCCTGTTATTGTGATATCACTTTTATATCACATTCAGGGTATCGACAAGGGGGGACCGGACGCAAAACGCCGGCGGAGCATGGCCCCGCCGGCGTTTCATGTCACCGATACTATCGGATCAGCGGCATTTCACCTTGCCGCGATCCACCGACCGGCCGAGCAGGGCACCGCCACCGGCGCCCGCCAGCGTGCCGAGCGTGCCGCCGCCGATCAGGTTGGCGAGGACGCCGCCACCGACCGCACCGATGACCAGACCGGTCGTGCCATCATTGCGCTTGCAATAGGCCCGGCCGTCCTTGCCCCGATAGATACGGTCGTTGCGACCCAGCCGGCGCTCGCGGTAATTGCCCTTGCGATAGCTGTTCTGCGGGTTCCAGTCGCCGTCGCGATCTCCCTGCCATCGATTGTCGCGCGACTCGCGGCGCTGGGCATCGGCAGGAGCGATGGCCACGGGGGTGACCATGGCGGCCATGGCGAAGGCGGCGATCAGCTGTTTCATTGTAAGCTCCTTGCGGGGAACAAACATAACGTCGCTGCCACGCCGTGGTTCATTATCGGCAACGGGCGGCCCCCGCGGAACGGGGCCGCCCGTTCGCCGGATCAGTTCAGCACCACCGTCACCGCGCGACGATTCTGTGCCCAGGCGGCATCGTCGGAACCGGTGGCGGCGGGGCGTTCGCTGCCATAGCTGATCGTGGTGATGCGCGACGCCGCGACGCCACGTGCGGCGAGATAGTTCTTGGCGGCGTTGGCCCGGCGATCGCCCAGCGCAAGGTTATATTCGCGGGTGCCGCGCTCGTCGCAATGCCCCTCGATCGTTATGCGGACATTGGGATAACGCGCCAGCCACTGTGCCTGATTGTCGAGGATCGCGCGGGCGGCGGGATCGATGTCGTACTGGTCCAGCCCGAACAGTACCGTGTTCGACGTCACCGAACGCTGGAAATCGGCATTGGAGCCGGGGGTGATCGCACCGTCGCCTGCACCGGTGGCCGGACCGGTACCCGTACCCGTGTCGCCGGTATTGTCGACGGGGGCGGGAGGCAGGACCTCGGGGCGCTTCTTGGCACAGCCGGCAATGGCGAGTGCCGCGGTGGCGAGGATCAGCGTGGTTCTGGATAGGGCCATGTCATTGTCTCCCGTGAGTGATGTCGGATCAGGGGCGTGGATCAGGGACGCAAGGGGCCCCAGGCGGGGTCGGACCCGTCGAGCGGGGTCGGAATGCGGCGTTCGTTGACGCCGGTCAGGTCGACCATCCACAAGGTCGCCTTGCCCGACGATCCCCGGCCCGACCGGTAGAAGGTGATCGCGCGGCCGTTGGGCGACCAGCTCGGCCCCTCGTCCGACCAGTCGTCGGTCAACAGCTTCTCGGCTCCGCCCGAAGGGGACATGGTGCCGATCCGGAAACTGCCGGCCAGCTTGGTGAAAGCGATCAGGTCGCCGCGCGGGCTCCAGACCGGGGTGGCATAACGTCCACCGCCGAACGAGATGCGATGCTGGTTCGATCCGTCCGCATTCATCACATAGATCTGCTGGCCGCCGGACCGGTCAGATTCGAACACGATGCGCGATCCGTCCGGCGAATAGCTGCCGCCGGTGTCGATGCCGGGCGAGGTCGTCAATCGCTGCGGCGTGCCGCCCTGCGCCGACACGCGATAGAGGTCGGTGTTACCGCCGGTCGCCATCGAGAACAGGATAAAACGGCCATCGGGCGAGAAGCGCGGCGCGAAGGTAGTGGCGGCGTTCTGCACCACCAGCCGCTGCTTCCCCGACCCGATGTCGTAGACGTAGATCGACGGGATACGCCCGACATAGCTCATATAGACGATCGACTGCTGGTTCGGTGCGAAGCGCGGCGTCAGCACGATCGACTGGCCGTTGGTGAGGAAGCGGTGGTTGGCCCCGTCTTGATCCATGATCGCCAAGCGCTTGATCCGGTTCGCCTTTGGCCCGGTTTCAGCGACATAGACGACGCGACTGTCGAAATACGGCCCCTCGCCCGTCAGCCGCGCATAGACGGTATCGGCGCATTTGTGCGCGGCGCGACGCCAGTCGGCGGGCGGCACGACGAAACCCTGCCGCGCCAGTTCACGCTGCGCCGACACGTCGAACAAGTAGCAGCCGACCGTCAGCGTGCCATCGCCGTTGGCGCGAATATAGCCCTGCACCAGCGCCTGTGCCTGCGTGCTGCGCCAATGATCGTAAGCGGGGGCCTGCACCTCCGGGAAGGTGACGGGGCGGAGCTGGCCGGGGGATAACGGGGTGAACAGCCCGGAATTGCGCAGATCGGTGGCGATGATGTCCGACAGCTGGCGACCGAGCGCATCGGTGGAGCCGGCAGGCGTCTGCACCACCGCCGCGGTCGGCATGACGGGGATCGCGATCGGTGTGGGTGCGGAGATGCCGCCCTCGACATCGACGACGAGGCCGCCGTCACCCTGATCCGCCGGTGCCGCGGCGGGTGGCGCAGTCTGTGCCGGCGGCGCGGCTACGGGCGCCTGCGCGATGGCGGACGTGCCGAGCAGCAGGGCGAGCGTAACCGGCAAACGGCGGATGAAGCGATCGATCATGGGCATCCTCAACCGGGCAATTTGTAACGAAGGGTGAAATTGCTCCACCCGTTCTGAACGTCGTACAACTCGTCGGGCAAACCGCGAAGCGGTGAGCAGCCGGTAAAGCTGGCGATGGCGAGATCGTCGACCCGGTCGACATAGCGCTGGTTGCCATCGTCGACGCCGGTATGGCCGACGACACGCGGCCGGGCGGCGAGGCTGCCGTCGCGATTGAGACGCAGGTTGATCGCGACGCGGATCCGCTCCGCCCCCGGCCCCGGCGTCACCTGACGATTGGCGCAGGGCTGGATCTGGCGGAGGATCGCGGAACCGATATTGGCAGCGGCCTGCGCACCCATCTTCGCGGCGGGCGCAGCCTCCGCCTTTGCCGGCGAAGGCCGATCGGCCAGCCCCTTCAGGAAATCATCGCCCAGCCGTGATCCGCGCGCGCGCGCAGCGGTGGCGGTCGGGGAGCCGCCATTGCCCTTCGTCGTGGCGGGGGCGGCCGGTTTGGCTGGAGCAGACTTGCCAGCGGCGGCGCGGGCCGGCGTGGTGGACGCCTTGGCCGGCGCGGCACGGGCCGGAGCAGGCTTCGAAGGGGCCGGCTTCGACGGCGCAGGCTTCGCAGGCGCCTCGACAGCGGGGGTTGGGCGGACTGGCTGCGGCTTCGGCCTCGCGACCGGGCTAGGGGCCGGGGCCGGTTTGGCGCGGGGCGGCACCGGCTGCGGGGCCGGTTTGGGAGCTGGCTTCGGTGGCGCGGGTTTGGCTGCGGGAGCCGGCTTGGGCACAGGCTGCGGCGCGGGGGCCGGCTCGGGTGCGGGTGCGGGCGGCGCGGGTTCCGGCGGTGGCGCATCCTCAGGCGCGCCCTGTTCGGGGGCGACGGAGGGGGCGGCCTCGGTGGCCGGGGCGGGCGAGGTCTGTTCGATCGCCACCTCCTCGACCAGTGACACCTCGACCGGCGCGGGCGACAGCTTCAACGGATTGGGCGTGGCGAGAAAGCCGACCGAGAGCAGCCCGAACAGCACGGCATGACCTGCCGCCGCGCCGCCCAGCGCGTATTTCTCGCCCCGTTCCATCAGTCTTCGACGCTGACCAGCGCGACGCGGTTCAGCCCGGCGCGGTTGAGTTCGCCCATCACCCGCATCACGCGGCCGTAATCCAGCGCGCGGTCGGCGCGCAGATAGACCTGCGGCGGCTGAGCACCCGCCGCCCCCGTGACGATCGCCTCGAGCCGGCCGGGAAGCGCTGCCTCGGTGATTTCGTCCTCGCCCAGAAACAGCTTGCCCTGCCGGTCGAGCGACAATTGCACCGGTTCGGCATCCTGATCCAGCGCCTTGGCGCGTGCATCGGGCAGGTTCACGGGCACGCCCGCAGTCAGCAGCGGCGCGGTGACCATGAAGATGATGAGCAGCACCAGCATCACGTCGACCAGCGGCGTGACGTTGATGTCCGCCATCGGGGCGCGCCGGCCCCGTCTGCCGGAGGGAAGGTTCATCGCCATCGCCCGTCCCTTAACGCTGGCCGTCGAGCTGGCGCGACAGGGTGGTGTGGAACCCGTCGGCGAAGCGGTTGAGCGCGGCCTCCACCTTGTTCACGCCGTGGCTGAGGCGGTTATAGGCGATGACGGCGGGGATCGCCGCGAACAGGCCGATCGCGGTGGCGAACAGCGCCTCCGCGATGCCCGGCGCCACCACCGCCAGCGACGAATTCTGCGCGGAGGCGATGCCGGTAAAGGCACGCATGATCCCCCATACAGTGCCGAACAGCCCGACGAACGGCGCGACCGAACCGACCGTTGCCAGGATGTTGAGCCGGTCGGACAGTTTGTCGACCTCCAGCGCGACGGCCGCGCCCATCGAGGTGGCGAGCCGATCACGCGTGCCCGACTTGTCGATCGTGCCGCTGGCGGTGGACCGGCGCCATTCCTGCACCCCCGCCGAAAAGACGCGGGCGGAGGGCAGGTCGCTACCCGATTCGATCTTGTGGAACGCGTCGATATCGTCCGCCTTCCAGAAGTCGCGCTCGAACCGCGTGGTTTCGCGACGCAGCCGGCGAAGACGGCCGGTGAAGGCGATGATGATCGCCCAGGTCCAGATGCTGGCGGCCAGCAGCCCGCCCATCACGAACTTCACCACCCAGTCCGCCTGGATGAACAGTGCGACGGGCGACATCGTCGCGGCGTCCAGATTGAAAACCGGATTCATTCAGCCCCCTTGAGCGACCAGCATGGCATAGATGTTCAGCCAGGCCCGCGGTTGCCGTAGCGGCCGGCCGGTGGGCGACACCAGTACCGCGACGACATCCGCTGCCGCCAGCACTCGGTCGGCGCACCTGACTGTCTGATGAATGAGCGTGCGCGCGGCACTGGCCGCGGTCACGCGGCTGACGACCAGCAGCGCATCGTCGAGCCGCGCCGGCGCACGGTAGCGGATGTGAAGGTCGGCGATGGCATAGGCCCCCTCCCCCGCTTCGTGGACGGCGCGCTGGTCGATCCCGGCGAGGCGCAGCATGTCGGACCGGGCGCGCTCCAGGTAACGGAGATAATTGGCGTGATAGACCACGCCCGACAGGTCGGTATCCTCGAAATAGACGCGCAGGGGGAAACGATGCTCGACCCCGTCGAAGCGCCCCTCCACCGGCTGGTCCACGCCATTCATGTCCATCGGTTAACCGATGCGGCTGGCCGAAGGAACCCGTTGCGCGCGTCGTCGCGATCGGCCTAGCCTGTCCTGCGACGAAGGAGAGAGAAACGATGGGCGACAGACCCGGTGGCGGCGTGACGCCGTTCCTGACGATCCGCGGTCGGCGCGGGGCGGAGGCGCTGGCCTTTTACGAACGCGCGTTCGGCGCGGTGGTGACGGAGCGCAACGTGGCCGAGGACGGGCAGCGGCTGATGCAGGCGTCGTTGCGGATCAACGATGGCTGGATCATGCTGTCCGACGAATTCCCCGAATGGCGCGGCCATGACGAACCGGCGCCGCAGGGGGTGATGCTGCACCTGCAGGTCGACGACGCCGATCGCTGGATGGAACGCGCCGCGGCGGCGGGGGCGGTGGTGACGATGCCGGTGGCGGACCAGTTCTGGGGTGACCGCTATGGACAGGTCACCGACCCGTTCGGGCATCGCTGGTCGTGCGGGTCGCCGATCCGGTGACGATCCTCCGGAATGGGATGACGTTCGCCTGACCCGTCCGGGGGCAGCGATCAGGGTTCGGCCGGCCCCATCCGCATCCGGGTGACGGCAGCGACCGCGACGATCGGAGCCCGGGCGTGCCGGACGGCCCAGCCGGCATGGGCGGTCCGCCAGCGGTCATAGTCGGCGAAGAAGGCCACCAGCGGTGCCTCAATCCGGGGCAGCGCGGTGGCGGCAAAGCCGGGCAGCGCATCGGGCGCGAGCGTCGCAGCCTCGGCCAGCACCGCCTGCGCTGCCGCACAGAACGCGCCTTGCGCGGGGGGTAGCGCCCAGAAATTATAGAGCCTGGTCATCGCATCGTCGTGCTGCGCCTGCCAGCCCTGCCCGAACCGCGCCTTGTACCGCATCGTCACCGCATCGGCAGTGGCGGCGAGCGCCGCCTTGTGCGTGGTCAGCAGCGCGTTGTAGCCGTCCACCAGCGCACCACGACAGCCCAGCGCCGCGACGTTGAGCGCGACACGCAGATGCCAGGTCGTCTCCTCGCCCGACAGGCCGCGATTGGGGGTGAGATAGCCGCCTGCCCCGTCCGGCGCGGGCGGCTCGAAGCCGGGGGAGCCACCCTTGGGCAGGGCCGGCTCCGCATCCTCGACCAATGCGACGGCGACGACAGGGGCCGGTGCGGCGATCGCAGCCGGTGCCCCCAGCATATCCTGCGCCGCTACCGGGACGGAACCAAGCGACGCGGCGGCAGCGCAAACGACTATGCGGATCATAACCAACCCCCTGAACAAGCAAGAGGTTTATCGCCGATCCGGCTCTACCGTCCGTTAACGGCGATGGTTGACAGGCATTGACGCCTTTCGGTCAGGCCGCGCGGCGATCCAGTGCGTGTGCCGCCTCCGCCATCAGTTCGGCGATGATGTCGGCGGCGGGTTCTTCCTTCGTCACCATCCCAACCGACTGGCCGGCCATGACCGAGCCGTGCTCGACATCGCCGTCGATCACCGCACGGCGCAGCGCACCTGCCCAGTAATGCTCGATCTGCAACTGCGCCTCCGCCATCGCGACGCGACCCTCGTCGAGATGGCCTGCGACTTCGCGCTGCTTGGCGGTGAACAACTCGCCGCCCGCGTTCTTCAGCGCGCGAACCGGGATGACCGGCAGGCGCGGATCGAGCTGGACCGAGGCGATCGCATCGCGTGCCGAGGCGCGGATGAACGCGCGTTTGAAATTGGCGTGCGCGATCGACTCGGTCGCGCAGACGAACCGCGTGCCGAGCTGGACGCCCGCCGCGCCCATATCGAGATAGCCGGCGATCGCTTCCCCCCGGCCGATCCCGCCCGCCACGAACACGGGCAGCTTGTCGGCGAGATCGGGCAGCATCTCCTGCGCCAGCACGCTGGTAGAAACCGGGCCGATATGCCCACCCGCCTCCATCCCCTCGATCACCAGCGCGTCGACGCCGGAGCGGACCAGCTTCTTCGCCAGCGCCAGCGTCGGGGCGAAGCAGATCACCTTGGCGCCCCCCGCCTTGATCGCCTCCAGCGAACCCTTGGGCGGCAGGCCGCCGGCCAGCACGACATGGCCGACGCCGTGGCGGGTGCAGACGTCGATCAGCGCCATCAGGTCGGGATGCATGGTGATCAGGTTCACGCCGAACGGCCTGTCCGTCAGCGCCCTCGTCGCGGCGATCTCGCGGTCGAGCAGGTCGACGGTCATCGCCCCGCAGGCGATCACCCCGAAGCCGCCGGCGTTGGAGATGGCCGCGACGAGATGCCGTTCGGACACCCACGACATCGCACCGGCCATGATCGCCACCTCCGTACCCAGGAAGGCGGCGCCGCGCGCCATGCGGCGGGCAAGGCGCTGTTCACCGGTCGAGGTGGCGGTGATGGTCTGCGGGGCTACGGGGGTATCGGTCATCACCCTGCCTAGCGCGGCGGACGGGGCGCCGGCAAGATGGCCCGGCCCCGATGCGAAAGGCTGGATACAAAAGGCCAAATACGAAAGGACCGCCGGTGTTGCCACCGACGGTCCCCGTCACGTTCGTCCTGTCCGGATGGATCAGGCGATGGCGAGCTTGGTCGACCGGCGACGGTAGCGCGCGGTCGCACCGACCATGCCGAACCCGACGAACAGCATCGCCCAGGTCGCTGGCTCGGGCACGGCGGTGACCGAGAAGTTCGCGGTTTCGAACGCGTCGGCTGCCGGCAGGTTGGCGAACGACACACTGCTGATCGTCTCGCCCGCCGAGGCGGCGAACTGCACATACTGCGAGAACGCCTGGTTGCCGTCCCGTACCGAGAAGTTCAGGCTGGCAACGTCGAACGCATAGGTTGCGACGTTGGTCGTCAGCGACAGACGGTTATAGGTATCCGGCGACCCCCAGAGGAAGCTGAGATACGTCACCGGGTTGGTGAAGTTCAGCGAGGCGGGCTGGCCGGCCAGCGGGCCTGCCGCCAGGAACGTACCACCGGAGATGGTCCCGGCAGGATCGTCGGCGAACGGCTGATCCGAATTGTAGACGGTGCCGCCCGACAGGGTAGCGACCGAACCACCGTTCAGGCCGACGCTGCTGAGAGTAAGGAACGGACCGGTGCCGCCACCCAGACTGCCGACCAGTGCGGCGTCTGCCATCGTTGGCATGGCGCACATCGCGGCGCCGAGCAAAGCAAGTTTCATTGAACGCATACTGATCTCCCCGACCCGATCGGTACACCTGTCACTCGACAGCACGGGTCGTCCGGTAAAATCCCGGTTGGGAAGAAAGTTCATCGCAAAAACGCATACTTATCGATTTAGTGCCTCGGCCCGCCCCTAAATGGCACAGAAAATTAGCAATTTTGTTTTTGACAACAGGAGTACCGGCGATTCGCTGGACGAGGATCGAAACACGATACTCGCATCGGAGCGGGTAACCCGGGCACCAAATCCGTCAAAGGGGCCGCCAAATCCTGCCCGATGGGAACCAGCGTTTTGTCATCACCATGACAAAGTCTCCTCATATCAGAAGGATGAACACGGCAACCGACACCCTCGACAGCAACGGGTGATCCCGTCTTCTTCGATCGTCATGGGCTATATACGGGCCGGCAATCGTCACGACTGGGTTATGGTGCGGTATCTATTCCGAAGACGGACTGCATCGATGAATGTCATGAGACTGGTGACCGCCTGTATGCTTTTCGCCGGGGCCGCCACCGCCCAGGAGCCGACGCAGGACGACTTCGCCGCCGCATCCGCGATGTGGCGCGAACTCGATGCGGGCCGCTACCTCGCGGCAGATGCCTCGGTCCACGACAAGGCATTCGGACCGGACGGTAAACCGCAGCCGGGTTTCATCTACGATCAATGGGCACAAATGCAGGGGCTGCTGACCGGTGAACCGGCACCCCCTGCGCAAGGCGGGGAAGCTCTGGCACCGGCTGTGGCGGATTTGGCGGCCTTGGCCGGCGCCACCACCCGCAACGCGATCGACGCGATCGTCGAACGGGCGAAGATGACCCGCCTGGTGATCCTCAACGAGGATCATGGCAGCCCCCGCGACCGCGCCTTCGCGCTGATGGTGGCACGGGCGCTGCGCCCACTCGGCTATGACGTGCTGGGCATCGAGACGCTCAACAATACCGCCGACGATGCCGAAGCCGCTGCGATGATGGCTGCGCTGGCCCGCGATGGCCATGCGGGCCGCAATACCGGAGTCTATCTGCGCGACCCCGTATTCGCGGATTTCCTGCGGCAATCGCTGGCGCTGGGCTATCGACCCATGGCGTATGAGATAACCGACCATGACCGGACATCGGATATCGAGGCCCGGATCGCACAGCGGGAACAAGCGCAGGCGGATCAGGTCGTGCGTCGCGCGCTGGACGCGCACCCCGCCTCCAAGGTGCTGCTTTATGTCGGATTCCATCACGCCACCGAGCGTCCCGAGGGGGAAAGCAAACGGCACTGGCTTGCCACCCGCCTGAAGCGGATGACGGGCATCGATCCGCTGACCATCGATCAGACGACGTTCAACGCCTATGGCGCAGGCGACCTCGCGCTGTACGACCGCATCGCGGATCGCGCCGGGACGACGCCATCTATCCTGATGGCGGGCGGCAAGCCATTGGTCGTCGGGCATTATGCCGGGCTGGTCGACCTTCAGGTCGTCCATCCCCGGACGACCCGGATCGCCGGCCGCCCGGACTGGCTCACCGCCATGGGGCGGACGCCGACGCCGATCCCGGTCGAGCTTCTGCCGGCGCAGGGCACCCGTCTGGTGCAGGCGTTCATCGCGACCGAGGGGGAAGATACCATCCCGCTCGACCAGACCCTCGTCACCGCCGGAAAGACGCCACCGGCGCTGATGCTGCCATCGCCCGGAACCGGCGCCGTCCGCTATGCCGTGCAGGACCTGACCGAGCCGTGATCCCCGGTCCGGTCGCCCGTCAGGCTGCGACCTCCGAATCCAGTCCATAGGCGGTATGGAGGACGCGGACCGCCAGTTCGGTATAATCCTCCTCGATCAGGACCGACACCTTGATCTCCGACGTGGTGATCGCCTGAATATTGATACCGCGCGCGCCCAGCGTCTCGAACATCGTCGCGGCGACGCCAGCATGGCTGCGCATCCCCACCCCGACCACCGAAACCTTGGCGACGCGGGTGTCGTGAACCAGCTTCTCGAACCCGATATCAGCGCCGTTCAGCACCTCCAGACTGCGCGGCAGGTCCGCAGCCGGCACGGTGAAGGTGACGTCGGTCGAGCCGGCGGAATGCGCGACATTCTGGACGATCATGTCGACGTTGATGCCGGCAGCCGCGAGCGGCGTAAAGATCGAGCCGACCGAACCGGGCCGGTCGGGCACCGAAACCAGCGTGATCTTCGCCTCGTTCTTGTCGTGCGCGATACCGGTGATGAGCTGGCGTTCCACGGTGTCATTCTCCCCAATCTCGTCTTCGCCCACGATCATCGTCCCGGGCAGCGTATCCGCCATCGGCGCATCGTCGCCGGTGAACGACGACAGCACCTGGACGCGGACCTTTTCCTTCATCGCCAGCCCGACCGAGCGGGTCTGGAGCACCTTGGCCCCGACGCTCGCCAGTTCCAGCATTTCCTCGTACGTCACGCGGCCCAGCTTGCGGGCGCGCGGCACGATGCGCGGGTCGGTGGTGTAGACGCCGTCGACATCGGTGTAGATGTCGCACCGTTCCGCCTTCATCGCCGCCGCCACCGCGACCGCGGACGTATCCGACCCGCCCCGGCCCAGCGTCGTGACGCGGCCATCGGGGTCGACGCCCTGGAAACCGGGGATCACCGCGACATGGCCGGCGGTGAGGCTGGCGTCGAGCGCCACGGTATCGATGTCGCCGATCCGCGCGCGGCTGTGCGCGTCGGAGGTGGCGATCGGCAACTGCCAGCCGAGCCACGAGCGCGCCGGCACCCCGATCGCCTGCAACGCGATCGCCAGCAGGCCGCTGGTGATCTGCTCGCCCGCCGCGACGACCACGTCGTATTCGGCCGGATCGTAGAGCGGCGACGCCTCGCGGCAGAAGCCGACCAGCCGGTCCGTCTCGCCCGCCATCGCCGACACGACGACCGCGACCTGATTGCCTGCCGCGACTTCGCGCTTCACGCGCTGTGCAACGCTGCGGATGCGCTCGATTCCGGCCATCGAGGTGCCGCCGAACTTCATCACGATACGGGCCATGCCGGCGATCGACCTCCTTGGGGAAAAGCGGCGGCCCTGATAGGTAGGGGGCATGACGATAGCAAGCGATGCCGCATCGGCCCCGATCGAAACTTTACCGCTGCCGGGTCCCATGCCCGCGCATGATTCGGTCGTGGCGCGAGAGGCAGCGCATTTCGGCCGGCTCGCGGTGGATTGGTGGAACCCCAGAGGATCGTCGGCGATGCTCCACCGGTTGAACCCGGTGCGACTGGCGTACCTGCGCGAGGCGATCGATACGCACTGGGGCGGGACGGCGACGGACTTTGCGCCGCTCAAGGGGCGCAGTGCGCTGGATGTCGGGTGCGGCGCGGGGCTGCTGGCGGAACCGCTCGTCCGGCTGGGCGCGACGGTGACCGGAGTCGATGCCGCGCCAGAGAACATCGCGGCCGCCGCCGTCCATGCCGCGGCCGGCGGGCTGTCGATCGATTATCGCGCTGGCGGGGTCGAGGCGGTGGCGGGCGAGACGTTCGATTTCGTCGCCAGCATGGAGGTGATCGAGCATGTCGCCGATCCGGCCCGGTTCGTGCGCGGGCTGGCGGGCGCGCTGGCACCGGGCGGGCTGATGGTGCTGTCCACCCCCAACCGCACGCCCCTGTCGCGACTGGCGATGATTACGGTGGCCGAGGGCGTCGGTGCGATCCCGCGCGGCACGCACGACTGGGACCGGTTCCTGACCCCCGACGAGTTGACGGTGCTGTTGCAGAGTGAGGGGCTGTCGGTGCGCGAGGTGCGCGGGCTGGTGTTCACGCCGTCACGGGGCTTCGCGCTGGGGACATCGACTGCGCTGGATTATCTGGTGACGGCGACGTGGGGGTAAGCCCCACGCACTCTATCCGTCGTCGCCCCCGTCCTGCTTTTCCTCGTTCCGCTCCGCGCTGCGTTCCAGCCCCGCCTTCAGCATCGCGGTGAAGGGATCGGCCAGCGCCAGCCCCATGATGCCGAACAGCGCACTCGCCATGATCTGCATACCCAGCGTCAGCGCCGGCGGCAGGTCGACCGTCTTCTTCGCGACGATCGGCAACAGCACATACCCGTCGAAGGTCTGCACGATCAGATAGGTGCCGATCGCCCAGAAACCGACGCTGGTGCCCGCTGAAAACCCCACCGCGATCATCAGCGCACCGCTGATGAAGGCACCGATATTGGGGATGAAGGCGAGCAGCCCGGTCAGGATGCCGAGAATCATCGCCATCGGCACCCCGCCGGCCATCAGCGCGAGCCAGGTCAGCACCCCCTCCGCCACCATGCCGAGCAGCCGCCCGGCGAGCAGACGGCGCAGCGTGCGCGCCATGCGCTCCAGCACGATCGCGAATTCGGGGCGGTTGGCGCGCGGCACCATCCATTCCAGGCCGCGCTGGTACACGCGCGGGTCCATCGCCACGAACAGCCCGATCACCATCATCATGAACAGGCTGGTCAACGCGCCGAATGCGGTGCCGACCCACGAGGTGATCCGCCCGACCGAGCCCAGCGCCTGCCGCACGATCCCGTTCACGTCCGACGCGCCGGGCATCATCCCCTGTGCGCTCAGCCAGCCGGCGGCGCGGTTCGCCTGCACCTCCAGCGTCGAGCGGAGCTGCGAGAACTGCTCGGCGACCTGCACGCCGGTCAGGTAGAAGGTGCCGAACAGGAAAGCGATCGTCAGCAGCACAACGATCAGCAGCCGCCAGCCACGCCCGATCGGCAGCACCCGACCCAGCAGCCGCACGCCGCCATCGAGCAGCGCGGCGAACACCAGTCCGGCGAAGATGATGAGCAGCGGCTGCACCAGCAGCACGACCAGCGCGATCGCCGCGGTGCAGCCGAGCCAGATCGAGGCGCGGCGAAACTCCCGCCGCACGAAATCGTCATGAATCTCGATCGGGGCGGCCCCCTCGACCGGTGGCGCGGTCGCGGGAGCAGGCCCGGTCACGGCCGGGTTTCCTGCGGGTGGAGCGAGGTGCCGGCCCGGCCCGAGCGGAGCGACCCCCACCAGGTCAGCGGGTTGAGCGAGGCGTCGCCATCGAGGCTGAAGGTGACGAATTCGGCTCGCCCGCCCAGATTTTCATAGGGCACCGGCCCGCCCAGCCCCTGTTCGGCCAGCGAATAACGGCTATCGGCCGAGCGATCGCGATTGTCGCCCATCAGGAAGACGTGGTTGGCGGGAATGGTGACGGGGCCGTAATCGTCGCCGGGGCTCCACCCCAGTTCGATCGTGTCGTAGCGGCGGCCGTTCGGCAACGTCTCCGTCACGGTCGGCAGACGGCAGACGACCTTGCCCGATCCCAGCGTCTCGCGGGCGCCGGGATAGTCGGCTTCCGAACAGGGGGTGTTGGTGTCGACCGGGATCAGCGTGTCGTGGACCGGTCCGCGCCCGACCTGCTTGCCGTTCAGGGTGACGACGCCATCCTTCACCTGCAACCGGTCGCCGGGCAGGCCGATCACGCGCTTGATGTAATCGGTGCGGGTTCCCGGCGGGGTGACGATCACCACGTCGCCGCGCGTCGGCAGCGAGCCGAACAGGCGACCGTGGATGAAGGGCAGTTGCGCGCTCCAGCTGTCGACCGGCTGGCGCAGCACCAGCCCGCGCACGATCGCGACCGGATTGGGGATGGTCGGCGAGACGAACGACCAGCCATAGGCGAACTTCGACACCACCAGCCGATCACCGACCTGCAACCCCGGCAGCATCGATTCCGACGGGATGTAGAACGGCTTGGCGATGAAGCTGTGGAAACCCAGCACGATCAGGATCAGCCAGAAGATACCCTTGACCTCGGCCCACCAATCGGTGCCCGGCCGCACCTTCGCGGGCGGCGAGGCCGGGGTGGCGAGCGTGACCGGAACATCCGGGGTATTGTTGCCGTCCAACAGCGCGTCCTTCATGTGGCCCATCATATGACGGTGTCCGGTATCGCCTCGATCACCACCAGCGCCTGTGCCCAGGGGTGATCGTCGGTCATGGTCAGGTGTATCCGTGCGGCCATGCCATGCGGGACCATCGCGTCAAGCCTTGCCTTCGCGCCGCCGCTCAGCGCCAGCGTCGGCGCGCCGGAGGGCGCGTTGACGACGCCGATATCCTTCATGAACACGCCGTCGCGGAATCCGGTGCCGACCGCCTTGGAAAACGCCTCCTTCGCGGCGAACCGCTTGGCGAGCGTGCCGGCGCGGGTGAAGGGGCGGCGCGCGGCGCGGGCCAGTTCCGTATCGGTGAAGACGCGCTGCTCGAAACGGGTGCCGAACCGGTCGAGCGACGCCTGGATACGGTCGATATTGCACAGGTCGGAGCCGAGGCCGAGGATCATGGCCGCGCTCCCGGACGCCACGATCCGCGCTCAGCCACGTGCCGCATCCATCTCCGCCCGCATCCGCCGCACGCTCTCGTCCAGCCCCAGGAACAGCGCCTCGCCGATCAGGAAATGGCCGATGTTAAGTTCGCGTACCTGCGGGATCGCGGCGACGGGGCCGACATTGGCATAGGTCAGGCCATGGCCGGCATGGACCTCGATCCCATTCTTCGCGGCCAGCGCCGCGGCATCGGACAGGCGGTGGAGTTCGTCGGCGCGCGCCTCTCCCTCCAGCTCGGCATAGCGACCGGTGTGGAGTTCGATGACAGGCGCGCCCAAGCGGATCGCCGCCTCGATCTGGCGCGGGTCGGGCTCGATGAACAGCGAGACGCGGATGTTCGCCTCGCCCAGCCGGTCGACCAGATGGACAAGGCGATTATGCTGGCCGGCGGCATCGATCCCACCCTCGGTCGTCCTCTCCTCGCGCTTCTCGGGGACGATGCAGGCGGCGTGCGGGCGGTGGCGGAGCGCGATCGCCAGCATCTCGTCGGTCGCCGCCATTTCCAGGTTGAGCGGGATCGTCAGCTCGGCGGCAAGGCGGGCGATGTCGTCGTCGGTGATGTGGCGGCGATCCTCGCGCAGGTGCGCGGTGATGCCGTCCGCCCCAGCGGCCGCCGCCATCAGCGCGGCACGGACCGGATCGGGATAGCCCGCCCCCCGCGCGTTGCGGACGGTGGCGACGTGATCGATGTTGACGCCGAGACGTAGGGGATGGGTCATGCACAGGCTCCTGCCGACAGCAGATCATGGGTCGTACCGCGGCGGACGTCGCCCAGACCGGCGTCGCCGCGATTGGTGAACAGCACCATCGACAGACCGAGATCTGGCGCGATGACGTTGCGCACCGCAAACCGGCCGATCGCGCCGCGCCGCTCGACGAGGCGGACGGGGGCGGCGCAGCCCCTCAGCCGCACTGCGAACGACGACTGCCCGAACCCGGGATCGCCGCGCCACATCTCCGCCCGTGCCGCCGTCGACAACAGCGAGCCCGTCAGCAGCGCACGGTCGAACGCGGCGAGATCGGCGGCGGTGCCCTCAATCCCGCCGGCAGCACCGAACCGCGCCATCGCCTGCCGGTCGCCCGTATCGGGGCCACCTGCCCAGACGGTATCCGGCCCCCCCCCCACGGCAGGATCGATGAACCGTGCGCCCAGACCGAGCGGTCCGGCGATACGGCGCTGGAACAGGGCAGGCAGCGGCATGCGCGTCGTTCGTGCCAGCAACGCGCCCAACACGATGTAATCGCAATTATTGTAGCGCGGGGCACCACCCGCCACGCCGCGCCCGGCGGTGCACCAGTCGGCCCCGCCGGTACCAGTGGTGTAGAAGCTGGGAAAACCGTTCGCATCCGCTGCCGAATCGTCCGGATTGCGCAAGCCGGCACGATGCCGGAGCAGTTGCCGGATGGTCGGCGAGGACGCACCGAGGGCGGGAAGATAACGCCCCGCCGGCACGTCGAGCGACAGCCGCCCCGCTTCCACCTCCTGCATCACCAGCGTCGCCACGACCTGCTTCGTCACCGATGCCCAGGGCCAGACCTGTTCGGCGGTGAAGCCTCCTGATGCACCCGCCACCGCCGCCCCGGCGCTGCCACCCGCGATCCGGTTCGTACCCCGATAGAACAGATAGGTGCCGGCGAACCCGCTCGCCTCGACCGCGCGCACGAAGCGGTCGCGCGCCGCCGCATCGGCGCGGGCGATCGTCGCGGCCTGCCGTTCCGCGTCCTGCGCGGCGGCGGGAACGGCAACCGACATGGCCAGCAAGGCGAGCAGGTGCCTCACGCGGCGGCCCGACTGCCCGGCTTGATCGCCGGGATCGCCGCCAGTTCGGGCGGCAGCGCATCGGCAGCATAGCTCGGCACGTCGAGGCGGATCAGCGGGAAGAACGGCACGCCGAGGTCGGCGGCGCCGTTCGAGCGATCGACCAGCGACGCCGCCGCCACCGTCTCGCCGCCCGCGCGCGCGATCGAGGCGATCGCCTCGCGCGAGGAAAGGCCGGTGGTCACCACATCCTCCATCATCAGCACCCGCTGGCCGGGATCGAGGCGAAAGCCACGGCGCAGCTCGAAGGTTCCCTCCGGCCGTTCGAGGAACATCGCCTCCACCCCCAGCGCGCGCGCCATCTCGTGTCCGGCGATCACGCCGCCCATCGCCGGGGCGACGACGGCGGTGATCGTATCGCGCACGTCGGCGGGCAGGCGCGCGGCCAGCGCCTCGCACAGGCGGGCGCCGCGCCGCGGGTCCATCAGCACCCGCGCACATTGCAGGTAGCGGGACGAACGCAGACCCGACGACAGGATGAAATGCCCCTCCAGCAGGGCACCGGCCGCGCGGAAGTCGGCAAGGACGTCGTCGTCGGACATCGGGGGGGGGGCGATCGGGAGGGGCGATGCGGTCATGACGGCTCCGGCTGTCTGGGTTGCCGCCCGATACGCGCCCCATCGGCGGGGGGCAATCATACGCCGGAGAAGCCCGCATCAACGCCCCATGCGGGAAGCCGCTTGAGAGACGGCATCCCGCCGCGTATAGCTTGTCCCCAAACGGAGATGGAACGCCATAACCGAGGGTCCGTCCGGCTCGCGGGCGCCCATAGAACAACGGGGTGACGACGAGAGATGTCCAGCAAGGGGTTGAAACGAATCGCAATGGCGGCAGGGCTCGTGCTGACGAGCCTGGGCCCGGCTGCCGTCCATGCGACGGCACCCGCCGTTGCCCCTGCCCCGCAGGCGGCCGCCGCCCCGGCAGGCGTCTCCAACATCGCGCCGACCACCGCCGATGCGACACCCCCCGCCGCGCCGGCCAGCCCGCTGCTGGCGCGCGACGGCGCCCCCGGCGGCGCGATCCTGCCCGGCATCGGCCAGCCGGTGAACGGCGTCTACGGCCTGCAGCCGCAGGTGACGCGTAACGGCGAATTCGCGCACTGGATGCACGATGTCGTGCTGCTGCCCACGATCACCGCGATCTCGCTGTTCGTGCTGGCGCTGCTCGCCTGGGTCGTCTTCCGCTATCGCCGCGCCGCCAACCCGGTGCCGTCCAAGACCAGCCACAACACCACGATCGAGGTGCTGTGGACGCTGCTCCCCGTGCTGGCGCTGGTGCTGATCGCGGTGCCGTCGATCGGGCTGTTGCAGGCGCAGTTCAAGCCGGCACCCGCCGGGGCCGTCACGCTGAAGGCGATCGGCAACCAGTGGTACTGGACCTATCAATATCCCGATCATGGCGGGTTCGAGATCACCGCCAACCTGCTGAAGGAAAAGGGCGAGGCCGCCGCCGGCGAGCGTAGCCGCACCGATGCCGACGGCCCCCGCCTGCTGGCGACGGACAATCGCATCGTCCTGCCGGTGGGCGTGCCGATCCGGCTCATCACCACATCCAACGACGTGATCCATAGCTGGGCGGTGCCCGCCTTCTGGATCAAGCTGGATGCGATCCCCGGCCGGCTGAACGAGACGAGCTTTACGATCGACAAGCCGGGCGTGTATTTCGGCCAGTGTTCCGAACTGTGCGGCGCGCGCCACGCCTATATGCCGATCGCGGTCGAGGCGGTGACCCCGGCGCAGTTCGCGGCGTGGATCGCGGCCAAGGGTGGCACGATGCCCGCGCGCGGCCAGGCTTCCGACAAGGTGATCCCGCAGCCGGGAGCTGAGGGTTCCGCCGCCAAGGTCGCCGAGGGCAACACCGTCGATGCCGCGACCGGCCCGACCGAGAACGTCACCGTCGCCGCGCCGACCGCGCCGCAGGGTGCCACCAACAACCCCGCCACGGGCAACGCTGGACAGTAAATGACCGACACCGCTCTCCATCCGTCCGCGTTCCAGGCGCACGACCACGGCCATGAGGCGCATCACGATGCGGATCACAAGCCGGGGTTCTTCGCGCGCTGGTTCATGTCCACCAACCACAAGGACATCGGCACGCTGTACCTGATCTTCGCGATCGTCGCGGGGATCATCGGCGGGTCGATCTCGGGCCTGATGCGCGCCGAGCTGGCGCATCCCGGCATCCAGTATCTGGGCGCCTGGGCCTCGCTGCTCCATGGCGGGCCGCAGAGCCTCGACCAGTCGCTCCACCTGTGGAACGTGCTCATCACCGCGCACGGCCTCATCATGGTGTTCTTCATGGTGATGCCGGCGATGGTCGGCGGGTTCGGCAACTGGTTCGTGCCGATCATGATCGGTGCGCCGGACATGGCGTTCCCGCGCATGAACAACGTGTCGTTCTGGCTGCTGATCCCCAGCTTCACGCTGCTGCTCGCCTCGCCCTTCTTCGGCGGCGCGGGTAACGGCTGGACGCTGTACGCCCCGCTGTCGACCTATGGCGAGCCGGGGCCGTCGACCGACATGGCGATCCTGTCGCTGCACCTGGCCGGTGCGTCGTCGATCCTCGGCGCGATCAACTTCATCACCACCATCTTCAACATGCGCGCGCCGGGCATGACGCTGCACAAGATGCCGCTGTTCGTCTGGTCGATGCTGGTTACCGCGTTCCTGCTGCTGCTGGCGCTGCCGGTGCTAGCGGCGGCGATCACGATGCTGCTGACCGACCGCAATTTCGGCACGACGTTCTTCGATCCGGCCGGCGGCGGCGATCCGGTGCTGTACCAGCATCTGTTCTGGTTCTTCGGCCACCCCGAAGTGTACATCATGATCCTGCCGGGCTTCGGCATCGTCAGCCAGATCATCGCGACGTTCAGCCGCAAGCCCGTGTTCGGCTATCTCGGCATGGCCTATGCCATGGTCGCGATCGGCGTGGTCGGGTTCGTGGTGTGGGCGCACCACATGTTCACGACCGGCCTGTCGGTGAACACCAAGATGTACTTCACCGCCGCCACCATGGTGATCGCGGTGCCGACCGGCATCAAGATCTTCTCGTGGATCGCGACGATGTGGGGCGGATCGATGCGTTTCCCGACCCCGATGGTCTGGGCGATCGGCTTCATCTTCATGTTCACGGTCGGCGGCGTCACCGGCGTCGTGCTCGCCAATGGCGGCATCGACGATTACATGCAGGACACCTATTACGTCGTCGCCCACTTCCACTACGTGCTGTCGCTGGGTGCGGTGTTCTCGCTGTTCGCGGGCTTCTACTACTGGTTCCCGAAGATGTCGGGGAAGATGTACAACGAGCTGCTCGGCCAGCTGCACTTCTGGGTGTTCTTCATCGGCGTGAACGTGATGTTCTTCCCGATGCACTTCCTGGGCCTGCAGGGAATGCCGCGCCGCTATCCCGATTATCCCGACGCCTATGCGCACTGGAATACGGTGGCGAGCGTCGGCTACATGATCATGGCCGCAGGCATGGCGATCTTCTTCATCAACCTGATCTGGTCGCTGATCGCGGGCAAGAAGGCGGGCGACAATCCGTGGGGCGAAGGCGCCACGACGCTGGAGTGGACGATCTCCTCGCCACCGCCCTATCACCAGTTCGAGACGCTGCCGGTGATCGACGCGGGCAAGGGTCACTGATCCCGACCGCACCGATCCCCATCGACCGACCGAAGACGCCCCGGACCGCAAGTCCGGGGCGTTTTTCGTTGGCGGGATCATGGATCAACGCACCATCCGCCGCCTGATGCGTTCAGGCACGATGGCCGATACCGAATTTTCCACCCGCCCCCGCCTGCTCGTCGCCGAAAGCGAAACGCCCGAAGAACGCGAGGCCCGCCGCGAAAGCGCAGGTCGCAGCGCCGGCGAAAGCTATGCCGCAACGCTGGAGCAACTGATCCCGCATTGCACGGTCGATCGGGTCACGCCCGCCGACGACGATCACCCCGCGATGGGCGCGGCGGCGATCGCGGATTATGACGGCGTCTTCCTGTCAGGATCGCCGCTCCATGTCTGGGAGGATACGCCCGAGACGCGGCGGCAGCTCGATTTCATGCGCGCGGTCTTTGCCAGCGGCACGCCCAGCTTCGGCTCGTGCGCGGGATTGCAGGTCGCGGTGGCGGCGGCCGGCGGCACGGTGCGGTCGATGCCCGGCCGGCAGGAGGCGGGCCTCGCGCGCCGCATCGTGGCAACGGAAGAGGGCCTCGGCCATCCGATGCTGCGCGACCGCCCCGCTACCTGGGACGCGCCCGCGATTCACGGCGACGAGGTGGAGACGCTGCCCGCCGACGCGACGCTGCTGGCGGGCAATGCGGCGGTATCGGTGCAGGCGGTGGAGATCAGGCACGACGGCGGCGTGTTCTGGGGCGTGCAGTATCATCCCGAACTGGCCCCGGGCGAAATCAGCGCGGCGCTGCGCCGGCAGGCCGACGATCTGGTCGAGGCGGGGCTGGCGCGCGACGGCGACGATGTCGAGGCGCAGGCGGCGCTGTTCGACGCGCTGCACGACCGGCCCGATTGTCCGGCGCTGCGGTGGCGGCTGGGCATCGACCGCGAGGTGGCGGAAGAACCCCGCCGCCGCATCGAACTGATCGCCTTCATCGAGCATCTGGTGATGCCCCGCGTCGCCGCCCGGCGCGAAGCAGTGGCGTCATAACCAAGGCTGTCCCTGCCGCGTCGGTGCGCGTATAGCCTGGGTCGACCATGACGACCGCTGCCCCCCTGCTGCCCCCCGCCGACTGGCGCGATTTCCTCGCGCTGACCAAGCCGCGTGTCATGACATTGGTGGTGTTCACCGGGCTTTGCGGGATGCTGGCAGCGCCGGTGCATGTCCATCCGGTGATCGGCTTCACCGCGATCCTGTGCATCGCGCTGGGCGCGGGTGCGGCGGGGGCGCTGAACCAGTGGTACGAGGCGGATATCGATGCGGTGATGCGCCGCACCCAGAAACGCCCGCTGCCCGCCGGCCGGATGGACCGGCAGGCGGCGCTGCACTTCGGGGTCGGGCTGTCGGCCTTTTCCGTGCTGCTGATGGGGCTGGCGGTGAACATCGCCGCCGCTGCCATCCTGCTCGTCTCGATCCTGTTCTACGTCCTGATCTACACCGTATGGCTGAAGCGGCGGACGCCGCAGAACATCGTCATCGGTGGCGCAGCGGGTGCCTTCCCGCCGCTGATCGGCTGGGCGGCGGCGACGGGGCAGGTCGCCTTGCTGCCGTTCCTGCTGTTCATGCTGGTGTTCCTGTGGACCCCGCCGCATTTCTGGGCGCTCGCGCTGTTCGTGAAGACCGATTACGCCAATGCCGGCGTGCCGATGCTGCCAGTGGTGGCGGGCGAGCGGGCGACGCGGGTGCAGATCGGCCTTTACACCATCCCGATGGCGATCGCCGCCGTGCTGCCATGGCCGCTGGGTCTGGCGGGCGCGATCTATGGCGTGGTGTCCGTCTCGATGACCGCGGGCTTCGCGGCGCTGGCGGCACTGGTCGCGCTTCGCCGTCAGCGCGCCGACGATCCGATGAAGCCGGAAAAGCGGCTGTTCAGCTATTCGATCCTCTATCTCTTCGTGATCTTCGGCGCGCTGGTCGCCGATCGGTGGATACTGGCATGACCCCTGACGAACTCGACCTGATCCGCCGCCGCCAGAAGGCGCGAGCCCGCGTGATGGCACTGCTGCTGGGTGGCCTGGTGCTGCTGATCTTCGCGATCTCGATCGCCAAGATCCAGCTGGGAATGCACCTGTGACACGCCGGAACCGCACGGCGTTGCTGGCGGTGATCGGCATCTGCTTCATGACCGGCCTCGCCTTCGCCAGCGTACCGCTCTACCGCCTGTTCTGTCAGGTGACCGGACTGAACGGCACGACGCAGCGCGGATTGCAGGCGCCGGGAGCGACCGACCGCGAGGTGCGGGTCGATTTCGACGCGAACGTCAGCCCGAAACTGCCGTGGAAATTCCGGCCCGAACGGCCGTCGGACACGGTGGCGGTCGGCGCGCGCGACATGGCGTTCTTTACCGCGACCAACACGTCGAACCGGCCGATCACCGGCACCGCGACGTTCAACGTCACGCCGGCGCAGGCGGGCAAATATTTCACGAAGATCCAGTGTTTTTGCTTCACCGAGCAGACGCTGCAACCCGGTGAGACGGCGCGGATGCCGGTGATCTTCTATGTCGATCCGAAGATACTCGCCGATCCCGATGCGGCGGACGTGGAAACGATCACGCTGTCCTATACGTTTTACCCGGTGGATTCCGGCAAGACCGCAGGCTAGGATCGTCAAAATATAAGAACAGGGATGCGACGATGGCCGGCGCCAAGAACCACGATTATCATATCCTGCCCCCCAGCCCGTGGCCGCTGGTCGGATCGATGTCCGCCTTCGTGATGGCGGTGGGCGGCGTGATGTACATGCACGAATATGGCGGCGGCGGCTGGATCTTCCTGATCGGTCTCGCCGCGGTGCTGTTCACCATGTATTCGTGGTGGGCGGACGTGGTGCGCGAGGCGCATCGGGGCGACCATACCCCCGTCGTCCAGTTGCACTTCCGCTATGGCATGATCCTGTTCATCGCGTCGGAGGTGATGTTCTTCGTCGGCTGGTTCTGGGCGTTCTTCGACTTCTCGCTGTTCCCCACCGCGATGCAGATCGTCGACGGCCAGGTGGAACGCGCCGCCGAGGGCGCGACCGCGATCGTCGCGAGCTGGCCGCCCAAGGGGCTGGAGGTCATCAACGCGTTCGAACTGCCGCTGCTCAACACGCTGATCCTGCTGACCTCGGGCACCACGGTCACTTGGGCGCACCACGCGCTGATCCACAACCAGCGCGGCGGCGAGAAGACCGGGGCCTGGGGCCTGCTGGGCGTCGGCAACCGCGACAGCGTGCTGAAGGGCCTGTGGCTGACGGTGGTGCTGGGCGCGGTGTTCAGCGCGATCCAGGCGTATGAATACGCGCACGCGCCGTTCCCGTTCAAGGGCATCAACTATGGCGCCGCCTTCTTCATGGCGACCGGGTTCCATGGTTTCCACGTCCTGATCGGCACGATCTTCCTGATCGTCTGCCTGATCCGCGCCTATAAGGGCGACTTCACCCCCCGCCAGCATTTCGGGTTCGAGGCGGCGGCCTGGTACTGGCACTTCGTCGACGTGGTGTGGCTGTTCCTGTTCGTCACCGTCTATGTCTGGGGCGGCTGGGGCGCGCCGATCCACGGGGGGTGAGCAACGCACCTGACCCCGCCACGACGACCGGCGTCACCACCATCGCCCCGACGCCGGTGCAGGCGGGCCTGCGGGGACTGTGCCCCCGGTGCGGGAAGCCGACCCTGTTCGCGGGGTGGGCGCGCTTCGCCGATCGGTGTCCGGCCTGCGGACTGGATTTCGCTGGGTTCAACGTCGGCGACGGGCCGGCGGCATTCCTGACCCTGATCCTGGGCGCCATCGTCGTCGGGCTGGCGATCTGGCTGGAACTGGCGGTCGGGCCGCCGCTTTGGGTGCATATGCTGATCTGGATACCGTTCACCGCCGCCGGGGTGATCGGATCGCTCCGCATCGCCAAGGGAGCGATGATGGCGCTGGAATATCATAACGCCGCGCGCGAAGGGCGGATCGCCCCGCCCGCCCCCGACCTGCCGTGAGGCGACTGCCGTTCCTGCCGACCTTGCTGGTCGGCCTCGCGGTGACGGCGATGATCGCCCTGGGGCTGTGGCAGTTGCTCGACCGGCGACCGCGCAAGCTGGCGTTCCTCGAACAACTGGCGGGCAATCCGTCGCTGCCGCCGGTCGCCTTTCCCCGCATCCCCGACGAGCGGCTGTTGTTCCGCCGCGCGACGGCGACGTGCCGGCCACCGGTGGCGATCCGGCTGGCGGGCGCGGGCGCAGCAGGTTTCCGCGCGATCGCGACCTGCAACGATCCGGACCTGACCGTGCAGCTTGGCACGACGCGCGATCCCAAGGCGCGGGTGACATGGGGCGGCGGCACCGTGGCGGGCTATATCGGCCATGCCCCCGACGGCCGCTCGCTGATCGGCGCGGCGCTGCATCCGCAACCGCCGCGCCCGATGCTGATCGCGACGACGCCGCTGGCCGGGCTGAGCGCCAATGCGCCGCCGGATATCGATTCGGTGCCGAACAATCACTTGGCCTACGGGGTGCAGTGGTTCTTCTTCGCGGGCGTGGCGACGGTGATCTACCTGCTGGCGGTGAGGCGACGGCCGAACGGCTGATCCCCGAGATGTGATGATGCTTCGCACGGCCACCCGGCGACGCGAAGAAGGTTTTGTCTCGCGCGGGGGCGCGGAGGACGCGGAGGGGTTGCGTGCCGGGTTATCACCCTGCCGATCATCGGCCGGCCTGAATGGTCGGGGCGCGACGGCGGCAGGTGCGACTGTCCGCGTCCTCCGCGCCGCTGCGCGAATCCGATCTTCTTATCCATGGTCGCGCGGACATTCGATCCGTCACTTTGCCTGCCGGGTTGCGGCGGGCGGCAGGCATCGTTAGCGAGACTGCCCATGCGTTATGTCAGCACGCGCGGGGCCGCGCCCGTTCTCGATTTCCGTGGGGCGACGCTCGCCGGGCTCGCCAGCGATGGTGGCCTGTACGTGCCGGAGACGTGGCCGACGCTGTCGACCGACGAGATCGCGGCGCTGGCGGGCCTGTCCTATGCCGATACAGCGGTGCGGATCATGTTGCCGTTCGTCGGCGATTGCCTGACCGAAGATGAACTGCGCGGGCTGTGCCACGCCGCCTATGGCCGGTTCAGCCATGTCGCCGTCACCCCGCTGGTGCAGCTCGATCACGACCAGTGGCTGCTGGAACTGTTCCACGGGCCGACGCTGGCGTTCAAGGACGTGGCGCTGCAACTGCTCGGCCTGCTGTTCGAACGGTTCCTGACCGGGACGGACAAGCGGCTGACGATCATCGGCGCGACCAGCGGCGATACCGGATCGGCGGCGATCGATGCGGTGGCGGGGCGCGAGGGTGTCGACATCTTCATGCTCCATCCGGTCGGCCGGGTGTCGGAGGTGCAGCGCCGCCAGATGACGACGGTGCTGGCCCCCAACGTCCACAACATCGCGATCGAAGGCGATTTCGACACTGCGCAGGCGCTGGTGAAGACGATGTTCGCGACACCGGCGCTGGCGGACACGTTCGCGCTGTCGGCGGTCAATTCGATCAACTGGGCGCGGCTGATGGCGCAGGTGGTCTATTATTTCTACGCCGCCGTGCGCCTCGGCGGGCCGGGGAAGCCGGTCGCGTTCTCGGTGCCCACGGGCAATTTCGGCGATGTGTTCGCGGGCTATGTCGCATCGCGCATGGGCCTGCCGATCGCGAAGCTGGTGGTGGCGACCAACGTCAACGACATCCTGCACCGGGCGCTGACCAACGGCGATTATTCGCGTGGGCTGGTGGAGCAGACCGCGACCCCCTCGATGGATATCCAGGTATCCTCCAATTTCGAGCGGCTGCTGTTCGATCTGGGCGGACGCGACGGCAAGGCGCAGGCGGCGCAGATGGCGGGCTTCGACGCGGATGGCGCGATGCGGCTGACCAACGCGCAGCAACAGGGTGCGGCCGGGCTGTTCGGCAGCGAGCGGGTCGATGGCGACGACATGGCGATGGCGATGCGCTGGGCACATGAGAAGGCGGGCGAGATCGTCGATCCCCACACCGCGATCGGGCTGGCGGCGGCCCGGCGGCAATCGCTGCCCGACGTGCCGATCGTGACGCTGGCGACCGCGCATCCCGCCAAGTTCGTCGATGCGGTGGAACGCGCGACCGGCGCGCGACCGACGCTGCCCGCCCGCGTCGGCGACCTGTTCGAGCGCGAGGAACGCTATGTCACCCTGCCCGCCACGCTGGCGGCGGTGGGCGATTATGTGGCCGCCCATGCCCGGCCGTCGCGGTGACATGACACCGGGGACGCTGATCGGGGAGCCATGGGCGGATTACGGGCTGGTCGATTCGGGCCATGGCCGCAAGCTGGAACGCTATGGCCGGTTCCGCTTCATCCGCCCGGAACCGCAGGCGATGTGGGCGCCCGCGCATGACGACTGGCGCGCGGCGGCGGAATTCGTGCCGGGATCGGACGAGGATGGCGGCGGCCAGTGGAAATACGCCGATCAGGTGCCGCGCGATGGCTGGACGCTGCGCTGGAACGAGGTGGCGTTCAACGCGCAATGCACGCCTTTTCGCCATCTCGGCTTCTTCCCCGACATGGCGCCGGTGTGGGACTGGATGCGCGGGCGGATCGACGGGGTGGCGACGCCCGATTGCATGAATCTGTTCGGTTATACCGGAGTCGGCACGCTGGCGCTGGCGGCGGCGGGTGCGAAGATGGTGCATGTCGATGCCTCGAAGAAATCGGTCGAGGCGGCGAAGGGTAATGCCGCGCTGTCGGGGATGAAGGATGCCCCCGTCCGCTGGATCGTCGACGATGCCGCCAAGTTCGTTGCGCGCGAGGTGCGGCGTGGGCGGCGGTATGACGGCATCCTGCTCGACCCCCCGAAATACGGCCGCGGGCCTGAGGGCGAGGTGTGGCGGCTGGAGGAGGACCTGCCCGCGCTGGTCGCCAATTGCCGGCAGTTGCTGGATGCCGAGTCGCGGTTCCTGTTCCTGACCGTCTATGCGGTGCGGATGTCGGCGCTGGCGATCGGGGAACTGGTGCGGCAATTGTTCGCCGACCTGCCCGGCACGGTGGAATGCGGCGAGCTGGGCGTGCGCGAGGAAGCGCGCGGGCTGGTGCTGCCGACCGCGATCTGGGCGCGGTGGAGTCGCTGAGAGGCGGGCGATGACAAGGGGCGGGCGATGGCGCGGCTGATCCTGTTCAACAAGCCATATGGCGTGCTGACCCAGTTCACCGATCGCGGCAACCCGTCGCCGCGCCCGACGCTGTCGGATTTCATCGACCTGCCGGGTGTGTATCCGGCGGGGCGGCTCGACCTCGACAGCGAGGGGCTGTTGCTGCTGACCGATGACGGGCGGATGCAGGCGCGGATCGCCGATCCCCGGTTCAAGACGACCAAGACCTATCTGGTGCAGGTGGAGGGCGAGCCGGACGAGGCGCAGCTTGCCGCCCTGCGGCACGGCGTGACGCTGAAGGACGGCATGACCCTGCCGGCGGAGGCGGAGGCAATCGAGGCGCCCGACCTGTGGCCGCGCGACCCGCCGGTGCGGTTCCGCAAGACCGTGCCCGATCGCTGGCTGCGGCTGACGATCGGCGAGGGGCGCAACCGGCAGGTGCGGCGGATGACGGCGGCGGTCGGGCTGCCGACGCTGCGGCTGGTGCGGTGGCGGATCGGCGACTGGACGCTGGACGATATCGCGCCGGGCAGCTGGCGCGAGGCGGCTATTCCATCGCCGCGCGGATCGCCGCCCCCGCCACGAACGGCGCGCCCGCGACCAGCACGAGGCTGACCGCCGCGAGCAGTTTCAGCGCGCTCGCCCCGCCCGACAACGCCCCCGCCCCGAAGATCAGCAGCGGCACCGCGAGCGGCAGCATCACCAGCCCCGCCACCGCGCCAGCACTGCGCAACGAAGCGGTGAGCGCGGCGGTGGCGACCGCCAGCGCGGCGAGACCGGGGGTGCCGATCGCCAGCCCCGCCTCGACCAGCAACAATTGGTCCGCCGGGATGCCGAGCAGCCCGGCCGCGATCACCGCCGCCGCCATCAGCGGCGGGGCGAAGGCGATCCAGTGCGCCAGCGCCGCGACCGCCGCGACGGCGGCGAGCGACTGGCCCCGCACCGCCAGTTGATCGTACACCCCCGCCTCCAGATCGGGGGCGACCAGCCGGTCGACCGGCAGCAGCGCGGCGAGCAGCGCCGCCGCCCACACCACGCCGCCGCCGATCCGCGCCAGCAACAGCGCGTCGGGGCCGATCGCGAACGGGAACAGCGTCGCCGCCAGCAGGAAGAACACCACCACCAGCGTGGCGCCGCCGCCCGCATAGCCGCGCCGCACGCCGCGCCACAGCAGCACCGCCAGTGGTGCAGTCATAGCGGCGTCCCGAAGGCGAACGTCCGCATCGCGGGAAGGCGCAGCGGCAGGTGGGTGGCGACGATCGCCATCCCGCCCGCCTCCAGATGGCGTTCGACCAGCACCTCCAGCCGCGCCGAGGCGGCGGCGTCGAGGCCGTTGGTCGGTTCGTCGAGCAGCCACAGGAACGCGCCCCCCGCGATCACCCGGGCGAAGGCGGCACGGCGGCGCTGCCCGGTCGAGAGCAGCCGCACCGGGACGGTAGCGAGATCGGCGAGCGCGACATCCGCCAGCGCCGCCGCGACCCGCGCATCCGGGTGGGACAGCCCGTCCATCCGGGCCCAGAAGCCCAGCGCCTGCGCCAGCGGCCGCTCGCCATCCAGCGCCGCCGCCTCCGCCAGATAACCGAGCGGTGGGCGACCGGGCGGCGGATCGAAGGCGATGGTGCCGGCGGCGGGGGCGAGCAGGCCGGCGCACAGCCGCAGCAGGGTCGATTTGCCGACGCCGTTGGGGCCGGTGATGCGCAGCGCGCCACCGGCGGCAAGCGAGAAGGACAGGTCGGCAAAGACGATCCGGCCGCCCCGGCGGGCGGCTAGCCCGGAAGCCTCGATCCCCCCGACTTGCCCCTCCCCGCTCAATCCGCCACCGAATCTTCCAGTGCGTGCATGTCGGCATCGGACAGGCCGAAATGATGGCCGATCTCGTGGATCGTGACATGCGCGACCAGATCGTCGAGTCGCACCCCCGTCTCCACCCATTCCTCCAGGATCGCGCGGCGATAGAGGTGGATGCGATCGGGCATCGCCACCGCCTCGCTCCCCGCCTTCTGCCCGACCGGCAGGCCGCTGTAGAGACCGGTCAGGTCGAGCGGATGCTCGATACCGAGCGCGGCGAGCGTTTCGTCGTCGGCGAATTCCTCGACCAGCAGCACGATCGCGCCCAGATGCTGCGCGAAGGCGGGCGGCAGGCGATCGATCGTCGCGCGGGCGATCGATTCGATCGTGGCAGCGTCGGGCGCGGGGCCGAGGGGGTCTTGCCGATCCATCGCCCCAGCCATAGGCGGAGGCGGCCGATACGGGCAAGATGGAGGGGCGAATGATCGAGGCGCTGAACGAGACGGAACGGGCCGAGGCGCTCGACGGCCTGCCCGAATGGGATCACGACGAGGCGCGCGACGCGATCGTCCGGCGGATCGTGTTCGCCGATTTCATTGAGGCGTTCGGTTTCATGACGCAGGTCGCGCTGGTCGCGGAACGGATGAACCATCATCCCGAATGGTCGAACGTGTACAACCGGGTCGACATATTGCTGACCACGCACGACGCCGGTGGCCTGTCGTCGCGCGATATCGAGATGGCGCAGGCGATCGACGCGATCGTGGGCGAGGATTGACGCCTAGCGCCGCCGTGGAAAGTCACGGTGGAAAGTCACGAAAGTCGCATCCTACAGCCCTTCGCGGGCACACCGGGCGATGGCCGGGATCGTGCAGGGCCCTGACGGGCATCGACGAAGAGAAAGAGCGGTCGTCGGCCGGGATAATCGGTCGCCGCGGTGTAGGACACCCCCGGTCGGGCGACCGCTGCGGCCCCCGGTTCAGTCCCGGCCGGCGCGATATCCGTCATAGGCGCGGCAATCGTCGGGATGCTTGCGACATTCGCGTTCCCAGTCCCGCCGTTCCTTGCCCTCGCGCGCCTCCGCCTTGCGCATCTTGCGGCCGTAGTTGCGGTCGGACTCTTCCTGACTGGTCGTCGTCCAGTCGACCGCCTTGCCGGCGACCTGGAACGGTGCCTTCACGATCGAGGCGGCGGTGCTGATACAGCCGCCCATCGTGAGGGCCAGCGGCAGGAGGAACAGGGCACGGCGCATGGCAAACTCCGGTTGACCGGGGGATCATAGCCGCGATCCATGAACATTGCGTGGACATACCGAGTGATAACCACTCGCAACGGGAGCCGGCAGCGACGCATCGCGTTGTGGGATCAGGACTTTACGGGGATGCCGGCATGCAGTGGACGATCAACGGGCGCACCTACGAAGCGGATGTCGACGTGCGCACCTCGCTGCTCGATCTGGCGCGCGAGCATCTGGGGCTGACCGGCTCCAAGAAGGGCTGCGACCATGGCCAGTGCGGCGCCTGCACGATGCTGGTGGGCGGTCGCCGCGTGAACAGCTGCCTGAGCCTGGCGGTGATGCACGAGGACGACGAGATCACTACGATCGAGGGGCTGGGGCAGGTCGGCAACCTCCACCCGATGCAGGACGCGTTCGTGCGCCACGACGGTTATCAGTGCGGGTACTGCACGCCGGGCCAGATTTGCTCGGCGGTCGGGATGCTGGACGAGGTGGCGAAGGGCTGGCCCAGCCATGTCTCGGCCGACCTGACCAGCGCCGACCTGAACGACGACGAGATTTCGGAGCGGATGAGCGGCAATCTGTGCCGCTGCGCCGCCTATCCCAACATCGTCGATGCGATCCGCGAGGTGGCGGGGATCGATAACCGCCAGCCGGTGCTCGCGACCGCCAAGGAGATCGGGGCATGAAGCAGTTCACCTACGAACGCGCCGCCAGCACCGAATCGGCGGTGGCCGAAGGGCGCGGTGCCGGCACGAAGTTCATCGCGGGCGGCACCAACCTGCTCGACCTGATGAAATTGCAGATCGAGACGCCGGACAAGCTGGTCGACATCACCCGCCTGCCGCTGGGCGAGATCACGACGCGCGACGAGGGCGGCGTGTCGATCGGGGCGCTGGTGCCCAACAGCGATCTGGCTGCCGACCCCCGCATCATCGCCGATTACGAGGTGTTGAGCCGGGCGCTGCTGGCCGGCGCATCGGGGCAGTTGCGCAACAAGGCGACGACCGGGGGCAACCTGCTCCAGCGGACGCGCTGCTATTATTTCTACGACACCGCGATGCCGTGCAACAAGCGCGAGCCGGGCACCGGCTGCGCGGCGATCGGCGGGGTCAACCGTATCCTCGCGGTACTGGGGACCAGCGAGAAGTGCATCGCGACGCACCCGTCCGACATGGCGGTGGCGATGCGCGCGCTGGACGCGACGGTGGTGACGCAGAAGGCGGACGGCGACCGGCGGCGGATCGCGATCGGCGACTTCTATCGCCTGCCGGGCGACACGCCGGAGATCGAGACGGTGCTGGAGCCGGGCGAACTCATCACCGCGGTGGAACTGCCCGCCCCGGTGGAGGGCGCACGACATCTGTACCGCAAGGTGCGCGACCGGGCGTCCTATGCCTTCGCACTGGTGTCGGTGGCGGGCGTGGTGACGATGGACGGCAACACCGTGAAGACGGCGGCGCTGGCGTTCGGGGGGCTCGGGCCGATGCCGTGGCGCGACCCGGCGGTAGAGGCGGCGATCGTTGGCAAGGCCGCCACGACCGCGAATTTCGAGGCGGCGGCGGACGCGCTGCTGGCCGATGCCAAGGGCTTCGGCACCAACGATTTCAAGATTCCGCTCGCCAGACGCACGCTGATCGCGAGCCTGCGCGAGCTGACGGGAGCATAGAGCGATGTTCGGTTTCGGCGGCAACACCAACTCCCTGACGATGAACGAGCCACGGCCGGTCAGCCTGCTCGACACCGGCGTGCAGGGCGTGATCTCGCGCCCGCTCGACCGGGTGGACGGGCCGGCCAAGGTGTCGGGCGTCGCCACCTATGCGGCGGAATATGCGATCCCCAACCTAGCGCACGGCGTGCTGGTGGGGGCGAAGATCGGCTGCGGCAAGGTGGTGTCGATCGATGTCGAGGCGGCGAAGCGCATCCCCGGCGTGATCGACGTGGTGATCGATTTCGACACCTTCATCCGCAATTCCCAGCAGGGCGGCGAGACGAAGGCGCCGACGCAGGGCGTGAAGGACATCGCCTATTTCGGCCAGATTGTCGCGATCGTGCTGGCCGAAACGTTCGAGGCGGCGCGCGAGGCGGCGCTGAGTATCCCGATCGAGTATGAATACAAGGCGGGCACCTATAATTTCGAGGCGCACCGGGACGAGGCGAAGACGCCCCCACCCAGCATGCTCCAGCCGCATTTCAGCCAGGGCAACCCCGACAAGGAATATGACAAGGCGGCGGTGAAGCTGGACGTGACCTATATCACCCCCAGCCAGAATTCGGCGGCGATGGAGCCGCACGCGTCGATCGCGGTGTGGGAGGACGATGCGCTGACGCTGTACGGCGCGTACCAGATGCCGACCTCCGACGCGTCGCAGCTGGCGCAATCGCTGGGGATGCCGAAGAACAAGGTGCGGATCATCTCGCGCTTCATCGGCGGCGGGTTCGGATCGAAACTGGGCATCGCGCCCGAAAGCGTCGCGGCGGCGATCGCGGCGAAGCAACTGGGCCGCCCGGTCAAGGCGGTGATGGCGCGCCAGCAGGTGTTCGACGCCACCGTGCGCCGTTCCAACACCGAACAACGACTGCGCTTCGGCTGCGATACGGATGGCCGGATCGTGTCGTTCGTGCATGACTCGCTGACGTCGAACCTGCCGGACGAGGATTATTTCGAACCGGTGGGGATCGGCAGCCACTCGCTATATGGCGGCGCACACCGGCGGATCAATCACGATCAGGTCACGCTGAACCTGACGCTGTCGGGATCGATGCGCGCGCCGGGCGAGGCGGTCGGCATGGTCGGGCTGGAATGCGCGATGGACGAACTGGCGGAGACGCTGGGGATGGACCCGATCGAGCTGCGCAAGATCAACGACCCGGCGGTCGATCCCGAAAAGGACGTCCCCTATTCGTCGCGGATGCTGACCCGGTCGCTGGAGGAAGGCGCGAAGCATTTCGGCTGGGATGCGCGCAACACGACCCCCGGCACCCGGCGCGAGGGCGAATGGCTGGTCGGGATGGGCGTGGCGGCGGCGACGCGCAACAACCAGTTGATGCAGTCCGCCGCCAAGGTGGAAATCCACCCGGACGGCAGCGCGACGGTATCGTCGTCGATGACCGATATCGGCACCGGCAGCTACACGATCATGGCGCAGATCGCGTCCGAAATCCTCGGTATCCCGGTCGACCGGATCGTGATGAAGCTGGGCGACACCAACGATGCCCCCGCCGCCGGATCGGGCGGGTCATGGGGTGCGGCGTCGGCCGGGTCGGCGGTGTATCTGGCGTGCGAGGCGCTGCGCGACAAGCTGGCCAAGACGATGGACGTGGAGTCCGACGGGCTGACCCTGAAGGACGGGCAGGCGATCGGCGCCAACCGGCAGACCGCGATCGGCGATCTGGTGGGCGAGGGGATCGAGGCGACCGGCGAGATCAAGCCCGGCAAGCAGGAGAAGCAGTTCACGCAGGCGTCCTACGGCGCGCATTTCGCCGAAGTGGCGGTGAACGCGGTGACGGGGGAGGTGCGGGTGCGCCGGATGCTCGGCATCTTCGCGGCGGGGCGCGTGCTGAACGCCAAGACCGCGCGGTCGCAGTGCCTGGGCGGCATGACCTTCGGGATCGGCACCGCGCTGCACGAGGATCTGATCCACGACCAGCGCAACGGCAAGCTGGTGAACCGCGACTTGGCGGAATATCACGTGCCCGCCAATGCCGATGTGCCGCAGCTTGAGGTGCATTTCCTCGACGAGCGCGACATCCATGCCAACCCCATCCATGCCAAGGGGATCGGTGAACTCGGCATTTCCGGCGCGGCACCGGCGGTGGTGAACGCGATCTACAACGCCACCGGCGTGCGGGTGCGCGATCTGCCATTGACCTGCGACAAGCTGCTGGCCGGGTTGCCGCCGCTGTGATCGGCCCTGTGAACGGGGTAGCGTAGGCGATGGCCGAAAACGACAGCGTGCTGGCGGCGGCACGCGACTGGCGGGGCGACCGGCTGGCGCTGGCGACGGTGGTGTCGACCTGGGGGTCGGCCCCCCGCCCGCGCGGCAGCCACATGCTGATCCACGCGGACGGGCGGTTCGAGGGATCGGTATCGGGTGGTTGCGTCGAAACCGACATCCTCCAGACCGCCGCCGAGGTGATCGCGGGCGCGCCGTTCCAGGTGAAGAACTACGGCGTCGCCGATGCGGCGGCATGGGAAGTCGGCCTGCCGTGCGGCGGCGAGATCGCGGTGATGGTGCAGCCGGTGTCGGCGGAGGGGTTCGATCCCGAACTGTTCGACCGCATCGTCGAGGCGCGCGAACGGGGCGACGCGCTGGCGGTGACGACCGATCTGGCGACGGGGCATTCCGATCTTCGGCCTGCGGAAACCGGCAGCGTGTTCGTCAACCGCTACGATCCGCCGCGGCGATTGCTGATCGTCGGTGCGGTGCAGATCGCGCAGGCGCTGACCGGGCTGGCGCACCAGCTGGGGATCGACACGGTGGTGATCGATCCGCGCGCCCGCTTCCTGACGGCGGAGCGGTTTCCCGGTACCATGCTGGACGATCGCTGGCCGGACGAGGCGATCGAGGCGTACCGGCCGGGGCCGTCGACCGCCGTCGTCACGCTGAGCCACGACATCAAGATCGACGACCCCGCGCTGATCGCCGCGCTGGCCAGCGAGGCCGCCTATGTCGGTGCGCTGGGCAGCCGGCGGAGCCACGCGGCGCGACGGGAACGGCTGGCCGCCGCCGGGGTTGCCCCGACGGCGATCGACCAAATCGATGCGCCGGTCGGCATCGATATCGGCGCGATCGGGCCGTCGGAGATCGCCTTGTCGATCGCGGCGGCGGTGATCGGCGCCTTTCATGATCGACGCTGAAGACGTCGTCCTCGTCCTGCTGGCGGCGGGCCGGTCGGCACGGTTCGGAGCCGAGGACAAGCTGGAAGCGGATTTGCTTGGTCGACCGCTGGGGCTGCATATCGTCAGCACGCTGGCGGCCGTGCCGTTTCGTGCGCGGCTGGTGGTGCGGAGCGGGTGCCGGCTCGATTTTGCCGGCCATGGCTATACCGACATTCCCAACGGTCGACCCGAACTCGGCATGTCGGGATCGGTCCGGCTGGGCGTTGCGGCGGCGAAGCGGATCGGCGCCGCAGCGGTGCTGATCGTGCTGGCCGACATGCCGCGGGTGACCGAGGCACATGTCCGGCGTCTGCTGGACGCCGGTGGTTCAGCCGATGCGGTGATCGCATCGAGCGACGGGACGAAACCCGGGCCGCCGGCATTGTTCGGCCGCGACCGGTTCGATGCGCTGCTCGACCTGACGGGCGACGCGGGCGCGCGCGACCTGATAAGGGGGGGACGGCATATCCTCACCGACCCAGCGGAGCTGGTCGACATCGATACGCCCGACGATCTGCGCGCCCTGCGCTGAACACGAGTCGCCCGGCAAAAGGTGGTTCGTGCAGAGGCGCGGAGAACGCAGAGGTGTCCGGGGTCGGGCGGACGGGTTTGGAACGGGATGAGTTTAGATCCATCCCGGCCGTCATTGTGCGCGAAGCGAAGCAATCCAAGGTTCGGCGTGTGACGCTCTGGATTGCTTCGCTACGCTCGCAACGACGGATGGGTGGGTTGCACGTCATCGACGTTGCGCCCCGCGTCTTCCGCGCGATCTTCCTTCGTCCGCCCCGCCCTTATTCGTGGCGGAGCGCGTCGATCGGGTTGAGCGCGGCGGCGCGGCGGGCGGGGAAATAGCCGAAGACGACGCCGATCACCGCCGAGATGGCGAAGGCGATGATGTTGATCTGAAGATCGAACGTCCACGGCACCTGCATCCATGGTGCCAGCAACAGGATCACGAGCTGCGCCAGCGCCAGCCCGATCAACCCGCCGAGGCAGGACAGTGCCACCGCCTCGACCAGGAACTGCATCAGCACCTCGCGCGCGACCGCGCCGATCGCCAGCCGGATGCCGATCTCGCGCGTCCGTTCGGTCACCGACACCAGCATGATGTTCATGATGCCGATGCCGCCGACGACCAGGCTGATCCCGGCGACGGCGGCGACGATGCGGGTCAGCAGCATCGTGGTGCCGGTCAGCGTGTCCGAAATCTGCTTGGTGTCGAAGATGTTGAAATCGTCTTCCTTGCCACCGGCGATGTTGCGACGTTCGCGCAGCAGATCGGTGATGCCCGCCTGCACGGTCTGGGTCGAATAGGCCTGATCGACGCCGACCAGCATCAGGCGGATATCGCGGCTGCCGGTGAAGCGGCGCTGCACCGCCTTGATCGGCATGACGACGACATCGTCCTGATCGCCAAACCCGCCCTGCCCGCGCGTGTTGAGCGTGCCGATCACGTCGCAGCTGATATTGCCCAGCCGCATCCGCGTGCCGACCGCCTCGCCACCGCGATACAGGTTCTGGCGAACGGTGTTGCCGATCAGGCAGACCGCCTTGCCCGCCTCCTCCTCCGCCGGGGTCCAGTAGCGCCCGCTGGTCAACGGCCATGGCTGCACCGTCAGGAAGCCGGAGGTGGTGCCGTTGATCGTGGTCGACCAGTTGGCGCCTTCGTAGATCGCGGTGGCGGTGCTGCTGGCCTGCGGGGCGACGGCGGTGACGCCGGCGACCTGACGGGCGATCGCGGTCACGTCCTCCGGCTTGAAATCGGGCGGACGCGGGCCGCCGCCGCCGCGCCCGAAGCCCTGGCCGGGGCGGACCTGCAACACATTGGTGCCGAGCGCGGAAATCTGCTGCTGGACCGCGGCGGTGGTCGCCTTGCCCAGCGTGACCATCGTCACCACCGCGCCGACGCCGATGACGATGCCGAGGATGGTCAGGAACGACCGCAGCAGATGCCGCCGGATCGAGCGCAGCGCGAGGACGAGGGTGGTGCCGAACATCAGGCCTCCACTGCCTCGCCCTGCCGGTGGCGGCTCTCGATCCGTTCCACAAGTCCGTCCTTGAAATGCACCACGGTGCGCGCGAACGCCGCCATGTCGGGTTCGTGGGTGACCATCAGCACGGTGATGCCGCTGTCGCGGTTGAGCGCGGTAAGCAACTGCATGATCTCGACCGAGCGTTCCGAATCGAGGTTGCCGGTCGGCTCGTCGGCGAGCAGCACGTCGGGGCTGGTCACGATCGCACGGGCGATCGCCACGCGCTGCTGCTGGCCGCCGGACAGTTCGGCGGGGGTGTGATCCCACCACCGGTCCAGCCCGACCTTCTCCAGCGCCGCCATGCCCATCTCGCGCCGGGTCTTGCGATCCTCGCCCCGGTAGAGGAGCGGCAGTTCGACATTCTCCAGCGCGGAGGTGCGCGACAACAGGTTGAAGCCCTGAAACACGAAACCGAGATATTTGCGGCGGAGCAGCGCGCGCTGGTCGCGGTCGAGCGTCTCGATATGATGGCCGCGAAAAGTGAAGGCGCCCGCCGTCGGCATGTCGAGACAGCCGAGAATGTTCATCGTCGTCGACTTGCCCGATCCCGACGGCCCCATCACCGCGACGAAATCGCCGCCCGCGATATCGAGATCGACGCCCTTCAGCGCCTGGAACTGCGTCGCGCCGCTGCCATAGACCTTGGTCACGCCGCGCAGCGAGATGATGGGTTCGGCCATCGGCGTTCCCTCTGCCGCGGGGACGGCGGCGCGGGTGGCGTTACCGGGCACCCGCACCCCCCGGACGACGCGGGGCGGCGGCGGTGTCGGTGCCGTTCGCCAACTGGCCGGTGATGACCTCGGCCCCCGGTTTCAGCGCGCCGCTCATCACCTCGGTCATGGTGCCGTTGCTGTCGCCGGTGACGATCTGGACCGGCTGCGGCGTGCCGTCCGCGCCCTTGACGTACACCGTCTGCGTCGCGCCGCGACCCAGCGTGGCGGTGCGTTCGGGCCGGTCGCGATTCGGGCGGAAGGTGAGCGAGCCGGCGATGCCGCCCTTCCCGCCCGCGCCGGCCACCGCCGGCTTGAACCGCAGCGCGGCGTTGGGGACGAGCAGCACGCCCTTCCGATCGGAGGTGACGATATCGGCGGTCGCGGTCATGCCGGGGCGCAACTGGCCGTCGGGATTGGCGACGGTCAGGTCGGCGGCATAGCTGACCACCTGCCCGGTCGTGGCGGTGGTGCTGGTCGAGGTGGAGGCGGTGGCGGCGCTGACCGTCAGGTTCGAGCCGAGATCGACGCGGGTGATCGTCGCCGGGAAGGTGCGGCCGGGAAAGGCATCGACGGTGAAATTCGCCTTCTGCCCCAGCTTCACCGCGCCCACGTCCGCCTCGTCGATCGCGACCTCCAGCTTCATCTTGGTCAGGTCTTCGGCGATGACGAACAGCGTCGGGGTGTTGAACGAGGCGGCGACGGTCTGGCCGGGATCGACCTGTCGGGCCAGCACCACGCCGGAGACGGGGCTGCGGATGATCGCGCGGCTGCGCTGCGTCTGCGACTGCGCCAGCTGGGCGGCGGCGGCGGCGACGTTGGCCTGCGCGGTCTTCAGCCCCGCGACCGCGCGCTGCGCATTGGCGCGCCCGGTCTGGAGTTCGGTGGCGGAGGGGACGCGGCCGTTCGACAGGCGATACACCTCGTTCAGGCGGGCCAGCTGCGCGTTCGCCTCCGCGACGGTGGCCTGCGCCTGCCCGACCTGCGCCTGATTGGCGGCGAGCGTCGCCTGCGCGGCGCGAATCTGGTCGTCGATCTGTTCGGGATCGATCAGCGCCAGCGGCTGACCCGCGGTGACGCGGTCGTTGACATCGACGACGACGCGGGTGACGAGGCCCGACAATTGCGAGCCGACCGTCACCTGATTGGTCGGCGCCAGCTTGCCCGTGGCGGAGACGCTGACGGTCAGGTTGCCCTGCCGCACCGCCTGCGTCGAATATTGCACCGCGTCCTTGCCGCCGAAACAGCGGCTGAGCAGCAGCGCCAGCCCGGCCAGCACGAGGACGATCACCACCCATTTGACGTAGCGACGCCAGGCCGGCACCGCCTTCACGCCCAGAAATTCGTCGGTGCTCTGGTCGGCCATCAACGGGTCTCGCTTGCGGGGGTGGTCGTCGTGACGGGAACAGGTCGCGCGGTGGTGCCGGCGGGCAGCACGCGCGGCGGTGCCTGCGGCACCGTCGTCGCATCCCAGCCGCCGCCCAGCGCCACGAACAGCGCGACCTGCGCGGCGGCGGCATCGGCGCGCGCCTGGGTCAGGCCGTTGCGCGCGGACAGCAGCGCCGTTTCCTGCTGGTTCAGCGTGGTGAAGTCGGTCAGGCCCGAGCGATACTGGCTGCGGCCGAGGATCGCGCTGTTGTTCGCGGCATCGAGCGCGACGGTGAACTCCCGGGTCCGCGCCTGCGCGGTCGTGAGCGCGACGATCGCGTTCTCGATATCCTCCAGCGCGAGCAGCACGGTGCCCTTGTACGCGGCAAGCGCGGCGTCGGCGGCGGCCTCCTGCGTGCGGACCGCGCTGCGCAGCCGGCCGCCGTTGAAGATCGCCTGCGTCAGCCCGGCGAACAGCCCGCCGGTGATCGCATCGCCGATATTGCCGATCGAGGTGGCGTTGGTGTTGATGTTGCCGGTGATCGCCAGCGCAGGATAGAGCCGCGCCTTCGCCACGCCGATCTGCGCGGTGGCGGCGGCCAGCGCGCGTTCCGCCGAGCGCACGTCGGGCCGGCGGCGCAGGATATCGGCGGGGATGCCGATCCCGACCGTGGCAGGCGCAAGCGGGATCGGCCGCGTCGCCGCCAGTTCGGGCTTGAGCGCGCCGGGCGCCTGCCCGGTCAGCACGCCGAGGCGCGAGACGGCGGCGTTGTATTGCTGTTCCAGCGAGGGGATCGTCGCGGCAGTCTGCGCGCGCTGCGACCGGGCCTGCTCGCTGTCGAGCGACGAGACGAGGCCGGCCTGCACGCGGAAGCCGGCGATATCCAGATTGTCGTCCTGGATCGCCAGCGAGGCGCGCGCATTGGCGAGCTGTGCCTGAAGGCCCCGCGCGATCACGTAGTTGCGGGCAACCTCGCTCTGCACCGACAGCAGCACGGCGGCATAGTCGAAGCCCGCCGCCTCATACTGTGCGCGCGTCGCCTCGACCGTGCGGCGCAGTTCGCCGAAGATGCCGACCTGCCAGCTGGCCGACAGCCCGACCGAGAAACTGTTGGTGCCGCCGCCGCCGGTGTCGACGACGGTGCCGTCGGGCAAGGTGAACGAGCGGCCGCCGCCGCGCAGATTCTCGTTGCGCTGATAGCCGGTCGATCCGGACACGGTGGGCAGCAGTTGCGACCGGCTTTGCAGCAGCGATTCACGCGCCTGCCGCAACCGCGCCACCGACTGCGCCAGATCGGTGTTCGCGCCCGCCGCCTGTTCGACGAGGCGGCCGAGCACCGGATCGTCGAACCGGTTCCACCAGCGGGTCAGGTCCGCCGCGCCGGGGGCGGCGGGGACCGAGAAACCGACGGGCACACCCAGTTCGGCGGGCGATTGCGGGCGATAGTCCGGGCCGACCGAACAACCGGCGAGCGCGGTGGCGAGAAAAAGGACGCGGGCGCGCTGCATGGCCCCATAGGTGCCGGGCAGGCGGGTCAGCGTCCAGCGCTTTTCTGTCGCAGATTGTCGCGACGCGCGGTGGGGAAAGCCGGTTCCCTGCCTACCCCATTGGCAAACCGTCCCATTCCGATCGCCGTCATGCCGGGCATGCCCCGGCATCCGCCGTGCCGCACGCCGGATGGCCGGCGCTTTTGCGGCACAGCGTATCCCGGGACAGGCCCGTGGTGACGGCGAGGGACAGGTTCGGGGCTGGGGCCGACGACGGTCCCCGACCGGGCGGGCAAGCGCTATTCCAGTTCGAGGATGACCTGATCGACCGCCAAGCTGTCACCCGTCCGCGCGCCGATCGTCTTCACGATACCCGATTTGCCGGCGCGCAGGATGTTCTCCATCTTCATCGCCTCGACCACCGCCAGCGCCTGTCCCGCCTCGACCCGGTCGCCCTCGCCCACGTCGAGCCGGACGAGCAGGCCCGGCATGGGTGCGAGCAGGAAGCGCGACAGGTCCGGCGGTACCTTCTCGATCAGGTGGCGGGCATAGGGGGCGACATGCGCGGGCAGCACGCGGACCTTGTGGACCGCGCCGCGCGTGGCGAGCCGGAACCCGCCGGGCACCGGGGCGATGCGGATCGCCACGCCCTCGCCGTCGCTCTCCACCTCGACCAGCCGATCGCCGGGGGTGTATTCGGCGGCGAAATCGAGCGGTTCGCCATCGACGGTGATGCCGTCGACCGAGACGTGGACGTCGTGATCGGCCCCGTCGATCCGCACCGCCCAGTCTGCCGGCGGCGACAGGCGGTGGCCGAGCTGGCCGTCGATCCGCCGGGCGCGATCGGCATGGGCGGTGGCGGCGAAGGCGGCGGTGGCGGCCAGCGTGCGGCGCAGCGCCGGCCCGGCGGGCGCACCGGTGAAGCCGTCGGGATATTCCTCGGCGATGAAGCCGGTCGTGATCGTGCCGGCGCGGAAGCGCGGATGCTGCATCAGCGCCGACAGGAAATCGAGATTGGTGCCCGGCCCCTCGATCTCGAACGAGTCGATCGCGCCGATCTGCGCATCGACCGCCGCCTCGCGCGTCGGCGCCCAGGTGACGAGCTTGGCGATCATCGGGTCGTAGAACATCGACACCTCGCCCCCCTCGACGACGCCGTCGTCGACGCGGACGCGCACCGTGTCATCCGCGCCCGCCTGCGGCGGGGTGTAGCGCGCGAGTCGGCCGATGCTGGGCAGGAAGCCGCGATACGGGTCCTCGGCATAGACGCGGGTCTCGATCGCCCAGCCGTCCAGCCGCACCTCGTCCTGCGTGAAGGCGAGCGGTTCGCCCGCCGCGACGCGGATCATCTGTTCGACCAGATCGAGCCCGGTGATCTCCTCGGTCACGGGATGCTCGACCTGCAACCGCGTGTTCATTTCCAGGAAGTAGAAACCGGTGCCGCTGGTATCCGCGCCCGACACGATCAGTTCGACCGTGCCCGCGCTGAAATAACCGACCGCGCGGGCGAGGGCGACCGCCTGTTCCCCCATCGCACGGCGCATCGCGGGGGTGACGAAGGGCGACGGCGCCTCCTCCACCACTTTCTGGTGGCGGCGCTGGATCGAACATTCGCGCTCGCCGAGATAGACGATGGTGCCATGTTGGTCGCCGAGCAGCTGGATTTCGATGTGGCGCGGGCTTTCGATGAACTTCTCGATGAAGACGCGGTCGTCGCCGAACGAGGCGAGCCCTTCGCGCTTGGTCGCCTCGAACCCGTCGCGCACGTCCTGTTCGGACCACGCCAGCCGCATCCCCTTGCCGCCGCCGCCGGCCGACGCCTTCATCATCACCGGATAGCCGATCTCGCCCGCGATCCGCACCGCATAGTCGGTATCGTCGATCTCGCCGAGGAAACCGGGGACGACGTTGACCCCGGCGGCGCGCGCCAGCTTCTTCGATTCGATCTTGTCGCCCATCGCCGCGATCGCCTCCGGCGGCGGGCCGATGAACGCGATGCCGGCATCGGCGCAGGCGCGGGCGAAGGACTCACGCTCCGACAGGAAACCGTAGCCGGGATGGATCGCATCCGCGCCGGTCTCCTTGGCGGCGAGCAGGATCAACTCCGCCTTCAGATAGCTGTCGGCGGCGGGTGCCGGCCCCAGCCGCACGGATTCGTCGGCGAGCAGCACATGCGGGCTGCGCGCATCGGCATCCGAATAGACCGCGACCGTCGCGATCCCCATCGCCCGCGCGGTGCGGATCACCCGGCACGCGATCTCGCCGCGATTGGCGATCAGGATTTTCTTGAACAACGACCTCTCCCGGTTCTTATTATATGCTTCAGGCGACTGCGGGCCTGTCGTTCACCGTGAACTGACGGCCGGTGCGCCGCGCAGCAATCCATCGGTACTCAGATCCTCGTCGATTTCCGGCCAGTGGATGCCGTATCCACCGCCGGCCTTTTCCCAGATCGCGCGGGATTCGGGCGTCGCCCGGGCCAGTCTGGGATACCAGGCGAGCGGTGCGGAAATGGTGCGACCATCCATCAGATCGACGATCAGGCTCGCTGCGTCGAACCGCACGTCCAGCACCCGTTCGTCGGTGATCCTAGCCGAAATATTCATGCCATGCCTCCAGAAGCATCGGACGGTGTTCGACGACCATGGCAAGGATGCCATTGATCTCGTGCGCACGGAAGCCGCGGCTCTTCGCGACGTCGACCGGTTCCAGCCAGACCTTTGCCGTCGCCTCGCCGCGATCGATATGGACATGCGGCGGTTCGTTGGGTTCGTGACTGTAGAAATACAGGCGGAACGGCCCGATCCGCAGGATGGTGGGCATTACGCCACCGCCGCCCGCATCGGCTCCGCGCCCGTCATCGGCCGGACGCCCAGCTTCGCCAGCAAGGCAGCGTCGGCGCTGTCGCCGGCGTTGCCGGCGGTCAGCAGCTTGTCGCCGGTGAAGATCGAGTTCGCGCCCGCCATGAAACACAGCGCCTGCGTCGCTTCCGACATGCTCTCGCGCCCGGCGGACAGGCGGACCATGCTGCGCGGCATCGTGATGCGCGCCACCGCGACGGTGCGGACGAATTCGATATCGTCGATCTTCGCCATCGGCGTGTCCGCCAGCATGTCGCCCAGCGGCGTGCCCTTCACCGGCACCAGCGCGTTGACCGGGACGCTTTCGGGATGGCGCGGCAGGGTAGCGAGCGCGTGGACGAAGCCGACCCGGTCGCCGCGCGTCTCGCCCATCCCGACGATGCCGCCGCAGCACACCGAAATGCCGGCGTCGCGGACATGGCCCAGCGTCTCCAGGCGGTCCGCGAAGGTGCGGGTGGTGATGACGTTGCCGTAATTCTCCGGCGAGGTATCGATGTTGTGGTTGTAGTAATCGAGCCCGGCCTCGGCCAGCGCGCGGGCCTGCCCCGCCTCCAGCATCCCCAGCGTCATGCAGGTTTCCAGCCCCATCGCCTTCACCCCCTCGACCATCGCGACCACTTTCGCCATGTCGCGGTCCTTGGGGTTTCGCCACGCCGCGCCCATGCAGAAACGCTGCGAGCCGGCGGCCTTCGCCGCGGCGGCGCTGGCGAGGACGGCGTCGACCTCCATCAGCTTTTCCGCCTTCAGCCCGCTGTCGGCGGTGGCGGATTGCGAGCAGTAGCCGCAATCCTCCGGACAGCCGCCGGTCTTGATCGACAGCAACGTGCATAGCTGCACCTCGTCCGCCGCATGGTGCGCGCGGTGGACGGTCTGCGCGCGGAACATCAGTTCGGCGAAGGGCAGGTCGAACAATGCGGCGATTTCCGCGCGGGTCCAGTCGGTGCGCGGGTCGGCGGCGGGAGCGGCAGCGAGCGGGCGGGTAAGCGTATCGACGGTCATTCTGCAGCCTCGGTCTGGGGGGGCATGTTATGGCCGAGCAGCCTCAACACCTCTTCGGCCGCCTGCACAAGATTGGTGCCGGGGCCGAAGATCGCCTGCACGCCCGCATCGCGGAGCGCCTGATAGTCCTGCGCGGGGATCACGCCGCCGGCGATCACCTTGATATCCGGGCGTCCGGCGTCGCGCAGATGGCCGATCAGCTCGGGGATCAGCGTCTTGTGCCCCGCCGCCAGCGACGAGGCGCCGACCACGTCGACCTGCCGCTCCAGCGCCAGCGCCGCTACCTCCTGCGGGGTCTGGAACAGCGCGCCCGGCACGATCTCGAACCCCAGATCGGCGAACATGCTGCTGACCAGATTGGCGCCGCGATCATGCCCGTCCTGCCCCATCTTGGCGACGAGCATCCGGGGCTTGCGGCCCAGCCGGCGCCCGGTGGCGTCGACCCCGTCGGTCAGCCGTGCCCAGCGAGGATCGTCGACATAAGCGCCGCCATAGATGCCGCTGACCGGCGTCGGTTGCGTCCCGTAGCGCCCGAACGACACCTCCATCGCGGCGGAAATCTCGCCGAGCGAGGCGCGCGCACGCGCGGCCTCGACCGCCAGCGCCAGCAGGTTGCCAGTGCCCGCCGCCCCGTCGCGCAGCGCGCCCAGCGTCGCCTGGCACGCCGCCTCGTCCCGCGTCGCGCGCATCGTCTGCAACCGCGCGACCTGCGCCTCGCGCACCGCGACGTTGTCGACATCGAGGATGTCGATCGGGTCCTCGTCCTTCAACCGGTATTTGTTGACGCCGACGATCACGTCCTCGCCCCGGTCGACGCGGGCCTGCCGCGCGGCGGCGGCTTCCTCGATCATCGCCTTGGGCCAGCCGGCCGCGACCGCCGCCGCCATGCCGCCCTCCACCTCGACCCGCTCGATGATCGTCCATGCCTGGTCGACCAGCGATTGCGTCAGCGCCTCGACATAATAACTGCCGCCGAGCGGATCGACGACCTTGGTCATCCCCGTCTCTTCCTGCAGCACGATCTGGGTGTTGCGGGCGATGCGGGCGGAGAAATCGGTCGGCAGCGCGATCGCCTCGTCCAGCGCGTTGGTGTGCAGGCTCTGGGTGCCGCCGCACATCGCGGCCATCGCCTCGATCGTGGTGCGGATGACGTTGTTATAGGGGTCCTGTTCCTGCAGCGACACGCCGCTGGTCTGGCAATGCGTGCGCAACATCTTCGACCGTTCGTCCTTCGCGCCCAGATCGGTCATCACCCGGTGCCACAGCGTACGCGCGGCGCGCAGTTTCGCCACCTCCATGAAGAAGTTCATGCCGATCGCGAAGAAGAACGACAGGCGGCCGGCGAATTTGTCGATATCCAGCCCGGCATCCACCCCCGCGCGGACGTATTCGCGGCCGTCGGCGATGGTGAAGGCCAGTTCCTGCACCTGCGTCGCACCGGCTTCCTGCATGTGATAACCGCTGATCGAGATGCTGTTGAACTTCGGCATCTCGGCCGCGGTATAGGCGATGATATCGGAGATGATCCGCATCGAGGGGCCGGGCGGGTAGATATAGGTGTTGCGGACCATGAACTCCTTCAAGATGTCGTTCTGGATGGTCCCGTCGAGCAATTTGCGATCGACGCCCTGTTCCTCCCCCGCGACGATGAAGAAGGCGAGGATCGGGATCACCGCGCCGTTCATCGTCATGCTGACCGACATCTGATCGAGCGGGATGCCGTCGAACAGGATCTTCATGTCCTCGACCGAATCGATCGCGACCCCGGCCTTGCCGACATCGCCGGTCACGCGCGGATGGTCGCTGTCGTAGCCGCGGTGCGTGGCGAGATCGAACGCGACCGACAGCCCCTTCTGCCCGGCGGCAAGGTTGCGGCGATAGAAGGCGTTCGATTCCTCGGCGGTGGAGAAGCCGGCATATTGCCGGATCGTCCACGGCCGCCCCGCATACATCGACGCGCGCACGCCGCGCGTGAACGGCGCGAAACCAGGCAGGCCGGGATCGGCGGTGACGTCCTCGGCGGTGTAGAGCGGCTTCACGTCGATGCCCTCGGGCGTCGGCCAGGTCAGGTCGCGGCCCTTCACCTCGCGCGCGGCGGCGGCCTGCCAGTCGGCCAGTGTCGGCTGCGGGGTGGGTTCGGGCTGGGGCGGTGCGGGCGGGGCCGCGCCGGTATCCTCGCCGGTGTTGATCTCGATCTCGGCCATGTCAGTTGCCCCGGAATGCCGGTTTGCGTTTTTCGAGGAACGCGCGACCGCCCTCGACGGCGTCGGCGGTGCCGCGCATCGCCCGCTGGTTGTCCGCCTCCCGCGCCATCGCGGCGGCATAGTCGGCATTCTGTGCGGCGTGGAGCTGGCGACGGATCGCGCCCAGCGCCAGCGTCGGTCCGGCGGCGAGCCGCTCGGCCAGCGCGAACGCGGCATCGTCCAGTTCGGCGTCGGGCACGACATCGTGGACCATGCCCCAGTCGAGCGCGGTCGCGGCCGGCACCCGTTCGCCGAGCATCATCATCCGCAGGGCGCGCGGCCGGCCGATCAGGCGCGGCAGCATCCACGACGCGCCGCCATCGGGGACGAGACCGATATTGACGAATGCCTGCAGGAAATAGGCGGTGTCGCCCGCCACGCAGAAATCGGCGGCGAGCGCGAGGGAACAGCCGATCCCCGCCGCCGGGCCGCGCACCGCGCTGACCACCGGTACGGGCAGATCGGCGATCATCGCCAGCGTCGGATTGTAGCTGTCGGTCAGCGCGCGGTGGGTCGCCGCCCCCGGATCGGCCGCCGACAGCGCGCCGCCCGCCACGTCCGCCCCCGAGCAGAAGGCACGACCCGCCCCCTGCACCAGCACGGCGCGCGCCCCGTCCCGTTCGCGCAGGGCCGCCGCGATCTCCTCGAACATCGCCGGCGGGGCGGCGTTCAGCCGGTCGGGGCGGTCGAGCGTGACGACCAGCACGTCGCCGCGCCGGTCGGTGCGGATGTTCACGGGCGCCATCAATGGTCCTTCGGTTGTTCCATCAGCTCGACCAGCAACCCGCCCATGTCGCGCGGGTGGACGAAGATGATCGGGGTGCCATGCGCGCCGATCCGGGGCTGGCCGAGCACGGTCGCGCCCTTTGCGGTCAGGTCGGCGATCGCGGCGTCGATATCGGGCACCTCGAAGCACAGGTGATGCTGCCCGCCCGCCGGATTCCTGCGCAGGAAGCCTGCGATCGGCGAGCTATCGTCCAGCGGCTCGATCAGTTCGATCTGGGTGTTGGGTGCATCGACGAAACACACCCGCACGCCCTGCGCGGGCAGATCGAACGGCGCCCCGATCGCGGTCGCGCCGAGCAGGGTGCGGTAGGTTTCCACCGACCGTTCGATCGACGGCGTCGCGATGCCGATGTGGTTGAGGCGGCCGAGGGTCATGGCTGGATACCTTCTTCCATCGTCAAACGCCTCTCCGTCATTGCGAGCGTAGCGAAGCAATCCAGTGTTCCGCGCGGGGCCCTGGATTGCTTCGCTACGCTCGCAATGACGGAAGGATAGTGTGATTCAGCCATGCATGATCTGCTCGTACAAGTCGTGCCATCCGGGATTGATGGCCTCGATCAACGCCAGCTTCTTCACCCGCGAGCCGCCCTTGATCTGCTTTTCGCGCATGATCGCCGCTTCCATCGTATCGGCGGCCTCGAACCACACGAGCGACTTGCATCCGTATCGCTTGCTGAAACCGTCGACGACACCCTCGCGATGCTGCCACGCCCGCTGCGGCAGGTTCGATGTCACGCCGACGTACAATGTGCCGTTCGGCTTATTCGTCATGATGTAGATCGCCGGCCGCATCACAACGGGATGTTGTCATGCTTCTTCCACGGGTTCTCCAGCTGCTTGCCGCGCAGCTTGCGCAGGCCGAGCGCGATGCGGCGGCGGGTGGAGTGGGGCTGGATCACCTCGTCGATGAAGCCCTTGGCCGCCGCGACAAAGGGATTGGCGAAGCGCGCCTCGTATTCGGCCGTCCGTTCGGCGATCTCCTCGGGCGTGCGACCGCGGAAGATGATCTCGACCGCGCCCTTCGCGCCCATCACCGCGATCTCGGCGGTGGGCCACGCATAGTTCAGGTCGCCGCGCAGATGCTTCGACGCCATCACGTCGTACGCGCCGCCATACGCCTTGCGGGTGATGACGGTGATCTTGGGCACGGTCGCCTCGGCATAGGCGAACAGCAGCTTCGCGCCGTGCTTGATGATGCCGTTATGCTCCTGCGCCGTGCCCGGCAGGAAGCCCGGCACGTCGACGAAGGTGACGATCGGAATCTCGAACGCGTCGCAGAAACGCACGAACCGCGCCGCCTTCTTCGACGAATTGATGTCGAGCACACCCGCCAGCACCATCGGCTGGTTGGCGACGAAGCCGACGGTGCGCCCCTCGATCCGGCCGAAGCCGGTGATGATGTTGGCGGCATGCGCCGGCTGCGTCTCGAAGAAATCGCCCTCGTCGACGACCTTCCGGATCAGCTCGTGCATGTCGTAGGGCTGGTTGGCAGAGGCGGGGATCAGTGTGTCCAGCCCCGGTTCCGCCCGGTCCCACGCATCGGCGGTGGGCCGCTCCGGCACCGCCTCGCGGTTCGACAGCGGCAGGAAATCGATGAAGTCGCGCGCCGCCAGCAGCGCCTCGATATCGTTTTCGAACGCGTTGTCGGCGACGCTGGTGCGGGTGGTGTGCGTCACCGCGCCGCCCAGCGCCTCCTGCGTCACCACCTCGTTCGTCACCGTCTTGACCACATCGGGGCCGGTGACGAACATGTAGCTGGAATCCTTCACCATGAAGATGAAGTCGGTCATCGCCGGCGAATAGACCGCCCCGCCCGCGCACGGCCCCATGATGAGCGACAGCTGCGGCACCACGCCGGAGGCCAGCACGTTGCGCTGGAATACCTCCGCATAGCCGCCGAGCGAGGCGACCCCCTCCTGGATGCGGGCGCCCCCTGAGTCGTTCAGGCCGATCACCGGCGCGCCGACGCGCAGCGCGGTGTCCATCACCTTGCAGATCTTGGCGGCATGGCGTTCGGACAGCGAGCCGCCGAACACCGTGAAATCCTGGCTGAAGACATAGACGAGCCGGCCGTTGATCGTACCCGATCCGGTGACCACGCCGTCGCCGGGGATCATCTGATCCGCCATGCCGAAATCGACGCAGTTATGCTCGACATACATGTCGATCTCTTCGAACGATCCCTCGTCCAGCAGCACGTCCAGCCGCTCCCGCGCGGTCAGCTTGCCCTTGCCATGCTGGGCGGCGATGCGTTTTTCGCCGCCGCCCAGCTTCGCGCCTGCGCGTTTCGCCTCCAACATTGCGATGGTCGACGACAAAGGCATCCTCCTGCAAACGCGCCGTCGCTTCCTGCCCGCGTCGCCGCTCTCGCGCAAATGTGAACTTGCGAAGTTGCGAATGAAGCAGTTGCGAACTAAGCCGGGGCATGGCCCCGCCCCGTCTCTATGCCGGCGAACGGCTGCGCGCGCTGCGCCGGGCGGCTGGGCTGAACCAGCGGGCGATGGCGGCGCGACTCGGCCTGTCGGTCAGCTACCTGTCGCAGCTGGAGGGGGACGAACGCCCGCTGACCGCCGCCGTGATCGCCGCACTAGCGCGCCATCACCCGCAGGAACTGGCCGCGATCGCCGACGAGGCACCGGCGCGGCGGGTCGCGGCACTGGCGGCGGCGCTGGCTGATCCGGCGCTGGCGCCGCTGCCGCCCGAGGCGGCCGTGCGGCTGGCGGAGGAGCGGCCCGACATCGCCGACCGGCTGATCGCGCTCCACGCCGCCAAGCGCGATGCCGAGGAACGGCTGGCGGTGGCGGAGGAAACGCTGGTCGCGGGCGGCGACGCGCGCCTGCCCTGGGAGGCGGTGCGCGACTGGTTCCATGCGGCTGGCAACTACATCGATCCCCTCGATCGCGCGGGCGAGGCGCTGGCCACGACCCTCGCCACCGGCGGCGGCGGGCTGGGGGAGGCGGCGCTGGTCGCTGCGCTGCACGGCCGCGGCATCGCGGTGGTCACCGACGACGATGGCGATGCGCCGCTGGCCCGCGACCGGCCGGGCCTGCTGGTGCTGGCCGGGGCGCTGCCGCCCGAAAGCCGGCGGTTCCAGATCGCGCACCGGCTAGCAACGCTCGCGTTCGCGGATCAGGTCGCGGCGATCGTCGCGGAATCGGGACTGGCGAGCGTGGAGGCGCGGCACCTGCTGGAACTGGGCCTCGCCAATTATGCCGCCGCCGCGCTGCTGATGCCGTATGAACGCTATCGCGGCGAGGCGCGGCGGGTGCGCCACGATATCGACCGGCTGTCGCGGGTGTTCGGCATCAGTTTCGAACAGGCGTGCCACCGCCTGTCGACGCTGCAACGGCCGGGAGCGGCGGGCGTGCCCTTCTATTTCTGCCGCGTCGACATGGCGGGCAACATCACCAAGCGGCACAGCGCGACCCGGCTGCAATTCGCGCGGTTCGGCGGGGCCTGCCCGTTATGGCATGTCCACGAGGCGGTCGCGATCCCGGACCGTATCCTGGTGCAGCAGGCGGAGACGCCCGACGGCGTCCGCTACATCTCGATGGCGAAGGGGCTGGTAAAGCCGTCGGGCCGGTTCACGCGCGCGCCGCGCCGGTTCGCGGTGGTGCTGGGCTGTGAGGCGAGCCACGCCGCCGACTTCGTCTATGCCGACGCGGTCGACCGGGGAGGCGCGGCGATGCCGATCGGCATATCGTGCCGGCTGTGTCCGCGCGCGGATTGCGACCAGCGGGCTTTTCCCCCCGCCGATCGTGCGATCGCCGTGGAGCCGGAGACGCGGCGGATCGTTCCCTATCGCGTTGTCTGATCGAGGAATTGCCGATGACCGATGCGATAGACCGGCGCCTGATGCTGATGGGCGGTGCCGTGGCGGGACTCGCGCTGGGCGGCAAGGCGGTGGCGCAGCGCCTGCCGCCCCCCAGCGCGGTCGATACCGGCCGGGTCGAGGGCGGCAAGGTGGCCTTTCCCGAATGGCGGGGCGAGGCCGATCCCAAGAGCGCGCCGCCGCCCGCGCCCCTGCCCCCGGAAAAGCGGGTCGGCTTCGCGGTGGTGGCGCTCGGCCGGCTGACGCTGGAGGAACTGCTGCCCGCCTTCGCGGAATGCAAGAGCGCGAAGCTGGTCGCGCTGGTATCGGGATCGCCGGACAAGCTGCGGACGGTGGCGGCGCAATATGGCATCGCGCCGGACCAGTGCTACGATTATGCGGGGTTCGACCGGCTGCGCGACAATCCGGCGGTGCAGGCGGTGTATATCGTGCTGCCCAACGGGATGCACCGGGAGTATGTCGAACGCGCGGCGCGCGCCGGCAAGCATGTACTGTGCGAGAAACCGATGGCGAATTCGTCGGCGGAGGCGCGGTCGATGATCGCGGCGTGCGCGAAGGCGAACGTCAAGCTGATGATCGCGTACCGCATCCAGTACGAACCCTATAACCAGCGCGCCCGCCGCTTCGTGCAGGAGGGGACGTTCGGCCGGCTGGTCGGCGCGACGATGACCAACACGCAGACCGTCGCCCCCGACGGCGCGCAACAATGGCGGCACAAGAAGGCGCTGGCGGGCGGGGGTACGCTGCCCGATATCGGGCTGTACCTGGTCAACACCGCACGCTTCCTGACCGGGCAGGAGCCGGTCGAGGTGTTCGCACGGCAGTACAGCCCCCCCGGCGACCCGCGCTATGCCGAGGTGGAGGAGACGGTGGCGTTCACGATGCGCTTCCCGTCCGAATTCATGGCGCAATGCCTGACCAGCTACGGCGCACGGGACGACAAGGCACAGGTGCTGAATTTCGCGCGGGCCACCGTGCAGATGCCCTCCGCCTATCGCTATCGCGGGCAGGAACTGTACGTCGCGCAGAATATGGGCGGGGCGGACGTGCGCCAGCAGGTCAACATCCCGCCGAAGAACCAGTTCGCCGCCGAGATCGATCATATGGCCGACTGCATCATCGCCGATCGCCGCCCGCGCACGCCCGGCGAGGAGGGATTGCAGGACCATGTCGTGATGGAGGCGATCTACGAAAGCGCGCGGACCGGCCGGCCGGTGGCGCTGAAACGGTATGACGGGATCGACGTGTTCCGGGGACCGATGCCGACGAGCTGACGCACCGACCACAGGAGAACGACCATGTTCCTCGATACCCGCGATCCCTGGCCCCCCGCCGAACCATGGCGCCCCGCCCCGCCCGCACCCCGGCTGACGAAGCGGGGCGAACGCGTGGTGGGCTGGGTGATCGGCTTCAACCTGCTGATGTTGCTGGTCGGTCCGCTCGCCGGATCGTCGGTGATCGATGCGGTGATGGCGATCATGCGCAGCTAACCGGTCGACCGACCGGGTAAACGGGCGGCCCGCTTTTGTATCGGCGGCGCAACGGATGCGGGAGCGGGCCGTTATCGGGGGCATGGATGCACCCGACCTGATCGCCCCGCCCCTGCCCGATCCCGCCACGACCGCGCTGTTCCTCGATTTCGACGGGACGCTGGTCGAACTCGCCGCCCGGCCCGAGGCGGTGGTGGTGGAGGATGCGCTGCTCGCGCTGATCGACCGGCTGGCGGCAGCGATGCCGGGGCGGGTGGCGATCGTCAGTGGGCGGTCGGTCGCGCAGCTCGACGGCTTCCTCGGCACGCGGGGGCCGCTGCTCGCGATCGCGGCCAGCCACGGCGCAGAACTGCGGACGCCGGCGAATGGCCATAGCCTGCCCGGCCGCTCGCCCGCGCTGGACGCGGCGGCGGCGGAGATGGCGGCGTTCGCGACGCGCAACGACATCGTGTTCGAGACCAAGAGCTTGGGTGCCGCGCTGCATTACCGCGCCCGCCCCGAACTGGAGGCCGAGGCCAGCGCGGCGGCGGCTCAGGTCGCCGCGACGCACGGGCTGACCTTCCAGCCCGGCAAGATGATGGCCGAGGTGCGCCTGCCCGGCGACAAGGGCGCAGGGCTGCGCGCGCTGTTCGCGGACGAAACGATGGCGGGCGCGACGCCGTGGTTCTTCGGCGACGACGTGACCGACGAGGACGGCTTCGCCGCCGCCGCCGCGCTGGGCGGGGCCGGAGTGCTGATCGGCCCCGCTCGCGCGACGCAGGCCCGTTACCGGCTGGGCGGGGTGGCCGCGCTGCGCGACTGGCTGGCGGCGCTGCTGGAGCAGGCGCGCTGACCCAGGACATGAACCTGTGGCCGATCGGCAATTGCCAGGTATCCGCCCTGATCGATCGCACCGGCCGTTTCGTGTGGGGATGCGTGCCGCGCGTCGATGGCGATCCCGCCTTTTCCGCCCTGCTCGACCGCGAGGATACCGAGACCGGGTTCTGGACGATCGAACTCGACGGCGCGGTGAAGACCGAACAACATTATCTGCGCAACACCCCGATTCTGGTCACCCGGCACGAGGATGCCGGGGGCAATGCGGTGGAGGTGATCGATTTCTGCCCGCGCTTCGTGCGCAACGACCGCGATTACCGCCCGACCGCCTTCGTCCGCATCGTGCGGCCGGTGGCGGGCAGCCCGCGCATCCGCGTGGTGCTGCGCGTCGCGACCGACTGGGGCCACCCGACCAGCATCACCGCCGGGTCCAATCACATCCGCTATCTGATGCGCGACCAGACCTTGCGGCTGACCACCAACGCGGCGATCGACCGGTTGCGGAACGAACAATATTTCCGGCTGGAACGCCCGCTGCACTTCTTCCTCGGCCCCGACGAGAGTTTCGCGGGCAAGCTGGAATATGAGGTCGGCATGATGTTCGATCGCACCCGCGACGAATGGCGCCACTGGGTCCGCGGCCTCGCCATCCCGCTGGAATGGCAGGAGGTGGTGATCCGCGCCGCAATCACGCTGAAACTGTGCCAGCACGAGGAAACCGGCGCGATCGTCGCGGCGATGACCACCAGCCTGCCCGAACATGCCGATAGCGAGCGCAACTGGGACTATCGCTACTGCTGGATTCGTGACGCATACTACACGGTGCAGGCGCTGAACCGGCTGGGCGCGCTCGACGTGCTGGAAAGCTATCTCGAATATCTGCGCAACATCGTCGATCAGGAGGGCGGCGACCATATCCGGCCGCTCTACGGCGTCGCGGGCGAGGCGCCGCTGCCCGAACGGTTCGCCGAGCGACTGGCCGGCTATCGCGGCATGGGGCCGGTGCGGGTCGGCAATCAGGCATACGAACAGGTGCAGCACGACGCCTATGGCCAGATCGTACTGTCCAACGTGCAGGCGTTCCATGACACCCGCCTCTATCGCGTCGCGGGCGAGGACGATTTCCGCGCGCTGGAACAGGTCGGCGAACTGGCATGGCAGGTGTACGACCAGCCCGATGCCGGGTTGTGGGAATTGCGCACGCGCACCGCGGTCCACACCTATTCGGCGGCGATGTGCTGGGCGGCATGCGACCGGTTGGCAGGGGCGGCGCGCGCGCTGGGGCTGGACGAGCGCTGCCGCTTCTGGAACGACCGCGCCACCGCGATGCGCGCCCGGATCGAGACGGCGGCATGGCGCCCCGACACCGACCGCATGTCCGCGACGTTCGAGGGCGACGATCTCGACGCCAGCCTGATCGAACTGCTCGACCTGCGCTTCTTCGCGCCCGACGACCCCCGGTTCCAGTCGACGCTGGCGGCGGTGGAGCGGGGGCTGCGGCGCGGCAGCTACATGCTGCGCTATGACAGCGAGGACGATTTCGGGCTGCCCGCCACCGCGTTCAACGTCTGCACCTTCTGGCTGATCGAGGCGCTGCACGCGACCGGCCGGCGCGACGATGCCCGCGCGCTGTTCGAGGAAATGGTGGCGCGGCGCACCCCCGCCGGGCTGCTGTCGGAGGATATCGATCCCGCCACCGGCGAACTGTGGGGCAACTATCCGCAGACCTATTCGCTTGTGGGACTGATCAACTGCGCGGTTTTGTTGAGCGAACCCTGGAGTAAAGTACGTTGAGCCGCCTCGTCGTCATATCCAACCGGGTCGCCGTGCCGACCGCCGATGCCGCCGGCAATCAGGGCGGCCTCGCCGTCGCCCTGCTGTCCGCACTGCGCGAGAATGGCGGCATCTGGTTCGGCTGGTCGGGGGAGACCACGCCCGAATTCACCGGCGATATCCGGACAACGCAAGGCGGCGGCGTGACGACCGCCACGATCGACCTCGAAGAACAGGATATCGACGAATATTACAACGGCTATGCCAATCGCACGCTGTGGCCGCTGTTCCATTACCGCATCGACCTGACCGAATTCGAACGCGATTTCGAAGGCGGATATCGCCGCGTCAACGAGCGCTTCGCCGATACGGTGATGCCGCTGGTCGAGGATGACGATCTAGTCTGGGTCCACGACTATCATCTGATCCCGCTGGGCCGCGAACTGCGGCGGCGGGGAATGAAGAACCGGCTCGGCTTCTTCCTGCACACGCCGTGGCCGCCGGCGCGGCTGCTCACCTCGCTGCCCAGCCATCACAAGCTGGTCGAATCGATGTTCGCCTATGACGTGGTCGGTTTCCATACCGAGGACTGGCTGGACAGTTTCCGCCGCTACGTCGTCGACATCATGGGCGGCACCATCGACGAGGACGGGTGCGCCACCGTCGGCGACCGCACGGTCCGCACCATCGTGGCGCCGATCGGCATCGACACCGCCGAGTTCGAGGCGGCCGCCGCCTCGCCCGAGGCACGGTTCGCGCACGACCGGATGCACATGTCGTCCACCGGGCGCAGCCTGATCGTGGGGGTCGACCGGCTCGATTATTCGAAGGGCCTGCGCGAACGGTTGCTGGGATACGAACGGTTCCTGGCGAACAACCCGGATCGCCGCGCGCTGGTCTATCTGCTCCAGATTGCGCCGCCCAGCCGCGCCGACGTGGACACCTATCAGGAGATCAGGAGCGACCTCGACGCGCTGTCGGGGCGGATCAACGGCGAATATGCCGATATCGACTGGGTGCCGATCCGCTACGTCAACCGCGGCTATCCCCGCTCCGAACTGGCGGGCATCTACCGCGCCGCGCGCATCGCGCTGGTCACGCCGCTTCGCGACGGCATGAACCTCGTCGCCAAGGAATATGTCGCGGCACAGGACCCGGAGGACCCCGGCGTCCTGATCCTGTCGAGCTTCGCAGGCGCGGCGGCGCAGCTGAAGGAGGCCGTCCTCATCAACCCCTACAGCGCCGAGGACATGGCCGACGCGATCACCGCCGCGCTGGAAATGCCCCGCGCCGAACGCATCCGCCGCTGGCAGGCCATGATCGAGAACGTGCGGGCGGAGGACGTGTTCTGGTGGTGCCGCCTGTTCCTCGATGCACTGGAAGGGCGTGAGGTGGTGGGCGACACGGCACAAATCGGGTAAGAGCAACGATATCGCCGGTTGATGAAACCCGGCTTTGGTGAAGGCAGATGGTCGTTCGTCCTTCAGATACGGGTGGATGACTTCAGTCGATCCAGTTAGCTGACATGATGCGCCGCGACGATGATATCATGCCGCTCAACCTCCGCGACCATGGCGCGCAACTGTACCAGGGCGCTGCCATCAACGATCTGGCTGGTCTGCTTGCCGTCATCAGTTCTCTGCCTGATGAACGGGCGGGAGTACGCCTGAATGGTCTTGGCGGATTGGATTCCTTTCTGACGCCAAAAGGGTCGATCGGATCAATCGCGGCGGGCGCCCTCGGTTCTGCAATCCGCCCGGTACGGGCCATCCTGTTCGACAAGACGGCAGCGACGAACTGGTCGCTGGCGTGGCATCAGGATCGTACGATCGCCGTGCGGGAAAAGATCGTCGTTGATGGCTTCGGGCCATGGACGGTCAAGGGAGGTATCCTGCATGTCGCCCCTCCCTTCGATCTGCTGAAGCGCATGGTCACATTGCGGGTACATCTGGATGACGTTCCCGCCACGAACGCGCCCCTCCTGATCGCACCCGGATCGCATCGGGATGGGCGCATTCCGGTGGATGCAATCAACGACACGGTCCGCCAGCGCGGCATTCTCCGCTGTATCGCGAAGGCCGGCGACATATGGCTTTACGCAACGCCGATCCTCCATGCATCCAAGATCGCAGCCGTTCCGGCCCGCCGACGTGTTCTTCAACTGGATTTCGCGGCGGAAGACCTTCCCGGCGGGCTGGATTGGCTGGGTATATGACGCCCCTCTGCGTTGCTGACGGCCACCTCGTTCCCGGCATGTTCACCCATCCGATCAAAAATCCGCATCGGCTGACGCTTCAAGGTGAATATTGCGTGGCAAACTTCGCGGGACGGGAATTTATGGTCAATAGTCGCGCCCTTATCGGGTTGATCGCATCGACGTTTCTACTGGTTGCCTGCACGGACGAAGTGGTGGTCGATATCGTCAGGAAAGGCGATTCAGTGACGTTCACGACAGCCCGGACGGGGGCGGGCGAGCCGCCCTGCGTTCAGGGTCTGACCGTTACCCTGGCCGGTGCCGACATCGCGGTCACGCCGCCGCTCTGGGAGGTCGCCACCGCAGAACCCGATCGTTGTCGCACGCAATTCGACTATGGAAAGGTACCCGCGGGTTACACACCCAGTGGCCCTGCCCCCCTGTTGCTGGTGGGCAGCCGCTATCTTGTCGAGGTCACGGGACCCGGATTGCAGGGAGGAAGGGAATTTACCGTTACTGGCCGGGATGGCTCATTGACCGCCGCCACACCACGCTGACGGCGGACGACTACCCCTCTACCGCCGGCATCTCCACCCGCCGCCGCGGCAGCGCCTCTGGCATGTCGACGCGCACGAAGGCCAACACCGCCTCGCGCACTTCGCAGCGCAGGTCGAACGCGGTGCTGGCGTCCTTCGCGGTCATCAGGCCGCGCACCTCGATCGCATCGGTCTTCACGTCCGTCACTTGACAGTTCCAGAAGCGGCCGTCCCACAGCGCGCTCGCCTGCACCGCCCGGCCCACCGCCTCGCGCAGGCGGGCGATGTCGGTGGCGGGGTCGAGATACCAGAAGACCGAGCCGAGCAACTGGCTCGTCTCGCGCGTCCAGTTCTGGAAGCTGGCTTCGAGGAATTTGGAGACGGGCACCACCAGTCGCCGCTCGTCCCAGATCCGGATGACGACGAAGGTCAGGCGGATCTCCTCCACCCGGCCCCATTCGCCGTCCATGATGACGACGTCGTCGAGGCGGATCGGCTCGGTGAAGGCCATCTGGATGCCGGCGATCACGTTCTTCAGCGCGGGCTGCGCCGCCGCACCGACGACGAGACCGGCCAGACCCGCCGACGCCATCAGCGTGACGCCGATCGTGCGGATGCCCGGCACACTCAGCAGCATCAGGCAGATCGTCAGGAACACGATGAAGAAGGTGCCGATCCGTCCCAGGATCGTGGCGCGCGTCCGTTGCCGACGGGCCGCGAGGTTGTCGGCGACGGTGATGTCGGCGCGCAGTTCGACGATGCGTTGCAGCGCGTGGAGCATCGACACCGCCAGCCAGCCCATCAGCGCCGGCACCGCGAACCCCTGTATCTGCTGCCAGAGCTCGCGCATCTCCCGGTCCATCGACAGGAACTTCGTGGCGAAGCTGAGCCCGATCGAGATGACGAACCAGCGCGACGGCGTGCGGATTTCCGCCAGTACCGTCTCGCGCGCGTCGCGGGTACGGCGGCGGCCGGTACGCAGCAGGATGCGCATCGCCAGCGCGTGTGCCAGCACCGCCATGAACACCGCGACGGCGACGATCGCAATGTCCTGCACCCAGACCCATTCGGGCGGCACCCGCCAGCGGCTGATCTCCATCACCGGTCAACCGGGCGCGGACGGGGTTGTTCCGCAGTGCAGCATAAACGCGCCGGCACGTCCGCCTTGCGCGCGGCCCCGTGCCGCTGCTAGCGTTGATAGATACTATAAGTTCGGACGGGGACGGGATGCAGCTGGCCACTATCGATATCGCGGTCGTCGCGATCTATTTCGTCTGCATCTTCGGGCTCGCCCAATATGTCTCGCGCGACAAGGCGGGGGCCGGGCCGAAGAACAGCACCGATTATTTCCTCGCGTCGAAGAACCTGCCTTGGTGGGCGATCGGCGCCTCGCTGATCGCAGCCAACATCTCCGCCGAACAGATCGTCGGCATGTCCGGCTCGGGCTATGCCATCGGCCTCGCCATCGCGTCGTACGAATGGATGGCGGCGCTGACGCTGCTGATCGTCGGCAAGTTCTTCCTGCCGATCTTCCTGAAGAACGAGATCTACACGATGCCGCAGTTCCTGGAGAGGCGGTACGGCCCGTCGATCCGGACGCTAATGGCGCTGTTCTGGCTGGCGCTGTACGTCTTCGTGAACCTGACCTCGATCATCTGGCTGGGCTCGATCGCGGTCACCAAGGTGGCGGGGATCGACCAGAACGTCGCGCTCGTCATCCTCGGCGTCTTCGCGCTGGTCTATCAGCTGAAGGGCGGGCTGAAGGCGGTGGCGCTGACCGACATCGTGCAGGTGACGCTGCTGGTGCTGGGCGGGCTGGTCGTGGCGTATCTGACGCTGGACGAGATCGGCGCGGGTGCGGGCGTGTTCGCCGGCTGGAGCAAGCTGACCGCGGCGGTACCCGATCATTTCCACATGATTCTGGAACGCGGCGACCCGCATTACATGGACCTGCCGGGCCTGTCGGTGCTGATCGGCGGAATGTGGATCGCCAACCTCAGCTACTGGGGGTTCAACCAGTACATCATCCAGCGCGCGCTGGCCGCCAAGTCGCTGAACGAGGCGCAGAAGGGCGTGCTGTTCGCCGCCTTCCTGAAACTGGTCATGCCGCTGGTCATCGTGCTGCCCGGCATCGCCGCCGTCGTACTGGCGCCGACGCTGGGCAAGCCGGACGAGGCATACCCCACGATGATGCGGCTGTTGCCGTCCGGCCTGCTCGGGCTGGTCTTCGCGGCGCTGATCGCGGCGATCGTCGCGTCGACCGCGTCGAAGATCAATTCGATCGCGACGATCTTCACGCTCGACCTGTATGCCAAGCGCAAGAACAACGTCGATCGCGGCGCGGGGCAGGAACAGCATCTGGTGCTGGTCGGCCGCATCGCCGCCAGCGTCGCGATCCTGATCGCGATCCTGACCGCGCGGCCGCTGCTCGGCGCATCGGATCAGGCGTTCCAGTTCATCCAGGAATTCACCGGTTTCTTCACGCCGGGCATCACCGTGATCTTCCTGCTCGGCCTGTTCTGGAAGCGCGCGAACGAGGCGGGGGCACTGGCCGCCGCCGCCGGATCGGTGCTGCTGTCCTGGGGGTTCAAGGTGGCGATGCCGGGCGTGCCGTTCATGGACCGGATGGGCATCGTGTTCCTGCTGTCGCTGGCGCTGGCCGTCATCGTCTCGCTGGTCGCGAAACGGGCGCGGGCGGGCACCGACACGATCGATACCGTCAACGTCAGCTATCGCACCGGCACCGGCTTCAACGTCGGCGCGATCGCGGTCGTGCTGATCCTGGTGGCCCTGTACGCCACCTGGTGGTGACCGGGTGACTGGCGGGGTGGTGACCGGATCGCCGCCCGGCGGCGCGTTCATCGCGATCGACTGGGGCACGACCAACCGCCGCTGCCATGTGATCGCCGCCGACGGCACGGTGATCGCAGGCGAGCGGGACGGGCGCGGCATCCTGTCGGTGCCGCCCGGCGGGTTCGCGGACGAGGTGGCGGGCATCCGCGCGCGGCTGGGCGACCTGCCCGTCCTGTGCGCGGGCATGGTCGGATCGACGCGCGGCTGGGCGGTCGCCCCCTATGTCCCCTGCCCCGCGACGATCGGGGCGCTGGCGGAAAACCTGATCTGGATCGAGCCGGGGCGCACCGCGATCGTCCCCGGCGTCGCCACCGCCGCCGCTGCCGCGCCCGATGTGATGCGGGGCGAGGAGGTGCAGTTGCTGGGGGCGATCGCCGCCGGGCTGGCACCGCCCGACGCGCTGCTCTGCCAGCCCGGCACGCACAGCAAATGGGCGACGATCGCGGACGGCGCGATCACCGGCTTCGCCACCGCGATGACGGGCGAGCTGTTCGCACTGCTGCGCGCGCACAGCCTGCTCGCCGACTTCATGACCGGCGCGGTGGCGGACGGCTCCGCCTTTCGCGACGGCCTCGCCCTCGCCGCTACAGCTACACCGCTGACCGCGCTGTTCGGCGAGCGGGCGGGCGCGGTGCTCGGCCGTACCCCGGCGGACGACGTGGCGGCGCGGGTCAGCGGGCTGCTGATCGGGCAGGACGTGGCCGAACGCCGGCTGGCCCCCGGCACCGCCGTCCATATCCTCGCCGAGCCGGGGCTGGGCGATCTCTATGCCACCGCCGTCACCATGGCGGGCGGCGTGCCGGTCGCGGTCGACAGTCATGCCGCCTTCGTCGCCGGCATCACCGCCATCCGGAGCCTTGCCGCATGAACACCCGCACCGAACTGCGCGACGCCCTGACGCGCTGCCCGCTGGTCGCGATCCTGCGCGGCGTCACCCCGGCGGAGGTCGAGGCGGTCGGCGACGCGCTGGTCGAGGCCGGTTTCTCGATGATCGAGGTGCCGCTCAACTCCCCCGATCCGTTCGACAGCATCGCCCGGCTGGTGGCGCGGCTGGGCCGCCGCGCGCTGGTGGGGGCGGGGACGGTGCTGACCACCGACGACGTGGCGCGGCTGGCGGCGACCGGGGCGCGGCTGGCGATATCCCCCAATACCGACCCCGTGGTGATCGCGGCGAGCGCGGCGGCGGGGCTGATCGCGCTGCCCGGTTATTTCACCCCGACCGAGGCGTTCGCCGCGCTGGCCGCCGGCGCGACCGGCCTGAAGCTGTTCCCGGCAGAGGCGGGGTCGCCCGCCGTCATCAGGGCGCACCGCGCCGTGCTGCCGCGCGACGTGCCGATCCTGGCGGTGGGCGGGATGACGCCGGATACGATCCCGGCGTGGCGGGATGCCTGTGACGGCTTCGGGCTCGGCTCCGCGCTCTACCGGCCGGGCCAGTCGGCCACAGCGGTGGGCGAGCAGGCACGGCGCTTCGTGGCCGCGCTCGCCTAGAGCGCTGCCGCCGTCGATTCGCGCACGATCAGCGTCAGTGCGACCGGGGCGGGTTCGTCCTGTGGCTTGCCCCCGATCAGCGCCAGCAGACGGCCGGTCGCATCCGCCGCCATCGTTTCCAGCGGCCGGCGGATGGTGGTGAGCGCGGGGGTAAGCATCGTCGCCAGATCGCTGTCGTCGAACCCGGCGACCGACAGGTCGCGCGGCACCACCAGCCCCGCCTCCCCCGCCGCCTTCAGCACCGCGGCGGCCATGATGTCGTTGGCAGCGAAGATCGCGCTCGGCCGATCCGGCAGCGCCAGCAGCGTGCGCGCCGCCGCGAGGCCCCCGGCGAATCCGTAATCCCCCTCGTACAGCAAGTCGTCCGGCAGGCCCTGTCCGTGCCGGACGAGCGCATCGCGAAAACCGCCCTCGCGTTCGCTGGACGAGCGGAACCGGCGGGGGCCGGTGATCATCGCGATCCGCCGATGGCCGAGCGCGACGAGATGATCCGCCAGCATCGCCGTCGCCCCGCGTTCGTCGCTGACCAGCATCGACCGGTGGCCGGGCACCGCCGCCGCCGCCAGGGCGACCGCCGGCACGCCCAGCGCCGCCAATGCGGCCGCGACATCGGCCAGTTCGGACACCGGCGGCAACAGCAACACCCCGTCCACGCGCGACCGGCGGACGAAATCGCGGACGTTGCCGACCAGATCGGGATCGTCGTAGCGCGCCGGGTGGACGACCAGTTCGTAGCCCTCCTGCGCGCACAGCCCGGCGATCCCGCGCTGAAGCACGCCGATGACATGGGCGTTGGGATCGTCCTGGATCACCCCGATCAGATAGGACCGGCCGGTCGCCATGCCCCGTGCCCGGCTGCTGGGATGGAAACCGAGTTGTTCGATCACCGCCTTGATCGCCACGCGGGTTTCCTCGCCCACCTTGGGCGAATCGTTGAGGACGCGCGATACGGTGCGGATCGACACGCCGGCGGCGGCGGCGACATCGGTGATGGTGGCGGGGGGGCGAAACATTCAGGCCAACCGGCCGAGGATGCCGGATGCGTCGCACAGCCCGACCCACGCATGGGCCAGCGCCGCCCGGAACGTCGGGTCGCCCACCAGATCGGCCGGGAAGACGCCGCCGTCCTGCACCACCGCATCGGGATCGTGCGCCAGCGCCGTCAGCCTCGCCGCCAGCGGATCGACCAGCGGTGCCATCGGCGGCCGCGGCAGCGCGAGGAAACGCAGCCATGCGGCGACGGGCACGACCAGCCGGTCGACCGGGCGGCCGGCGCGGCGGGCATCGACGATCGTCGCGAGCAGCCGGAACGGCAGCTTCTGCGATCCGTCCCAGGCGATCTGCGCCAGCAGATGCCGGATCGCGGGGTTGCGGAACCGGTCGAGGATCGCGCCGATATACGCGCCCGTATCCAGCCCGGCCGTGACGCCGAGGCCAGGCGCGATATCGTCGCGCATCAGGCGTTCGACGAAGCCCGCCAGCCGCGCGTCCGCCATCGCGTCGCCGACCGTCTCGTGCCCCAGCAGCAGCCCGAGATAGGCGAGCGAGGAATGCGCGCCGTTGAGCAGGCGCAGCTTCGCCTCCTCGAACCCGGTCACATCGGCGACGAACTGCGCGCCGGCCAGATCGAAGGGGGGGCGTTCGCGGGCGAAATCGTCCTCGATCACCCATTGGGTGAACGCCTCGCGCTGGATCGGCCACGCGTCGTCGATGCCCGCCGCCGCCACCGTCGCACGCAGCGCGTCGTCGGTCGCCGGGGTGATCGAATCGACCATCGAACTGGGGAAGCGGACCTCGCCGGCGATCCATGCCGCCAGATCGGGATCGATCGCGGCGGCATAATCGCCGACCGCGCGGGACAGGCGACGGCCATTGCCCGCCAGATTGTCGCACGACAGCACCGTCAGCCCGCCGGCACCGCCCGCGCGCCGCCGCCCGAGGCCATCGACCAGCCGGCCGACGAAACTGACCGGCCGCGCCGGATCGGTCAGATCGCGCCGGATCGCGGGATGATCGCGGTCGAGCCCGCCGCCGGCGGTCAGGCAATATCCCTTCTCGGTCACGGTCGCGGTGACGAGGCGGGTGGTGGGTGCGGCGATCCGCGCGGCGAAGGCGTCGCCTTCCGCCTTGGTCAGCAGCTCGACGATCGATCCGACCACCCGCAGCTTCGTCTCCGCCCCCAGCAGCGCCAGCGTGTACAGCCCGTCCTGCGGGCGCAGCGCATCGGCGACGTCGGTGGAATTGAGCGCCATCGCGCTGATCGCCCAGCGCGGATCGTGCGCCAGCACCGCATCGGCATAGGCGGCCTGATGCGCGCGGTGGAACGCGCCGGGGCCGACATGGACGATACCGGGCACCAGCGTGGTGCGATCATAGCCCGGCCGGGCGACCGGAGCAGGCAGATCGGCGAGGGTGGCGTTCGATAATCGTGTCACAACGTCACTCCGCGCTTCCACAAGGCGATCTCCCGTTCCTCGTTGATCTCGTTACGCGCCGGCTCGCCCGACGCAACCGCGCAGATGCGATCCAGCAGTGCCGCCGCCGTCACGTCCAGTCCGTCCTCCAGCACCGCGCCCGCGTCGAAATCGATCCAGCCGGGCTTGCGGGTGGCGAGGCCGTGGTTGGTCGCCAGCTTCATCGTCGGCACCGGGCTGCCCAGCGGCGTGCCGCGGCCGGTGGAGAACAGGGTCAGCGTCGCCCCCGCCGCCGCCAGCGCGGTGGTGGAGACGGCGTCGTTGCCCGGCGCCTCCAGCACGACCAGGCCGGGGCGGCGCACCTGCTCGCCATATCCCAGCACGTCGGTCACCGTCGCACGGCCACCCTTCTGCACCGCGCCCAGCGACTTCTCCTCCAGCGTGGTGATCCCGCCCTCGACATTGCCGGGGCTGGGGTTTTCCGAGATCGGCTCGCCATGATCGAGGAAGTAGCGTTTGAAATCGTTGACCAGGGTCACGAGCCGGTCGAACGTCGCCTCGTCCCGCGCCCGCGCCATCAACAGGCGCTCGGCGCCGAACATCTCGGGTATCTCGGTCAGGATCGCGGTGCCGCCCGCCGCCGTCACCGCATCGGCGGCGCGGCCGATCAGCGGGTTGGCGGTCAGCCCGCTGAACCCGTCCGATCCGCCGCATTTCAGCCCGAGGCGCAGCGCATCCAGCCCCACCTCGCTGCGGCGATCGGCGCCGGCGATCTCGCCCAGTTCGGCGATGGCACGCGCGGCATCGCCATATTCGTCAGCGCTCAACTGCGCCCCGACGCTGCGTACCCGGTCGCGCCGCTCGGGCGGCAGGCGCTCCAGCAGGGCGGACAACTGGTTCTCCTCGCACCCCAGCCCCAGCAGCAGCACGCCGCCGGCATTGGGGTGGCAGGCCAGCGCCGCCAGCACGCGCGCGGTGCCGTCGAGATCGTCGCCCAGCTGCGAACAGCCGAACGGGTGCGCGAAGGCTAGCACGTCGTCCACGCCGGACGCCTTCGCCGCCGCCATCGCGACGCGCTGCGCGGTGCGGCCGACACAGCCGACGGTGGGGATCACCCAGATCTGGTTGCGCGTCCCGACCGATCCGTCACTGCGGACATAGCCCCTGAAGCCCCTCGTCCGTCCCGCGACCGGCGCGATCACCGGCGCGGGATCGTAGCGATAGGGCTCCTCCCCCGACAGCTTGGTCGCCAGATTGTGGCTGTGGACGTGGCGGCCGGCGTCGATCGCCTGCGTCGCGCGGCCGATCGGCCAGCCATAGCGGCGCACGTCGTCGCCGATGGCGATCGGCGCGAGCGCGATCTTGTGGCCGATCGCGATCGGGTCGATGACCGCCAAGGCGCCGCCGTCCACCGTCAGCACCTCCCCCGGCACCAGCGGGCGGAGCGCGACGCCGACCTGATCGGCGGGATCGACCCGCACGATCGGCGGCAGGCCGGCGGTGGCGGACGGGACGGACGGCGGAAACGGGACGACAGATGACATTGCCTGTTCCTAGCATCCGTGCCATCGCTGGCACAAGCCAACAGGATGTTCATGATGACGCCGCTGCACCTCGATCCGGATCGCCTATTCCCCGCCGACCCGACCACGCGGGGAATCGCCCGTGCGCTCTATGCAACGGTCGCGGCACTGCCGATCGTCAGCCCGCACGGGCATACCGATCCGGCATGGTTCGCCACCGACGCACCGTGGCAGAACGCGACCGACCTGCTGCTAGCACCCGACCATTATCTCTACCGAATGCTCTACAGCCAGGGCATCCCGCTGGAAACGCTGGCGGTGCCCGCCCACGGCCGCCCGGCGACGGCGGACCGGCGCGCGGCATGGCGAACCTTCGCGGCGCACCAGCATCTGTTTCGCGGCACGCCGTCGCGGCTGTGGCTGGATCATGTCTTCGCCGAGGTGTTCGGGTTCGAGGTCGCGCTGTCCGCCGCCACCGCCGACCTGTATTTCGACCGGATCGGCGAGTTGCTGGCCACCCCCGCCTTCCGCCCGCGCGCGCTCTACGACCGCTTCAACATCGAACTGATCGCCACCACCGAGGGCGCGCACGACACGCTGGAGCATCACGAGGCGATCCGGCAATCGGGCTGGCAGGGCAAGGTGGTCACCGCCTATCGCCCCGATGCGGTGATCGATGCCGATCACGAGGACTTCCGTGCCGCCCTGGCCCGCTTCGCCGAACTGACCGACGAGGATGTCGGCAACTGGACCGGCTATCTCGCCGCACACCGTATGCGGCGGCAGGCGTTCATCGCGATGGGCGCGACCTCCAGCGACCATGGCCACCCCACCGCCGCGACCGCCGACCTGTCGACCGCCGAGACGGCGGCGCTGTTCGCCACCGTCATGCACGGCACGCCGACCCCGGCGGAGGCGGAACTGTTCCGCGCACAGATGCTGACCGAGATGGCGCGAATGAGCCTGGACGACGGGCTGGTCATGCAAATCCATCCCGGTTCGTCGCGCAATCATAACCGCTGGCTGCACACCGCCTATGGTCGCGACAAGGGTGCCGATATCCCGACCCGCACCGATTACGTCGCCGCGCTGAAGCCGCTGCTGGGCCGGTTCGGCAACGAACGCGACCTGTCGATCATCCTCTTCACGCTGGACGAGACCGCCTATGCGCGCGAACTCGCGCCGCTGGCGGGGCATTATCCCTGCCTGAAGCTGGGGCCGGCCTGGTGGTTCCACGATTCGCCGGAAGGGATGCGCCGCTTCCGCGAGATGACGACGGAGACCGCCGGCTTCTACAACACGGTCGGCTTCAACGACGATACCCGCGCGTTCCTGTCGATCCCGGCGCGACACGACGTGGCGCGGCGCGTCGATTGCGGCTTCCTCGCCCGGCTGGTCGCAGAGGGGCGGATGAGCGAGGCGGACGCGCACGAGACGGCGGTCGATCTGACGTACAACCTCGTCCGCCGCGCCTACAAGCTGGACGGCACCCCGCTGCGGGCGAAGACGGCGTAACGCGGCACCGGCGGGGCGACCTACCCTGCCGGCGCCTGTCGCGCCTCGCGGCCTTGGGCGATCAGGTCGCCGATCGCGCCCGCCGGGCTGGCGGACGGCAGCGCGGCCATCGCCCCGGCCATCGCCGCCGGGTCGACCGTGCCCGCCTTCGCGGTAAGCAGCCCGAACGCCGCCGCCGTCGGCAATTTGGCGAACGAGGCGGTGTAGCGGTCGCGCAGGCGGGTCAGCGCCGCCTCCCGCTGCAGCATCGCCAGCGCGATCGCATGACGCAGCACCACCGCCTGACCGACCTCGCTCAGCTTGCCGGGGGCCGGCAAGGCAGGCTCGCCGACCTCGACCAGATGTGCCCAGTCACGTGCCTGCCAGTGGATTTCGGCGGCGATGCCGGCGGCGTCGGGCACGTCCTGCAATGCGGCCAGCGCTTCTGCCCGGCGGCCCATGATGTCGAGCGCGGCGGCCTCCACCCGGCGGCGGTCGGCGAACATCGCGGCGGGATAGCTGACATCGTCGGTCGCGCGCAGCATCCGGATCGCGGCATCGGGATGGCCGGCCAGGATGCGCAGCGTCGCCACCCGGACCGACAGCGGCCCCTGTTCGATATCGCGCGGCCCCGCGTTCATGCGGTGGTCGAGCAGATCGGCCGCGCGGGTATAGAGGCCCGCCGCCTGCAACCGGTCGATCAGGCCGTCCGCCAGCCGGTTGCCCGCCACCCCGGCGGGCGCAAGGTCGCGATAATCCCAGAACAGCCCCGCCGCCTGCGGCAGCGGCAGTTTCGATTCGGGCGCCAGCGCGGCGGCGAGCAGGCCGCGCAACTGCGTCGCGATCGTGCCCGCATCCGCCCCCGCGCCGCCATAGCGGAACAGCGCCGCCCCCGATCGCAGCGCGGCCGGCGTATCATGCGTCCGCAACGCCAGCGCGAGCGCGACGCGCAACGCCCGCTGCTCCACCGCATCGCCGCGCCAGGTCAGCAACAACCGGTCGAGCCGCTGTGCCGCCTCCTTGGGCGGCAGGTCGTGCGCGTCCAGCGCCGCCTCGATCGTCGACAGTTCGGCATCGGCGCGCTGTTCAGGATCGCCACTGATCGCGACGCGGGCCAGTCGCAGCCGGCCCTCCTTCCCCTCGCCCACGCCCAGCATCGCCTTGCCGCGCAGCAGGTTGGCGGCGGGATCGCCGTCCGGCAGCGCCGCCAGCCAGTCCAGCGCGGCCTGATCGCGGTGCAGCGCCACCGCCGCCTCGCCTGCCGCCAGAATGAAGGGGCGGCGCGCACGGCCATGCCGCGCGTTGAGCGCGGGCAGCGCGCACGCCAGTTGTTCGAGCGCCGGGCGCCAGCGTTCGGTCGCGGCCAGGGCGCGCAGCCGCCACAGGCATGATTCGGCATCGCCGACCAGCATCGGATCGGCCAGCATCGCCAGCGCATCGTCGGCGTGACCCGCCTGGGCGGCGGCGGCGCCGTTCGCACGACGCCAGCCGGGCACCATCGCCAGATCGGGATCGTCGCTGCGCATCACCTCCAGCACACCCATCGCATCGGGACCGCGCCCGACCGCGATCAGGCTGCCGGCATAGTCCCAGCGGACCGCCTGCCGGCTGCCGGGCGTGGCCGCGGCGATCCGTGCCCAGGCATCCTCCTTCGTCATCGCCACCCAGGCGGCGGGACCGGCGGGCAGCGGCCGTTCCGCCAGCACGGCCGCGAACCCGGCGATCGGGGGGGCATGGCCGGCGGCGGGCGCCGCACCGTGCGAGGGCGGCTCATGCGCGGGGGCGTCGTGCGCGGGGGTATCGTTGGCCAGCGCGGCGGCGGCGAGGCCCCCGACCAGCAGCGTCGCCAGCAGCGGGCGAGCGATCATGGCACCAGCCGCGCGATCGCGACGCCGCCGCCGATGCACCCTATCAGGAACAGCGCGCCGGGCAGCAGCGCGGCCTTCATACCGCCCTTCGCCTTGCCCGATGGCGTGGCGGGGGTAACGGCGATCTCGGGTGCCACCGCCACGGGTGTTTCCGTGACGGTCCGGCCGCCTGAACCGGAGACTATCCGTACCCGGCCTGGTTTACGATCGTCGCTCATGACCTGCCTTTAACCCTCTGCCGAAACCGAATTATAGGATGTGGATGCGATAGACGGTCGCGGGGCACCGCCGATGGCGCCCGCCAACCGAAGGATCACGATGCCCGCCAACCGCCTGATGTCGCTGCTCGCCGTGCCGATCGCGATCGGTCTGGCGCCCGCGACCGCGCTGGCGAACGGCGGCGGCGGCGGCGGCGGGGCGGCCGGCGGCGTCGACCTGATCCCGATGGCACAGCTCGACGTGCCGATCGTGGAGGGCAACCGGTCCAGCGCCCGGCTGCGGCTGAAGCTGGTGCTGCGCGCGAGCGATCCCGTCGCGGCGGCGAAGATAACCGCGGAGATGCCCGCCCTGCGCGAGGCGGCACTGGCCGGCGCGAGCGAGTTCGCCCGCCTCTATGCCTCGCCGTTCGTCCCGGTCGATGCGGAAAAGCTGGCGCACGACATGACGGCGGCCCTGCATGGCCGCGACAGCACCATCACCGCCGTGCTGCTGGTCAACGTGGTCGCCAGCCCGGCATAAACCCCCGGCGCGGCCGCTGGCCGCCCCGCATCCCCCGGCCAGCTTCCCCGACCCGCATCCATCGTCGGACGATAGCCCGCATCGGGTCGTCTTGACCCGCCACCGACCCATCCCCCCTGTCGAGCCATGCCGCGTCCCTCGCAGACGATATGAATGCCGATGGCGCGTATCGTCCGGAAACCAAAAAAACCGGGGCGGATTGCTCCGCCCCGGTATTCCGGATCGTCTCGCCCCCGAGGGGGCGGTCGCCCCGTGTTCCTTAACGGAACAGCGAGGTGACGGTCTGCGGCGCCTGGTTGGCGATCGACAG
>NZ_BAABBF010000011.1:0-99051 GCF_039537815.1 Sphingomonas cynarae | reverse complement strand
TGGAGCAGCCCGGTAGCTCGTCAGGCTCATAACCTGAAGGTCACAGGTTCAAATCCTGTCCCCGCAACCAAACACCCGACATACACCACCGCCTCGGTAGCTACACGCTCCGAGGTTCTTTGCGTTTGTGCTGAAATTCTCCCGGTAGGGCAACGGCATAGAACAGATCGTTGCCCATGACCCAACCGTGGAGGATGACGCCGGCTCATGTGATCCACGGACCGCGGGGTAGCCGCCTGCACTTCCGGCGAAACCTGATTTCCACCCTCGGGGGATCGTGGCCGGACCGGGATCGTTACCGGTGGCAGCGCACCTTGTCTGGTCGCGCTACTGTCCCGAAAAGGCCGATGCCCATGAACGCTGCCGATGTCTTCACGACGCTTGATATCGAACTGAAACCCGATCCCTCGCGCACCGTGATCCGGCCGTTCAGCTTTGGCTACCCCGCCGCCTTCGCCGATGGCCATCCGCCGCGGCCCGAAGCGGTGGTCGATCGTATCCAGGCGCTTGATACCTCGATGCGGGCGCGGATGCGCGATCTGCTCCTCGCCGCCATGAACGACCGGCACCGCAATGCCGAGCAGGTACTGCTGCGCCGCTTCGAGGAAGTGCGCCCGGATATCGGTGAGGGGGACTTCGATCATGACGAACGCGTGCTGATCGGCGCCTATTTCAGCCAGGAATATGCCTTCGAATCCGCCGCGCTGTTCAACCCCAGCATCGTCACGCTGACCGAGTTGACGCCGTCGCAGCCGGGGGCGGTGCCCTTCATCCTGTCGCTACGCGGGATCGGCGAGGGGCATATCTCGTCGATCACCTTCCGCACCGGTGAATGGGGGCCGGGCGACCGGCTGGTGATCGATCCGCCGAGCCCGGAGGCGGTGCCACCCCGGATCGAGCGGCAGGACGACGGCTGGGTCCGGCTGGTCTGCGAGGACAGCGAGGACCTGTCGGAGACGATCATCTTCCCGATCCTCCCCAGCCAGCGACAGGGCGTGGAGGATCTCCGCCTCGTCAACTTCACCGATCATGACGGCGTGCGCAGCGTGATCGGCACCTATACCGCCTATGACGGCAAGGATGCGCGGCAGGAGATGCTGCGCGGCGTCGACCTGCGGACGGTCGAGATGCGGCCACTGACCGGCGCGATGACCGGATACAAGGGCATGGCGCTGTTCCCCCGCCGGATCGACGGGCAGTTCGTGATGCTGGGGCGGCAGGACAACGAGAATATCTGGCTGCTGCGCTCCGACGATCTCTACACCTGGGACACCGGCACCCCGATCATGGCGCCGAAATATCCGTGGGAATTCGTGCAGATGGGCAATTGCGGCTCTCCGATCGAGATCGACGAGGGCTGGCTGGTGTTCACCCACGGCGTCGGCATGGTCCGGGGCTATTGCGTCGGCGCCTGCCTGCTCGACAAGGACGATCCGTCCAAAGTGCTGGCCCGCACCCCCTCTCCCCTGCTGTTCCCCAGCGCCGAGCAGCGTGGCGGCTATGTCCCCAACGTCACCTATAGCTGTGGCGGGCTGCTGCACGAGCGCCGCATCCTGCTGCCCTATGCGATCGGCGACGAGTTCAGCGCGTTCGCGGTCGGCCGGGTTGACGATATCCTGTCGGTGATGGTGCCGGCCTGAACATGGACGGGCCATGGCGGCCAACCCGGTGCTGGTGCGTTGCGTCAGGGTGATCCAGCGAAGGAGTTGACGTGACGGCATCGCCTTCCACCCATCCCGGCCCTACGCTGCTGGCCGATATAGCGACGCTGGAGACGCCCTCGCAGGCGCCGCACACGCTGCGGCTGCCGCCGGCGATGGTCGCGACGATGGCGGCGCAGTGGCGGGCCAGCTTTCCGGGCGGGCACCAGCACGAACAGGGCGGGACGATCGTCGCGGATCGCCACGGCGCCCTGTCGATCCAGAACATCGGCGGGCAGCGCGGCGTGTTGCACAGCAACCATCACCTGTTCCTGCCCGATATCAAGCTGCGCGATGCCGCCCATTACCGGGTCGTCGGTACGTTTCACACGCACCCCTATGACAAGGCGAACGGCGGGGCGACGGGGGTGCCGCAGAGCGGTGCCGACATGGGGGTGCTGATCCTGATGACCCCGTTCCTGCTGTCGATCGTCCAGTCGGGCAGCCAGTTGTTCGCCTTCGTCAAGACGCGGCTGACCCCCAGCTATGTCGACAAATGGGAACTGCACAAGAACACTCAGGAGGAGGTGTGGATGCGGATGAAGGCGGGGCAAAGCTTCGAGGTCGGCAGCCGGAAGATGGCGGAGGGACACGCGCTGCGGTTCGGTTTCGCCTATTATCGCGGATCGGGCAGCGTCCTCACCCGGTCCTGACCCCGACGGCTGCCCCACCCCGTTCAGATTGGGTTGGGTCTGCCCCGCTATCGGCGCGTCCTCCGCCCGAAGTGCCGGCGGCTGGAGTATCCCGTTGAGCCTTGCCGTCGTCGCCACCTGGTCCGTCTGCGCCGCGGCGATCGGCGGTGTCGTCGCGCGGCCGTTCCGCTGGCCGGAGGCGGTGTGGGCGATCGCGGGGGCATCGGTCCTGCTGCTGGCCGGCCTGATCGCGCCGGGGGCGGCGTGGACGGCGGTGGGGCGCGGCCTCGACGTCTATCTGTTCCTGATCGGCATGATGCTGCTGAGTGAAACCGCGCGCGAGCATGGCCTGTTCGACTGGATCGCGGCCACCGCGGCGATCCATGCGCGCGGATCGTCGCCGCGGCTGTTCCTGCTGATCTACGCGGCCGGCATCGTCACCACCACCTTCCTGTCCAACGATGCCACCGCCGTCGTCCTGACCCCCGCCGTCTATGCCGCGGCGCGCAAGGCCAGGGCGGAGCCGTTGCCGCTGCTGTTCGCCTGCGCGCTGATCGCCAATGCCGCCAGTTTCGTGCTGCCGATCTCCAACCCCGCCAATATCGTCCTCTATGGCGGCACGATGCCGCCCCTGGGGGAATGGCTGGGGTCGTTCGCCCTGCCCTCGGTCGCGTCGATCGTGGTGACGTTCCTGGCGTTGCGCTGGATCGAACGACGCCGGATCGCGGGGACGTGCGCCACGGATATCGCGCGCATGCCCCTGTCCGCCGGCGGGCGGGCGGCGCTGGCCGGGATCGTCGGCACCGCCGGGCTGCTGCTGGTCGTATCCGCATTCGACATCGCCCTCGGCCTGCCCACCGCGCTGGCCGGGACCGCGACGACGCTGGGCGTCTGCGCGCTGGTGCGAGACTCGCCGCTGGTGCCGGTCCGGTCGGTGTCGTGGAGCGTGCTGCCGCTCGTGGCGGGGCTGTTCGTGCTGGTCGAGGCGCTGACGCTGACCGGGGTCACCGGCCAGATCGCCGCGCTGTTGCAGGCGGTATCGGCCGACCCGGCGCGCGGCGCGGCGATCGCGGGGACGGTGCTGGCCTTCGGATCGAACGCGATGAACAACCTGCCGGCGGGGCTGTTCGCCAGCATGGCGGTGGCCCAGGCGCAGCCGCCCCGGATCGTGACGGATGCGCTGCTGATCGGCGTCGATCTCGGCCCCAATCTGTCGATCACCGGATCGCTCGCCACCATCCTGTGGCTGCAGGCGATCCGGCGTGAGGGGGAGGATGTCGGCTTCCGACAATTCCTGAAGGTCGGTGCGGTGACGATGGTGCCCGCGCTGATCGCCGCGCTGGGCACGCGGCTGATGCTGGGCTGAGGGGAAATGACGATGACGATGGCGACGCACCCGGACGGGCGCGACGGGGCGGACAGACGGGTGCCGACCCGCACGCTCGATGCGCTCAATTTCTTCCTGGCGGACGTGCGCGACGGGCTTGGCCCCTATCTCGCCATCTATCTGATCGCGGTGCGCGGGCCGGCCCATGGCTGGAACGAGGCGACGGTCGGCGTCGTGCTGACCATCGCGGGTATCGTCGGCCTGTTGTCGCAGACCCCGGCGGGGGTGCTGATCGACCGGGCGCGCAACAAGCCGCGGATCATCATGATCGCCGCGCTGCTGGTGACGATCAGCAGCGTGTCGCTGCCGGTCGTGTCCGGCTACACGATGGTCGCGATCACCCAGTCGGTCGCGGCCGCGGCCGGCGCGGTCTTCGCTCCCGCCATCTCGGCGGTCACGCTCGGGCTGGTCGGGCCGAAACTGTTCGCCCGCCGGGTAGGCCGGAACGAGGCGTTCAACCATGCCGGCAACGCGGTATCGGCCGGGCTGGCGGGGGTGCTGGCCTGGTCGTTCGGCCCGGTGGTGGTGTTCTGGCTGATGGCCGCGCTGACCGTGGCGAGCATCGCGGTCGCGATGCGGATCAGGAACGGCGACATCGACAACGCCGTGGCCCGTGGCCTCGACTGCGAGCCCGACGGGGACGGGGGCGAGGATTGCGCGCAGCCGGGCGCATGGCGCTGCCTGATCGAGAACCGGCCGCTGATGATCTTCGCGGGCGTCGCCTTCACCTTCCACCTCGCCAATGCGGCGATGCTGACCTCGGTCGGGCAGTTGCTGGCGAAGACGGTGGGCAAGGATCAGGCCACCTCGCTGACCGCGGCGTGCATCGTCGCGGCGCAACTGGTGATGGTGCCCGTGGCGATCATCGTCGGGCGCAACACCGAACGCTGGGGGACCAAGCCGATCTTCCTCGTCGCGTTCGGCTTCCTCGCCGTGCGCGGCGCGCTCTACACCGTGTCGAACGATCCGTGGTGGCTGGTCGGCGTGCAGGCGCTGGACGGGATCGGCGCGGGCATCTTCGGCGCGCTGTTCCCCGTCGTCATCGCCGACCTGACCAGGGGATCGGGGCGGTTCAACGTCAGCCAGGGCGCGGTCGCGACCGCACAGGGGCTGGGCGCCGCCCTGTCGGCCACGCTGGCGGGATCGATCATCGTCTGGGCGGGCTACAGCGCCGGTTTCCTGACGCTCGCCGTGATCGCCGCGACCGGCTTCGTCCTCTATCTGGTCGCGATGCCGGAGACGAAGCGGGGGTAACTGGTCAGCCTCGCCGCAACGCCGCCAGCGCCGCGGCAAAGGCGGGGTCGGCGCGGCGGGTGCCGTCCGCGGTCGTATGGAGCAGGCCGTTGGGGCATGGCCGCTCGTCGTCCCAGCCGGGATGGTCGAGGATCGGATAGAGGCAGATGCCCGCCACCGGCACGCCCAGCGCCTGCGCCCGTTCGACCTCGCCGGCGATATGCGCCAGCCAGATCGGGCGTTCGTCGCCCTCGATCCCCGTCTCCGCCACGAAGATCGGGCGGCCGTAGCGGGCATAGGTGTCGGCGAGGATGCGGTGGAACGGCCTGGCCAGCGGATGGTGGCGGTCGATCGGCGGGCCGCCATGGATCCACTGGTTGTTGTGGTAGTAATTGACGCCGACGATATCGAGCAGGTCGGGCCGTCCGCCGATCTGCGGCCAGATGCGGCCCGAAATCAGGTCCCACCCCTGGAACTGCGCCTGCCGGTGTCCCTCCGCATGGGGGGCGTCCCATGGCCGGGCGGGATCGGTAATGACGTTGATGACCGGGTCGACATGGACGAAGCGCGCGGCCGGATCGATGCGGCGGATGGCGTCCATCGCGGCGATCGCGGCGCGGGCCAGTTGCACCTTCAACTCATAGCCGCGCCCCCGCGCGAAGGGGTTGAGGTACGCCGCATCGCCCCCGCCCCATGACAGGAACGAGATCTCGTTGACCGGGCAGTAGAAGCGCGTGCCCATCGTCCGCGCGGCGACCACCTGTGCGGCCGCGGTGGCGAAAGCGGCGAAGCGGGTGACGAAGGCGGGGCTCCACACATCGATATCGTCGGGCCAGCCATAATGGAGCAGGTCCCAGATCACCTCCGTTCCGCTGGCGGCTGCGCCGGCAAGCTGGTGGTCGAGGCTGGACCAGTCATAGACGCCGGGGGTCGGCTCGATCAGGTGCCAGCGCAGGCCGTCGCGGACGGTGCGGATGCCGTGCGGGTGGAGGCTGCGGTAATCATGCTCCGCCTGTACGTCGTGGCGGGTGGCGGCGATCACGTCGACCCGCCGACGATCATGCGCGCGGCGATGCGTCGAGCATTCGAACCCGCCCTGCCAGAAACTGCGGAACAGCGGCGTCGGAGCGGGCGGTGGCGGCGGACGGCGGACCGCATCGAACAGACGCTGCCACTGCGGCACCACCACCTCGACCGCATAGTCGCGGGCGACCTTCGCATGGAGCGCCGTGCCCAGCTGGCGGCGCAGGGGCGCATCGTCGATCAGGCGCAGCATCGCCGCGGCGATGGCCGGCGGGTTCTCATGCGGCACGAACAGGCCGCTGGTGCCGTCCTCTATCTGCTGGAGCGCGCCATTGTCGGGGGTGGCGATCACCGGCAGCGAGGCCGCGCCCGCCTCGGCGATGACGTGCGGCATCCCCTCCCCGCGCGACAGCCAGACGAAGATGTCAAGTGCCGCGAGCAGCGCCGGGATGTCGCTGCGGTCGCCGAGGAAGGTCAACGCGCCGGCCAGCCCCGCCGCCTGCGCCTGTTCGCGCAGTCGCACCGCATAGTCGGGCATGAAGGCATCCGCCCCGCCGATGACGAGGAAGCGCGCATCGGGGCGGACGGCATGGACGAGCGCGGCCGCGGCGATGAAGTCTTCGACCCGCTTCTTGGCATCCAGCCGGCCAACCCAGCCGATCAGCGGCACGGTATCGCCGATGCCCAGTGCCATACGCGTCGTCGACCTGTCGACAGGTCGATAGGCCGACATGTCCACCATCGAGGGGATTTCGATCGCATCCCCCTCCCGCCCCGGCATCCGCGACGCCGCGGCATCGCGGATCGACGCGCAGACGCCGACATAGCGGGTGGTGAAATGCTTGGGGCCGGCCAGTGCCTCCGACACCAGCCCGCCATGCTCGATCAGGGGCGGGCGCAGGTGCAGGCGTTCGAGCGCGGGGTAGATGTCGGCGACGTTCTGGCACGACACCACCGCGTCGTAGCCGGGGACGATGCTGGCGAGGTACGCGACCGTTTCGTCGAATGACAGGTGATAGGGGGTGGTGTCGACCTTTACCCCGATCGCGGCCAGCTGCGCGTGCGTCTGGTCGGGCATCCCCGGTTTATGGAAGCAGGCGACGACGTCGATCGTGTGGCGCGCGGGATCGAGCGATTGCGCGAGCAGCCGCACCTCGGTTTCCTCGCCGCCCACGACCAGCCAGGCGAAGACGAACAGGATGCGCATCGGGGGGGCGGTATCAGGGATCAATCGACGTTTCCTGCCAGCCTGCCGTGGTAGCCCCGGCCCTGAGCGGGGCCTTCGCGAAAGTTCGTATCGCCACCCCATACCGCCACCCCGGCGGAGGCCGGGGCCCAGTTGGGCGAACGGTGGTGATGACTCACGATGGCTATCCCAACTGGACCCCGGCCTCCGCCGGGGTGGTAGAGCGGGTCTTGCCCGGGTCTCGCCCCGAACGACGGGGCAGGTGACGCCGGATCAATCGACGCCCTTGAACACGATCTGGAGGAACTCCGGCCGGTCCGCGATCAGGTGGCGCAGGAAGTCCGGCGCGTCCTCGATCGGGACGACATGGGTGATGAGCTGCGCGCGGATCGCGTCGCCACGCGCCGCCAGCAAGGCGACCGTCTCGTTCGCCAGCCGGCGCTTGTCCCATGCCGTCGCCATGCCGCGCGGGACGCGATTGATCTGCGCGCAGCGGAGGTTGAGGCCGTTGTGATGGAACTCCTCGCCCAGCCGCAGCCGGTCGGTGCCGCCCTGATAGAAGGCGAGGTCGATCACCGTGCCCTGCGGGCGTAGCGCCTGCATCGCGGCGTGGAGCGAGGCGCTGTCGGCGCGGGTCTGGAAGACGAGATCGGCCCCGCGATCATCGCCGCCATGATGCCAGCGCGACTTGGCATAGGCCCAGGCATCCGCCTCGACCATCGGCACCAGCCCGAGACAGGCGGCGCGGGTGCGGCGGAATTCGGAAGGGTCGGCGATCACCACCTCGCTCGCCCCCGCGCGCTGCGCGAACAGCGCCACGAACAGCCCGACCACCCCGGCGCCGATCACCAGCACCGGCCGGTCCTTCACGCTGGCGCCGAAGAAGGGCGCGGTCGGCCCCAGCATTTCGGCATCGGCATGGAGGATGCCGTTGGCGGCGATCGGCCCCATCTGGCCGACATAGATGCCGAGGATCGGGTCGATCGCGGGCGGCAGCTTCGTCAGCACGTCGTGGAAGGGATCGGCGGTATGGCCGGTCTTGTGCCCGAAGACGGTGCCGATCGTGTCGCCGGGGGCATAGTCCCACGCTCGCGATTCCACGACGCGCGCGGATTCCATGTAACCGAGGAACGGCACCGGATAATGCTGCTGCGGCTCGCCGTGGACGAACACGCCGCGCCCGGCGTCCCAGCGCGCGTGGAGATAGGGGTTGGTGTTCTTGACGAAGGTCAGCTCGGTGCCGGCGGAGAAGCCCGTGTAGAGCATGTCGAGCCGGACCTGCCCATCGCCGGGCGGCCCCTCGTCATAGCCGTGCAGATACGCCTCGCCGGGTCGTTCGACGCCCAGTGAGCGGATATGACGCCACTCGCTCATATCAGTTCCTCCAGCATGATCGCAGCGCCCGTGCGCGCGGATTCACCGATCGCCAGCGCGACGCGATGGGTTTCGACCGCGTCGGCATAGGGGCAGCGGATACGGTTCTCCTTGCCCTGTACCGCGTCGATGAAGTCGCGATCCTCGTGCCAGACGGGGTCGCCCTGCGTGCCGCGCACCGGCCGGCCGTGCCCGACATCGACCATCAACTCGCGGTCGGTGATCTCCACCGCCAGCCGGTCGCCGAACAGGTGCAGGCCGACGCGGTGGTTCCAGCCGAGCAGGCAGGTCGAGGCGAAATTGGCGATCGCGCCGCTGGCGAATTGCAGGCTGGCGGTGCTGGCGGTCGGCACGTCAAGGCCGTGGAAGTCGGCGCGGTCCGTATGGCCGGCGAGGCCGAACACGCGGGTCACGTCGCCCGCCAGATATCGCGCCAGATCGATCAGGTGCGTGGTCTGTTCGACCATCTGGCCGCCCGACTGGTCCTCATGCCACCACCATTGCGGGGGCGGCGTGGAATCGAGCCAGTAGCCCGACATCAGCCGCGCCGGATTGTGCGCCAGCAGCCCGCGCACCTCGTCCACCGTATCGAGATAGCGCCAGTGATAGCCGACCGCGGTGACGAGGTCCGCTGCGGCGACCTCCGCCGCGATGGCGTCTGCGGTGGCGATGTCGAGGGCGACGGGCTTCTCGACGAAGAAGGGCAGGCCCCGCGCGATCGCGGCGCGTTCGGGGGCGCCGTGCGCGAAGGGCGGCACGCAGATGTAGAGCGCGTCGACCTCCACCGTATCCAGCATCGCGTCGATATCGGTGAAGGCCTGCGCGCCGAACCGCGCGGCCGCCTCGTCGGCGCGGGCGCCGTCGACATCGGCGATCGCGACGATCGCCACGTCCTCGAACTGTTCGAGCACGCCGAAATGGCGATGGGCGATGCCGCCCGCGCCGATGAAGCCGATTCTGGTCATGCGTGTCCCGTCCGGGCGCGGTGCGCCGCTGGTTTCCTGGGCATAGATCGCCGCGGTGTCGCGGATCATGCGGTCGGCGTCGTAATGGGTGCGCTGGTCGTCGCTCGCGGTCGCGGCGACGGTGCGCAGCCGATCGCGGTCGGATAGCGCGTCGATCACCGTCGCGGCGAACGCGGCCGCATCGCCGGCGGGGGCGAGCCAGCCGGAACGGCCATGGTCCAGCATCCCGGCATTGCCCGGTGCGTCGCTGGCGACGACGGGCAGACCGGCCGCCATCGCTTCCAGCGCGACCAGCGACAGCCCTTCGAACCGCGAGGGCAGCACCAGCAGATCCGCCGCGCCCATCAGGTCGGGCAGGTCGTCCCGCTGGCCCAGCATCCGCACCGAACCGGCAAGGCCGCGTGCCGCGATCTGGCGCGCGATCGTCCAGTGCAACGGTCCCTCGCCCGCCAGCAACAGCGTGACGCGCGGATGCACGGCGCGGATCGCGGGCATCGCGTCGAGGATCAGACGATGATCCTTCTGCTCGGCGAAGCGCGCCGCCATCAGCAACACCGGGCCGTCGTCCAGTGCCCCATATCGCCGCAGGGTCGCGCGCGGTTTCGTCGGGGCGGTCGGCGGTACGACGCCGTTGAGGATCGTCACCAGCCGGTTGCCGAATTCGGCACGGGCGTGGCTGTCGGCGACCGCACCGGACACCGCGATCAGCCGGTCGACATGGCTCAGGCCGGCGCGATGCGCGGCGCGCTGGTCCGCATCGGTCAGCAGATAGGGGAGATGCTCGGTACGGACCACGCGGGCGCCGGCATCATGCGCGGCCTGCGCGCTGGCATGGCCTTCCCAGCCGATGCCGGCATGGACGTGGACGATATCCGGCCGAGTCCGGGCGAACCAGCGCGACAGGTCGGCGACGTCGCCGGGGTCGATCGCCTTCACCGTCAGGCCACGGGCGCGGGCGCGGGGCAGTAGGCCCGACGCGGGGGTCGCGGCGATCACGATGTCATGGTCGCCGCGCAGCCCCTCCGCCAGCGTCAGCATATGCGCGCCCACGCCGGACGGCGCCGGGCTCTCGGTGACGAGAAACAGCCTTGATCGGATGGTCATGCGGCGACGGATGCCGGTTCGATGCGGGCTGCAAGGCGACGATAGGTCGCCAGCGCCTGCCCGACCACCTGGTCCATGTTGTAATAGCGGTACGTCGCCAGCCGGCCGACGAAACTGACATCGGGCAGCGCATCGGCGAGCGCGGCATAGCGCCGGTACAGCGCCTGGTTTTCCGGGCGCGGGACCGGGTAATAGGGATCGCCCTCGCCCCGCGGAATCTCATGGCTGATGCTGGTGCGCGGGGATTGCTGGCCGGTCAGGTGCTTATACTCCGTGATCCGCGTGAACGGCGTATCGGGGGACGGATAGTTGACGACCGCGACCGGCTGATACCGGGCCACGTCATGCGTCTCGTGCCGGAATTCGAGGCTGCGATAGGGCAGCGGGCCGAAGCGATGGCCGAAATATTCGTCGACCGGGCCGGTGAACACGGTGTGGTCCGCACGCACGTCGCAATCGGCAAAATCCACCCCGGTCTGCACGGTGATGTTGGGGTGATCGAGCATCGCCTCGAACATCGCGGTATAGCCGTGCAGCGGCATCGCCTGATGCCGGTCGGTGAAATAGCGGTCGTCGGTATCGGTGCGGGTCGGGACCCGCGCGGTCACCGCCTTGTCCAGTTCGGACGGGTCGAGGCCCCATTGCTTGCGCGTGTAGCCGCGGAAGAACGTCTCGTAGAGTTCCTGTCCCACCGCCGCGACGACGACATCCTCCGAGGTGCGGATCTCGCGCGGTTCGGCGCGCGCGGCGAGGAACGCGGCCGCCGCGGCCTCGTCGTGCAGGTCAAGGCCGTAGAGCGTGTTGAGCGTGGTGCGGTTGATCGGGATTGGCACCAGCTTGTCCGCCACGCTCGCCAGCACGCGGTGCTCGTAGGGCCGCCATCTGGTGAAGCGCGACAGGTACGCGAACACCTCGTCGCTGTTGGTGTGGAAGATGTGCGGGCCGTAGCGATGGACCATGATGCCCGCCGCGTCGTGATGGTCGAACGCGTTGCCGGCGATGTGCGGGCGCTTGTCGATCACCAGCACGCGCTTGCCCGATCCCGCCGCCAGCCGTTCGGCCAGTACCGACCCGGCGAAGCCCGCGCCGACCACCAGCGCGTCGTAATGCGGACGCCGCCCGGCGGGGTGGATCGCGGGGGCGGCGGGAGGGCGCTTCGGCACCATCCTCGCCTTCATGCCCGCGAACGTGCGGTCCCATGAGGTGGCGGCGAGCAGCGCATCCGCCTCGTCCCGCCACGCGCCGTCCACCGGCAATGCCAGTGCCGCCTCGCAACCCGCGACGAACGCCGGGGCGTCGGCCGCGATGCTTACGCCGGCCAGATCGCCATAATGGCGGATCACGTCGACGATCGGGGTGGATACGACGGGGCGGCCCGCCGCGAGATATTCGGGGGTCTTGGTCGGGCTGATGAAACGGGTGGCGGCGTTGATCGCGAACGGCATCAGCGCGACCGACCAGCCGGTCAGGTAGGCGGGCAGCTCGTCGTAATGCCGGTTGCCCAGCCAGTGGAGATTGGGCCGCTGCGGTAGCGTGGCGGGATCGATCTTCACCACCGGGCCGACCATCACGACCTGCCAGTCGGGCCGTGCCGTGGCCAAGGCATCGACCAGCGCCAGATCGACCCGCTCGTCGATCACGCCGTAGAAGCCCAGTTTCGGACCCATGATCCCGCGCTGGTCCGCCGCCTCCGCCACGTCTCCGCGCGCCGCGGCGAAATGCGCGACGTCGACCGCCGAGGGGAAGGGCGTGATCGCGTCGTGGCGGTCGCGCTTCGCCTCGTACAGGCTGTACCCGCCGGTGAACATCACATCGGCGCGCGCGATTAGCGCCGCCTCGCGCTCGACCAGCAGCGGATCGGCGAAGGCGAAGGCGGACAGCTCGTCCATACAGTCATAGACGACCAGCGACGATCGCAGATGCGCCGCGAACCCCAGCATCATCGGCGTGTAGAACCACAGCACCGGGTCCGCCGGCATGCATGTCGCGACCAGCATGTCGAGCAGGCCGCGCAGCCCCTCCTCCACCTGGTCGCGGTTCCACCAGTGCGGCACGCGCGGGCGCAGCGCGATGACGCCATCGGCGGGAAAGGGATGATGTTCGAGATAGGGCAGCGGATGATCGCCGCCGATCGGTTCCTCCCAGAAGAACACGCGGCGTTCGGCCGCGAACCGCTTCATCAAATGCTGTGGCCGCTGGGTCACGAAATCCCAGCGCAGGTGCGAGAAACAGATCAGCGGGGCGGGAACGGCGTGGAGCGGGGCTTCATCGACAGACCGGGCCGGACCATGCACATCGTTCTCCATCTGATCCGACGGGTGTGGGCCGCGATATCGACGAACTCAATTAATGCAGATCAAATCACAGGATTTTTTCTGTGCGGCCTGCGCCAGCAAGGGTCGCAGCCGCGCGATGGTGTGCGGCCATGTCCACCGCGCCAGCGACGTTTCCCGCGGGAAACTTTCGCCGGTTTCCGCGCGCATCGCCATGATCGCGGCGGCCAGATCGGCGGGGTCGAAGAACCGCCCCGTCTCCGGCAGGATATACTGCCGCCCGCACACCAGTTCGGCGTTGCAGAGCACCGGCAGGCCGGCGAGCATATATTCGGTCAGGATCGCGGGGGCGCCGTCGTCGCGCCCGCACACCATGCCGAACCGCGCACAGTTCATCAGCCGGTTGACCTCGTCGAACCCCACCCCCGGCGGGCCGATACAGTCGACCGACAGCCCGGCATCGGCGATGCGGGCGCGCAGCCGATCCGCCTCCTCGCCGTACCCGAACACGAACAGCCCGCGCACGTCGCGCGGCAGCGTCTCCAGCGCATCGAGCAGAAGGTCGTGCTGCTTGTACCCCTGCGCCGCGGCGACGTAGATCAGGTCATAGTCCCGGGGGCCGTCCAGCGGCCGGAACTGGTCGATCGCGGCGAATTCGGGACCGACCGGCATGATCGCGGTCGCCATGCCGGGATGGCGCGCCTCGACCTCGTCGGACTGCCACTGCGCGCCGGTCAGCACCAGATCGAAGCGGGCGCTGACCTCCGGGGGAACGCGCAGGGACGGCGCGTCGATCGAGTTGTACAGGATGATGCTGTTGGCGCACGCCGCCAGCAGCGCCGGCGCGACCCCCAGCCCGTAGACGACCAGGATATGCGGCGCGCCATGCGTCGCCACGAATTCCAGCATCGCGCGATTGTCGAACGGGGGCACGGGATCGACGATCGGAAACCCGCGATAGCCGAGCCGGGGGCCGGCGGGGGTGTAGGACGATCGCCCCTGCCCCGCCCGGTGGTGCCAGATTTCCGCCCGCTCGACGATCCCGGCCGCGATGCAGGCGAGCGGCAGCCGCTCCAGATAGCCGCCCGTGACCGCGAAGGGCGCGTCGGTCACCACCTGCCACGGCGCGGGGGGATCGGCGATGCCGTCATCGGGATGCCAGTCGACCCGGTCGCTGATGACGACGATCGAGGGCATCGGGGTCAGCGGCGCCGGGGCGGTGCTGGCCGCCATCATGCCATCGGCCGCGCTCTAACATATGTCATGGGCGGAGAACGCGTGTCGCCATGCTCCGTTCAACAGGGACGACTTGATCCGGTGACGGTAATGTCCCATATTATCGACCTGTACTGGACGAAAGAACGGACATGAGCGTCGAAGCCAAGGGTATCGGTCGGAAACGGGCAGCGGCCACCATGCCGCCCGCCATCGCGCTGGCGGGGCAGGGGTTCGTGACGCATTTCCTCGATCAGGGCGGCATCGTCGACATGGAGCGGGTCGCCGACATGTTCCGCATGACCAAGGGCCAGCTGGCCGAGACGGTCGGGCTTGGCGCCGCCACGATCGGCAAGGCGGAACGGCGGACGGCGCCGCGCGCCCAGTCCCGCGTCCGCGAGATGCTGGAGATCGTCGCGCGCATCCGGGACTGGGCGGGCGGCGAGACGCAGGCGATGGCCTGGTATCGATCGCAACCCATCCCCGCGCTCGACGGGCGGACGCCCGAGGCGCTGGTGAAGGCCGGGGAGGCCGGCGCGGTCCGCGACTATCTCGACCATCTGGCGCTGGGTGGTTTCGCCTGAGCGGGCTTTCACGCGGTGCCGCGAGGAAGGCTGGTTCGCGCGGAGACGCGGAGACGCGGAGGGTTGCGTATGACGTATCCTCACCGGCTCCACGGTCCGACCATCTGGCCCGGCCGATGATGCACGCCATGATCGGCCCCGTGCCCGGCACCTCCGCGTCTCCGCGTCTCCGCGCGAACCCCAATCTTTCCCTCTTCGCGTCTTCGGGCGAACGATGAGGTTCGCCGGTCGCTGCTACCGGGGCCATGACCCGATGTGGTCCTTCTCCCCCCTGTCGGGGCAGGGCGCGGCGAAGACCGGGGGGCGCTTCAATCGGCGGGGCGAGCCGACGCTGTATCTGTCGCTGTCGATCATGACCGCCGTCAACGAATGCACGCAAGGGTTCGGCCGGCGCCTGCACCCGCTGACGATGTGCGAATATGATATCGACTGCACCCCCGTCGCCGACCTGCGGACCGAGGCGGACCGGGCGGCGACGGGCGTGGCGCTGGCCGATCTCGCCTGTGGCTGGCTGACCTGTCTGCGCGCCGGGCGCGACGCGCCCTCCTGGGCGGTGGTCGACGCGCTGAAGGCGGGCGGCCATGCCGGGATGCTGGTGCCCAGCTTCGCCCCCGGCGCGGGGGCGGGCGACGACAATTTGATCCTGTGGCGCTGGGGCCCGGACCTGCCGACCCGCGCGACGGTGTTCGATCCGGGCGGCCGCCTGCCCCGCGATCAGCGGTCGTGGACCGAAGGGACTGCCGTCAGCGGATCGTGACCCTGCCCGCGTCAGCGGATCGTGACCATCGTCACCGACCGCGCCGGCACGGTCAGCGCCAGCCGTCCGTCCGCCAGCCGCACCCCGTCCAGCGGCACGGGCACGAATGGGTCCGCCTTGCCAAATTCGATGCGCGTGTCGATCCGGCCGGCGGTCAGCGTCTCCGCCGTGGCGCTGCGCCCGGCCACCCCTGCCAGCATGGCGGCGACGGGGGCGGGCCGGTCGGGGTGGAGGTTGACGATCGACAGGTGCAGCACGCCGCCCGCATCGCGGCTGGCCGAGACGCTGACCTGCGGCATCCGGCTGTCGCCCTCGACATAATCGGGGGTGCCGATGTCGACGGGGATCAAGTCCGCGCCCTGATGCACCTTGTACAGGTCGAACACGTGCCAGGTCGGCGTCACCACCATCTCGCCCCCGCGCGTCAGGACCAGCGACTGGATGACGTTCACCATCTGCGCCAGATTGGCCATGCGCACCCGGTCGGCATGACGGTTGAAGATGTTGAGGCTGAGGCCCGCGATCACCGCGTCGCGCAGCGTGCTTTCCAGATACAGGCTCGACGCACCCGGCTCGCTGGCGAACCATGCCCCCCATTCGTCGACCGCCAGCGCGACCTTCTTCTGCGGGTCGTAGCGGTCCATGATCGCGGCGTGGCGCGCGATCAACTCGTCGGTCAGCGTGGCGCGCGCCAGCGCCTTCGCCCAGCCGGTCCGGTCGAAGCCGACATTGCGGCCCTTGTCGCCCCAGTCGTTGCCCGCGAAGGTATAGAAGTGGAGCGACAGGCCCCACATCAGCGGCCTGGGATCGACATAGGCGAGCGGCGTCGGATCGGGGCGCCACGTCATCGCGCGCGCCATCATCGTCTCGGTCCAGGCATAGTCGTCGGTATCCGCGCCGACCGCGATCAGATTGGCGCGCGGGCCCGAATAGCTGCGCAGGAACGCGGCATAATGGCGGAACGACGCGGCATAGGTGTCCGCGGTCATGTTGCCGCCACAGCCCCAGGTCTCGTTGCCGACGCCGACGAACGGCACGGCCCACGGCGCGGCATGACCGTTGGCGGCGCGGGCGCGGCCGGGATCGCTGTCGGTGGGCGCGGTCATGTACCGCATCCAGTCGTCCGCCTCCTGCACGCTGCCCGACCCGACATTGACCGACACGAACGGCGCGGCGCCGATCTGGCCCATGAAGTCCATGAATTCGTGCGTGCCGAACGCGTTGGTATCGGGCTTGCCGCCCCACGACGCGTTGATCTCCTGCGCGCGCTTCGCGCGCGGGCCGATGCCGCCCCGCCAGTGATAGCTGTCCGCGAAGCACCCGCCCGGCCAGCGGATGACCGGCACCTTCACCTGCCTGAGCGCGGCCACCACGTCGCGGCGGATGCCGCGCGTGTTGGGGATGGACGAATCCTCGCCGACCCAGATGCCCTCGTACACGCCGCGGCCGAGATGCTCGACGAACTGGCCGTAAATCTCCGGGGCGATGCGCGGGCCGGGCCGGTCGGCATGGACCAGCAGCGTGGTCGCGGGCGACGGGGACCGCGACGGGGACTGCGGCGGGGTCTGTACCTGGGCCTGTACCTGCGCAGGTACGGCCGCGGCGAAGGCCAGCAGCGCCAGCCAGCGCGAGCGAAGCGGACGGATCATCGCCCCGGCCCCGTCAGCGCGCGAACCAGCCGCGCAGGCGATCCGCCTCCGCCGGGGTGATCGCCATCACCGTGCCGTGCTTGGGCTGGGAGAAATTGGTCGCCTTCATCCGCGAACCCGGATCGTTGAAGCGGCCGATGTCGCGGAACGTCTGGAAATCGGTGGTCTCGGCAAAGCCCATATTGTTGGGCTTCACGCCGAACACGTCGTACATCAGCACATATGTATCGGTGCCGTGGCGCCGCCACAGATTGGGCGCCTCCGCCGCGACGTTCTCCGGATCGACCTTGCGCGGATCGTGGACATAGCCGCCATCGATGCGGCTCGACACCGCCTGACGGATGCTGCCGGGCTGTTCGTGTACGACGTAGAACATGCGGTACTTGCCGCCGATCTTCGTGATGTCGGCATCGATCGTGTTCACTGCGGGCCGGGGATAATAGAGGATCTGCTTCGGCACCGTCGTCAGCGTGGTGAAGGCGGGATCGGCATAGGCATAGACCATGTAGTTGGGGCCGTTGCCCATCCGGGTGGTGAAATAGACCATCATCCGCTTCTTCGCGGGATCGTAGATCGTCTCCGGCGCCCAGGCGTTGCCGGCGTTGCGATAGGCCGGGAACAGCGCGGCGATATCGACCTTCGCCAGCGTCCAGTGCAGCATGTCATGGCTCTTCATGAACAGCATGTTGCGGTTGTTGCCCCAGCCATAGTCCTTTTCCGGCCGCTCCCACCGGGTCGTCCGCAGCCCTTCGCGTTCGGCGAAGATGTGGAGGTCGGTCATCGACATGTAGAAGGCGCCGTCCGGCCCGCGCATGATGTGCGGATCGCGGATGCCCTGCTGGTCGGCGACCGCCCTGCCCCGCAGCACCGGCTCGCCCCCGTTCACGTCGGTGAAGCTGTAGCCGTCCGCCGAGGTGGCGAAATGGAGCGAGTGCGTCTCGTCCTTGAAATAGGCGAGCAGATAGGCCGACCGGGCCTCCGCCTTGCCCGCCTTCGACGCGGGGGTGGCGGCGATGGTCGGGACGATCGCCAGTTGTCGCGGCGCGGCGTTTTCCGCCTGTGCCTGCGCCTGCGCCGGGGACTGAGGCTGGGTCTGGGTCTGGGTCTGGGGCGGAGCGGCGGGCGCCATGGTGCCGAACCCCAGCGCGACGGCCGCCCATGCAATGATCGTCTTCACCTTCTCTCCCCCCGATATCGCCCGCCACCGCGCGGGACATGCTTTGCCGGCACCCTAATAACTCCGACAAATGTTGCAAGCACCGTCGGGTTGGCCGCGATCGGAAAGTCACGAAAGTCGCATGGTACGGCCCTCTTTGGGGAAACCGTGACGTTCGGGACCGCAGGCGGATGAAGGGTTATGGCGCGGACCGGTGGTGTAGGACAGAGGGTGGTTTGACGGCGGCATCCTAGTCCGTCAGATGCCATGAAGGCCACGCAGGATGACATTTGCAGTCCGAAACGGATGCGTAACGAGGGAGCGAAAGCTATGCTCGCGCATTCAGTAAGGAGCGACTGTAACGCCACCAACGGGGATTGCTATGCCTGCACAGCCCGCCAACGTACGTGCCCGGCCGAACGTACAAGGTTCACCACGCATGTCGGTCGTCGATCTTTACCATGTGGTGCGAACATGGTCGGACCAGCAGGTCAAGGCCGGCAAAATTTCGGCTGTCAAGGCTAACGATTTTTGGCAAAAACATGGTAGCAATTATCTCGAAAAGATAAAAAGCTACTTCCCTATTGGTAAGGATGTGAAGGAAGGTCTTGCGACGCTGCGAGTGATCATCAGCGAACTTGGCATATTCGGGCGATACCATATCAAGGAATATCGCGGTCGCCTGCACATAGTTTTCAAGGGGCATGCGGGTGCACGCCAGTTCCTGACGGGTACACGATATGGCATCCTTCATCACAAGATCGTATCTTTGAAGATGACGTCCGCTGGCATGAAGTCGGCGGCTAAGGGCGGGCTGATATTCGGAATCCTGTTCTGTACGGCAATCGACGTGGTCGACTATGTCAGCAATGATCGTGCTACGTTGGGTCAGCTTTTCGGTGCGGTCGGGATGGATATCGCCAAATGCCTGATCGGCACCGGCGTGGCCCTCGCCATGGGCTTGGGAACCGCCGTGGCCATGGGGACCGCCGTCGTCGCCATCGGGCCGGTGGCAGTAGGATTAATTTTCGGGGTCGGCGCGTCGCTTTTGCTCGATGCGATCGACAATCGCCTGGGTTTGACCAAGAAGCTGGGCGAACTGTGCGATAAGGGGTTGGCGAGGATCAGCGCCAGTGCCGCGCACCTCGCAGATGAAGGCAAGCGGGTCTGGCAACGGATCGAGACATCCGAGGTCGTTCGCGACCTGTCACAGGAAGCGGGAGAATGGTCGGACTGGATCGTCAAACGGGCATCCGGCGTCACTTGGCAGAGGGGTTTTTTGTGAGTGATACCGGCATACCCCAGTGGAAGTCATGGTATCGCTGGCCGTTCCTGCTCGCCTTCCTCATGGGGGCGGCGATGTTCGTCATCGGGGTGCGGGAGTGCGCGGCACTGGTGGACGCGCTCGGGACCCTGCCGCCGACGATCACGGTCAACACCGCGATGAGCGCCTTTCCACCGCTCGGCATCGGCATCATGGCGGCAGGACTGCTGGGCTGGCTGCCGCGCAAGGCGGACAACAGCGGGCTGCGTCCGATCCGGACCCGGCGCGGCCGCGAGCGCGATCCCGGCGCGATCGTCATCGCGATCGTGCTGGCGATGCTGTTGCTGTACCCGGTCGCCGGGCTGGCGCTGCGCACCGTGACGGCGGACATGCTGTCGGCGCGCGGCTATACCGAGACGACCGAACGGGTCAGCGCATCGTCGGGCTATCTGACGACGCGGTGGCACCGGTAGAGACAGGTATCGGAATGTCGACACGTACTCGTGTCGACATGTCAGGTTTCGCTTCCGGCTGCAGGGTCGTCGATCCAGCGTGAGTTGGGTCGGAAGCGATCGGTCACCTTTCCATTGGTATCGACGTACCACCAACCCCGGATCAGGGCCTCCGGAATGTCGGGAAAGCGATGTTCGCCACGCGGATCGATCTCTACGATCCATTGGTCCCGATTGGTGTCGGCGGCCGCGTGAACATAGGGCTTGAGGGTACGGCTGCATTTCTCGATGGGGCGGTAGCGGGCGTTGGGTGTGAACAGGCCGGTCAGCTGACCATCGGGCCCTACTTGCCATCCGCCACGGATCGCCTCCGGTGGCGTGCGCTGTGTGGCGGGATAGGGCCAGTCGATGTCGTAGGCCCACCCCCCGGGATTTTCCTGTGCTGCCTTGATCAAGGCGGGGTCCTGGGGAGGGATACGGTGCTCTGTCACGATATCGTTCACGGGAAAACCTTGTAATAAGGATTAGGTATCGTTTCACCAAGCGTTCCATCCGGTAGAATCGGTCGAGAACTTCGGACTGACTCTCGCGGTATTCCACCAGGAATGGCAATCTCACTTTCGCGGGCAAAGGGGTTCGTTGGATAGACCTTGTTGACGTCGACCCCCTTCAAGCCTCTTCCGTCTATCTCATAAAGATGTGAACCAGCTTTGGCAAAATCGGGGTTATATGCGATGTCAGATGTCTTTGACGTACTGACATATATACTTGGTTGATTGGTATTTACATAGATTTCCAGATCGGCAGCGGATCCTCGGGGCTGAAAACCTTCGTCGAAGATCGTGCCTGGTGCGCGCTGATCGACCCGATAGACCGGCTGCTTCACCGGGCCGATACCAGGAATATTATCCGTTGTGGTTGCATTCACACGGGTCTGCGCTTCGATGGGTACGGATAAGGCACCGGGAACGGCTGGTTTGCCGGACATTCCATATTTGAACCCCGCACTGCCCCCCAGCGCCCCACCCAGCATCCCGCCCGCGACGCCGGCGATCGCCTGTCCGGTGGCACCGTAACCCAGCGCTGCGGCACCGGCGCTTGCCGCCTGGCCACCGAAATGCCCACCGGCCATGCCCCCCACCAGACTGCCCACCGCTGCGCCCGCGCCGTAGGTCAGGCCGACGCCCCATGTGCCGATCGCGGTGCCGCCGATCGCCATCGCCAGCATCGTGTTCTCCAGCCAGACTGGGACTTCCGGGGTCGGCTTGATGACCGTTTCGCTGGGACCGCCGATGAAGACGCCGGCAGAGCCGCGCCGGATCACCGCCGAACAGGCCATCGTCTCGCCGACCCGCGCGGCGAATTGATTGTTGATGCGGACCGTCTTCGCTCCGGTCGCGACGGGGACGGGCGGTCCCGAGTCCTTACTGCACGGGCCGGTCGCCAGCACCGTCATCGCCGCAGGCCGCCGGTCGATTGCCACATTGGGGGAGCCGATGGTGATGACGCCGGTGTCCAGTCCCGGGATCGTCTGGCCGATCGCCTGCCCCGCCATGCCTGCCCCGCCGGTGATTGCGACCGCAGCCCCGACCGCGATCAGGCTGACGCCCCCGGTCAGGATCGCGGTGCCGATTAGCGCGCCCACCGCCAGTCCGATCAGTACGCCGTTCATGGCGGAGCTGTGACCGAACGGGTCCTCGACCCGGGCAGCGGGGGCGGCGGAGGCCATCAGTCGATCCGGAAGCTTTTCAGCATGTCGCGGAACAGCGGTTCCGCCGCGTCGAACTCGCCTTGGCCCGTGGTCGCGGTGGCGACGATGAAGCCGCCCTGCGCATCCCCGACGAAGGTCAGCTTCTGGGTGAGCCGCGCCTGCGCGTTGTGCCAGTCGACCCGCAGTTCGGCCAGCGCATGGTCGCCCTTGGCATCGACGCGGCGTTCGATCTCCTGAAAGCCGGCGAGCTGCTCGGCCATCTGCGCGACCTGACGGTCGAGCATCGTGTTCAGCCGCGCCTGGGGATCGGTGGGCAGATCGGCGGATGGCGTTGCCTGGGTCACCACCATGTTGGCGGTGACGCCGGAGGCACCCGGTCCGGGGGCGCTCAGGATCAGCATCGACTTGTCCTGCCAGTCGGGAGGACAGGTCATCGACATACGCTGCAGCACTTCTCACCTCGCTTGTCGCCGGGGCGGCCCGTTGCGCCCGTTCCTACACATGGTGCGAGGCGCTGTCTCGTGCGGATGACGATGCGTGTCGTGTGATCGACACGAAGACATGTCTTCGTGTCGACATCGGTCTTGTCCGGCATCGACCGGGATATTCCGCACTCCCTCCGCCCCGTCCGAAAAATCATCCGGCAATTTATCCGCGAAAGCACGAATGGCGGGGGGTTTCGGGGGGCGTTGGGGGTGTTTCCCTAGGGGCGGGGGCATCGCTTCGTGCTTTCGCGGATGAATGACCCCGCCGGTATTCGTGCTTTTGCGGATGAATGGGGGTTCGGGGTAGAACGCGCCATGAAGGACCCCAAGCCGACACCGCTCGACCAGCGCGACCTGTTCGCGCTCGACAGCCCGCTGATGACCGAGGTGCGCGGCGAGCGGTCGCTGATGGCGTTTCCCTTCTTCGCGCTGTCCAAGGGCAAGTGGACCCGGCCGCTGGCCTACAAGACCGACACCGTCTCGATCGAGATCGTGCCGACCGCCAAGGGGGTGGCGACGATCTACGACAAGGAGATCGTCCTCTACATCGCCAGCCTGATGGTCAGGAAGCTGGAGGCGGGCGAGGAAGTGAGCCAGGATTTCTACTTCACCGCGCACGACCTGTTCTGCGTCACCGGCAACAACCCGTCGGCGCGGTCCTATGCGCGGCTGTCGCAGGCGCTGGAGCGGTTGCAGGGCACGCAGATCAAGACCGACATCGAAACCGGGGGCGAAGGCGAGGAAGGCTATTTCTCGTGGCTGTCCGAGGCGCGGCTTTTCTACAGCAAATCCAAGGAGAAGCCCGGCGAGCGCCGGCTGAAGGCGGTGCGGGTCCGCCTGTGCGACTGGCTGTTCCGCGCGATCCTGCGCGACCGGCAGGTGCTGGACTATGCCCCCGCCTATTTCCAGCTCGGGCCCGTCGAGCGGCGCCTGTACGAGATCGCGCGGTCGGGCTGCGTCGACGGGCCGTACGAACTGGGGCTGGACGATCTGCGGCTGCAACTGGGCTACCAGAACACGCTCGCGCATTTCCGCCACATCCTGAAGGCGGTGATCGAGGCGGATGCGATCCCCGACTACAGCTTCGCCTTTTCGGAGCCGGAGGAGGATGCGGTGCCCGTCGTGACCGGCAAGGGCGGGCGTCGCGGCCGGCCCGCCGGCCTCGCCCGCGTCGTGATCTCGGCCAAGGCGCTGGCGATCGCGTGACGCGAATGGGGGCGATCGCCTGATTCGAATCGGAGCGAACCGCGTGGCCCGGCACCGTGGCATTTATCCGCGATAGCACGAATCCGGACCCCGGTTCGGCGGCCATTTATCCGCGATAGCACGAATCGGCGGGGTATTTATCCGCGATAGCACGAACGATTTTCGGCATTCATCCGCGAAAGCACGAACCGTGAACGCTTCCGATGTTGGATTTTTGCTGCGAAGGTCGTCGGCACCGCGGCGATGCCCGCCGCGGCTCAGGGACAAGCGAGCGACCGTGACCACATAAAGGAAAGCCCGGCACGAAGGCCGGGCATCCCAGGGTATCGATGGAGCGACGTCGCCAAACGTCGATCCGGGCCATTCCGAACGGCTCCCTCCATCTACCCCTGTCCGCCCTCCGGATCAAGGATGCGCGTTTCGCGCCACGCCCCCCTCTTGTCTGGTCCCGGCCCTCGCGAAGGGACGGACGATGACGGCGATTACCCTCGGCCAGGCGGCGACGCTGGCGCTTGGCGGCATGCGTGCGCGCGGCAGCGAGCGCATGTCCACGCGCGCAACAGCCGCACCGCGCATCCACATCACCGGGGCACCGGTGCGTCGCGACAGCATCGAGGCGGGGACGTTCGAGGATATGTTCTTCGCCGTGCCCGCCAGGGGGGAGTGCGACCGGCTGCTGCGGATCGCGCGGGTGATGCTGGACGCGGGGCGCAAGCTGAAACGCGCCGCGCGGGCCGAGGGACGCCACCTCACCCGCAGCGAACGGCTGGTCGCCGCGCTGGGCGCGGGCGCGGTGCGGATCTACGAGGAGCTGCTGACGCTCGCCCGGCTCAACCGCGGCCGCGTCTATCCCAGCTACGACCGGCTGGCGGAGCGCACCGGGCTGGGCCGCGCCACCGTCGCGCGCGGGCTGGCGCAACTGGAGGCGATCGGGCTGCTCGTCCGCCAGCGCCGGTTCCGCCGGGTCGAGGGCGCCGGGCCGGGACCACGCTACGCCCAGACCTCCAACGTCTATCGCCCGACCCCGCCCGCCGGCCTGCCCGCGCGCATCCTCGCGCATCTGCCCCGCTGGATGCAGCCCGCGCCGCTGCCCGACGACGAGATCCAGCGCGAGGCGGACCGGCAGGGGGAGACGCAGGCGATGCTGGCCACCCTGTCCTGCCGCGATCTGGCGCGGGCGACGCTGGGCGGGCCGTTGGGGCGGATGCTGGCCCGGCTGGGGGCCGGCATCGATCGACGGGAGTGCGAGTCTCATGAAGAGCCTCAACCCATGACTGATTCAATTTAACCGGACTTAATGAGCCGGCCTAGACGGCCGACAGCACGTTAAAGGAAATCCAACGGACCCATCACAAAGAAACTAAGCGCGGAGTGCCGGCTACGCCGTCACATGCTCCCCGGAAGGAGCAGGCGGCTGGTGGTGTGGCCATCAGGATGGATGGTGGCCGTCATCCTGTCGGAAGGACGGCAGCGGATCATCGACGGCTGGCCCAGCGCAGCCATCCGGTTGCGGCCAGCCCTGTCGCCATCAGCCCGGACAGCAACACCAGGATGCGGCCGGCCATGCCCAGCGCCTCGCCGCCATGGAGCGGATGCAGCCAGTCGAGCAGGATATCGCCACCGCGCTCGTTTTCCCCGTCGCGCACCGCCAGGATCGCGCCCGTCCACGGGTCCAGCCAGACATTGGTGCGCGGGAAACGCCGGCTGGGTTCGGCCGGCCGGGCGAGGTTGATCCGGACCACCCCCTCGGGCATGGCCGGGGTCTCGATCCAGGCCGGCTCGGCATCGGGGAAACGTCCGGTCGCGCGCGCCACCAGCTGGTCGAGCGGGACCGGGGGGCCGGGCCGGGGCAGGGTGGCGAGGGCGGGGGCGTGGAACAGCGGCCCCAGCCGGGCCAAGGCGGGGCGCAACTGATCGGGAAAGGCCAGCAGCACCCCGGTCACCACCACGACCAGCAACAGGGGCGCGCCGGCCAGCCCGATCAGCTTGTGGAGATCGTAGAGCCGCCGGACCGGCGCCGCGCGACGCTTCAGATGCAGCGCGCGCCGCCACTGGCCCGGGCGGGGCCACCAGGCGACCAGCCCGGTCAGCAGCAGGAACGCCAGCGCGATGCCGGCCAGCCCCATCACCGTCTCCCCCGTCCGCCCGGCGAGCAATTGCCAGTGCAGCGCATAGATCCAGCCGGTCGGATATTCCCCCCAGAAGCCGGCGCGGATCGTGCGCAGGTCGCGCGGGTCGAGCCACAGCATCAGCGGCGCGAAATCCCGGTCCGCGGTCTCGACCGGACGATAATAGCGCACCGGGATCGGGCCGCCCGCCGGCGTCACCTCGATCCGCCAGGCGCCGGTGCGGTCGGGATGATCGCGGCGCAGCGCGTCGTACACCGCCTGCCACGACGACGGGCGGCTCCCCGCCGGCACCGCGCGCAAGGCGGGCACCAGTGCCCGGTCCAGCTCGGGATAGAAGGCGAGGATGCTGCCGGTGAGGCCCGACACCACGAACAGCAGCCCCAGCGACAGGCCGAGCCACAGATGCACGCGCCGGGCGACGGTACGCAGCGTCATCGCCGCGCCCCACGGGATCGGAGGCCGGTTCGGGGAAAGACGGGCACGGCGAAGGTGCCGGCGCGCGGCACCCCCGGGAACGGGGAGAGCGGAAACGGGAAGATCATGGCCACCGGACAGGATGCGAGGGCAGGGGCCATCGCCACCCGGCAGGGCGGCGGGGCCGGCTATCGTCGGATCGGGGCCGGGGCGGGCGGTGCCTGCGAGGGGGGCCGCAGATATGGCACGCGCCGCCCGGCCTGGGTGGGCGGTGTCGCCAGCGCGACCGCCGCGACCCATGCGAGCGCCGCCACCAGCAACACCGGATCGACCCCGCCGAGCAGCGGCGCCGACAGGCCGGCAAAGGCGCAGGCCTGCCCGCCGCCCCGATTGTCGCCGTGCGATCGCTTGCCATGCCCGTCCGGGTGCGGGGATGCGGTCGCGTGGTTGCCATTCGCCATGTCGGTCATGCCGGCCATGGGCGCGGGGCCGGTCGCATCGGGGCAGACGACGATCGCGAACCGGCCGGCGTCGATGACCGGCATATGGCCCGCCGGGATCAGCAGCCGCATCGCCAGCACCGCGAGACAGAACGGCAGCCACCATCGTCGGTCGATCATGACGAGGCGGCGAAAGGCTTGCACCGCATGGGGTTAGCGCCCCGTGGAGGTGCTGTCACCGCTGGTAATCAATCCGCCGACATGTCGACACGTAGATCATCCGACATGTCGGATCGGTCCGATACATGCCGGCGGCCGGGACATGACGACGTAAACCCACCCTGTCGTCGTTGCGAGCGTAACGAAGCAATCCAGGGCGTCGCGAACCGGGCTCTGGATTGCTTCGCTACGCTCGCAATGACGGGATGGGTCGAGCCGGTGCCGTCTCGCGTCAGCGCAGCAGATACACGTCGTAATTCTCGTCGGTCTGCGCCGGGCCGTAGGAGGCGAGGCGCGTCGTCGCCGCGAGGAAATCCCGGGTCTGTCGCGGCGTGACCGAGAAGGTGATCCGGTAGCCTTCGCTCTCCACCTTCGCCGGCGCGGCCGGGTCCAGCGTCCGGCGCAGCATGATGACGACCGGCCGGCCGGTGCGCTGTCGCAATTGCCGGGCGGTGGCGAGCATCTCGCCCAGGCTGAGGTCCTCGTCGTCGAAGAAGGTGAAGCGGACGACCCGCCCGGGGGTGCGCTGGCGCAGCAGCCAGACCGGGTTGGGGGCGTAATAGCCGAGCGCCTCGACCATCACGTCGGGATTGCTCATGACGATGGCGCGGCGCAGGTCGGGCCGGTGCAGCAGCCGCCCGAGTTCCGCAGCGCGGCCATAGACGCCTCCGCCGGCCTGATAGCCGAGCTGGACGACGGCATGGCCAACCTGGATCGCCAGCAGCAGCGCCAGCAGCAGGGAGGCCGGGGCGGCGATCCGCCGGGCGGGCGCCTCCGCCGGGCCCGGCCAGCGGCCCCCGTGTCCGCGCGCGACCATCCAGTGCAGCGACAGCATGAACGGAAGGAGCAGCGCGACATGGCGGTACGCACCACGATACACGAAATGGAAGAACAGCAGCAGCGCCAGCGTCACGACCAGCCCGCCTGCCAGCCCGCCGGGCGTCCGGGCCAGGCCGAGCGGCAGGGCGACGACCAGCACGATCAGCAGGACGTCGGCCGCCGGCCGCCATTGCCACATGAACATCGGTAGCAGGCTGAAATAATAGTCCGCCACCTGGGTACAGGCGAGCAGCACCGCGCCGACGCCGACCTCGTGCAGGTGCGGGGATACCGCCGCGTCCTGATAGGGGGGATAGACGGTGGCGAAGCACAGCAGCGCGCCCAGCCCCGCGCACCCCGCCGCCACGGCCCAGGCGCGCAGCGCGGGGGTCGGTCGCCAGCCATCGACCGTCAGCAGCTCGACCAGCCAGAACAGCAGCAGCCCGCCCGCGAGCAGCACCGAGGGGACGTTGGTGTTGCAGAGCAGGAACAGCAGCGCCCCCGGCCACCAGCTACTGCCCCGCCCGCGAACCTGCCGCGGATCGTAGCGGTCGGCGAACAGGAACAGCAGCAGCGCGCTCATCCCGTAATTGCGGGCGACCGCGGTATATTCGAACACCATCCATTCGCCGAACAGCGCCAGCGCGACGACCAGCCCCCGGAACGGCGCGCGGAACGCCAGCATCGCGGCCGCGCCGATCCCGATGATCGCCGCCATCGCCGGCAGCACCTCGCGGACCGGCACGATCATGTGCGCGGCGCGCAGCAGGATGTACCAGGTGGCCGGGTGCCCCTCGCCATGGATGTTGCGCAGCATCGCGACCATGTCGGCGCCGCTGAGGGCGAGCGTGAACGCGCGCACCTCGTCGCGCCACATCACGTGCGTCGCGACGAAATAGCCGGCCAGCACCAGCCACGCGGCGAACAGCGCCACCTGCGCCCGCGGATCGGGCCCGCGCGCATCGGCATCCGGCGGGCTGAACAGATCGGTCATCCCCCGATCCTGTAGCCAGGGATGGTTAGCGCCGCGCTAACGCCGTTTCCGGCTGGAAGATGGTTGAAATCCTGCGCCAGGCGCCGCGATCATCCCGATCGGGATGGTGATCCGAGTTTCGAGCGAGCCACCGCCAACGGCCATGCATCGGATATATGCATCAAGGCGGGGTCCGGATTTCCACCGTTTCGAAAGCGATGCGGAATCTGTGAGTTTTGCATCACACTGTGCTTGTAAAAGCTCCAGTGCTGCCGAACACGGACTATGCGCGCCCGCTTTGGGATCGGGCATGGATGCATTCGGGTGCCGGTCTTGGTAGATCGATGCATGTCGACCTTAACTCAGCCCACAAGCGTCATAAACGCTGCCGCTCATGCCGACGCCACGATCGCTCCACAGCGGCTCCATGCTCTTTGGATTACATCGTTCACCTTATTGTTACTTGCCTTTTTGCTGAGAGGCTGGGATTTTGGCAGCGCCGCTCTGGATCTGGACGAACAATGGTACTTGTTGGTCGGAGAGCGAATGCTTCACGGCGCGGTGCCCTACATCGATTTATGGGACCGCAAACCGATCGGCCTGTTCCTGCTCTATGCAGGCGTTGGAATGCTGCCAGGCGACGGCATCATCGCGTATCAGCTTATCGCTACGCTATTCGCCGCGGCCACCGCCATTACCGTGGCGATGATAGCGCAACGCATCGGCGCCGGGCGCATAAGCGGCTGTGTTGGTGGACTGCTATATCTGCTTACCTTGTCTGTGCTTGGAGGGCAGGGTGGTCAGTCCCCGGTTTTCTACAACCTCTTCGTTGCCATGGCGGCGCTGCTGACGACAAGGCTCCCTCATCTGGTTCGGCATGGACGTCTGTCGGCGATCGGATGGAACGGACTGGGGGCTTGTGCACTCGTTGGACTGGCAATCCAGTTCAAATATACCGCAGCGGTCGAAGGCGCGTTGATGGGGGGCGCGCATGTCTGGGCCGCGTGGCGGCTGCCGGGCGTCCGATCACGGGCTGCGACGATCGGCTGGACAGTCGCCTGGATGACTGCCGGGTTGTTGCCGACGATCGCCGTCGTCATCGCCTATGCAGATATGGGCGCAAGCGCATTCCATGCTTTCTGGTTCGCCAACTTCATATCCATTGCGCTTCGTCGGGCTTATCCGGCACGTCAGGTGATGGGGAACCTGGGAAGCATCCTGGGCCAGGTCACACCCCTGTTGATAGCCAGCATTGCGACGCTTACCCGATACCGTACGCTGAAAGAAGGACAGGCATCGCGTAGATTGGTGATCGGATGGCTGATCGCCGCAGTGGCCGGGTTCGCCGCCATTGGAACGTTCCACGACCATTATGCACTGCCGCTTTTACCGCCGCTCGCGGCGCTGGGGGCGGTCGCGCTGGCCCGGTCACGCGCCCTGGCCGTCATCGTGGTTGGTGCAGCGACGCTGGTATTTGTCGGTGAGCGCGCGTCTACGCCAAATGCCGATCAGGCGGTACGCGAGGCGGCAGCATTGGTCCAAACATATTCCGGGCAACGCTGCCCTTATGTTTTCATGGGTGATCCAATCATTTACCATCTGGCTGGCAAATGCATTCCCACTGCCTATGCCTTTCCCAACACGCTGGCCCAAGCCATTGAGCAGAATGCAACGGGTGTGGATGAAGCCCGCGAAGTAAGACGGATCATGAGTAATCGTCCGCCCGTGGTGGTGTCGTCCGACCGCAGCCGCACAATCTGGAACGTAGCCAGCGCTGCTGTGATGCGTCGCGCGCTGGCGAGCGATTATTATCTGAGGAAGCGGATCGCGCGAGGCCGGTACAACTTGCTGATCTACGTCCGGCGCGACCGGAAGCGTCCCTATGACAGCTGAACTATGACTCGCCATGGTCGTGCCTGCCTCGCGGCCGACCGGTTTCCCCGGAACCGCCCGTTGGACATGGGGAAACGGGACGCTCCGCAAACGGGGGGCGTGACGATCCCCGCTTCTGCCCGATCGCAGGTGATCGATGTCACCCGGCCCGCCACCCAGTCCATGCGCCACAAGGGGCTATCGCGTGGCGTATGATGGCGGACATCCCCTCACCGGTGCCCGTTTACCGGGTTCTTAACCCTTCCGCCCGATAGCGGTGACGGACAGGGGCGGTGCCTCGCTGGCAGGGACGTGACGGGCGATGATCGACGGGCGCAAGGTCGCGGTGGTGTTGCCTGCCTATAACGCCGCCCTGACCCTGCGCCGCACCGTCGCCGAGATCCCGCGCGATATCGTCGACGACGTGATCCTGATCGACGATTGCAGCCGCGACGACACGATCGCGGTCGCGCGCGACCTGGGACTGCACATCGTCTGCCACCCCGCGAACCGGGGCTACGGCGGCAACCAGAAATCCTGTTACGAGGCGGCGCTGACCCGGGGCGCCGATATCGTGGTGATGCTGCACCCGGACTATCAATACTCGCCGCGGCTGGTGCGGGCGATGGCGGCGATGATCGCCAGCGGCCATTACGACGCGGTGTTCGCGTCGCGCATCCTGGGGCAGGGCGCGCTGGCGGGGGGGATGCCGCTGTACAAATACATCGCCAACCGGTTGCTGACCGCGTTCCAGAATCTGGTGATGGGGCAGAAGCTGTCCGAATATCATACCGGCTACCGTGCCTGGAGCCGGACGGTGCTGGAGCGGTTGCCGCTCCGGACCTGTTCGGACGACTTCGTGTTCGACAACCAGATGGTCGCACAGACCGCGTGGTTCGGGTTCCGGATCGGCGAGATATCGTGCCCGACCCGCTATTTCGCCGAGGCGTCGAGCATCGATTTCCGCCGCAGCTGCACCTATGGGCTGGGCGTGCTGGGCACCGCGATCGCCTATCGCCTCGCCCGCTGGGGGGTGCGCCCGTCGGCGCTGTTCGCGGTCGAGGACGAGACGCTGCTGATCCCGGCGCCGCTGCCGGTGCCGATACGGGTGGCAGCCTGATCCGACAATCCTACGTGTCGACATGCCGACAGGTATGATTGTCGATCGATAGGCATCGCCCCCCCCCCGATCTCGGGCTGCGTGTTTAACCTCTATTTTAAATCCGTGACTTATGACGGGCGACGATGCCGAACACGTCAAGCCAGGAAGGGCGCCACGCCCGGATTCGCGAACTGGCCCGGTACGGGGCGGTGGGCGTCGGCCTCGTCGTCGTCGAATATGCCGTCTACATCCCCATCGTCCATCTGTGGCCGCAGGCGGTGTTGCCGGCGCATCTGCTGGCGCGCGTCGTCGCCGGGGTCGCGGGTTTCGTGGGGCATTCGCGCTTCTCCTTCGGTCTGGTCGATCTCCGCCCCCGCGACGGGGTGCGTTATGCGCTGATCGTGATCGTGAACATGGCGCTGGCCGCGCTGCTGCTGATGGCGCTGCTGCCGCTGCTCGGCCCGCTGGTCGCCAAGCTGGCGAGCGACGGCGCGGTGATCGCGGCGGGCTATGTCGCGGGGCGCCGGCTGGTCTTCGCGCGGCCGGCCCGGCGGGAGGCGATCCCGTGAATATGCCCGTGAATGTGCCGATGAATATGATCGTGCCGGTGGACCCGTCGATCGCCGTCGTCATCCCCTGTCACCGGGTGACCCGCCACATCCTGTCGCTGCTGAACGGCATCGGGCGCGAGGTGCGCCATATCATCGTCGTCGACGATTGCTGCCCCGACCGGAGCGGCGAGCTGGTCACCGCGCTGTGCCGCGATCCGCGCATCACCGTCATCACCCATGCCGACAATCTGGGGGTCGGGGGCGCGGTGATGACCGGCTATCGCCACGCGCTGGCGCTGGGGGCGGACATCGTCGTGAAACTGGACGGCGACGGGCAGATGGACCCCGCCCTCATCCCGCAGTTCGTCGGCCCGATCCTCGACGGACAGGCGGATTACACCAAGGGCAACCGCTTCACCAATATCGAGGACGTGCGCGCGATGCCCGCCGCCCGGCTGTTCGGCAATGCCGTGCTGTCGTTCGTGACCAAGGCGTCGTCGGGCTACTGGACGCTGTTCGATCCCACCAACGGCTATACCGCGATCCACGCCGCGGTGCTGGCGCGGCTGCCGCTGGACAAGATCCGCCAGCGTTATTTCTTCGAATCCGACATGCTGTTCCGGCTGGGCACGGTGCGGGCCTGCGTGATCGATATCCCGATGGCCGCCATCTACGGCGACGAGGAGAGCGGCCTGAAGATCGGGCGCGTGCTCGGCTCGTTCCTGAAGGGCAATCTGGTCAATGTCGGCAAGCGCGTGTTCTACAATTACTTCCTGCGCGATTTCAGCATCGCCTCGGTTCAGCTGCTGATCGGGATCGCCGCGCTGGTCTTCGCGCTCGCCTTCGGGCTGCACGGCTGGATCGCCAGCGTCGACACCGGCACCCCCGCAAGCACGGGGACGGTGATGCTGGCCGGGTTGCCGGTGATCGTGGGGATGCAGCTGCTGTTGTCGTTCCTCGCCTTCGACATCGCCGCGATGCCGAACCGTGCGCTCCATCCCCTGCTGACGCCGCGCCTGCGGGCCAGATCGACCGCGGGGCCGAAGGCGGAGCCGGAGCTGCGGGTGGTCGACGCCGCGTGAACCGCATCCGGTCGTGGCGCGCATGGTGGTCGGCGTTGCTTCCCGACACCGTCACCCGCTGGGCGTTGCTGGTCGGGTTGCTGGGGGCCGTGCCGCTGGTGCTGCTGACCCCGCCGTTCCAGGTCGCGGACGAGCCGCAGCATTTCGAACGCGCCTATCAGATCAGCCGGCTCGACCTGATCGGCCATGCGCATGGCCGCGAGGCCGGGGCGGTGCTGCCCGTCTCGCTGTCGGCGATGGCGCGCGACATATTGGGGACGGACGCGATCGATGCCGACCGGCCGATCACCCCCCGGCCGCTGTCGGCCAGTCTGGCCGGGCTGGGCCGGCCGCTCGATCCCGATCGGGTCGCCTTCACCGCCTTTACCGGCGCCGCGCCCTATTCGCCGCTGCCCTATATGCCGCAGGCGATCGCGATCGCGATCGGGCGATCGTTCGGCATGGGGCCGCTGGCGCTGCTCTATGCCGCGCGGCTCGCCAATGCGCTGGCGGCAATCGTCCTGCTCGCGCTCGCGGTGCGGACCGCGCCGGTCGCGCGTGAGGCGCTCGCGTTCGCCGGGCTGATGCCGATGGCGCTCTATCAATATGCCTCCGCCTCCCCCGATGCGATGACGATCGCGACCGCGCTGCTGTTCACCGCCATCGCGACGCGGGCGATCGTGCGGGGCTGGACCGGGCGGACCGTCGCGGCCGCGGGGTTGCTGGGTGCCGTCTTCTGTTCGCACAAACTGGTCTATGCGCCGATCCTGCTGATCGGGCTGGTGCCGGCGATGGCGGGCGGGCGGGCGCGCCTCCGCACGATCGGCCTGAGCGTCGCCATTGCCCTGTTCGCGCTGGGCGTGGCGATCGCCTGGTTCGCGCTGAACAGCGGGCTGGCCCTGACGCGGTTGCCGGATACCGACGTCCATGCACAGGCGGCGTTCCTGATCGGGCGGCCGATGGCGTTCCCCGCGATCCTGTGGGCCAGCCTGCAGAGCTATGGGATGCTCTATTATTTCGGGATGGTGGGCGCGGTCGGCTGGCTGGTGGTGCCGCTGCCGGCCACCGCCTATCTGTTCGCGCTGTTCGGCATGATCCTGACCGTCTGCATCCGCCGACCGGACGAGCCGGTGCTGCCGCGCCTCGTGGGTGTGTGGCAATTGCTGCTGGTGGCGGGGGGCATCGCGCTGGTCGCGCTGGCGCTGTACCTCACCTGGAACACGGTCGGCAGCGCCGCCATCCTGGGGGTGCAGGGCCGTTATTTCCTGCCGCTGCTGCCGTTGCTGCTGGTCGCCTGCACCTTGCTGGTGCGGGTGCCGCCCGATGCGGCGCGAGCGCGGCTGTTCGGGCGTATCGTGGCCGTGGTGGCGGTGCTGCAGGCCCTCGTCCTCGATGCGACGGTCGTCACCGCCTATTCGGTGTTCGGGGGCGCCGTGTAGCCGAAGCGTCACCCCGGTCTTGCCGATTCGACATGTCGACATGTATGGAAGCCGACATGCCGACGATCGCGATCATCAGTCAGAAGGGCGGGGCGGGGAAGACCACGCTCGCGCTCCACCTCGCCGCTGCCGCGCAGGAGGCGGGGCGGGTCGCGCTGGTCATCGACACCGATCCGCAGGCAACCGCCAGCCAATGGGCATCGTGGCGGCAGGATGCGCCGCCCGAGGTGATCGACAGCCCGCCGCCCCGCCTCGCCGCCAAGGTCGCCGCGGCGCGCGGGCAGGGGGCCGATACGATCGTGATCGATACGCCCCCCCATGCCGACAGCGCCGCGCGCGCCGCGGTGGAGATCGCCGACCTCGTCCTGATCCCGTGCCGGCCGAGCGCGTTCGACCTCGCCGCGATCCAGACCAGCGCCAAGCTGGTGCAGCTGCTGCGCAAGCCTGCCTTCGTCGTCTTCACGGCCGGCAGCCCCAACGCGCCGCGCATCTATGCCGAGGCGGGCGAGCTGGTGGCGGGTTACGGCACCCCGTCCTGCCCGATCATCATCCCCGATCGCGCCGCCTATCGCCACGCCTCGGCCGAGGGGCGGACGGTGATGGAGCTGGAACCCGCCGGCAAGGCGGCGGACGAGATCAGACAGCTATACCAGTGGACATGTCGACAGATCGACATGGCCGCCTCCCCATCCGGAAGGATCACGGCATGAGCCGCAAGCCCAGCTTCGCCAACCTGCGCGACCGCAGCGTGCCTGCACCCACCCCGGCACCCGTGGCCGATGCCGGCCCCGCCGACACAGCCGGGGCAGGCGCGCCGCGCCCGAACAGCCGCGAGGGCCGCAAGCAGATCGCCGGTTTCTTTTCCCCCGACATGTCGCTGGCGATGCACATGCTCGCCCGCCGTCAGGGCCGCAGCCTCCAGGCGCTGATGGCCGAGGCGTTCAACGACGCGCTGCGTAAGTACGGCGAAAGTCCGATCGGCGATTGAGCGCGGTGGGCCATCCCGCTGACCGGGATGGCCCGTGCCATCGTCAGAAGCGCAGCCGCACGCCGGTGGTGATCGTCTCCTGATGATCGTCGCGCCCGGTCTGGGCGGAAGCGGTGGTGAACAGGTCGAGTCCGCTCGACAAGCGATAGCCGATCCCGCCCGCTGCGGTGCCGACCAGTTGCGCCCGCGACGCGCCGACCCCGGTCAGGCCGAGACCACCCCCGGCATAGCCCGCCAGCGCATCGACCCGCCGTCCCTCGATCTGGTAGCGCGCGCCGAGCGACACGAACGGGCGGAGCGCCGCGTCGGAAGCGTCGCCGCGCGCGAACGACAGCCCCGCATCGGCGAAACCGGCGACGTGACGATCGCGTGCGACCCGGAGCGCGAAGGGGCTGGTGCCACCCTCCGCCACGCCGTCGCGCGTGGTGCGGACATAGGTGAGGCCAACCCGCGGTTGCAGCGTCCAGCCCCCGGCCATGTCGAGCGCGTAATGCGCCGACACGTCGCTGACCCAGCTGCGCAGGTCGTACCGGGCGGTCGCGCCGCGTGTGCCGGGCAGGGCGCGATCGGTGCGCGCCTCGCCGCCATCGTACAGGACCGAGGCGGTGAAGCCCCAGCCCTGCGGCGCGGTGTAGCGGCCATGCACGCCCGCCACCATGCCGTCCGCCCGCGTCCGCGCGCCCAGCGCCTCGATCTGCTGACGGCCGTTCAGATAGCCGGCGAACGCGCCGATCGACCAGTCGCGGTCGCCGAAGCCCAGCCCGCCGAGGAAGCCGTAGCTCTGCGACCGTGCGGCCGCGCTGCCCTGTGCGGCGTCGCCCGCCAGCCGATGCCACTGGCCGACCGTCTGTGCGATGGTGAACAGGCCCGCCTCCTCCCGCGTGGTGGCGAAGGCCGGGCCACGCGCGGTCTGGCCGAGGGTCAGCGCATGGTCGATCCCCAGTTGGGTGGCGGTGGCATAGGCCTCCGGCGTCAGCTGCGCGAAGGCGCGGGCGTTGGACGTGCCCGACGCATCGACCAGCGCGGGCAGGGCGGCGAACAGCGTGCTGGTCGTCGGCTGCACCGCCAGCGTCGCGTTCGCATAGGCGATGCTGCGCGTCACCTGCGGCGCGAAGCGGGCATCCCCCAGGAACTGGCCGAGCAACTGGATGCGGTCGGCACGCTGCACGACGAAGCCGAACAGGTCGGCGGGCTTGATGACGGTGGTGAAACCGCCGGTGATCCCCCCGCTGGCGGTGATCAGGTCGTAGCTGGTGCCGGGACGTAAGCCGCCGCTGGATACGATCTCCAGCGTGCTGCCGCCGGCGATCGCCAGCGCGCCATTCACGACCAGCCTGTCCGACACGGTCGGGGTCAGCTCGAACAGCGTGCGCGAGCCGCTGGCCAGCGCGACGTTGCCATTGACCGTCATCGTGCCGGGGGAGGCGCCGGGGCTGAGGATACCGGCGATGGTCAGGTTGCCGGTGACGGTGCCGGCCGAGCCGAAGGTCGCGCCCTGTGCCACCATGATCCGGTCCGCGCGCAGCGACGACCCCGCCAGCCCGACCAGCCGCCCGCCGGTGAGGTCGACATTGCCGAGCGCGGCGTTGCCCGCGATCGTCGCGAAGCCGCCCGACATCGCCAGCGTCTCGACATTGGCGATGGTCGAGAAGGCGACCGGCGCTGCCGCACTGCCGCCCGATACCGCGATCGTGTCGTTGCCCGCGCCGCCATCGACCGCGCCGGCAAAGCCGCCCGCGATCGTCAGGCGGTTGTCGGCGCCCGAGAAGCGCAACTCGCGCGCGGTCAGCCCCGCGCCGGTGGCGACGGTCAGGTTGCCGCTTCCCAGCACCCGGTCGTAACCGTGGCTGCCGGCCAGCGTCAGCGTGCCAGCGCCCTCGGTCGCCAGCGTCTCGAACCCGGTCAGCGTGGTGGCCGCCAGCGTGCGGGCGCCGGCCAGCACCAGCGTCGCGCTGTCGTCGCCCGCCCCGCCGGCGACACTGCCGTCGAGCGTGGCGTTGGCGGCGAGGCGGAAGCTGTCGTTGCCCGCGCCCAGATCGATCGTGCCGGCCAGCGTGCCGCCATCGGCGATCGCCAGTTGCTGATCGCCGACGCCGAACGAGAGCGGTGCGCCGGTGCTGCCCAGCGTGCCCGTGACCAGCAGCGGGCCGGTGAGCGCGACCTGCTCGAACCCGGTGGCGATGCCGGCCAGCGTCGTGGCGCCGACCGCGGTGAAGCGCAGCATGTCGGTGCCCGCGCCCCCGGTGTAACGGCCGGCCGCGGTCGTCGCGCCGAGCGCCAGCATGTCGTCGCCCGCGCCGAGTGATATCTGCGCGACGTCGCCATCGACCGACAGCGTTTCGCGCGCGTCCGATCCGGTGACCGCGCCGATACGGTTGCCGCCCAGCGTGAGCGCCAGGCCGGTGCCGGCCAGCGTCACCGCGTCGAAGCCCTGGTCGAGTGCCAGCGTCAGCGTGCCGTTGCCCTCGACCCCGAGCAGTTCGAAACCGCTGCGCGCACCGATGCCGCTGCGGTCGCCGGCAAGCGCGACGGTGTAGCGGTCGGTGCCGACGCCGCCATCGACGCCGCCCGCGACGCGGCTGCCCGCGCGCTCGACGAAGCCGTCGTCACCGTCGCCCAGCAGCACCGCGCCATTGATCGTGCCCGCGTTGGCTACGCGGTCGTTGCCCGCAGCCAGCGCCACGGCGCCCGCGATCGTGCCGTCGTTCAGGACGCTTTCCCCCGCATCGCCACCGGTGATGGTGACCGCACCGTCGCTGGCCAGCGTCTCGCCCGCCGCGACGGTAACCGTGCCGCCGCTGACGCCCAGCGTTTCGGCGCGGAAGGCGCCGACATATTGCACCGCGCCCGCGCCGATCTGGCTGAACCGTTCGAAGTTGATGAACTGCGCCGCGCGGACCGTGCCGCCCCCGGTCGCGTCGATGACGAGGCCATCGTCGCCGATGCCGGCATCGACCGTACCGATCAGCGTGGCCGACGCACGGTGCAGGAAGCTGTCGTCGCCCGCGCCCAGGAACACGTCGCCCTCGATCCGGCCGGTATTCTCGATCCGGTCGTTGCCGTCGCCCAGCGCGATCGAGCCGATGATCGTGCCGGTGTTGACGATGCGGTCGTCGCCGCTGCCGGTATCGATCGCACCGGCATAGTAACGCTCGCCCTCGCGGGTGCCCGCCCCGCCGCGGATCGTGCCGGCATTGGTCAGGTCCAATGCGGCGCCGTAGACATCGATCGCGGTCGACAGTGCGCCGGACGCCTCGATCATGCCGGTCGCGGCGTTGGCGATCGTCGCGGTGATGCCGGTATCGGTCGCCACCGTCAGCGCGGTGGCGATGTCGAGATCGACGAACTGCTCGCCGGTGAAGGGATGAGTATAGGTCTGGCGCGTTCCGCCGTCATTGGCGCGGATCGTGCCCGTGTTGGTCACCGACAGGCGCTGCGTACCGGCGGGGCCCCCATCCCAGCTGCGCCGGGACATTTCCAGATAGACACCGTCGGCGTCGGCGCCGGTCGCCTCGATCGTGCCGCTGTTGTCGAGGCTGAGGGTGCCGTCCACCCCGCGATCGTCGAGGATGCTGGCCGACAGCGCGGTCCGGCCGCCCGCGGCCGTGACGGTGCCACTGTTGGTGACCGCGACCGCCAGCGGCACCGCAGGCGTGCCCGGCAGCATCATGGCCCAGTTATACGCGTCCACGCTCAGACCAGCGGTGATGCGGCCGGTGTTGGTAGCGGTGATGCTGCCATCGAATGCATATGCCGATACCGCCGGGGTGCCGGTGTTGCCGGTGATGAGGCCGTCGTTCGCGAACGACAGGTCGCCGCTGCTGTTGATCAACACCGCTGACGACGGATAGAGCCACGGCATCGAGGGGTCGGACACGAAGGGAGGCGCATTGATCGTGCCGGTGTTGACGAAGCGCCGCACCTCGCCGCTGACGCCGCCATCCACTCGCGCCTGATTGGTGAAGGCGGCGAGCACACCCGTCTCGCTGTCGAACGAGGAGTCGAAGCGTCCGCCAAGCGACACCGATCCGCCGATATCGACGGTGTTGACGATCGCGCCGTCGCCCGATGCGGTCAGATCGCCCGTGATCGGTGCCGCGGCGCGCAGCGTCAGCACCGTCGCCGTGCCCAGCGCACGGATTCCTTCGCGTTCGAACCCCCTGGGCAGCGCACCGGCCAGCGTCACCGTCTCGCTTGCGGTGCGGGCGTGGACGAAGGTGTCGATGCCCTCACCCCCGTCGATCTTGCCGCTGACACCGGTGGCGCCGTAGGAGACGAACGTGTCGCTGCCGCTGCCGAACCGCAGGTCGCCCGCGATCGTACCGCCATCGGCGATATAGGTCGCGCCCGCGAACGACTGGCCGAAGGGCGAATAGCCGAGATCGACCGAACCGGTGATGGTGCCGGCATTGGTCAGCGTCCCGCCGCTGGTGCTGATCGCGGTGCCGCGGCCGGCGATCGTGGCGCCGGCGCGGTTGGTGATGGTGGCGGTGCCGTAGAAATCCATGCCGATCGCGAACCCGCCGGTACTGGCGATCCGGCCGCTGTTGTCGATCGTCAGGCCGTAACCGCCCGTCACCGCATCGCCGGCGACATCGATCGTGCCGGTGTTGAGCAGGGTCAGGCTGCTATAGGATGAGAGGATGCCGCGGGCGCTGCGCCCGCCCGCGGCTTGCGTGATCGTGCCGTTGTTGGTGACGCGCTGCGCGCCGCTGATGCCGACCGCATTGTCGAGGCTGATCGTGCCGTCGTTGACGATGGTGCCGCCCGAGATCGCGGCGATCTGGCTGAAACCCGTCGTGGTGCGGTCGCGCACCACGATCGTCCCGACATTGGTGAAGCGGTTGCTTCCGCCCGGTGATACCGCGCTGGAGACGAAAACCTGCGAACCGGTGTCGCGCTCCAGCGTCAGCGTGCCGCGGCTGGTGATCGCGATGGTGCCGGTGGTGCCGGGGGCGGTTTCGGTCCGTGCCAGCGCCAGGCTGGTGATCTGGATGACGGGCTGCGACGATGCGGTGATGGTACCGGTCAGGTCGACGCTGCCGCTGCCGGCGAAGCTCAGCGGCTGCGTTGCTCCGGTCAGCGTCAACGCGGCATTGTCGTACAGGTCGTAACCGGTTGCGGCGAAGCCCGCCGGTGCCGCCCCCGTGACGGTTGTATCGGCGCGCACGCGGTAGCGCAGCAGCGCGTTTGTCGCGGTGACCGTGCCGGTGATGCCGGCAAAGGCGCCCGTGCCGGTGTTGGCCAGTTCGGTGACCAGCAACTCGCCACCGCCAAGCGTCAGGCTGCCGTTCAGCACGCCGCCCGGCAACGCATAGTAACTGTTGCTGTTGAAGGTCGCGGTCGATGATCCACCCAGCCGCACATTGCCGTTGATCGTACCGGCATTGACGATGCCGGTGCCCGACACCGATCCGAACGTGAATGTCTGGGGCGCGACGCCGCCATTGACCTGCCCGCCGGCACGATTGTCGAGGAAACCGTTCGATCCCAGCACCACGCCGGTGGCCGGCGAGGTGATCGTGCCGGTGTTGACCAGCGTACTGGTCAGCAGCACGCCCGTAGCGGCACCGTCGATCGTGCCGCGGTTGGTCCAGTTCGCCCCCCACGATCCCGACAGGATCGCAGCCGTCCCGGCGGTGGAGCGGATTGTGCCGCCATTGTCGAACCCGTTGCCGGACACCGACGCGCCCGTGCCCGTCGCGGTGATCGTGCCGGTGTTGACGAAACTGCCCTGTCCGCCGAGCGATACGCCGTTACCGCTGGCGTCGACCGTGCCGTCGTTCTGGAAACGGCGGACGCTGCTCAACTGCACTGCGAAGCTTCCTGCCGCCCCGCTGGTGGTACGGATCGTGCCGGCATTGGTGAAAACGGGCGATCCGTCGACGCTGAAGCCGTCCGATACCACCGGCGCGGTGCCGGTGAGCGTGCCGCGGTTTATCACGGTGCCGCCGCCCTCGATCTGCACCAGCCCGCTGACCCCGCCGAACGCCGTGCCCAGCGTCACCGTCGCACCGGTCACGGTGCCGATGCCGAGCCGCTCGAACCCGGTCGGCAAGGCGAGCGCGCCGAGCGTCGCGTCGCCGGCGATGCGCAGCCGCAGCGTGTCGATGCCGGTGCCGCCATCGATGGTGCCGGTAATCCCGGTAACCAGCCGCCCGCCGTCATACCGCGCGAGCAACGTGTCGTCGCCCGCGCCCAGCGTCACATTGCCGGTGATCGTGCCCGCCAGCGTATCGATCGTGCTGTTCTGGCCGATACGCGCGCGCGACGTGACCGAACCCGTGATGGTACCGCTGTTGGTGAGCGCCAGCGCACCCTCCGCATCGATCGCGGTGCCACCCGTGCTGGCGATCCGACCGGTGTTGGTGATCGTCGCATATTGCACGGTCGAGCCGAACGCCGCACCGCTGCCGCCGTCGACCGTGCCGGCATTGGCCAGCCAATGGATCGAGCCGCGCATCCCGGCGATCGTGCCGGTCGCCAGATTGGTCACCGACAGGGCGCCGAAGTTGTTGGTCAGGTCGACCACGATCGCCGGACCGGCGGTGCCGGTCATCGTGCCGGCATTGCTGAGGATCGCGCTGAGCGCGCCGCTGGCGTTGTTCGGATTGCGCCGCATCAACAGCGCCTGCGCGCCCGTGACCGTCGCCCCGGCCGCGACCTCGACCGAGGCGCTGGACGACGGATAGAATGACTGGAAACCGCCCGGCGGGCAGAAGGGGAAGGGTACCGACGCGCCGGCATAGGGATCGTCGGGACAGCGCCCGAAATAGGCGGGATCGGTCGTGACGAAGATACCGGTCTTGCCGGCGCCGTCGACGCGCCCGTCGACCAAAATTCTGACGCCCGGCGCCGACCCGGTGATCGCCGCGACAGCACTGCCGGACAGTACCGTCGCCCCCCGCGCGATGATGGCGCGCGTCGAGGAGGTGTTCACGGTCAGCCCGTCATTGTCCGTGCCGATGCAGTTGGTGATGCCGTTCGCGACCGTGGGATCGGGTGAGCATTGCGCCTGTGCCGGTGACACCGCGACGGTCCCCATCGCCACCACACTCGCACCGAGCGCCAGTGACCACCGGCGCACCCGCACCGAACCATGAACCGTCATCCGTCATCCCCCCGTGCGGCTCCCCCAGCCGCACGGGGGCTATGGCAAGCTTCGGAAAACGCGTCCAGAGGACAGGAGCGGGGTTCCGTTCTACTTTGGTCCGTTTCCCTCATGGACCAGTATCCGGGCGAGCAGCGCGACCGGATCGATTCCGATCGCATGCGCGACCGCAACATATTCATCGATCGCCAGCATCCGCTCGCCGGTTTCGTACCGCGACACATAGGCCTGCTGCCAGCCGAGCCGTCTCGCCAGATCGACCTGACGCAGCTTTGCATCATGCCGCGCCTCGGTCAGGGCAGCTACAATGCTGGCGTGAAGCTCGGGCAAGGCGGGGGATACAGGCATGGCAGGGCACTAGCGCGGCTTGATACAAATGCGGAAAGCGTATATTGCCCAGTCATCGTCACAGGGAGGCCGAACCTCGTGGGACTGCTAAACCGCATCGCATCGTTCTTCGATGACTGGCACACGTCCACCACCGCATCGCCGATGAATGATATACCGACGATTAACCCCGCCACAGGGTTGCCGATCACCGGTGGGGTCGACGTCGCCGGCAACCCGTTCGGCACCGACCTGTCGAACCATGGTCACGATAGCTGGCATCACGATCCGCATCGTTCGGGATCGGCGTTCGACGATTATCGTACCACTTGGCACGATCCGTTCCCAACCGGCATGGGAGGCGGGCATGACCCCTGGCGCGACTGATGCGGTGCCATGGTTCGACCGGCTACTCGCACGCTGGGAAGTCAGCCGGCTGGCGGTGGTGCCGTTCAGCATCTCGCTGTTCGCCGCTCCGATCAGCTGGCTGATCCTGTCGCTGGCGCTATTCGGCGGCAGGCGCTCTGCAATAGTTGCGGCGGTATTTTTGATCATTTGGCTGGTAACGGTCGGGCTCGATCAGGCACGCGGCTGGTGGCTTGGTCGTCATCCCCATGCCTCGCCGCGCTGGCTGCGTGGTGTCCGTGCCGCGGTCGGTGAAGCGGTGTTCGACGAGGCGCTGATGCACCTCACCATCCTGCACGGTGATGACCCCGGCTATCGGATCGAACGCGCCCATCTGGCCAATGCGGTGCAGGTGGCGTGGGATGCGAGGCGGAAGGGACGGCAGCGGGCCGAAGGCGTCGGTCTCGACGATGCTGCGAGGCAGGCGTGACGGTGTCGCGATCGGACCGTTTCGGCGACCTTGTTGGTATCAGGGTGTCCGGCGGGAGCAGTGAATTTCCTGACCTTGCGACCAAGCAGACCGTCTCGTTCGGTTCGCTTGATCCGCACCGGGTCGTGACGATGCTTCGCGCAGCCGATGCTGCTGCGTTCTTCACGCGAGAGGAGCTTCGCAGCGGGTCTACAGAGCCGGATGTTCGGACCTGGCATGTGCGGCTATGCCATGGCGGCAGAGCGCGCCTGCTGACATTTTCAGAGCAGTTCCCGGACCCCGCGACCGCAGTACTGATCAGGCTGGTCCGCGACTGCCTTTCCGCGCGCCGTGCGATGAGAATTGAGGACGTGTCTCACACGCTTGGCGATGCGGTCGCAGCCTGGCAGGCACCACCCGAAAGTGCCGCGTTCAACCACGAGGTCAACTTGGTCGCCGATCGGCAAAACGAGCAAACCGGGGACGGGATCGTCTGCGGTATTTCGGGATGGTTCAGCCCCTACGGTGTGCGACCTGAGAGGATCTCCGGTCGGTGTCGCAGATCGCGCCGGCGGGCTGGTCGGCGCTGTTCGGGATGCCGACGCGATCGACTTTTTCGAGCGGCCCGAACCGGCGCCGGCGGGGCCTTTCGATCGCATCTTCCATCTTGCCATCACCGCGGAAAACAGCACCCACGAGCTTGCAATCAATCACCCCTTCGAGACGCCCGGGCTTGCCCGTCTGATCACGCTAACCCGGCGCGCCGTATGCGACCGTCAGGTGCTGTCGCCAGGGACGTTGGACGACGTACAGTTCGCCGCATTGGCACCGGCATGGCTGAACGCACGAGCGGGCTATTCTGACGACGATCCAAGCCGCTGACGAACAGGATACACGTATGACCGACGATCGCGGTAACCGCATGCCTGAGACGCCGTTACCGCAGGATGCAGAGCCGCCCCGCAGAAGCATCCTCGATGCCCTCGATATGGCGGGTGTCGGCGAGATCGATATTGCGTTCGAACGATCGCCCAGCCATCCCTGTCCCGCCACGTTCGATTGATCGGTCGACAGACAAGGTAACGCGGCGATCAGGCACTGCCCGGGTTTTCCGGACAAATATGCTCTGCTGGCCGGCTGTCACGCCGGCCTGATGCCCCACGGAATGCCGGAACGATGCCGAGGTCATCAAACGACCAGTGACGCCATCAGGATAGGCAAAAGGTAGGTGAGCACACCTGATGCACCCTGACGGGTGCGAAAAAACGGCAGAAAGCAAGGGCTACGGGTGAATGGTCCATACGTCGCTCTGTGCGTGGACCACGTGGACCAAGCGTAGCACAGAGCCGCTACCTCAAGTTTTCAGCTATTTTCCGTTTGCCTGCTCTGCCCGGATGCTTGCGCCCCGGAATGGTCCCATGCACACTCCTGAGCGGGAAAAGGGGGCATTCGATGGCGCGCGTACCGATCACGGTCTATCTGCTACCGGAGCAACTAGCAGGCATCGAACGCCGCGCCGCGCAGGTCGGCAAGCAGCGCAGCGCCTGGGTGGCGGATACACTGGTGCGGGCACTTGATGACGAGCTGCTGCCCCTCGACGAGATCCTGCTCGACCAGCTGACCAAGCTGCGCGCCGGGCTGGAGACAATGGTCGAGGCGCAGGCCGGACGTGGCCCAGATGCCAAGGCAAGGCTCACCGACATGCGGCAGCGCGGCCGTGATCTGGCGGCGCGGATGTAGGCCGAAGCGCGCGAACGGCTGCGGCGATGAGTGAGCCAGTGCGCCGGCGCATCGACGTGTCCGCCGAGACCCACGCCTGGCTCGATGCCGAGGCGCGCCGACGTGGCCTGCTGGTTCGCGATCTGGTCGAGCGGATCGTTCAGGAACAGGCCGGGCGCGAAGGGTCCGGGCAGGGTGCGAACGGGCACGTGGACAAGGTCGTGCAAGGTGCCGCGACAGGGTCGCTGATGACGCAGCTGAAGGAGCTGTTCAAGCGGTTCGATTCATTGGTCGTACGGCTCGCCGATGAGCTGCCGACGTCGATCTCGAAAGGCTTCGAGGGGATCAAGGATACGATCACAAAAACGGGTGGGACCGGTCATCTCCGGACCATGCTGACCGAGCATGATACCGCACATACGGCGCGGCTCGATGCCATGGAAACGGTATGGGAAACCGCAGGCACGGAACAGGCCGCAGCATTCAAAAATCTTGAGGACGTTCTCGTCAAAAAGATCGAGGCCTTGAAGTCCGAAGTGGAGACGCTGCGCGCCTGGCACAAGAAACGCCGATGGGCAGCTGCGGCGGGTGCCGGCGGCATGCTGTTGCTGCTCGTCGCGCTCGGTATGCTGCTGGCCGATACCTCGCCGACGCGATGGCTTTCAATCCGTCTGACAGGGAACACGCGGGCGATGGACGCGGCATTCACGCTTGCCGGTGACGGTCGTGCGACGGGGGTATTGATGGCCGAGACGAGAGCATTGCTCGACAACCCGAATTTCCGCAGCGATTACAGCCGCTGCGTGATCCATGCGCGCGAGGTCACGAAGCATTTTCCCTGCCGGCTTTGGGTGCCACCGCTCGAGCAGATCACGCCGTGACGGTCCGCCCGGCAAAGCTTGCGGGCGGGGGCGATCCGGCGTCCTACTATGCGGCCGACAACTACTACACCGGCGAGCAGGAGGGACTGTCCGTGTGGGGCGGGGAGGGTGCCGCGGCGCTGGGCTTGTCGGGGCATGTCGAGGCAGGCGTTTTCACTGCCGTGCTGGAGGGCCGACTGCCGGGCGACGTGACGATCGCGGCAGGCGGAAACGGCAGGCGCAGCAAGGGTTTCGAACTCACTTTCAATGCGCCCAAATCGGTGTCGCTGGTCGCGCTGATCGGCAGCGATGCGCGGGTCGTCGCCGCACACGCCAGAGCGGTGTCGGCAACCATGGCGTGGGCAGAGGCCCGCTTCGGCCAGGCACGCGTGGGCAAGGCCGGCGCGGTCATCGAACCTGGGGGACTGGTCTACGCTGGCTTCCAGCACGATCTCAGCCGCAAGCTCGACCCGCACCTGCACACGCACGTCGTCATCGCGAACGCCGCACAGCGCCGTGACGGTACCTGGGTGGCGCTGCACAACCCGGCGCTCTGGAAGCAGTCCTCGCTGATCGGCGCGGCCTACCATGCCGAGCTGCGCGCCGAGTTGGGTAAGCTCGGCTACGGCACCGAGATCAACGGCAAGCACGGCCAGTTCGACATCGTCGGCATCCCGCGCGGCGTGATCGAGGCGTTCAGTGCCAGGCGCGAGGAGATCCTGCGCAAGGCCGACGAATTGGGGCTGTCCTCGCCGCGCGCGATGGAGGCGATTGCGGTACGCTCGCGTGACGCCAAGCAGGCGGGCGACGCCGAAGCGGCGCGGGCGCTATGGGCGGAGAAGGCGCTGGTGCACGGCGAGCGGGTACGCGCGGTGGTCGATGCTGCCAGGGACATGGGTCTGCCTCGCTCGGTGCGGGGTACGGTACGCGAATGGGGTACGGCACTCATCGAGCGGGTGACGCAGGCATTCGGCCCCCGGTCCGAACCCTTGCTGCGCGGCCTCGACGATGTCCGGCGGGGCGGCGACCTTGCCAGCGCCTATGCCGTGGCAGCGGGCGTGCGCCATCTCGGCGAACGCACGGCAAGTTTCCGACACGACGACCTGATGACCGCGAGCCTCGGCATGGCAGAGAAGGGGGCAACCGTACGCACGATCGAGGCACGGATTGATGCGCTTCAGGCTGCCGGCATCCTGATCGCGGGACCGCGTGGCGGCATGCACGCCGACCGGCTGACGACACGTGACATACTGGCGACCGAGAAGGCGATCCTGAAAGCCGTACGTGACGGGGTCGGGAGCGCCACGCCGATCCTGGACGGCGCGGCCGCGAAAGACGCGCTGACCCGGGCCGCGGAGGCCCGTGGCGTGACGCTGGCCGACGAGCAGCGCCACGCGGGTCTGGCCATGTTGGCGGGCGACAACAGCATCCAGCTCGTGCAGGGCGATGCGGGTAGCGGCAAGTCGTTCCTCTTCGAGATCGTCGCGGCGGTCTGCGCGGAGGCCGGCGTGGGGATGCTGGTGCTGGTGCCGCAGAACAAGCTGATGGAGGAAATGGGCGGGCGGGGGTTCGAGATGCGCTCGCTGGCCTCGGTGTTGCAGGCGCACGGCGACCGTGGCGACCGGGTACGTGGCAATGAAGCGCTGTCAGCGCTGGTGCAGGGCAAGCTCGTCGTGCTGGAAGAAGCTTCGATGGTGTCGTCACGGCAGTTCGCCGCGCTTACCCGGATCATGGCGGTGGGAGGAGCCGCCAAGTTGGTGCCGGTCGGCGACATGAAGCAGATATCAGCACCTGGCGCCGGACGACCGTTCGCGCTGCTGCAGGGCGCCGGCATGCCGACCGCGCGTCTGTCGGAAAACCGTCGCCAGCAGACTGATACGCTGCGCGAGGCGGCAATGCTGGCGCGGCAGGGGCGGGTCGGTGACGCCTTTGCCCTGCTGGGTGACCGTGTGCGCGAGAACACCGATCCGGCCGCGGCCGCGGTGGCCCACTATCTAGCGGTCGCGCCCGACGAGCGCGACCGCATCGCGCTTCTCACCTCAGGTCATGCCTTGCGTGAAGCGGTGCTGGGCGCGGTGCGCGACGGACTGCTGGAGGAAGGCGCGCTGGGTCCGGATGCGGTCACGCTGAAGGTCTGGGACAATCTCAATCTGACGCGTGAGGAGCTACGACAGACGCGGCATTGGGCGCCGGGTATGCAACTCGACATCTACCGGCATCAGGCAGGGCTCGTGCCTGGCTCCTATGCAGTTGCCGGCGTCGACGCCGTGCGCGGCACGGTCGAGCTGGCGCGCGACGGCGCGACGCGCGTGTTTACGCCGGGCTGGTTGCATCATGCCGGCCAAGGCGCGGCGCTGTCGGTGCCGGACACCATCGAAGTCCGTGAGGGCGATCGCCTGATTTTCACTGGGGGGGATACGTCGCGCGGGATCGTCAACGGCACCGCGGTCACGGTCGAGCGGATCGAGGGCGACAGCCTGCATCTGTCCGGCCGTGCACGCGATCACGTGATCGGCCCCGATGATCCGATGCGCGAGCGGCTCGGACACGGCGCGGTGCTCAACATGCACCGTGCGCAAGGCATCACCGTCGATCGTGCGATCACGGTGATGGACAGCCACGACCGGCTGCTCAACAGCCAGAGCCTCTACTATGTCCTCCAGACCCGTGCGCGCGAAGACATGGTGCTGCACACCGACGACCGGGCAGCACTCGTTGAGGCGATCGAGACGCATCGTGGCGATGTGCCGCATGCGCTCGATCTGGCACCGGAACGTACCCCGCCCAGCGGTGAACGGCTCGATGCCGTGACGGACGAACTGCCGCGGCCCGAGCAGGCTGTTGACCGGGATGCGGCGTTGCTTGACGTCATGAGTGCCGCGCTGACTGCGATCGGAGAGAATTTGCGGCAGCCCCAATTGGAGCAGCCGGATGCGCTCGCTGCCGTGGCGAGCGACCAGCGGACCGCTCCGGCGCGGCCCACCCATCATGAACGGCTCGAGCTTGCGCGCAAGGACCTGGAGCCCGAGATCAGCTACGATTACGACATGGACATGTAGCGTGATGGAGCCAATCACCCTGTTTTTCACGCGAAGCGATTTCGCCAGTGTCGCTAACACCTGCGTTCACCGGCCCGCCAAGCAGTTCGAGGCTACCCTCGACCGGCTTTTCAGCGAACAGGTCCAGGCTGACGGTGCTTTCGGTGTCGGCCCCTGGTGTGCGCTGGCCGGCGTCGACTAGCGCAACCGGCGAGTCGAGACGGTATGTTACTTGCATTGCTGCGCGGGCGATGTCGTCGTTTGAGTGCGTGAGGACGGGATTTATCTTGAATGGTATGCTAGCGGCTAGCTAGGCGAAGTCGCCGACTAGATGTTTGGTCCCGGCGATTGATGGTGCGGACTTGAGATGAACCGGCTTGGGTCGTCTGTCCATGCTTTGCAAATGGCTTCGTATGGCGTGAGCCCTTGGGGTGTCTTCAAGCGGCGGGCAAAGTTGTAGGCCGCAACGAAGTCGGTGAGGTTGCTGTCGCCACTGATCGTGTATTTCATAGTGGTAGCACTTGACAGTCGCCTCCTTGATTGTCTGGTTCATCCGTTCGACCTGACCATTCGTCCACGGGTGACGCGCCTTGGTGAGGCGGTGCTCGATGTCGAGATCGGCGCAAGCGAGTTCGAAGGAGTGGCAGCGGAACGGCAGCTTCTGCGCGCGCATCTCTTTGATGTCTTCCGTCGTCCAGCCATCGCCGGTTGGATCGGTGTAGTGGGTGCCCCCTTCAACTTCGCTCAGGACAGGATTGTCGGTGAGCACACTGTGGATCCGGTACGGTACGGCCACGGCAATATGCTGCAGGAAGTCGCTGGCGATCCGACGAGTGGCCTTCTCGTGCAACTCGACAAAGGCGAACTTGGACGTCCGGTCGATGGCAACCAGCAGGTAGAGCTTACCCTGTTCGGTCCGCACCTCGGCAAGATCGACATGGAAGTAGCCGATCGGGTGCGCCTTGAACTTCTTCCGGGCGGGCTTGTCGCCATCGACTTCAGGCAATCGGCTGATGCCGTGACGTTGCAAGCAGCAGTGAAGCGAGGACCTCGTCAGATGTGGGATCGTTGCCTGCAGCGCGTAGAGGCAGTCATCCAGCGGCAGCAGCGTGTGGCGCCGGAACGCCACGACTACCGCCTTCTCCTCAATTGTCAGCGTTGTTGACCTGGGCTCTTTGGGCCCGGTCCGCAGATCAGCCGTTGATGAACGCTTGCGCCATTTGGCCACCGTCTTCTGGTTGACGCTGTGGCGCTTCGTTAGAGCCCTCAGGCTCTCTTCACTATGCTGTATCGCTCGACGCACGACCTTTGTCGTCGTGGCGCTCCCGTGTAGAATCTGGCCCATAGCGCTTCCTTCCACTCGCTTGTGGTTATTGCACCATCAATCACCGGGACCAAACATCTAGGGGCCCAGCTGCGAAGCATAGCTAGAAGGTTCAAGCTAATTTATCTAAACTTGGATCATCGATTTTTAGAACAAAAGGTATAATAGTAATTGGCTAATAAGCGTTATTGTGGACAAGAACGCCGAGTGTCTTAAGGATGATATGAATATCACCAGCAAGGGACCAGCGTGCCGCATATTCTAGGTCGGCAACTAGACGATTGGTCAAATCTTCATAGCGTTCGGTATTACCGCGGTAACCTCGGACCTGGGCTAGCCCGGTCAATCCAGGTTTGATGACATGACGATGCCGATAACGCGGATCGACGTCCCAATAGAGCTTGCCTGCGGCTTTGGCCGACAGGGCATGGGGCCGGGGTCCGACGACGCTCATGTCACCGCGCAGGATATTAAACAACTGCGGCAGTTCGTCGATGCTGGTGCGGCGGATGAACGAGCCAATTCGGGTGACCCGCGGATCGGATCGCTGGGTTAACTGGACCGCGGCGGCATCGCACATATACGTGTACATGCTGCGGAACTTGTAAACCGCAAAAATATGATTGTCGCGACCGATGCGGTCCTGTTTGAATAATACAGGGCCCTTGCTCTCGAGCTTGATTACGATCGCGATGAGGACCATCAACGGCGCTAGGATTAGGCAGGCCGGCACGACGATGGAGAGGTCTAGCAACCGCTTCAGGATTCGATCCTGCATCCGCAGTGGCCCGGTCGTTACGATCAGCGTCTTGTGTCCGGCATGTTCACCGATGCTGATGACACCGTCCAAATGGTTGCCATGGACGATGATCTCGCCATCGACGGTCAGGCTTTTCAGGATCGAAGACCATTCGACCTGACGTTCTGGTGAGGTTGCGACGATTACTCTATCGGCATGACGAGTAATGCGGGCAAGAATGTGGAAATGCGCGGGGTCGCTGGTCTCGGTATGAAAACCGAGATCGGCAGTATCGACCACAGTTTCTCCGGGATTAGGATCGTAGCGTACGCCGTCCCGAACGATGATGGTCGTATCGGGAGAGCCACCGAGCATGACCAGCAGCGGCCGATGAAGGAGAAAGCGTCCCACCGGGATCAGCATCATCGACCCAGTCAGGCCAAGGGCAAAGACGCCACGCGACAGTTCGCCACCTGCCTTCAGGAAATAGGTAATGAACAGGATCGCGCCGGCGGCATATACCAGCGACAGGGCAGCCCGCGATACGCTGATGCGACTGGATTCGAGCGCCTCCGAGTTATAGGCCCGGTTCAGCATCGCCATGCCGGCGAACAGGGGCGCGAGCAGCGAGTACATGATCGTGGCATGATGCGGGCTGGTTGGAGTGTTGATGTTATAGATCATATGGGCCAGCAGGAAGGCGGCGGCCATCATGACGAGGTCGGTCGCCAGCAGCATTCCGTAGGCGCGTAACCGCAACAAGCCCTTTCGTGGCCGCTCGGGCGGCATCGCGGCAGCGAATTGCATATTCTGGGCGATAACGTTCACGCTCTGCCTTTTCGCGACCTTCGATGGCACGTTCTCACTAGCAGCCATGGCGAAGGATAGAAACCCACCGTTAACCGAGGCCGGGTGCCGCGCAATGATGCCAGATAGTCGAGGAACCGCATATATTCGTCGGGAACGCGGTCGCCTACAGTATTTGCACAGCAGGACGGTAGCATAGTTGGTCTGGAGGTGTCGTTGCGGCGTCCCTATCCCTCCTATCCCTAGGATTTTCCCGATGTGGCGGCATGGTCGAGCATCCAGGCCAGCGTATCGTCGATCGACAGGGGCTGCCAGTCGGGCAGGGCCGCGCGCAATCGGTTGTTCCGTCCGCCGAGTACGGGGACATCGTTGGGACGGACAAAGGCCGGGTTGACGTCGACCGCCAAGTCATGGCCGGTCAGACGGGTGAGTGCGCCAAGGAGATCGCGCACACTGTGCAATGCACCGCTGCTGACATTGTAGATGCCGGGCGCAGCGCCGAGCAGACCGGCATAAGCGGCGACCACGGCACGCACGTCGCCAAAGTCCCGCTGTACGTCGAGGTTGCCGAGTTCGATCCGTTCGGCGCGCTTCGCAAAATGCGACACGATCTTCGGAACAAGGTAGCGGTTCTGCTGACCTACCCCGGTATAGTTGAACGGCCGTGCGACGATCAACCGGATATGGCTGCTGTAGAGATTGGCCGCCATCTCCATCGCTGCCTTGCTGACCGCATAATGGTTGGACGGCGCCAGCGCGGCCTCCTCGTCGATCAACCCGGCCGCCTGCGCGCCATAGACCTGCGCACTGCTCGCCAGGAGAACGGTGATCCCCGGCCGGGCTGACGTGATCGCGTCGAGGAGGTGGAGCGTTCCGATCTGGTTGACGGCGTAGAAGGACTGGACATCGTCCGACTGGACAAAGGCCTTTGCCGCCAGATGGATTACGGCGTCCGGCCGGACGTCGGCAATCTCGCGCTTCACCGCATCGACATCGGTCACGTCGGCGGACAGCGCGACCGGCTCGTCGCCCCGTGCGACAAGATACCCGGCAAGATGCCGTCCGGTAAATCCCGCCGCACCGGTGATCGCGATCCGCATCAGAAGGAACGTTGCGCGGCGTTGCGCTTCAGGTCGGCACGAACCATGATCGCACACAATTCTTCGAGGCCCGTTGTTGCTTCCCAGCCGAGTTCGGCCTTCGCCTTGGCGGCGTCGCCGATCAGCAATTCGACCTCCGCCGGGCGATAGAAGCGTGGATTGACGCGGACCAGGACTTGGCCGGTCTTGGTGCATGTTCCGATTTCCTCGGCGTCACGACCCGACCACTGGATTTCGATCTCGATTTCCTTGAAGGCAAGCGAGACGAAGTCGCGCACCGTCTCGGTTCGTCCGGTCGCCAGCACGAAGGTGTCGGGAACATCATGTTGCAGGATGCGCCGCATCCCTTCGACATAGTCACGAGCAAACCCCCAGTCGCGCTTGGCATCGAGGTTACCCAGTTCCAGCACATCGGCCTGGCCGAGATGGATCTTGGCAACGGTATCGGTGATCTTGCGGGTGACGAACTCGCGTCCTCGCAACGGTGATTCATGATTGAACAGGATGCCGCTCGCGCCAAAGACATCGAAGCTCTCGCGGTAGTTGACCGTCATCCAATGGGCGTACAGCTTGGCGACCCCATAGGGACTGCGCGGGTAGAAGGGCGTATCCTCGCGCTGGGGAACGGCCTGGACCAATCCGAACATTTCCGAGGTCGAAGCCTGGTAGAAGCGGACCGCCGGGTTCACGGTGCGGATCGCTTCCAGAAAATAGGTCGCTCCCAGCCCGGTGATCTGCGAGGTCGCAAGTGGCTGATCGAACGAGACGCCGACAAAGCTCTGCGCGGCGAGGTTATAGACTTCGGTCGCTTCCGACTGGACCAGCAAGCGTATCGCCGACCCCATGTCGGTCAGGTCATATTCAACCAGCTTGAGCCCGGGATGGTTCGCGATTCCCAGTTCCTCGATCCGCCAGAAGTTAACCGAGCTCGTCCGACGGTATGTGCCGTACACAGTATAGCCGCGATCCAGTAGATTCTCTGCGAGATACGCACCGTCTTGGCCACTAATGCCGGTGATGATCGCCGTTTTGGTCATGGGGTAGCTGAGTCCTTGAAAACCGGAGAAGGCGTAACACGTGTGGTCACGCACGAATGGTTGTAGGGGCTAGTGCGTCGCGCAACACCGCGACGATCTGATCGCACGTGACGGCCCACCGGTAGCGGGATACGCGTTCGATGTTGCGTGCGACCAGCGGGGCATGGTCGAAGCGGTTCTGGTCGATCGCTGCGCAGGTATCCTCTAGCGCAGTGATCCAGCCTTCGAGGTCGCGCCCGTTGACGAACTGGGCAAAGGTGCCCTCCGCCATTTCGACCATCGAGTCCGCCGTCGAACTGATGCACCACGCACCTGCCTGCAGGCCTTCGAGCAGGGGAAAGCCGAACCCCTCGTACAGGGACGGCGTCACCACCACCGCTGCGGCGTCGTAGAGGTCGCGCAGTTCGGTGTTGCCGATACCTTGGCGGAGATCGATGCTCCGTTGCCCGGCCGCCAGCGCGGCGACGTCGATCGACGAACGCAACTGCTCGTTTGGCGTGACGATAGTCAGGCACCAATCGGGAGGAATATCCGCCTTGGTCCAGGCATCCAGGATCATCCGGAAATTCTTGTGCGCCTTTGCCGCCGCTACCACGACGATGCGACGTTCTTTCTCGATCCATGGCCGGGGAGGGATCGCGGGCCAATCTCGATGGTCGATACCGAGATGTACCGTATGGCTTGCCGCAGGTAGCCCAATTCGGTCATGGAAGACGCGTTCTGAGAAGCGACTGTCGAACATCACCGCGCGCGCATCGCGCCGAACCTTCGCGAAGGTCTGCCGTGCCAGCGCCCGCTTCATCAACGAGGCAGGAAACAGATTGCGGTCAAGGTGGAGCAGATCGTGGACCGTCGTCACGAACGGCCCCTTCCATGCCAGCGGTACCCAGTAGTTAGTAAACCAGGTAAGGTCATATCTTGCCGCCATCTTCGGCAGGGCGATCTGTTCACGGGGGGAGAAAGCTCGGAGCCCCACGGGACGCACGGCAATGTTGGGTACTTCGCCCAACTCAGCTGCCGCGCGCCGAGCATCCTGTTCCTCCACCATCACGTCGAAACGGGCATCCGACATCGCGCGGGCGACCCCGGGGACGGCGTTGACGATGAACCGGCCGATCCCCGATCCCCAGCCAACACGCGCATCCACCAGCAATCGTGTCATGCCGGATCCTTTTCCGCCACCGATACGGGCGGGGTCCAAGTGATGCCGCAACGGGCAAGGGCGGCCCGTACCCCGTCTTGGAACGCAGCCTCGGTGAAGCGCGATGCGTTGGCGACGCAGGCGTCCGTCGCACCATGGGCCAGGTCACTCGTCTCGAACCGTTCGACTGCCGCGACCAGTCCATCGGCGCCGGGCTCGCGATAGAGGATACCCGTCTTGCCGTCGATCACCGTGTCTAGAATACCGCCGCGGCCATAGGCGATCACTGGGCGGCCAGACGCCTGCACCTCGACCGGGATGATCCCGAAATCCTCGTCTCCTGGAAAGATCAGTGCCCGGCAGCACGCCATGTGGCGTTTCAGTTCGGCAAAGCCGACCTTGCCAAGGAAAGTGATATTGGATGGTGCATTTCGTTCGAGCATGGCGCGTTGCGCGCCCTCGCCGATGACGATCAGTCGCCGGCCGTTGCGCCGGAACGCCTCGATGGCGAGGTCCGGCCGCTTGTAGCTGACCAATTCGCCCGCCCAGAGATAATAGTCCTCGAGATCCTCGGCGGCAGCCGGATGGAACTCGTCCACCGCCACCGGCGGGAACAGCACTTCGGCATCACGGCGCCAGAACTTATCAATGCGTTGCGCCACGAAGGTTGAATCCGCCAGAAAATGATCGACACGTGCAGCCGATGCCGTGTCCCAGATCCGTAGCCGGTGGGCGATCGGCAACATCAACAAGCGGGTCAGACGCCCCGCGGCACCACGATAGACGTAATATTTGTCCCAGATGTAACGCATCGGGGAACATATATAGGCAATATGCACCCCATCCGGGGGAGGGATGATCCCCTTTGCCGGCCCAGCTTCGTTGGAAATAATGAGGTCGTAGTCGGTCAGGTCGAGCGCTTCGAGTGCCCATGGCATCAGCGGCAAATATTTCTGGTACCACCGCTTGGCGAAAGGCAGCCGTCCGATGAAGGTCTCGGTAATGCGGTGCGATGCTAGGAGGCGGGAAATCTTGGAACGATCGACGACGTGCGTGTAGATGTCTGCGTCGGGGAACATCCGGCACAGGGATTCCAACACCCGCTCGCCCCCGCGCATGCCGACCAACCAATAATGCACGAACGCAACGCGCAAACTAACCTCCAATATCTATTAATCGACCGGGCTGCGACGATATGCCTGTCGGCTCTCGCAGCCAAGCACAGCTGACGCAACCCAATATCTACACACAACTAGTTAAGCGCATTCGGGGCTGGGGGCCGCTGGCTTGGGCTGGCAGCGCGAAGCTGGTGCGTGGCGGCGGCTACGGTCCCCGAACCTAAAGAAGTACGATGTTTCCGGTCGATTGCGATCGTCGCCAATCCGATCCCTGCGATGATCCAAGGATACGCGAAGTTAAGCTGTACGCCGAAAATCGCGGCAAGCACCGGATAGCTACAGAGTAGCACTATCCACGGCCGGCTACGCCAAGCTTGAAGCAGAGGATAGGCATAAAGCCAGAGAACAAACAGCGTTAGCGGAATGCCAAGTTCGGCAAGATAGCCAAACAATCCCAAGCCCGGAGCGTCCCAGATCGATAGATAGGGGAGGCCTCTCAGAATGTTCGGATCGTTGCGTACAAGTGCATAATTACCAAGTCCAACGCCTAGAATCGGGTGTTCTGCGACGATGCGGGGTAGAAGAACCGCAGCAGCAAGCCGCCCAGCGATCAATGATTTATCATCCGGGCGTTCGGAGGCAGCTTGCTGATAGTTTGTATAATTATGGTAGTATCCCTCGACACCACTGATAAGATTGCTAGTTACCGCCACGGGCACCATCAGAACAGCCATGAGGGCAACCAATCGGAAATGCCGTGTTCTCATCAGAAACACGATCGCAACGGCTCCCGACAAGGCTACCGCAGCCTTAGACTGTGTACCTAACAACCCGACGATCAGAACGCCGAGCTGTAAATAGGATGTCCGCCGCGAGACGTACCCAAGATAGTGGCCGCGCACGATCTGCAGAATGATCGCTCCGACAAGAAAAACGCCGAACGGCCCGCCTTCTACAAAGAAGCCGGCCATGCGCGGAACAGTTCCGGCCGTGACACCGGGCAGTTCGATCCCAGCATACCACGCCACGAACGAGATCATCGCCCATATTGTACCCACCAATGCCGACCATACGAAAACGGCAAGCATATTCTTGAGAATATTCGGTTTTCCACGGACCGTTAATGCCACATAAAACATAGAACTTATAGAAAATGATACTTCTATCAGTCGGATTAGTGAAGCATATGGCGGCTGTTTCAGTGGTCCGGTATCAGCAATAGGAAAGAAATCCAGCCGTAAAGATAGCAAGGATCCCGCTAATAGCAGCATGAGTAATATCACAAATTTTGGGATAAAATCAGTGATAACCGATGGGCCCTGTAGGACCATCCGCTTTTCTGGGACTAGAAAAGACAGGCAAAATGCCGCGATGATAACAACCTCGACGATCTGCACATCGGCGATCTTCACGTCGGTGAAGCCGCATAAAAAACAGATTGCCAAGGCGAAGAACTGATTCATGACGTTATCCGGTGCAGGATCATTTAGTGGTGTGTCTTGCTTGAAGACGTTTGAAGGTATGCCGATATCCCCATCGTACGATCCGCATCAGCCGGGACGGCGCAAGCAAGACCGGCACAGTACGCATCCAGAATACCGGATATTGCCAGTAACTGCGCATCAACAATGGTATGGCCTGCCTGTAGAAAGAGAATGGGGCGTCGTTCAGCTTCGCCCCCATAACAGCATAGCGGACATGTACTGACGCCACCGTGCGATTGACATCGTGATAGGTGCGACTGTTTGGGCCAAATAGCCCTCTTGAAATATGGGCATAGCCCAACACGTCGATCGACATGCGCTTGAACTCTCCCTCGGAGAGGAAGGAGTCGTTACCAGCTCGCCAGCCCACACATCTCTGGCTGACGTACAGCCATTTTGGACAGCGCTGAATCATGCGGCCTATGACATACACGTGAACATAGGCGTTGAAATAACGCGTGACGTCGTCTGCCGAAACAACCTCGTTCCACAGGCTGCGGCGGACGATCTGTCCTGAAAGGTAGCCAAAATACTCACCAAGGACGGAGAAAATATAGTCCGCGTTTTCGATCACGACATCATGCGGCACTTTGCCGCCAGCTACAGGCCGTTCTGCAATCCGTTCCGTCATAGCGTAGGGATAGGCTGCGCGATTGACGGATAGTCCGGCCAGTCCCGGATGTGCAGCAAAGCTTTGCTCCACTGCCGCGACCCCTCCTGGCTCGAGCCTATCATCGCTCCCCATCAACCAGCAATAGTCGCCGCTTGCCAGTTCAATGACCTTTAAGAAGTTGCGATCTGCTCCTAGATTCTCAGCCGAGCGTTCATAGACGAGCAACGGAATCTTGTCCCGGTAGCTTGCTACAACATCTGCTGTATTGTCTGTCGAAGCATTGTCACTAATGATGATTTCAAGTTCGCATTTATATCCTGTCTGTTTAACAATACTGTCTAACAGATCTACAATTTCTGTCTGCCTATTATAGGTTGGGATACAGATAGATATACGCATACTATCAGCCATTTTTTGCAGCACGGCGAATCTTCCGGGCAACTTTTAATAAACTCGAAGGAAGAAAGAATATCGGATAGCAACTCAGCCAAAAACGGGGGGACCGTCCGTAATGACTGACTAACAGCACACGGGCTTGGGAAAAGAAAGAGGGCGGAGCACCATGAGCTTTTGCATGAAGAACGCGATAGCGGGCATGCGGCAAACTCTCGCGAATAGTATGCTGATGCACGGCACTATTCTTTCCAAAAAGGCCGGTAACGACTTGATCGTAACCGGCTACATCGATTTCCAGCCGGCGGTACATGCCTTCTGACAGGAACGAGTCATTACCTGACCGCCAACCGACACATGGATGCGCAACATAAACCCATTCTGGTTGCTGCTGAATCATGCGGCCGATGATATATGCGTGAATCCAACCGTTCAGATATGACGTAAAATCATTTGCCGATACAACTTCTGACCAGCGCGAACGATTTACAACGTTGCCGGACAGAAAGCCGATATATTGCCCCACAGCTAGGAAGATTGCCTCGTCCCCTTTTATTAAGGTCGTGCGTGGAAAAATCGGCGCCGTCGCGAACGAAGAAATCAACATCGTCATTTTAAGATTATATGAATAGTTACGGACTGACAAACCTGCAACATTCGGATGATCGGCTAAAGTCTTCTCGATGGCAGCGATGGCACCTGGTTCGAGCCTGTCATCACTGCCCATCAGCCAGCAATAATCACCTTCAGCAAGATCCACTACCTTGAGGAAGTTTCGATCGGCGCCCATGTTGGTAGGCGCACTATAATAGATGAAATGACTGAATCGACTGCGATATCGATCTATGACATCCCGGGTGTTGTCCGTGGAAGCATTATCAGCCACCACGACCTCAACTTCGCACCCATACTCCAGCTGCGCAAGAATGCTATCGAACAGTTCGGGTAGATATTCAGCGCGGTTGTAGGTGGGAATACAGATCGATAGGCGCATGATCATGCCTCGGCGGTTGGGGAAGCGGCGGATAGCCGGTGGATGGCCAAGGGGAGAATCCAGCTGGTTGTCAGGAGAAAGCAAAGGATCAATCCCAAGATCATCCCCTCAAGTCCCAACCATCGTGCGCCCAATACTTGGAAAGTGACGCTGAAAGTCGCTTGGAACGGCAACGCGATCCAGAGCACGTTCAGGTGATTGATGCTCTGGATAACCGTGGAGAAGGTATCGGTCCACACCCGCAGCACATAGTAAATGGTCAACAATACAACGATTGAACCGGGGATCGCCAACCGTGACGAGGGAGCAAGGGTAGCGATGATCCAGGGCTTGGTGACTTCGATTGCGCACCCGGAGAGGATGACGAACACAGCGCCCAGCGCGACATACTTGCGAACCATGCGGTTCACTTCCTCCCAGCGCCCGCCCGCAACGGCCTCGCTGCACATTGGCCATAGTCCCATAAGTAACGCATTGTAGACGAAGAACACCAATCCGAAGACCCGGGTGGCAATGCTGTAGATAACAATATCCCGAGCAGAAAGCACTTTGGCCATGATGATGAAATCGACCTGAAGCACGGTAGCGGCGATGATACCGAACAACCAGAAACGCAGGGCGCGACGCAATACGGTTTTTGCAAGTTCCATACTTGGACGATGAAGCCGGGCCAACCGCGCCAGTGTGATTCCAAGCCCGAAGATCGGCAACAGTGCTATTGGAGCATAGAATAGCGAGACGCTCCACGACAATGCCGGCTCGATATGGGTCCGCGATGCGATCCATACCCCCAGCGTTCCCAGGATAGTTCCCGCAGCCGGCATCAGATTGGAAAGGTAGCCGCGGTGTTGCGCGAACCAGACGCGATACAGGAGGCTGCCCAGCGCGGTGCCGATGCCGGGAAACGCCATCGCATAAAAGACAAGCAGTTTGTGTCCCGGCGACAGGAACCCGAAGTCGCCGAGGATGAAGCGCGCCAGCAGGGGCCCGGTCAGCGCGACCAGAAGGGTAACGAAGCCACAGGCGGCAATTGCCAGCAACGATGCGCTAATAACGAGCGACCCGGTATCCGCACCGCTGGCGCGCCGTTCGGAGATATGGTTCTGTAGGCTTACCCCGACCCCCAGGTCGCTAAGGGTGAACCAAGTCGCCAAGCTCGCCAGCAATGCGAAGACCCCGTAACCCTCCACACCCAGATGATCGGTCAGGATCCGGACAACCAGTAGCTGCGCGACTACTTGGACGATCCGTCCGACCCACCCACCCCCGGCGACCAGCCAAATCTGGGGAACAACCGGCAGCCGCCGCCGACGCGCCTGCCGCGTAGCCGGTGCCTCGACTGTGGCTTGCCCCACTGGATGATTCATCAGCCATCGCGCCGGTGCGCGCGGATCATCGCGGTAATTTCGTGGTCCAGAACATGCTGCGCGTACCATCCCGGCAATGAGGGGACTGCGGCTGATAATGGTTGCATAATTTCGCGTGCGCGATACGGCCGTGAACCGAGCTCGACATTGAGCGGGGCATCTGCCAGCGCACGTATCCGTTCAACCAGCGCCTTCAACGATAGTCGCGTCCCGCTCACCCGAAAACGCTCCTCTCGCGCCTTGGTGTCATGCATCATCCGTCCGGCTGCTACAACGAAGGCATCTGCGACGTCGCTTGCGGATGTGAGGTCGAGTATCTGATCGCCTGGCGAAAGCAGGAGCGGTTCAGACGCACCAATCGCCTCCACCAGCAGCCTCACGATCTTTGCTCGTGGATCATCTGCACCGTAGGTGTCATATAATATCAGCGTACAAATGCGGATGCCGTCATTCTCGACATAAGCGCGGGCAATGTCCTCGAATGCCTGCTTGGTCGCCGCATACAGGTTCACCGGCACATAGCCGTCGGTGTTGCAATGCTGCCAGAAAGTGCCCGTGTTCACGATCCGCCGGCATGAGGACTGTCGCATCGCTTCCAGCAAGTGGGTCGGCAGGCGGACGTTGGCGTCGAGGATGGAATCGACCTGGTTCGGCCGATGAACGCCAACGACCGCAGAGGCCAGATGCACTACGAGGTCGATCGGTGCCTGCGCAAATGCTGTACAAACCGACTCCAGCGTACCGCTGTAATCGACGCGTACAACCCGTCCTGACAAATCGTCGGGCAGGCTGCTGTCCGGGCGGACGAGCGCCACGACGCGCCAGTCCGCCGCGAGCAGCCGGCGAGTGACATGCCCACCGAGATACCCCGATGCACCGGTAACGATCGCGGTCTTCACGAGTTTGTCAGGCCTCAGAAATTCAGCCCGAAGAATTCTTCGAGCCTCTCGCCGACATAGTCGAAATGTTCGGCACCCAGTGCCGGGAAGAGGCCCAGCCAGAAGGTATTGTTCATTACCCGATCGGTCTGGGTCAGATTGCCGACCACACGGTGCTCGACATGCTGGAAATAGGGTTGGCGGGTGAGATTGCCTGCGAAGAGAAGGCGCGTGCCGATCTTGTTCTGGTCAAGGAAGCGCGTCACGTCGACGCGCTTGGCATCCACGCCGTCGCGCAGCATCAACGGGTAGCCGAACCACGACGGATCCGAATTGGGGGTGGCCTCGGGCAGGATGAAGATCTCTTCCATCCCCTTCAGACGTTCGGTCAGCAGGTCGAAGTTGCGGCGACGGGCCGCCACGAAATCATCCACGCGGTCGAGCTGGGCGAGGCCGCAGGCGGCCTGCATGTCGGTAATCTTCAGGTTGTAGCCGAGATGGCTATAGACATATTTGTGGTCGTAACCGAACGGCAGCGTCCCGTGCTGCTGGCCGAAGCGGCTGCCGCAGGTGTTGTCGCAGCCAGGGGCGCAGTAGCAGTCACGGCCCCAGTCGCGGATCGATTCGATGATCGGGCGCAGTTCGGCGCTCCGCGTGAACACCGCGCCGCCTTCGCCCATCGTGATATGATGGGCGGGATAGAAGGACAGGGTGGCAACATCGCCCCACAGCCCGACCTTCTTGCCGTCATATGTCGCGCCGAGCGCATCGCAGCAATCCTCGACCAGCCACAGGTCGTGTTCGTCGCAGATGCGCCGGACCTCGGCGAGGTTGAAGGGGTTCCCGAGCGTATGGGCGATCATGATCGCACCGGTTTTCTCAGTGATCGCCGCCTCAATCAGGCTGGCGTCGATATTGTAGGTCGGCACGTCGACATCGACGAACACCGGGATCAGTCCATGCTGGATCGACGGATTGACCGTGGTCGGGAAGCCGGCCGCGACCGTGATGACCTCGTCGCCCGGCTTCAGCCGGCGGTCGCCGAGCTTGTGGCTAGTGAGGCACGAGAGCGCGAGTAGGTTTGCCGAGGAGCCCGAGGTGGTCGTGAGGACGAAGGGAGCGCCGGTCACTTTAGCAAGGCCTGCCTCGAACTCGGTGTTGAACCGCCCAGTGGTCAACCAGCCATCGAGCGAGGCTTCGACCATCAGTTCAATCTCGGGCGCGCCGATCACCTTGCCGGCGGGGGGGATCACGCTTTCGCCGGGCACGAACGGCCGGGGGGCGAATTGCACCTCGGCATATTGGGTTACCAGAGCGCGGATCTGCTTGCGGAGATCGTCTGGGGTCGTTGAAGAGGTCATCTGGAATTAGTCCTATGCGGCAAGGGAGGCGTCGGCGTCAGTGAAGCGCGCCAGTTCGCCATGGCAATAATCGTACATATCGGCACCCGCTAACCACGCGCGGTGCCAGGCAACGATGCTGTCGAGCGTCTCGGCCAGGGTCCAGCGCGGTTGCCAGTGAAGTCCGGCCCGCGCTTTGGAGATGTCGAGCTTGAGGTAATGCGCCTCGTGCGGTTGGACGCTTTCGTCGCGGGTCCAGGTCGCCCCTTCGCCCCAGGCGTCGCACATTCGCTCGACAATCCACTGGACGGGACGCGCATCGTCGTCGCGCGGGCCAAAATTCCATGCCTGGGCCGCGTTCGCAGCATCGTGGCACAATGCCTCGGCAAGGACGAGATAGCCCGACAGCGGTTCCAGCACATGCTGCCATGGCCGGATCGCGAGCGGGTTGCGGATCATCACCGGCGAACCGCTCTCGACCGCACGGAGAATATCGGGGATCAGCCGGTCAGTTGCCCAGTCGCCGCCGCCGATGACGTTGCCCGCACGGCCACTTGCCAATGCGATGCCCTGCGCCGTCAGAAACGAGCGACGATACGCCGAGATGACGAGCTCGGCACACCCTTTGGAGTTGGAATAGGGGTCATAGCCTCCCATCGGCTCATCCTCGCGATACCCCCAAACCCATTCGCGATTCTCGTAGCATTTGTCGGTGGTGACAACGACGCAGGCACGCACCGACGGTGCGCGACGGACGGCCTCGAGCAAATGGACAGTGCCCATGACATTGGTTGCATAGGTGCCGACTGGATCATCATAGGAGGCACGGACCAGCGGCTGTGCCGCCATATGAAGTACAAGCTCCGGATCAGCTGCGACCAAGGCCGCTTCCAGCGCGGCCGCATCGCGGATGTCGCCGATGATCGAGGTCATTCCATCCGCGACCCGCGCGACGTCGAACAGCGACGGGCTGGTCGGCGGGGCAAGCGCAAAGCCCGTCACCTTCGCCCCCATTGCCTGGAGCCACAGCGACAGCCAGCTGCCCTTAAACCCGGTATGCCCGGTCAGGAAAACGCGCTTGCCCGCCCAGAAGCCGGGATTAATCCCTGCGAAACCCGTACCGCTCACCATACGCACCACGGTGCCTTGCCGCTGTCCCAGAGCGTGTTGAGCAGCTGTTTCTCGCGCAGCGTGTCCATAGGCTGCCAGAAACCATGATGCTCGTACGCCATCAACTCGCCGTCCGATGCCAGGCGACGCAGCGGTTCCTGTTCCCAGGTCGTGTCGTCACCCTCGACATAGTCGATGACCTTGGGACTGAGGATGAAATAGCCGCCGTTGATCATACCGCCATCGCCCTGCGGCTTCTCGAGGAAGTGCGTCACCTGTCCATCGGTGATTTCCAGTGCGCCGAAGCGGCCGGGGGGATAGGTGGCGGTCATCGTTGCGAGTTTGCCATGGGCACGATGGAATTCGATCGACTTGGTGATGTCGATGTCGCCCACGCCGTCACCATAGGTGAAGAAGAAGAATTCCTCGTCCTTCACATGCTCGCGTATCCGGCGCAGGCGCCCCCCGGTCATGCTGTCGTCGCCGGTGTCGACCAATGTCACCCGCCACGGTTCGGCGCGCTTCTCATGGACGATCATGTCGTTCCCGCGCATGTCGAACGTGACGTCGGACATATGCAGGAAGTAGTTTGCGAAATACTCCTTAATGACATAGCCCTTGTAGCCGCAGCAGATCACGAAATCGTTGATACCGTGTGCGGCGTATATCTTCAGGATATGCCACAGGATCGGGCGACCGCCGACCTCGATCATCGGCTTGGGGCGCAAGCTGGTTTCCTCGGCAAACCGCGTGCCGAGTCCGCCGGCCAAGATGACTGCCTTCATTGGGTCTACCTCAGTTCGAGCTGACGAATGCGTCGGAGAAGAAGCGGCGCTCGGGCAGACCGGAATCGATCAACAGCGTGCGGGCCGAAGCGATCATCGCGTTGGAACCGCAAGCATAGACAGCTGCCCCAGTCAAATCGATCGCGTCATCGACCACCGCATGCTGAACATAGCCTTCCCGATGCCCGGTTCCCATGTTGCAGCGCGATAGCAGCAGGTTGGTGGAAAAGTCGAGCGCGGCGCAGCCAAGATCGATACAAAACTCTGCCGGATCACGATTGCCCCAATAGACAGAAATTCGGGCCGGCGATGGCCCGTCCCGCATCGATAGCTGTTCGAGTATGGCCTTCACCGGTGCGATCCCGGTTCCGGTTGCCAGCAAAATCAGATGGTCGATCGGTTGGTCGCGTAGAAAGAACGTCCCCAACGGGCCTTCCAGGCGAAGCAAGTTACCAACCGCGGCCTCTTCGAACCAGTAGCGGCTGAGCAAGCCACCTGGATAGCGCTTGATGATCAGTTCCAAGGTGCCATCGGCACGCGGAGCATTAGCGATCGAATAGCTGCGACGTAGGCCACGGAATAGGATGTCGACATATTGCCCGGCTAGGAAAGTTAGCGGCGTAGCAGGCGGGGTACGCAGCATCACCTTGGCAATGTCTGGAGATGGAAAGCTGATCGCGGCGATCTTGCACGGCACAGTGCGAGCCGTAATGCCCACCAAAGCTGCAAGATCTTCAGCGTCAAGGGCCACGTCACCCTCCGCTGCTCGACAGCAGGTCAGGATCATCCCCCTTTCGGCGTCATCAGCAAGAAGGCTTTCCTCTGGCTTCAGCACGATGGTATCGCCTGACAGCACCTGCGCCTTACAGATACCGCAACGCCCAGTTCGACAACTATATTCGAGAACGACGTCGTGGCTGAGCGCCGCTTCCAAGATCGAAGTGGTGGCATCAGCGGCGAACTGTTTGCCGTTGATCAGCGTGACATGGCCCATGGATCGTCGTCTTCATCCAATAATTTGTGAGCGTCATAACAGGAGGACCGCGCCGATGGCGAGAGAAACGGTCCGGTTAAAGCTATACAGCAGTGTGCCAGTCGTATCGATCGGCATTAATCGGGCGACAGCGTCACCCGGTTTAGGGTTGCTCGTACATCGCGGGGGCGGTTCTGCGGACGCCCAAATATCTCGAATATGGGAAACTCGCAGCCAACTCGTTCGTCGGCACGGTACAGGCGCGTACGGCCCGACATTGCCGCCGGCCGTAGCTCTACCACGCCTTCGGGACATACCAGACGATAGCCGATAGTATCCTCGCCTTCCGCCTCAGCCTCGGTGATAACGGCGAGACGATAGGCACCCGGCAACGCAGAGGAGCGCTGTCGAGCGAAAACGGGAATGCCCCGGCCATCCCATTCGATCACGACTCCCTTGGCGTCACTGCCGAACCTGATCCCGAAGCCATCCCCATGCTCTATCGTCCAATCATAGACGGTCATGACTTCCTGATCTTCCTGAAGCCGTGCGGCGCGCATAAAATCTGGATCCGCCAGCGGCCGCATGAGCAAGGGCTGATCCCCGCGACGACGCACATCCTGCCACAGTTCGAATGCCTCCCCACCAAAACCCTGTGCATACAGCGCAGGCAGCACGGCCGCCGTCTCGACTTCGGTGGGCGGCCGCTTGGTGCGAGCCAATGCCTGATAGGTTTGCAGGCGATCAAGCGCGGCTTGACGGGTATTAAGCTGGCTGGTGGTGAGACGCAGGAATAGCGACCGCCAAGGCGGATCCTGCGATAGCTTGTTGACGAGGGCGGCCTGGAGGGCGGGTTGGGTTTCCATGAACGTGAGGACATTGGTCACCGGTTCGCCCGACCGAGTGGATCGCCGTAGCAGCGCATCGAACACGTTGAGCAACTTCGAAAGGTCGCTGCCGTCGGCATAGACCTCGCCAACGTTGCGGAGTGAAGCCTCATCACGCCAGCCCAGCCGCAGCAGCAGGTCGGCCTCGTCCTTGGCCATCGGCCTTCCGGCGTCGCGCGCTCGTTCGACAAGCAAGGCATTCAGCGCTGACTGACTCAGGGGATTGATCGCCAGTGCGGTGGCAATCGCATCCTTGTGCGCTTTATCCGGCTTGCCCGTTGGGATTGCACCGGTTTCCAGAAGGTTGCGGTCACCATCCATTCGCACGAGTATAAGTCGGCTGACATCGACGATGTACAACGTAGTGATCGCCACAAGGACGATCGCCAAGACCGCAACGGCGATGCGGAGGTTGCGACCGTTACTAGTCGCGTTCGTCATTGCCATAGTCATAATAATAAGCGTCGTGTGAGCCGTACCCGAACTTTCCAGGATCAAACTTGGTCAGCACGGCGCCCGTGACATGGCCGCCACCACGCCGGATACGCGCAATCGCACCGGTGATTGCGCGCACGCTGCTACGTCCGGCTTCGATGACGAACAGCGTTGCCGGAGTCCGTGCCGACAGAACCACTGCGTCGGCCAGCCCCAAGACCGGTGCCGAATCATAGATCACCAAATCATAGGCTTTTTCGAGATCCGCTATCACGGTTTGCATGTGCGGGCTGCTGATGAGTTCGGTGGGATTGGGCGGGGGCGTGCCGGCAGTCAACACATCAAGCAAATCGTTGTCGGTATGCTTAACTGCTACCTCGATCTCGACCTGTCCGGTAATGACGTTGCTGAGACCGATGTCGTTAGCGACGCCGAACAGCTTATGGACATTCGGACGGCGGTAGTCGACATCCACCACCAGCACTCGCTTACCCTGCCGTGTTACGCTGTGTGCCAAGCCGAAACAAGCATTCGACTTGCCTTCCGAAGCCTGGGTGCTGGTCAGCATGATCGAATGCGGCATTCCATCTTGCGATGCTACGCTGAGATTAGTGCGGATCGAGCTAAATGCTTCGCTCAGTGCCGATTTGGGCGCAACGGCATCGCTCGTGGCGTTTTCTGATATGGGGACCGTTCCCAAAAGCGGCATCTTGAGACGATCCTCGATATCATCGGGGCTGCGGATGGCATCGAACAACTGTTCGCGAGCGATGATGACGATCACAGACAGGATGGTCGCTGCAATCAGCGCGGCGAGCAGTGTCAGCATCGGACGTGGCCACGACGTCTGGCGGGGCACTTCAGCGCGGTCGACTACGCTGAGATTGTTGGTCTGGACGCCCGCCTCAGCGTTCAGTTCGTTGTAACGCTTTAGCAGAGAGTCATATTGCTGACGGTTAGTACCCGCTTCGCGTTGCAGGATAGACAGTTCAATACCTTGGTTCTGCTCGACCAATGTCGTGTTCTTCAGTGTCTCGACCGAATTAGCAATTTCCTTCTCGCGAGCGAGCGCGATTGTATAAGGGGCACGGATCGAGTTGCGGATGTTATTGCCGAGCAACCCGATTTGAGCGTTGATCTCGCGGACTTGGGAACGAGCTTGCAGAACCGCCGGGTGGTCGTCGCGCCGCGTCGCGGTCTGCTCCTCCAGCGAGGTCAAGATTTGCGCCCGTCGCTGCAACAGGTCCGCAACCGAATTATTCGCTAGAACCTCGGGAATCTGTAGAGTGGGAAGCAAACGGATTCGCTCCCATTTTTCTTCGGCCTGAATGCGATCGGCTAGTGCGGTAGTATAGGCTTGGTTGAGCTGGACCAATTGCGCCGATAGTAGCGATTGAGACTGGCCGGGCTGGCTCGATGAACCGGCTGCATTGGCGACATCGACGATTCGGGTCCGTCTCGCATATCCCAGTGCATCACGTTCGGATTGCTGCAATCGTTGCTGCGCTTCGGTTAGCTGACCCCGTAGGAAGTCGAGTGCATAGGTCGACGTATTGAGCTTGCGAGCCAAGTTGTTCCGGATGAAGCTATCTGCATAGGCGTTGGCAACCTGCGCAGCCAGCTTTGGATTTGGGCTGGTGAAACTTAGCTGGGCGATACGGGTATTACCGGTATAGTCAACTTTCAATCCCCTCTGGAGTGTGCGCAGCACCTGTTCGCGGCGGGTTTCCTCAGCGGATAGGCCAATGATCGGCGTGACTGCCGGCTCGACATTCATCTGGGTCAGAAATGATTCGTTGGCATACAAGCCCAGCTTTTGCGCAACTGCTTGTGCAACCGTCCGACTGCGTATTATGTCCAGTTGGGTCTGAAGAAATCGATCGATGTCACCGCGACCTCCAGCACTTTCACGGTCTGCCTCGGTCCCAAGAACCTTTTCGGCCTCTTGCCGAATTTCGATCGATACGGTGCTTTCGTAAAGACGTGTAGCGAGCATTACGTAAAGTACTGCTGCTAATAATAATGTGATGAAAATCGCGATAATGTATAGCCGAGATCGATAAAGAGCGGCCCATAATTCGCGAACTTGCAAATTTTTTCCAGATTTAGCTTGGTTGTCTTGGTCGGATTGCAAAATATCGAAGCCTTCACTAGGCCGAATGTCAACGTGCATTTCTTAATCTTTCCCGATCAGCGGAATGCGAGGAAGACGCCGAGCGTTGCGGCGAGGCCTGGCAGCAACGTTACCAACTGACGCTGGAAGCGGCTGCTACGACTAAAGCCAACGATAACGACGTCGGCTTGCTGCAATTCGGGATCCGCTAGTGCGCCCAATCTAATTTGCTGAAGATCAAATCTTGCTGCGTAGCGCTTGCCGTTGATCGTTCGGAGGATGACGATGTCGTCAGGTTGGCCATCGACGGATAGCCCCTCACCCATTGCGACCGCCTGAGTAAGCGTTGCACGTCCCCTGATGGGATAGATGCCGGGTTTCTTGACCTCACCCTCAACGGTGACCGCGTAATTGACGGCATCCGCGATCGCGACCGACACTCGGGCATCACGCAGATACCTAGCATTCAGTCGATCGGCGATGCTACGCGACAACTCTTGGGCGGTAAGGCCCACCGCTTGGATCTCACCAATCAACGGGTAGGAAAGCTTGCCTGATACGTCGACCGGCATTTCTTCAACCGACAATTCGGGCTCGCGGAAGACGGTTATAGTCAACAAATCGCGTGGGCCGATCCGATAGCTAAGTGGGACGGGCGCCGTGGCGTCGTTCACCGAAAATGGTGGGGCACCAAGTGGGGCGGGAGCGTGGGAACAGGCCATCACAGCCACCGTTACGCATAAAGCCGCAGCAATCTTCACTCGCAAAGGGCACCTTTTTCGTCAAGCTGGGCAGCTATGTTGTTGCATTGCAGATTTCAGTGCTGCTAGCAGGAAGGGCGACGCCTTCCAAGTTTTGTCATTGTCAGGTCTTTGTACGAACTGATCCAAAGGCCATAGGGTCGGGCCTACGATGCAGAGCGGCTCGCAGGATCAGGGCGATGGCCATTGCGAACATCGGCAGCGTGGCAACGCGGCGCAGTGGATAGTCAACCACGCTCTGTAATGCGAACAGGATCACAATGATCACGCCGACACGCACACCGCTTTCAATCAATCCCTTATCGGCATTTTTCACCTTGAAGCGGGCGGATTGAAATATTGATAAAATCATTAGCAACGCTGCAGTGACGCCTGGCAAACCAAACTCTATAACTAGCTGCAAATAATCATTGTGAACCGCATTAACATAGGTTGGCTTCAGCCAAGATAATTGCTCGTTAACTAAAAAGATTTGTGAAAAACTACCTGCACCCGCGCCGAACTGCCAATATGATATAAAAAGAGGTATGCTCTGTTGCCAGAATTGCCATCTTAGATCACTATCGACTTCGGAGAACCGTCCAAATAAGGCGCCAAATGGGTTGGTTAGGGAGACCATGACGATTGCCGTGACTACACCGATCAAAAAAGTAATGCGAAGTCGTAACGATTGCTTGAATAAAATCCGCAGACTCAGCGCTCCCGCAGCGACTAAGCCGACGAGAAGGCCGCTGCGACTGTTGGTCGCCACTAATGCAACGAGGGATAGAATACACCAGCCCATGAATAGATAAAAGCGTGGGCCGCGCCTTCGGCGAACATCAAGCAATAACCAAGCAAGAGGCATGGACGCCGCTACGAACAATCCCATATGGTTCTTGTTTGCGAAGAAACCAAGCATTGCTCCCTGATTGCGGCTATCTCGCAGTACGGGATAGCCACCGCTCGCCACCTGCAGGGTGCCGACCGCGACGTCGATGGCGACGATAGCAAGGATCAGCCACCCGATATGACGTAGTTGGCGTTCGTCGAGCGTCAGCATTACCAGAACCAGTACCACGAATGCCAGACAGGCGACCGCCGCCTCCATCGTGAACATTGGCGTCAGGCTGATCGGCTGCCAGCTATCTCCGCGACCGATCGTCGCGAGCACCGTATGGCGAATGTCTTGACCGGGAAGAACTTGCCAAAGGGCAGGCGGTAACGGAATGAGTTGGACGAGGGGAAGAATAATAATTGCGCTCAGCGCCGCCCGGCTCTGCCAAGGCAGGGCTGCCAGCCTTGCCGCATTGGGCGAAAAGGCGAAGGCGGCAAGCAATGTGGCCGTACTTGTTGCTAGGGCTAAGACGCCTAGTACGCTGAGCGGCGCGCCCCCTACGAGGGTGAAGACTATCATCGTAAATCCGACCGCAATGAATGGCAGCAGGTCGCGCCATTGCGCCACGACCAGCCCCCACGTCCCCCTTCGTCGCTCTGACTTCCTGCGACGCCGCAGTCCCTTCACGTCGGTCATAAGCAAAATTCCGGTCATGATTACATCAGTTGCGCTGGTCAATCCACGCGCCACCTGCTTTGATCCAGCCGGTCAATATCGCCGTCGGAGCCAGGTTCTTGCTTCGGGTGCCATTGGGCAGTTCACCCAGTAGCGAAGCGGCGACCGGTACAGACCAGCTGCTGACCTGCCCGGTTACTTGCGCATCGCCCCCTGCAATCGCGTGGCAGGGTCCGTCAATGTGTAGATCGCCCTTGATCGTTCCGCGCAGTCGAAGCGCCCCACCGGCCAGACGTATCTCGCCAACGGCCACGGCTCCGACCGCTATTTCAAGCACGCTGCCAGGAGGGATGACGAGTGCGCCTGCGGCACGCGCTCGGGTACCGTCATGCAACGTTACCCGCCGGATCCGATCCTGGCCGGCATGAAGGCGTAACGCCCCCACATCGCAGCCATAGAGATCGAGCGCGGCAGTGGTCTGGCCCGGCTTCGGCTCGATCAACCCGATTGTGCAATGTTGTGCAACGGTGTGGAATTGCTCCGGCATGAAGTCTGCCTGTAGCGTATCGATGCGGGTGCCAATGAGAAGCCAGTTGCTGGCAGCCTCCAGCCGTCCGATACTGCCGCCGGTCACGACGATCTGGCCATTCTGGTTCAGCGACGAACGCATGACCAAGGCACCCGGATTGTCGAAGCGATAGGTACCGCCAGTTGCATCGACGCTAACTGCTGGCCCTTCACTGCGCAGGTTTCTACAGCTGCCTTGGTCGCCAATGAAATGGGCGGTTGCTTCGGCAGGATTGACCGCATGGAGTCGGACCGAGCCGTATTCGCAGGCCCCCCCGAGTTCCCATGTGAAACGCCCCTTCACCGCAGTCGCGCGTTCCGAATGGATTTTTAAGAAGACGCATGAGAGGGTGAGTGACGACACCCGCATCGCCCGGCCAACGGACAGTTCAACATGGACACGGACCCAGACACTTTCGTTGCAGGTCTGAGGAAGCGCCGCGACGACGTCGAAAGCGGGTTGATCGGCTGTGCCGCATACCTCGACACTCGTGTTGACGAATGTCGTGTCCCAGCACGCCGCATAGCGTACGCCGAACCCTGCAAGGTTGTAGACCCGTACATGGCGAATATGGCTGAGCGAGAGCTCGACGCTTGAATCAGCCGCACCGAACTGGATGCCGTCGATCCTGGCGCGGCGGTCGCCGCCTTCACGTGCAGGGCCGTCGGTCGGACCGTAGATGCCGACGGCGAAGTCGATCACCGCTCCTGTTACCGTCAACACCGTATAGCCCTCGCCGATCGGATAAAAACCGGGCGCACCCGTGGCGGACGCGAGGGAGTCGAAGACGATGCCGACGCTATGAGACTTCAGGGGACCGGAGATGCGCACCCGCATCGTCCCGAAATCTGCAATACCCGAACCGACCTTAGCACAATGGTCAAGGAAGCGCTGCACCGCGGCCGTCTCGTCACGGTCGTTCACCCCGACAATGCCGAAATCAGCAGCATGGAGCACGCCCGCAATGCCGCCCGGTGCTACGCGTGGTATGGCCGCACCCGCACCCGCCGACGTCAGCGCCGTCATGGTTGCAACCGTACCCAGTAACGAACGGCGACTGACCGGATCGATATTCTGCGTCATGGTAAGGATTGGGCGCAGGTCATTCGAATGCGGGTAAAGCGCGGAACTAGGGAAGGCAAGACTGGGGAGAACCAGTGTGCAGGCGATTGCCACCCCAGGTCGTACGCCGTATAGCCCCGCATCTCCCGGCAGGATGAGAGGCGATGGATATTCTGCGTGGAGCTGCATTCTTCGATCGCGACGGCGTCATCAATGAAGATCATGGCTATGTGCACCGGGCATCGGACTTCGTGCTGATGCCGGGAGCGGTCGACGCGATCCGCGCCTGCAATCGTGCCGGTCTCTTCGTGTTCGTCGTGACCAATCAGAGCGGTGCCGCGCGGGGCTATTATGATATCGAGGCTGTCGAGGAGCTCCACCGCCACATGGTGCAGATCCTGGCGGCGCAAGATGCCCGCATCGACGACATTCGTTACTGCCCCCATTTGCCAGAAGGCAATGTCGCGGCATTCGCGATTGAGTGCGGATGTCGCAAGCCGGCGCCCGGCATGATCCTCGATCTCCTGAATGCATGGCCGGTCGATCCAGCACGCTCTTTTCTGATTGGCGACAAGCTATCGGATGTGGCCGCGGCGCGGGCGGCGGGGATTACCGGCCATATGCTGCACGACGATGATCTTTATGGATTGGTCGGGCGGACACTCGCCGCTCACGGGGCCGACCAACCCGCCTGATCCCTTCCTTTTTTCCAGCACCCAAGAAGGCGTTCTTTCCCTCGTGAACCAGGTCAGCAGAATATCCGATTGGCTGCGACACGCTGCCTTGCCGCTCTGGGCGGAGGCGGGGATCGATCGGGCAGCAGGTGGATTCGTCGAACGGCTGAACTGGGCGGGCACGCCGGTCCTAAACATTCCGAAGCGCGTTCGCGTGCAGGCGCGCCAGATCTATGTCTATGCCTGTGCGCATCGTTTGGGGCTTTACCCCGATGCGCTGGCCGCGGCGGATCAGGGGTTTGATTTCCTGATCGCCCATGCCTGCCCTGATGGCCTGGAGGCGGGTTTCGTCCACGCGCTGACGCGAGAGGGCGGCGTGCATAGCGCCCAGCGCGATACCTATGACCACGCCTTTCTGCTCTTCGCCTTCAGTGCCCTGTACCGCGCAACGGGACAGGATCGGGTTCGCGCAGCGATCGATGCGACGGCGCATGCCCTTGCGACGCGGCTGCGGCATCCGTGCGGTGATGGCTATGCCGATGACGATATGCTGGGTTGGGGGCGTTCGCAGAACCCCCATATGCACCTTCTCGAGGCCTTTCTGGAAGCCTATGAAGCGACCGGATCCACGACCTTCCTGCACAACGCCGAGGAGATCTTCATCCTGTTCCGCGATCGGATGTTTGATCCCGCGCACGCGGTGCTGCGCGAACATTATGAGGCGGATTGGTCTCCTGCCACGGGCATCCGGGGCATGATCGTCGAGCCAGGCCATCACGAGGAATGGGCATGGTTGCTTCATCGTTACGCGCGGCTTTCCGGATCGCCTGTCGCGGTCGAGGCGGGGGCGCTCCACGGATTTGCAAGCACCCATGGTCGCCTGGGCGGCTCCATCCTGTTGTGCGACGAACTCAACCCCGCGGGAATGGTCCGCAAGTCGAGCCGGCGCAGCTGGCCGCAAACCGAGGCGTTGAAGGCCGAACTGGTGTTCGCAGAGGCGGCGGGAATGGAGAGCCCGATGGCCGATGCGATCGTTGATGGCCTGTTCGACCATTATCTCGTGCATCCGGTACCCGGGGCATGGATCGACTGGATCGATGCCGCCGGAGTGCCCATCGTCGATTACGTACCGGCTAGCACTTTCTACCATATATTCTTGGCGTTCTGTGAATATCTGCGCGTCGCAGCGCTCCACAAATGACTACAATCCATCGAATCTCGCCGCCGGATCGTGGTCCTTTCGCAGCGCCCCGTCCGGGGATGCGGGGCCCCTATCTTGTCCGTCACCCGCTCAAGGCCGCAGCGATCGCCGCGCGGGATGGTATGCTCCGTCTCCTGTCACCCGGTTCGACGCCGGTTCCGGACGATCCCCGCCATATTCTGCTGGCAAACTGGGGGCATCTTGGCGATGTCGTGACGACGTTTGGCCTCGCTGCGACACTGCGCGAACGCTTTCCGGACGCAAGGCTTGATATGGTGGTGGGAAGTTGGGGCGCTTTGCCGGCACGCGCCAGCGGCCTGTTCGATACGCTGCACCTGATCGATCACCATGCGGTCAATCGCAGCAGCGCCAGCCCTCGGGCCAAGCGGACTCGGTATCATGCAAGCTTGGCCACCGCCCTACCTGCGATCCGATCCGCCGCCTATGACGTCGCGATCGACTGCTATCCGTTTTACCCTCCCGCTCATCCGCTTTTCCAAAAGGCGGGTATTCCAGTTCGTGCGGGCTTCGCCAGCGGTGGGTATGGTCCGCTTCTGACGCATCCGGTGCGTTGGACCGACGCCTCGCAACCGGTCGCCAGCCACTATCGCGGCCTGCTCGCCGCGCTATGGCCGGAGGACAACTGGGACATGGACGATCTGCGCCCCCGGACGCCGTCGGAGCGGTTCGCGTGCCCCGATGATCTGGCGGCCCCCTATATGGTACTTCATCCCGGCGCCGGCGCGGCTTTCAAGGATTGGGGAATAGACCGCTGGATGGCGCTTGTGGCCTTGCTGAGCGCGCACCCACAGACATCGAGCTATCGTCTCGTCGTGACGGGCGCCGGTGCGGGCGAGGTGGCAGTCGCGCGCCGGTTGGCGGATGCAATGCCCGGCATCATCGATCTTGCCGGACGGGCAGACTGGCCGAGGTTCGAAGCGGTTCTGGCACATGCCGACCTCGTCGTGTGTCCCGACACCGTAACCGCCCATCTCGCTGCCCGTTTCGATACCCCGGTGCTAGCGATCTTCACCGGGACAAATGATCCGCACCAATGGGGCCCTTACAGTCGCGTCGGTCATGTAATGGTGCAGGACGTCGCATGCGCGCCCTGCAATCGATCCGGCTGCGCGGCGATGGCCTGCATCGGCGGCACCACGCCGGAACAGGTATTCGCCCAGATGATTACGATCCTGGGTGCATCGGATCAGCGATAGGGATCGGGCGCCGTCAGATAGTTGACGACATAGTCGTGCACTCCGTCCTCCAGCGCGGTGAACGGCGCGGCATAGCCCGCAGCGCGTAGCCGCGTCATCGCCGCCTCTGTATGATATTGATATCGAGGCCGGATCTGCTCGGGCATATCGATGAACTCGATTCGCTCTTTCTGGTTAAGCGCAGCGAACAGGGCCCGACCGAGGTCCAGCCACGAGCGGGCATGGCCGGTTCCCAAATTGAACAGGCCAGACACGTCGGGGCGGCTTAGCAGCCACAGGATGACATCGACGCAGTCGCGAACATAGACGAAGTCGCGCGTCTGTCCCCCATCGGCATAGTCGGGGCGATAGCTGTGAAACAGGCGGAGTGGCTCGCCTTGCACCACACGGGCACAATTTTGTGCGACCACGCTTTTCATGCTGCCCTTGTGGTATTCGTTGGGGCCGTAGACGTTAAAGAACTTCAGCCCCACCCATTGCGGAGGCGTCCTGCCCCCCGCTGCAAGGATTGCGGCGATGCGGCGATCGATGAAGTGCTTGCTCCAGCCATAGGCATTAAGCGGTCGCAGTCGAGCTAATGCCGGCTCCGACGCATCGTCGTCGAACCCCTGCGTGCCCTCACCATAAGTGGCAGCGGAAGACGCGTAGATCAATGGTACGCCTGTGGTTGTGCACCAGTCCCACAGGTCGATCGTCAGGCGAATGTTGTTGCGTACGATCGCGTCGACATCGGTTTCAGTCGTCGCGCTGATCGCGCCCATATGGATGACTGCTTCCACCCGGTCGCCCGCTTGCTTTAACCAAGCTGGCAGGGTTTCGGGGACGATGATGTCGGAAACCCCGTGCGCGGCGATGTTGCGCCAGCGATCGTCCTGATGCAGCCAGTCGCAGATCACGACGTCGCGGCCGGCATCAGACAGCGCCGCGACGATGTTGGAACCGATGAACCCGCTTCCTCCGGTGACAAGGATCATGATCAGGCTACCTTTGTCAGCAGGCGGGAGATGATGTTGGTGGTACTGTGCCCCTCAATGATGTCGGCTAGGAACACCTCACCGCCATAATCGGTCACGATATCCGCTCCGACAACCTGGTCGATGCGATAATCCTTGCCCTTGATGAGCACATCGGGACGCAGGGTTTCGATCAGGTTCAGCGGCGTATCCTCTTCGAATAAAATGACCAGATCGACCGATTCGAGTGCCGCCAGCACGATTGATCGGGCCATTTCGCTTTGGATCGGTCGATCCGGGCCCTTGAGACGCTGGATCGAGCGGTCTGCGTTTAATCCGACGATCAGTCGCCCGCATTGCGCGCGCGCCTGCGCCAGTTGCGACACATGGCCGGGATGGATCAGGTCGAAACAGCCGTTGGTGAAGCCAATACGTTCGCCGTCCTGGCGCCAGCGCTTTACCAGTTCGACGGCTTCAAACAGTGGCATGATCTTGCGATCCGCCGATCGCTCACCGCGATAGCGGATTTCGTGTTGCAGGTCGTCGACGGTCACGACGGCCGTGCCCGGCTTGCCCACGGCAATGCCGGCCGTTAGATTGCTAAGCTCGGTTGCTTGCGGCAGATCGACGCCAGCGGCGATCGCCAGCGTCACGCTGGCGATCACAGTGTCTCCTGCGCCGGACACGTCGAATACCTCGCGAGCAAGCGCCTGCAGATGGTGCGGCTCATGCCCGCGTTCGATCAACGTCATACCCTTGGCGCTACGCGTGATAAGAACCGCTTGCGTATCGGGAACGGTGTCGAGGATGCGGGTCCCGGCGGCTGCGACCTCGTCGTCGTCACCGCAGGCCATCCCGGCTGCGGCGATGGCCTCGCTGACATTGGGCGTGAGCAGGGTGACACCGTTGTAGCGCGTCAGGTCGGAGCTTTTGGGATCGATAACGATCGGGATGCCCCGCGCGCGAATGCGTTCTATCGCGGTCTGCAGAAAGGCCGGGGTCAGGACACCCTTGGCATAATCCGAGAAGATAACAGCATCGGCCTTGGCAAGCTGTCGGTCCAGTGCCGCGAGCAGTGGCTCCTCATCACAGGCCGTGACATGCTCGAAATCCGCCCGCAGCATCTGTTGACCCGCAGCGACGTACCGTGTCTTTTGGGTAGTCGGTCGAGTAGGATCGACGATCAGATCGACTTCGATCCCTGGCTCGGCTGCGATCCGCTCGTGTAATTTTCCGCCGGCGGCGTCGGCGCCGATCACCCCGATAAGGATCGCCTTTCCTCCAAGGCCGGCTATGTTCCGCGCCACGTTGCCGGCTCCCCCCAGCATGACCTTTTCGTCGCGGACGCATATCACCGGAATGGGCGCTTCGGGGGAGATGCGACTGCAGTCTCCATACACGAATGTATCCAGCATCACGTCGCCGATAACGAGCACGCAGCCATTCAGGCGTCGCGCCAAATCTTGGATGAGCAATTCGAATATCCTGCTTTTGGCGGACCACCCGCTTGGGCTCGGGAAACTGATCAAGCCCTATGCGGTGATTATCACAGCAGCAAGCCGGGCGTGATGAGGCAGCGCAAGTGGTCGGCGATTCCGCGCGACCAGCTGATGCCGAACTCCCGCATGGAAATTGTACTGTAGCCCATTTTCACCGGCCTACGTCGATGATGCGCCGTTACGCCTTGGGTCAAACCCCTGAAGAAAGACTGGTGTCCGATAACATTCCTTATCGGACACTCGACAGCCATTCGTAAATTCGCCAGAATCGCTCACCGTGGCACCGCCCCAACACACCTCCGACGATCACATAACGGGCGATGTGCCGCCGTCGCGATCGTTGGTCGTCGTCGCGCCGGTGCCGGCGCTTCGATCGCAGCCGTCGCTGCCGGGGCTGGTGCAGGCGGAGACCGAGCGGGCGGATGCCTATGCGCGGGCGGCGCGGGCGGAGAATACGCATCGCGGCTACCGGGCGGACTGGACGATCTTCACCGCCTGGTGCGCGGGGCGGGGCGAAAGCGCGTTGCCGGCGGGGGCGGATGTCGTGCGGCGCTTCATCGGGGCGGAGGCGGATCGCGGCCGCTCGCCGGCGACGATCGAGCGCCGGCTGGCCGCGATCGGCCATTATCATCGACTGGGCGGGTTCGTGGCGCCGACCGACAGCCCCGATGCCGGTCCCCTGCGCGAGACGATGGCGGGCATCCGCCGCGCGCGGGGCGGGGCGGTGGTGCGCAAGCAGGCGGCCGATGCCGCGATCCTCGAACGGTTGCTGGCGACGATCACGGGGGACGGCGTGCGGGCACGGCGCGACCGTGCGGTGCTGGTGATCGGCATGGCGGCCGCGCTTCGGCGCAGCGAGCTGGTCGCGCTGACCATGGCCGATGTCGCATTGGTGCCGGAGGGGCTGCGCCTCACCATCCGCGGCTCGAAGACCGATCAGGCCGGGCGCGGGGTGGTGATCGCCATCCCGGAGGGGATGCGGCTGGCGCCCAAGGCGCGGCTGATGGCGTGGCTGGCCGCTGCGGGGCATGACGAGGGGCCGCTGTTCCGCCGGCTGACGCGCGGCGACGAGCCGATGGCGGTGGCGATGTCGGACCGGGCGGTCGCGCGGCTGGTGCAGGGGGCGGCGGTCCGTGCCGGGCTGGACCCGCGCCGCTTCGCCGGCCATTCGCTGCGCGCCGGCTTCCTGACCGAAAGCGCGGCGCGGGGGGCGACGATCTTCAAGATGCAGGAGGTCAGCCGCCACAAGACGGTGCAGATCCTGGCGGATTACGTCCGCAATGCCGAACTGTTCAAGGATCACGCCGGCGCGGGCTTCCTGTAGGCCGACGGGCGCAGCGGACCCTTGTGGCGGTGGCGATCGTCGCTGCGCCACCATCCTTTCCGGCATGGCGGCGCGGCGCGATGGGGGCAGCGCGATGGAAAGGATCTTAACGCATTGAATATAGGGTAAAGCGATGGACAAGGATCGCTCGATCGATGCCCTGCGGCTGCATCAGGATGCAGCGTTGCGGCTGCTGAGACAGGGGCAGGAGGCGCTGCCCGAGAACCCGGCCGGCCTGCGGCGGGAGCTGATGCAGGTGCTCGGTGCGTATCAAGTCTTCAAGCACGACGTCATCTTCGATCCCGCGATCGCGTCGGGCGATGCGGAGCGCGGGGCGCTGGCGCGGGACATGAAGGTGCATTGCATCGCGGCGGGCGAGGTGTTCCGCGTGCATGTGATGCAATGGACGCCAGCGCGGATTGTCGAAGACCGGGCAGGCTATCAGGCTGCGGCCCGGCTGACGCTGAACCAGTTGCACCGTCATATCACGGCGGAGCGGGTGGGGATCGCCGATCTGCTGGGCCGCTACCACCACTGAGGATCGGGATCGATCCGGCCGATCCGCAACCGTCCCCCAAAACCGGCAACACCGCGATAATTGCTCAATGTAAGCATGGTCTTACCCCGTTTGCCGGAACGTATCGGCGCATGCCGCGCTTCATCGCGACTGACCTGTCGCGGAGCCTGACATGACCGATACCGATCGCCGTACCTTCGTGACCGGCGCCGCCCTGGCGGCCGGGGCCGTCGCCGCCCCCGCCGCGGCGGTGCAGGGGGGTGCGAAAGCGGCAACCACGCCGGCCGCGGCCGCCTATCCCAAACCGCCCTTTCCGGTACAGCGCCAGCCTTGGCCCGGCCTCGCCTCGAAGATGACGCCGCGGCCCGATCATGGCGAGACCAGCTACAAGGGATCGGGCAAGCTGGCGCGCAAGAAGGCGCTCATCACCGGCGGTGACAGCGGCATCGGCCGCGCTGCGGCGATCGCCTATGCCCGCGAGGGCGCGGACGTCGCGATCAACTATCTGCCCGCCGAGGAGCCCGACGCGCGCGAGGTGATCGCGCTGATCCGGGCAGAGGGGCGGCGGGCGGTCGCGATCCCCGGCGACCTGCGCGACGAGGGCTTCTGTCGGAAACTGGTGGAGCAGGCCGCGACGCAGCTCGGCGGGCTCGACATCCTCGTCAACAACGCCGCGCGCCAGCAGACCCGGCCCGGCATCGCCGACATCTCCGCGCAGGATTTCGACGATACGATGAAGACCAACGTCTATGCCCCGTTCTGGCTGACGAAGGCGGCGGTGGCGCGGATGGGGGCGGGGGCGGTGATCGTGAATACCTCGTCCGAGCAGGCGGGCGATCCTTCGCCCGATATCGTCGACTATGCGCTGACGCGCGCGGCGGTGCTGAACTTCACCAAGAGCATGGCCAAGCAACTGGCGCCGCGCGGCATCCGCGTGAACGCAGTGGCGCCGGGGCCGTTCTGGACGCCGCTGCAGGTCAGCGGCGGGGCGACCCCCGACAAGCAGCGCAGCTTCGGCCAGAGTTCGCCGATGGGCCGGCCGGGACAGCCGGCGGAGATCGCCGCGCTATATGTCGCCGCGGCCGACCCGTCGCTCAGCTACTCGACCGGGCAGATCTTCGGGTCGACCGGGGGCAACGGCCAGCCTGCCTGAACTCCGGCCCGCCTGCGGGGCAAAACAGCGGATTCACGTCGTTTTCCGCTTTCGTTCCGGGCCGGGATGAATCAGAGTCGGTCGCACGATGCCGATCCGTGCCGATCATCTCTGGCTCTACCCGATCGACTGGACGCAATTGTCGCAGTCGATCCGGTTCGGGCGCGCCGGCGGGCGCTGCGAGCATTGCCGCCGGCCGCATGGCGAACGGGTGTTCCATCTGGGTGACGGCCTGTGGTGGGATCGCCACGACCGGCGCTGGCGCGACGGGCAGGGGCGGCGGGTGCGGATGCCGCGCCGCGACCTGTTGCGCGAGGGACGCTGGACGCAGGTGGTGCTGGCCTGCGCGCACCTGAACCACGATCCGACCGACAGCGTCGCGCACAATCTGGCCGCGCTCTGCCAGCGCTGCCACATGATCCACGACGGCCCCGAACACCGCCGGCGCCGCTGGCTGAACCGCCACTATCGCTGCGCGCTCGGCGATCTGTTCCATGGCCCGTACCCGCAACTCGGCGCGCCGACGATCGTGCCGGTCGGCGGGTGGGGGATGGCGGCGTGATCCGGTTCCACCTTGGCCGCGGTATATAGCGCCACGCCGAAGACACAGGTTAAAAACCGTGCCTTTTCAAGCGGAACGCCGAGTGCCCGATGCCGGTTGTCCCTGTAGCCACCACTGGCTGCAGGAATTCCGGATGCTGAAGCGGACCCCCGATACGACCCTGCCCGGTGAGGCAGCCGCCACCGATCCCGTCGCGATCGTCGCGGCGCGGATCGCGTTGCGCGACGAGGCGCGGACGCTGGCGGTGGTGCGGGACGGGCAGCGGGGGGAGGCGATTGCGAAACTGGTCGCGGCGTTCGTGCCCGATGCGGTCGTCGTCCACCTGATCTCCAGCGACGCGCTGCCGGGCGAGGCCGCGCCCCCCTCCGCGGGCAATGTCGGGCAGCGGGTCGCGGCGCTCCGGCGGTTGCGCGTGGCCGCCACGGAGGCGCCCGGGGCGCGCATCGTCGCGATCGTGTCGGCCGCGGCCAGCGCGGTGCGCTATCCCGAGCCCGCCGCGTTCGACGAGCATCCCCCCGCCTTCTCGGTCGGCGACGCGATCGACCCGGCGGGCTTTCCCGCACAGGCGGAGGCGCTTGGCTATACCGAGGACGACCGCGTCGACGAACCCGGCGAGATCGCGATCCGCGGCACGGTGATCGACATCTTCCCCGCCGACCGCGCCACCCCGGTGCGGATCGAATTCGCCGACGGGGTGGTGACGGCCCTGCGCGCCTATGACCCCGTCACGCAGCTCGGCACCGAGGCGGTCGACACGGTGGTGATCGGTCAGGCGAGCGAGCCGGAGACCGGTAGCGACGGCCAGGGGGGCGTGACGATCGTCGATCACCTGCCCGGTGCCGCGATCGTGATCGAACCCGGCGCACAGGCACGGCGCGACGCGTTTCTGGCGCTGGCGCGCGACGGTGCGCCGCGTCGCCGCGCGCCGTTCGGGCTGGTCGATGCGAAGACATGGGCGACGGCGATCGGCGACACGCCCGCGACGCTGGCGGACGACGGCCCGGCGGACGCGGCCCCGCCGCGCTTCGTCGAGCGTGCCGATCCGATCCGCGCGTTCCGGCGCTTCGCCAAGCCCGTGCTGGCGGACGGGCGGCTGGTGCTGGCGGGAAGCCCCCGCGACCTGCGGTTCCTGCGCGCGCGGATCGGCGCGGCTGCGGCCCCGGCGGAATCGCTGGCGGCGGCGATGGCGGCCCCGGTCGGCAGCGTCGCGCTGCTGGAGGCACCGGTCGAGCGCGGCTTCGTCCATGCCGGCTGCACCGTGATCGCCGCGGCGGACCTGCTCGGCAGCCGCGCGCAGGGCGAGGAGGCGGCTGTCGCGGTCGCGGGCTTCGCGGGCGGGGCTGAACTGCACATCGGCGACGTCGTGGTGCACGAGGATCACGGGCTTGGCTGCGTCGCCGGGCTGGAGGCGCCGCAGGGCGAGGCGGCCGGCGATCATATCGTGCTCGAATACGCCAGGGGCGCGCGCCGGCTGGTGCCGGTGGAGGAGGCGAACCGTATCTGGCGCTACGGCGCGGACCGGGATGCGGTGACGCTCGATACGCTGGACGGCGCGAGCTGGCACAAGCGCCGCGCCGCGATCGATGCCGCCATCGCCGAAAGCGCGCGGGCGCTGGCGGCGCTGGCGGCGGAGCGGGACGCGCGCACCGTCGACCCGATCGTCCCCGACAATGCCGCCTATGAACGCTTCGCCGCGGGCTTCCCCTTCACCGAGACCGCGGATCAGGCGCGCGCGATCGCCGCGGTGCGCGCCGATCTGGCGAGCGGGCGGGCGATGGACCGGCTGGTCGTCGGGGATGTCGGCTATGGCAAGACCGAGGTGGCGTTGCGCGCGGTCGCGCTGGTGGCGCTGGCCGGGCGGCAGGCGGCGATCGTCGCGCCGACGACGGTGCTGGTGCGCCAGCATCTCGACAGCGTGCGCCGGCGTTTCGCGGGCACGGGGATCGAGGTCGCAGGGCTCTCGCGCCTGTCGACCCCGGCGGAGCGCAAGCGGGTGCTGGCGGGGCTGGCGGACGGCAGCATCCAGGTCGTGATCGGCACCGCGGCGGTCGCGGGCAAGGCGGTGCGCTATGCCGATCTCGCGCTGGTCGCGATCGACGAGGAACAGCGGTTCGGTGCCGCGGCCAAGGCGGGCCTGCGCGCGCTGGGCGCGGGCCATGTCCTGACGCTGAGCGCGACGCCGATCCCGCGCACGCTGCAATCGGCGCTGGTCGGGCTGCAACAGATCTCGATCATCGCCACCCCGCCGGCGCGGCGCCGGCCGATCCGCACCACCGTCGCCCCGTTCTCCGGGGACGACGTGCGCAAGGCGCTGCTGCGCGAGCGCGCGGCGGGCGGGCAGAGCTTCGTCGTGGTGCCCCGGATCGAGGATATCGCGCCGATGGCCGCGACGCTGCAACGTCTCGTCCCCGCGCTGGGGGTGGTGACCGCGCATGGCCGGATGGACGCCAGCGACCTGGACGAGGCGATGGCGGGGTTCGCGGCCGGCGACGGCGACGTGCTGCTGGCGACCAACATCATCGAGGCGGGGCTGGACGTGCCGCGCGCCAACACGATGATCGTCCACCATGCCGACCGCTTCGGCCTGTCGCAGCTGCACCAGTTGCGCGGGCGGGTGGGGCGTGGCGGCCGGCGCGGGCAGATATTGCTGACCACCGACGGCGAGGCGACGATCGCGGAGGCGACGCTGAAGCGGCTGCGCACGCTTCAGGCGCTCGACCAGCTGGGCGCGGGCTTCGCGATCAGCGCGCGCGATCTCGACATGCGCGGCGCGGGCGATCTGATCGGCGAGGAACAGGCCGGTCACATGAAGCTGATCGGGGTCGACCTGTACCAGCATCTGCTCGGCCATGCGCTCCGCGTGGCGCGGGGCGAGGCGGCGGACCGGTGGCAGCCGTCACTATCGCTCGGGGCGACCGGCCGCCTGCCCGACGACTGGATACCCGAGGCGGATTTGCGCCTGTCGCTCTACGGCCAGCTCGCGCATCTGGACGAGGTGGCGGCGATCGACGCGTTCCAGGCGGAACTGGAGGACCGGTTCGGCCCGGTGCCGGAACCCGCCGCCCGCCTGCTCGACACCGCGCGCATCGCCGCGCTGGCGGCGGATGCGGGCGTCCGCCAGATCGACGCCGGCCCCGCCGCGATCGCCCTGACGCTGGCGGACCCGAAGGCGACGCTGCCCACCCCGTTCGAACCGGTGAAGCACCGCTGGCTGCTGCGCGAACGTATCGACGACCTCGCCGCCCGGATCGAGCGGCTGCGCGACGTGCTGGACGGGCTGGTGGCGTAGGAAAAGGGCGTTTGAACGGGTTTCCGGATGTCTGCCATCGGTTTTCGCTCGTATCGGCAGGCGGCAAACAGCAGGACCAGCAGAAGTGAGATTGTCCACTTCGACGGCAACCGATACGATAAGGATGATGCTTCGACCGTCGAAGGGTTCGGTATTACGCAAGACCACCGATCGATGATCGAAAACCTGCACGAGCGAGGGGAAATTCATGCTGGACCGCGACCTTGTAAAGCGAGCGCGAGCCAACGGGCAGTCCGGCATACTGGTGTATATGGGATCGTTCGCCTATGTGCTGTTCTTGGGACAGGTATCCATGCGGGCGATTGTGCGTACCGGGGAAGAGCTGTTTACCAGAACGATCGAGCGGCAGGCGAATGCGTTCGACGTCGTCGTAAACGGAAATTATTTCGGGGTGACCAACGCGGAAAGTTCGATGCCCTTTGGGGTAACGATCCCGTTGCCGCTTCCGAAACCCTGATTGAGGGAAGGGTCGTGCAGGCAGGGCGAGCCACGATCGGCGACAGCCGCCCCCAAGGCTTCCATATCGCCGAGATAGCGGAACCCGGTGTCAATGGCCGTCCAGGCCGATTGCGCTATGTCACCGGTTTGGGAAATCCGCCACAGGGTGGCAACACCGTGACCGCGCTGGGCAATCTCGGGCCGCTGATTTCGAATGGCCTGCCTTACGGGCAAGGGAACCGCTATCGTCCGCCCACGACCGGCCCGACGACAGGGGAGCCGGGGGCTGCGGCACGGCCGAGTTTGATCCAGCGCAATAACAGTACGTTGAACAGCGTCGAGCAATTACCGTCCGCGACAGGCAAGACGATCATAGCCTATCACGCGCGGGAACAGGCGCTATTGGTCGGGGTGCAGGAGCATGGCAGGGCGCCGGGCAGTAGCTATGCCTCCCTTCGCGACGCATTGATCGTCGCCGGCTTTTCCGATGCGGTGTTTCTCGACGGCAGTGACAGTTCCCTTCTCTACTATCGTGGCAGGCAGATCGTCGCCCCGGCGGAAAACAAAAACGAGTTGATGACCGTGGCCCTTGGCTTCAGGCAGAGGGGAGCGTGAAGATGACAGGTAGGGCGTGGCCCCTGTCGGGGCTTGCGATCCTCGTGGCGGGGATGCTGCTGACGGGGATGATCGTCGCGATCAGTTTCGATCCGCTGTTCATCACCGGCGGCACGGCACCGGCTGCCATCTCCGGCCCGGATATCGGCAAGTCCATGGTGCTTGGCGGTGCGGTGATCCTGCTGGGCGCAGCGGCATGGGTGCAGCGCCGCGCCGTGCGGGTGGCCCTGTTGCTGTTCTGGCTCGTCCTGCTTGCGTCGGCGACGCATCGGCTGGTCGAATTCGCCGATGGCCGGGTCGAGGATATCTGGCTGACGCTGCCGGTTCAGCGGCTGGCGGCGGGTTCCTCCGCCGGTGAGGGGGAACCTCGTTGCGATATCGGGACATGGCTGGTCCGTTGCCGCGATGGGGCGGGACACGGGTTGTCGAGCCCGACGCCGATCCCCTTCGTTCCCCTCTATCCGGGGCGCTGGACGACCGCCTGACCGGCGACGGGAATCCGGAGTCAGGCGTCCACGTTTCGCCCGGTCGCGGCCTTGCGCACCATCATCATCGCCCCGACGATGCATCCGGCGAACAGCGCGCCCTCCATCATGCCGGTGGCGAAACGGGTGACGGGGCCGAAGCCGGTCTCCCCGAACAAATGGCCCATCCGGTCGAGCTGCAGGCGCGAGGCGGGAAAGCTGCGCGCCAGCGCGTCGAGGCTGCCGCCCATCATCCGCCCGCCGAGCAGCAGGATCAGCAGTGCCCCGGCCCCGCCGCTGGCGGCCGCGCACGCGATGCCGCGGCGGGGCGAGGGGGTGCGCCCCGCCAGCCACGCGCCCAGCCCGACCGCGCCCCCCAGCACCAGCCCCTCGGGCGCGCCGGTGATGTCGTCCGGCGCATGGCCGAGCAGCAGGTTGAACGCGTCCAGCCCGAGCAGTTTGACGATCCCCCCCACCGCGAAGCCGCCCAGCGCGCCCCCCGCGATGCGCCACGCGCGCGCGCCGGCGACCCGCGAGGCGGCGATCCCGGCGCTGACCCCGGCCCCGCCGACCACCGCGGCCACCACCGTCAGCCACAACAGGACGAGCAGGACGGAGGCGCCGCCTGCCCCGGCTCCCTGCCCAGTTCCCTGCGTCGCCATGATCGAGCCGTAGAACAGTCCCCCGACGATACCCGCCACCCCGGCCCCCAGCGTGCCCGCGCCGCCCAGCATCAGGGCATCGTGCAGGTTGTCGGTCGGGGCATGGGCCGGCGGTGCGGGCGGACTGGCGGGTTCGTCATCGGCCGGCAGGGTCGCGGCGCGGGTGACGGTGGCGACGAAGCGATAGCCATGTTTCGGGACGGTGACGATGAACCGGGGCCGCGCGGCATCGTCGCCGAGCTGGCGGCGCAACGTCCTGATGCACTGGGTCAGCGCCTCGTCGGTGACGGGGACGCCCTGCCACACCTCGCCCAGGAAACGGTCCTTGGTCACCAGCGTGCCGGCCTCCGTCACCAGCAGGATCAGCGCGTCGAGGTAACGGGGGCTGAGGTCCACCGCGATCCCGTCGCGCCGCAACAGGCGGTTGTCCGCATCCAGGGTGAAGCGGTCGAACAGATAGCCGTCGCCTGTCATGTCCTGGCTGTCACTTGCTGGCTGTCACTTTTCAGCAAATCCTCATCGATCGCTCATGCCGCTCACCCCGCGACCGGGCAGGGAACGGCCTTCGCACCATGGAGGCAAGCCGATGACGAAGGAAGTGACGGAAGGCAAAGGAGGTCGCAACCCGTGGCGGATCGCGGGCTGGGGACTGGCGGCGACATTGTGGCTGATCCCGCTGGCGACGATGCGGATCACCGATGCGGTGAACTGGACGGCCTTCGATTTCGTGTTCGCCGCGGTGATGATCGGGGGTGTCGGGATCGCGTTCGAACTGGCGGTTCGGACGACGCGCAACCTGGCCTATCGCGCCGGCAGCGGGCTGGCGCTGGTGACCGCCTTCCTGCTGATATGGATCAACGCCGCGGTGGGCATCATCGGCGACGAGGGCAACCCGCTCAACCTGCTGTACGGCGCGGTGCTGGCAACCGCGCTGGCCGGCGCAATCGGCGCACGTTTCCAGGCCCGGGGCATGGCCCGCGCGATGACCGCGGCTGCAATCGTGCAGGCGCTGGTCGGGGGCGTCGCGGTCGTCGCCGGCGGCAGCGCGCCGCCCGGCCCGACCGGCCAGATCGTGCTCAACGGCCTGTTCGTGCTGCTGTTCGCCGGCGCCGCGCTGCTGTTCGCCCGCGCGGCCGGAACCGCTGATGGATGACACGAAGCCATATGCCTGTCGGATCGTCGACATGTATGCCGTACGATGGCCTTTCGTCACCACGCCCTGATCCCGTAGAGCCTGTCCCACCGGACACAGGCGCATGCAGGAAGGTGCCGATGATCCGGACCAACGGGAAAGCACGGACGGTGCACGAAGGAGCGTGATCCATCCCCGCAGCGCCGCGATGCCCCCGTCATCCGGACGGGCAGCATGATGTTCGCGCTGCCCCTGTTCGGGATCGGTTTCCTGTCGTTGAGTGCGCTCGCGCCGCTATCGCGCCTCGGCGCCGCGCGGCGGGAGCGGTGGACGGGGGCCGCGTTCGGGCTGTTCCTGGCATCGGTCGTCATCGGGATATTGCTGATGATCGCCGGGCCGTTCGTGATCGGTGCCGTCATGACGCGCCATCACCACGCCTGCCAGACCAGGGCGGGGTTCCGGACGGTGTATGTGACATGGGCGCATGACGGGCGGCCGTGTCCGGCATGACGGGCGATCCTGCGGGGGGAAGGGGTAACGGATCGACAGCCGGCCGTGATCTGCGCCATGCTGCCCCCGCGTGTCGCGACAGGGGATCGCGCGACAGGGGATCGAACGCTGATGATATTGTGGTCGGCGTTGTTGGCGGCGCTCGTCGGGTGGGTGCTGGCCGGGTATAGCGAGCATGGACTGATCCTGGGCGGGATCGTCGGTGCGCTGGTCGGCTGGGCCGGCCGCAGGATGATCCGGATGGAGGTCGCGACGGCGACCGCGCCGTTGCAGGCGCAGATCGACCTGCTGGCCACCCGCCTGCACGAACGGGAGGAAAGCGTGCCGGCCCCCGCATCCATGTCGGCCCCTGCACCCATGCCGACGGAGCCCGTCGTCGCGCCGGCCGATCCCTTCCCGGACGAGGAGGAGCCGGTGGGGATGGTCGGGTTCGATCCCGCGGTGTGGCGCGCACCCCCCGGCACCCCCGCACCTGCACCCGCCACGCCAGCACCGGTGGAGCCGACCCCCGTCGCGCCGGCCGAACCGGGCCTGGTCGAGGCGGCGATCGCGCGGGCGCGGGACTGGCTGCTGGGCGGCAACACCATCGTCCGGCTCGGGCTGGTCGTCCTGTTCGTGGGCCTGTCGTTCCTGGCCAGCTATGCCGCCGCGGCGGGGCTCTTCCCGATCGAGTTCCGGCTGGCGGTGGTCGCCGCGATCGGCGTCGCGCTGCTCGTCACCGGGTTCCGCACGCGGACCGGCCGGCCGGGATTCGGGCTGGCGCTGCAGGGCGGCGGGGTCGCGATCCTCTACCTCACCTTGTTCGCCGCGGCGAAGCTGTACGACACGGTACCGGTCGGCGCGGCGTTCGCGCTGATGATCGTGGTGTGCGCGGCCGGCTGCGCGCTGGCGCTGCTGCAACGGTCGCAGGCACTGGCGCTGACCGCCTTCGCGGGCGGGTTCGCGGTGCCGCTGCTGCTGTCGGACGGCACCGGCGACGTCGTCGGCCTGTTCGCCTATTACACGCTGCTGAACCTCGCGATCCTGTTCATCGCGGGCCGGCGGTCGTGGCGGCTGCTCAACCTGCTGGGCTTCCTCGCGACGTTCGGCGTCATGACCCTGTGGGAGGCGGCGTCCTATCAACCGGCCGATTTCGCGGCGGGGCAGGTGTTCCTGATCGTCTCTGTCCTGATCTACGTCGCGACGGGGATGATGCAGGCGCGCGCGACGCCGGGCCGGTTCGGCAACGTGGTCGACACGACCCTGTCGTTCGGGCCGGCGCTGGCGGGGTTCGGGTTGCAGGTCGGGCTGGTCCATAACCGTCCGTTCGGCAGCGCCTTCGCCGCGCTGGGGTTCGCCGCGCTGTATCTGGGGATCGCCGCCTTCACGATGCGCCACCGGCGCGACGACCTGCGGGTGATGAACGAGACGATGCTGGCGATCGGCATCGGCTTCGTCACGCTGGCGGTGCCGCTGGCGCTGGGCGCGCGCTGGACCTCGGCGGTCTGGGCGCTGGAGGGGGCCGGCGCGGTCTGGGTCGGGATGCGGCAGGCGCGCTGGATGCCGCGGCTGTTCGGCCTGCTGCTCCAGTCGGTCGCGGCGCTGCTGTGCCTGATTGCCCTGAACGTCGCGCCGCTGGTCGGTGCCGGGTTCGTCGGCCCGGTGCTGATCGCGCTGGCGCTGGGCATCACCGCCTGGTGGCTGCGCATGCCGTTGCCGCACAGCGGATCGCGGTTCGCGCGCGGCTATGCCCGGATCGAGGCGGTGCTGGGCGATCCCGCCTTTCTGGTGGCGTTCGGTTTCTGGTGGCTCGCCTGGGCGGTCGAGGCCGGGCGGCACCTGCCCCCGGTGGAGCGCGGCGGGATGCCGCTGCCGGTCTTCGCGGGGTCGACCCGCGCGCTGCTGATGATGCTCGCCTATGTCGGCAGCGCGTGGGGGGCACAGGCGATCGGCCGTCGCCTGCGCTGGCCGGTCGCGGGCTGGCCCGCCCGGGCGGCGCTGATCGCGCTGGCCGCGGGGTTCGTGGCGGAGAAGGCGGCCGGCTCGCATGTCCTGTCCGCCCCCGACTGGGCGATCTGGGCGGTGTCGATCGCGCTTCATCTGCACATGCTCCACCGGATCGATCGCGACGGCGACGCGGCCGCGCGGCAGCCGATAGTGCGCGCCGCCCATGCCGGCGGGGTGTGGCTGGGCGGGGCGCTGGCGATCGACAGCGTGCTGTTCGTCCTCGAACGGACCGGCCTGTCGACACGGGGCGCATGGGAAGAGGCGGCGCTGCTGACCACAGTCGCCGCGATCCTCGCCGGGCTGACGCGGTGGACGCGTGGCGCCTTGCAGGGGCGCGGCATCCCCCGCTGGCCGCTGGCCCGGCACGAAACCGATTATGGCTGGTACGCGGCGTTGCCGGTCGCGGCGCTGCTGGTGCCGGCGACGTTGCTGGTCGCGCTGTTCTCGTCCGGATCGGCGGACCCCTTGCCCTATGTCCCGCCGCTCAACCCCGCCGACCTGTCGGTCGCGCTGGCGCTGGCGACGCTGGAATGGTGGCGGCGGGCGATCGGGGCGGCGAACCTGCCGAACCCCGGTGCCGCTGCCCTTGGCGGCCGGGCGGCGCGTGGCATGATCGCGTGGCTGGCGTTCGTGGCGGTCAATACGGTGTGGCTGCGCATCGCCCACCATCTGCTGGGGGTGGCGTGGGATCCCGGCGCGCTGCTGTCCAGCTTCGTGGTGCAGACCGGCCTTGCGATCCTGTGGACGCTGGTCGCGCTGGCGCTGATGGTGGTGGCGCATCGCCGGATGCGGCGGACCTTGTGGCTGATCGGCGCGGCGTTGCTGGGGCTGACGGTCGTCAAGTTGCTGCTGATCGACATGAACGGCAGCGGCGGGGGCGCGCGGATCGTGGCCTTCATCGTCGTCGGGTTGCTGATGCTGGTCGTCGGCTATCTCGCGCCGCTGCCGCCCAAAGGACAGGCCGTCACGGGGGAGGGACGATGAGGCGGCTGATGCTGGCGGCCGTCCTGCTCGTCGCGGCCGCCCCGGCGGGCACGGATGGCGATCCGGGCGCCTATGCCGTCCGCATCGCCGTGACGGCGGGCGGCGACGCGCCGGTGCAGCGGCTGGCGTTGCCCCCCGCCGCGCTGGCCGTGGTGCGGACGCCGGGTCTTGCCGATATCCGCCTGTTCGACGCGCGCGGCCGCGCGATGCCGATCGCGCGCCTCTCCGCCACCCCGGCGGAGCGGCGCGACACGCTGGCGGCGATGCCGATCCTGGGGGCGGCCGACGCGTTCAGGGTCAGCGGTATGTCGCTGCGGATCGACCGGGCCGGGGATGCGCGGATCGCGCGCGTCGACGGCACGATCGCCCCCGGCACCGACGGATCGGTGCTGCTCGGCACCCTGCTCGACGCGCGCGCCGTGACGGGCGAGGCGCGCGCGCTGACGCTCGATGCCGATATGCCCGCGGGCCAGCCGGTGACCTTCACCGTCGAGGCGAGCCGCGACCTGTCGGACTGGCGGTCGCTGGGGCGGAAGACCGTCTACCGCGCCGCCACCGATACCGCGCGCAATGCGACGATCGCGCTGGAAGATGCCGGCCTGTCCGGGGATTATCTGCGTGTGACGTGGCGGCTGGCGTCGCGGCCGCTGTCGCCGATCGCGGTGCGCGGGGCGACGTTGCGCAGCCGCCCGGCCGCGTCCGTCGCGCTGGCATGGGTGACGGCGCGACTGCCGTCCGGCGGGGATGCGCGCACCATCGACGTCGCGACCCCGTTCGCCCTGCCGATCGCGGCGCTGCGGCTCGTGCCGGCGGGGGACGACATGCTCGTCCCCGTCCGCATCCTCGGCCGCGACGATGCGGAACAGCCATGGACCCTGCTTGGCGAAGGCATCGCGGCGCGGACGGGAGAGGACATCGCGCTGACCGGTGGCCCGTACCGGCTGCTGCGGATCGCGGCCGATCCCGGCTCGTCGGGCTTTTCCGCGTCGCCGGGGGTGCGGGTCGGTTTCGCACCGCACGACCTGATGTTCCTGACGGCCGGGCGCGCGCCGTTCACGCTGGCGGTCGGCCGGGCGGGCGCGCGCGATGCCTATCTGCCCGTGGCCGCGCTGATGACGCAGGCGGCCGGCCGGCCCGTCGGCATCGCGCAGGCCGACGCCCCGCCCGCCCGGGTGACGCTGGCCGATGCCGGCGACACCGGCCGCGATATGCGCCGGACGGTGCTGTGGCTGATCCTGCTGGGGGCGACCGCGCTGCTCGCCGGGCTGGCGTGGCTGCTGTGGCGACGACGGCTGCCGGACGGTGAGGCGGCGCCGGTCGACCGGCCATAGGGGACGGATGATGTTTGGATGGTGGCGACGGCGTCGCAAGGCCCCGGCAAGACCCGGACCGTTCATGCATCTGACGCCCGGCCAGCGCTGCCGCGTCGTGTGCGCCTTCGTCGACCATGACGGCATCGTGCATCCCGTCGGCGAGACATGGCGGTTCCTTCGATCGGATTTCCTGCCCTATGAGGATGGGCTGTCGCTGTTCGTCGCGATGCCCGGCGGGGCGGAACGGCAGATACGCCTGCAATGGCGGCCCGAGGCGGAGGGACCGGTCATCGACGCGCTCGACCGGCATGTGCTGCCGGTATCGGCCGGGCCGGGCGACCACGCGTTGTTCCTGACCCGCGACAGCGTCGGGCTGGCGGACGATGTCCGGTCACCCCATCATTTCCTGCTGGAGATCGCCGGCGATGCCGATGCGGTCATGGTGGCGGAGGCGATCCTCGCCGCGGGCTATCCGGCGCGGTCGGGTCGTTGCCCCACATGGTCGTTCGACTGGGCCGGGGCGGGTGTCCTGCTGGGCTATCGCGACGACAGGCCGTTCGTGGAGGCGCAGGGATCGCCACCCCCCGCCGGGCGGGCATCGGATGTCGATCGTCTGCACCTGACCTGGCTGGGCGGGATCGCCTGACGCACGGGAGCCAAAACCCGGTGTGAACGTTTCGGCTAGATAACGGAAAAACAGGGGAAACGGTGGCGGCACCGTGGCCGGCCGTCTTCCGTATTCCTTCCTGCCGGAGCGTGCCCGCCGATGACTTCCGTATTCGCCCCCGTATCCGTCGTGACGCTGGCCGGGGGCCGGCCCGATCATTTGCGCAACGTCGTGGCGGGGCTGGGGCGGCAGACGCGATTGCCCGTCGAACTGATCGTCGCGGTGATGCAGGACGAGACCTACGACCTGCCCGACGCGCCGTTTCCGGTGCGGCAGATGATGATCGCGACCGATGCCGGCCTGCCGTTGGCGACCGCGCGCAACGCCGCGGCGAAGGCGGCGACGGGGGAGATGCTCGTCTTCCTCGACATGGACTGCATCCCGACGCCGACGCTGGTCGCCGATTACGCGACCGCGCTCGGCGAACTGGACGGGCTGCTGATGGGCGAGGTGATGTACCTGCCGGGCGGAGCGACGGCCGGCGACTGGAACTATGAGGATTTCGCGGCGGTCGCGGTGCGCCATTCCGACCGGCAGGGCCCGCCCGCGCAAGGGATCGAGCGGTGCGGCGACTATCGCTGCTTCTGGTCGCTCAACTTCGCGATGCGCCGCGCGACCTTTCTCGCCACCGGCGGGTTCGACGAACGCTATGTCGGCTATGGCGGCGAGGACACCGATTTCGGCAAGACGATCGCGGAGGCGGGCATCCCGATCGCGTGGATCAGGGGCGGGCTCGCCTATCACCAGTATCACCCGCACCACATGCCCCCCGTCCATCACCTCGACAGCGTGGTGCGCAATGCCGAGTTGTTCGAGAGCAAATGGGGCTATCGTACCATGGATCACTGGCTCCATGCGTTCGCCCTGATGGGGTTGATCGATGCCGCGCCGGGCCGGCCGATCCGCATCCTGCGCCGCCCCGACGACGCCGATCGCGCGCTAACCGGGCAGCAGCGGCATCAGCCCTATGCCAACACCGCCAGCATCATCCGCATCCTGGAAGCCCGCGCGGCGTGAAGGCCCCGCTCCGGATCGCGCTGCTCGCGCATGTCCGCCAGCGGATCGCCGCGCCGTTCATGGGCGGCATGGAATCGCACAGCTGGTATCTGGCGGAAGGGCTGCAGGCGCGCGGGCACGAGGTGGTGCTGTTCGCCGCGGGCGACAGCGACCCGCGCTTCGCGATCGATCCCGTCGTGCCCGAGCATTACGAACGCACCTTCCCCTGGGCGGAGCACCGCGGCTCCGCGCCGCTGATCGCGCATCTCGACGCCGGTTACGCCGCGGCGTGCGACCGGATCGCGGCCGGCGGCTTCGATGTGGTCCACAACAACAGCCTGCACCGCTTCGCGATCGAGCCGCGCCGGACCGCGCTGGTGCCGACCGTCACCTCGCTGCACGTGCCGCCCTATGACGCGCTGCACTGGTTCGTGCGGGCGAGCGCGACGCCGGGGCATCGGCTGACCGTCACCTCCGCGCGGCAGATGGCGGCATGGTGGCCGGAAGGCGCGCCGGCACGGGCATCGGTGCTGCACAACGGCATCGATCCCGCCGCATGGCCCTTCACGCCGGCAGGCGACGGCAGCGCAGTATGGTGCGGGCGGATCACCCCCAACAAGGGCACGCATCTGGCGATCGACGCAGGCCGGGCGGCGGGCGTGCCGCTCACCCTGTTCGGACAGATCGAGGACCCGGATTACTGGGCGGCCGAGGTCGCGCCGCGACTGGGCGGGGCGATCCGCTATGGCGGGCATCTGGATGGCGCGGCACTGGCGGCCGAGCTGGGCCGCGCCTCGGTCTTTCTGTTCACGCCGTGCTGGGACGAGCCGTTCGGACTGGTCGCGATCGAGGCGATGGCCTGCGGCCTGCCGGTGGCCGCGTTCGACCGGGGCGCCGCGCGCGAGGTGATCGGGGAGGCCGGATGCTTTGCCGCGCCCGACGACGCGGCCGGGCTGGCGATCGCGATCGGCGCGGCGCTGGCGATCCCGCGCACCGTGGCGCGTGGGCGAGTGGAGCGCCTGTTCACCCGCGACCGCTGGCTGGACGGGTGCGAGGCGCTCTACGCCGCGGCCCGCACCGACGCGGCGATGGCGGCCGCGGCATGACGACGATGGCGGACGCGATCGCGACGCAGCGGGCGGCGCTGCTCGCCCTGTGTCGCCGGCATGTCGGGCCGGGACAGGCCTATGCGCTGCTCGACTTCCCCGATCACGCCAATGTCGGCGACAGCGCGATCTGGCTGGGCGAACTGGCGCTGTTGCGCGAGGTGACCGGCCGCGATCCCGATCACGTCGCCACCTGGGACGGGTTCGACGCGGCGACGCTCCGGCGCGATTGCCCGGGCGGCGTGGTCTTCCTGCATGGCGGCGGCAATCTCGGCGACATCTGGCCGCATCACCAGCTGTTCCGGGAACGTGTTTTGCGTGACGTTCGTGAATTTCGCGTGGTGCAGCTGCCGCAGTCGATCCACTTCCGCGACCCCGCGCGGATCGTGCCGTTCGTGGACGCGGTGGCGGGGCATCCCGACTTTCACCTCTATGTCCGCGATCGGCGAAGCCTCGACTGGGCGACGGCGCACCTCGCCTGTCCGGTCGATCTCGCGCCCGACTCCGCCTTTGCGCTGGGGCCGCAGGCACGACGCGGGACGGCTGATTGCGGCCTGCTGATGCTGCTGCGCACCGATGACGAGCGGGTGGCGGGGATCGCGGCGGACCGGCCCGGCGCGGTGGTGGTCGACTGGCTGGCGGACGATATCGTCCCCGTCGCCCCGCCGGGCGAGACGCAGGCTGCGGCCTGTGAGCGGATGGCGACCGCGCGGGTCGAGCGTGGCCTGCGCCTGTTGTCGCGGGGACGCGAGATCGTGACCGACCGGTTGCACGGGCATATCCTGGCGATGCTGCTGGGCATCCCGCACACCGCACTCGACAATGATTACGGCAAGCTGTCCGCCTATATCGGCTGCTGGACGGCGGGGTGCGCCGGGGTCAGCACCGCGTGATCGACATCAGCCTGATCCTGTGCACGCGCGACCGCTGCGCCAGGCTGGATGCGACCCTGGCCTCGATCACCCGCGCGGTGGCGGCCGCGCCGGGGCTGGTGGTCGAGGTGGTGATCGTCGACAACGGCTCGACCGATGCGACCCCGGCCCGGCTGGCGGCATGGCGCGCGGACCAGTCCTTCCCGGTCGTGCTGCTGAACGAGCCGCGCCCGGGCCTGTCGCGGGCGCGCAACCGGGGTCTGGCCACGGCGCGGGGGCGGATCGTCGCGATGACCGATGACGACTGTGTGCTCCATGCCGACCATCTGGCCGGGCTCGCCGCCTGTTTCGCCGAGGTGGCGGGGCCGGCGATCATCGGCGGGCGCATCCTGCCGGGCGATCCCGCCGACCTGCCGGTGACGGTGAAGCTGGAGGATCACCCGATGATCGCCGCGCCCCGGGCCTTCCCCGGCGGGTTCGTGATGGGCGCGAACCTGGCCTTCACCGCCGATGTCGTCACCCGGATCGGCCCGTTCGACGAGCGGTTCGGTGCCGGTGCCCCCTTCGTCGCGGCGGAGGATACCGACTTCCTGTTCCGCGCACTGGGGCAGGGCATTCCTGTCCGCTACGACCCGCGTTTCACGGTCGATCATCATCATGGACGCCGGGACGAAGCGACGGTCGCCCGGCTGCTAGCCGGCTATAGCTTCGGCGACGGTGCGCTTTATGCCAAGCACCGCCGTGACCCGCGGATACGCACGGCGATCGGGCAGGACCTGCGCGACCTGTGGCTGGATATCGCCGATCCGGTACCGCCGTGCGGGGGCATCCATCGCTTCTACCTGTTCCGCCTGCGCCACAAGCTGGCGGGGTTCCGGGCGTATTGGCGGACTGGACGGGGCCACGCACCGGCAGGGACCCGTTCTGACAGCCGTGAGGCGTTAAAAACGGCATCCTGTCAAAAAAACGCAAAAAATGTTGTTGACGCCCGCAGCGCGCTTCCCTAGTTAGAGCGAACCGCAGCGGCGGCCTTCGTGGCCTGTTTCGCAGTGGTCGCAAAAAACCAGATGCCTTGTGCGACCTGAGAGGGGAGCTGGAGGGCGTTTCGGTTTTTGTTCTTTGACATTGTTGATTTAGATGAAG
>NZ_BAABBF010000010.1:0-101572 GCF_039537815.1 Sphingomonas cynarae | reverse complement strand
CCAGCCTCGGCCTCCTTCAGGATGCCGATGATCTGCTCTTCCGAAAACTGCTTCCGCTTCATCTGTCCGTCCCTTCGAGGGGCCGGTCTCTAGCTCCAGGTGGATGAAAAAACGGGGGGCACGTCACCTTGAGCGTCGAGGGCGGCATCGTCGCCAACAATGGGGAAACGCTCGGTCAACTCGCCGCCGCGGGCGTCGGCATCACGCGCGTCGGCCGCTTCAGCGTCGTCACCGAGATCGCCGATGGACGGCTCGTGCCGCTGCTCGATGCGTATAATCCGGGCGATGTCGAGCTGATCCATGCCGTCTTCATAGGCGGTGCAACCACGCCGGCGCGAGTGCGGGTATTCGTCGACTTTCTGGTCAAGCGGCTAGCCGGTCGCACCGTCTAGCGGCCGGGAAAGGGCGGCTTCCAGAAACGCATATAGCCGCTCGTCATCGCTCATCGCAACGTTGAAGCGCATATGGTCGCGCCACCCCCCGCTGGTGCTGAACACCGGCCCCGGCGCCAGCACGATGCCCTCGACGATCGCGCGGCGGGCGAGGTCGACGGCATCGGTGCCGTCGGGCAGTCTTGCCCACAGGAAGATGCCGGCCGCCGGCTCGATCCAAGGCTCGATGCCCACCGTGCGCAGCCGCATCGCTACTTTGGCGGTCGCGCGAGCCAGCCGCGTCCGAACACCTTCGACGTGACGGCGATAACTGCCATCGGTCAGCACATTATGGAGCAGGCTGGCCGCGAGCGGGCTGCCCGCCATCGACGTGGCGATCCGCAGGTCGGCCAGCCCCTCGATCCAGTCCGGCCGCGCAGCGATGTGACCGCAGCGCACCGCCGCGGACAGCGATTTCGAAAAGCTGCCGATGCGGATCGTCCGGTCGAGGCCGTCGGAGGCGGCAAGGCGTGGCGATGGCGCATGTTCGAAGTCGGCGAAGATGTCGTCCTCGATGATGACCATATCGTGCGCCTCGGCGATCTTGAGCAGCCGATGCGCGATGGGCGCAGCAAGCGATGCTCCCGTCGGGTTATGGACGCCCGAGTTCGTCAGGTAGAAACGCGGTCGATGCGTCGCGGCGGCCTCGGCGAAGGCGGCGACGTCCGGCCCGGTCGGCGTCATCGGCACGCCGATCACTTTCGCCCGATGCGCCCGCAGCAGCGCGAGGAAGTTGAAGTAGCACGGATCGTCGACCAGCACGGTATCGCCGGGCTGAAGCAGGAACCGGCACACCAGATCGAGCGCATGGGTGCCGCTGTCGGTCAGCAGGATCTGGTCGGGACCGGCCTCGATCCCCTGATCCGCCATCCGCCGCGCGAGCAGCGTGCGGAGCGGGCGCGAGCCGCGTGGCGAGGCATAGCCGGCCAGCGTGCCGTCACCGTCCGCGCGTGCCGCCCCGCGCATCGCCTTGCGGAGCGCGTCGCCCGCGAGCCAGTCGTCAGGCAGCCAGCCGCATCCCGGCATCAACGCGTGTCGGCGCTCGCCCAGCGACTGGCGCAGCATCCACAGCGGATCGACCTCGCGTTCCTGCGCAGTGCCAAGTCGGTCGAGGGCCAATGGTGCGAGCGGCGCGGCGACATAGAAGCCCGAGCCCGGTCGCGAACGGATCATGCCGTCGCCGGCCAGCCGCTCATAGGCCTCGACCACGGTCGAGCGTGCGACACCGATCGACTCCGCCATGGCGCGGATCGAGGGGAGCCGCGCGCCGGGCGTGAGCGTGCGTGCCTCGATCCGGTCGCGGATAATGCGCGCCACCATCCCGGTGCGAGTCTCGTCGGGCTTACTTGCCACCGTGCTGCACCTTTCACCAATACAGTTCGATCGCATCGTATCGATCCGTCACTGTCCGCGCCAGCCTGCCAGCGGCTACATCGGGGCATCATCAACAGGAGATCTGCCCCCGTGACCCGCCCCTTCGCTCTTGTCGACGTGTTCGGTACCGACCCGCTGACCGGCAACCCGCTGGCCGTCATCGCCGATGCTGAGGGGCTGACGACGGAAGCGATGCAGGCAGTCGCGAGCTGGCTGAACTTCTCGGAGACGACCTTCCTGCTGCCGCCGGTCGACCCGTCGGCGGACTATCGCATCCGCATCTTCACCATGGCGCACGAACTCCCCTTCGCCGGGCATCCCACGCTGGGCAGCGCCCACGCCTGGCTGGAGGCTGGCGGGCAGCCGAAACGCGATGGCATGATCGTCCAGGAATGCGGCGTCGGGCTGGTGACGATCCGGCGCGACGGCGACCATCTCGCCTTCGCCGCGCCGCCGCTGCTGCGCAGCGGGCGGCCGACCGAGGCGGAGATCGCGCAAGTCGCCGACCTGCTGCGGATCGACCGGGCGGCGATCGTCGACGCGGCCTGGGCGGACAATGGCCCCGGCTGGATCGCGGTCATGCTGCAGTCGGCCGAGGCGGTGCTGGCGGTCGAGCCGGCGCGGCATCATCCCGAGCATATCGACATCGGCATCGTCGGCCCCCACGCCCCCGGCGGGGAGGCCGCGTTCGAACTGCGCGCCCTGTTCACCGACGCGCATGGCGGGTTGATCGAGGACCCCGTCACCGGCAGCCTCAACGCCTCGGTCGGCCAGTGGCTGTTCGCGAGCGGCCGGGCGAGCGGCCGCTACATCGCCGCGCAGGGCACCCGGCTGGGGCGAACCGGGCGCATCCACGTCTCGCAGGACCACACCGGACAGGTCTGGGTCGCTGGCGCGACGCGGACGTTGTTCAGCGGTCGGACACACGGCTGATGCAGGTCGCGATCCTCACCTTCGACGGCTTCAACGAATTGGATTCGTTCGTCGCCGCCGCGATCCTCAATCGGCTGCGCCCACATGGCTGGGCCGCACACATCACCGCGCCTAGCAAGACGGTGACGTCGACGAACGGCGTCGTCGTCCACCGGCAACGCCCGCTCGCGTTCGTCGAGGAAGCGGATGCAGTCCTGATCGGCAGCGGTGTCCGCACGCGTGAGATCGCCTCAGATGCGGCGATGCTGTCGCGGTTGCGGCTCGATCCGGCGCGACAGCTGATCGCCGCGCAATGCTCGGGCACGCTGCTGCTGGCGAAGCTCGGCCTGATCGGCGACCTGCCGGCCTGCACCGACCTCACCACCAAGCCGTGGGTCGTGGAAGCCGGCGTCACCGTCATCGATGCGCCGTTCGCCGCGCACGGCAACATCGCCACCGCCGGCGGCTGCCTTGCGGCACCCTATCTCGCCGCCTGGATGATCGCCCGCGGCGGGTCGTCCGATTTGGCACGCGAGGCGCTGCACTATGCTGCACCGGTCGGCGAGAAGGGCCGGTTCGTGGATCACGCCCTATCCGTGATCGACGTGGTGCGTTAATCCCGAAAGCTTGCCTGGAAGCTGGTCGGCATCAGCGACACATGCGCGTCCAGCGGCGGTCGCAACTCGAACGCGCGGGGATCGCGGGCGAAGTTCCATAACCGGACAAGGCACCAGTCGCGGCGGCGTTCGTCGGCCACCGCCAGCTCGTTGCGGCTGATGTAGAAGGGCGTGCGCTCCCATCCGTTGGTCGTCTTCACTTCGATAAGGCGCGGGCGCCCGTCGATCTCGAAGCTCGCGATGTCGTAACCGGCACCATCGCCATCCTGCTCCGACACCCAGCGGACGCGGTCGGCCAGATCATCGCGCCCGCCGGCCGCCAGCGACGATCGCTCGTGCCGGACGATCCGCTCTTCACCGGCGCGGCCCAGCGCACGGTTGCGGGCATCGCGCTCCGCCACGTCGAAGCGCCGGGCGATATGCTGCATCTGTTCGAGTTCGTCCGGCGGCGGCGCATTGCCCAGCGTCGGCGGTGGGCCGATCCACAGGGCCGGCGTTTCCTGCACACGCGACGACGACCCTCCGGCCAAGGACAGGCGCGTCTCGGGCGACAGCCACGTCGGATACGTCGCCAGCCAGCGCGCCACGGCATCGACCAGCGATCCCTGGAAGTTGAAGGCAGGCTTGTAGCCGGGGATCCAATCCTCGCCGAGCCCCTTCAGGACGGCGCTGATGTTCTGATGCTTGTATTCGATCGACCCGCGCGGGCGGCTGATCGCTTCCTGCAACCGGCAATTATGCTCGGCCTTGCTGTAGGGACGGCCAGCCTCATCGTCGGCCAGCATCGCGAAGTAATCGGCGACGATCGCGTCATTTTGTTGATCGGTCCAGTCGCCGGAGCCCATCGGCCGAGGCTAGGCGATGCGGGCGAAGCTGTCACGATGGAGTGCGCGCCTGTTGCTCCTTCCTCTTCCACACCGCCGTCCGCAGCACGACATAGTCGCGAAGGAGCTGCACCCGGCGGGGACGGAAGCTGCGTCCGCCCCGTTCCAGCGCTTCGATCCGCGGCACCTCGAACGTGCGATGGGCCTCGCGCAGCAGGCACCTGCCCACCAGCATCAGCGTCCTCGGGCTGTAGGACATGCCGAGCGGCAGGATTTCACGTTCCGTCCGCCGCCCGTTTGCATCGCGATAGGCGATGCGGACGCTGAATTCGTCCCAGCAGGCTTCGCGCAGGAGATCGAGGTCGATCGTGACGGCGGCGCGCGGCTCCGGCGGACGCCACGCTCGCATCGTCGCGTGCGCGGCCTGCCGCGCTTGTCGGTCGGGCAAGGTCGCGACGATCCGCGCGAGCGCATTGCGCCCCGCCGTCGTCAGCGTGTTGTCGCCAAGGTCGCCGAGACTCGCGACCCCCAGCGTCAACGCTTCGATCTCGAGGCGCGAGAAGCTTTGCGGCGGCAGCGCCGGATCCTCGGTCAGCGTGTAGCCGTAACCCGCCGCCCCATCGATCAGCACCCCGCCAACGCGCAGCGTCGCGATAGAGCTGTCGCGGCGAGACCTCCGTCTCCGCGGCAAGGCGGGTCGCCGTCACCGGCTTTGGTAGCCGCCGCAGCGCGTCGAGCAACCGCATCAGTCGATCCGATCGTGCCATCCCTGCTGCCCGAAATTGTCAGGAGCGCTTTCGTAGGGTGACGACGTCATTCAACGCAAGGAGCAACCTGATGCGCACCCTTTACTATTCACCCAACTCCCGGTCCGATACGGTCGTCGCGCTCGCGCGGATGCTCTCGGCCAACATCGACATGCGCGAGGTGACCATCGCGCGACAGGACGGATCGGGCAGCCGCGATCCCGCCAATCCGCACCCGGAAGGCAAGGTGCCCTATCTGACTGACGGCGATGACGCCGTGCGCGATCGGGGCGCGATCATGCTCTACCTGACCGATGCCTATCCCGATGCCGGGCTCGGGCCGCTGCCGGGCGAGGCGGGGCGCGGCGCCTATCTGTCGTGGCTGTTCTATTATCAGGGCATCATCGAGCCGCTGCTGATCCTGAAATGGGCGAAGGTCAGCCATCCCGCGATCACCGCCGGCCTGCGTGACTTCGATACGATGATCGAGCGACTGGCCGAGCCGCTCCGGCAGGGGCCTTGGCTGCTCGGCGAGCGTTTCTCCGCCGCCGACATGCTGTGCAATTCCCCGTTCTTCTGGTTTGCCGACATGATGCCCGCGGATTCGGCGATCCGCGACTGGGTAGCGCGGTGCGCGGCGCGGATGGGCGACGGGAAGTAGGACCACGTCGCCCCACAGTCATGTGACGGTGCCGGGCAAGATTCACGACCTGGATTCGCCATCGATCGGCGGTTGAAAAATGCCGCCGATCGATCATCGGCCGCTTGCCATTTTGTGAACCTTTTTGTACCCCTCGCTGTGCAACTCGCTAATTGGAGAGTTGGTCGTTGACATGGAATCAACGACTTAGCGGGCCGGGAGAAATTGGAGGAATCCTGTCTCCCCGACCAACGATTGTCGAGCATAGCGCTTTGCCTGTTGGCGGTAGCACGTTCGATATGCCCCCTGCTTGGCCATTGCGGGCTCCCATACAATCCGAACAGGTACCGCGCCTACTGAATGGGCTGGCCTGACTGTTGCGGGACATCTCGGCGTGTCGATGCGTTGGTGTCGGTCATTCCGGAGAAACCGATGTCTCATTCCCCGCCCGTTCCGCCTGCCAATCAATCCCCTTATCCCCGGGTCGAACCGCCGCACGAGCATCATGACTCGCCCGTCGCTCCGTCGCCGACGGTCGACCGCGCATCGTCCGAGCGTCGGGTGCGAACCGGCATCGCCGCCGCCTTGGGCATCGGGGCGATTGCCGCGTTGGTGGCAGGTATCGTGGCCGCCAACCGACAGTCACCGGCGTCACCTGCCCGCAAGCGGAAGCCGAAGGGATCGGGCAAGAAGAAGCGCTGATGATCGCGGCATGGCAGCAGAGGATAACGACATGACCGAACCGACCCCTTCCCGACCGGACGACCCCCTGGATGATGGCGCCCGGCGACAGCCCGCCAGCGCCTTCGACCGGGATACCGGCTACAGCGGTCAGGGCTATCAGCGTGATCGCGAAGCGGCGGAGGGCGCTGCGCGACCGAGCGGCCATCCGCTGATCGGCGACCCGGCCACGGTGACGCCGCCGGCAGCCGATCCGCAGGCGCGCGACATTCCGCCCGAGAATGGTCGTCGTGGCTGGATCGACCCCGCCACCGGCGAGGTCCATGGCAGCGGCAGCGGTGCCGGTGGCGGCAATCCCGGCGAGAATTTCGACGACGAAAGTCCCGCCGGCGGCTGACCGGGATCAGGCGGTGGCGTCACGCATCAGGGGTGCGTGACGATCCACCAGAACCGCGCTCGCCTGATTCAGGCCGATCACCTCCACGGCGTTGCCGTGCCGCCGCATCGCGGCAACGACCTCTTCCAGCGCGCCGACCGCCGTGACATCCCACAGATGCGCGGCGGTCAGATCGATCCGCACGTGACGGGCATCGTCGCGAAGGTCGAACCGGTCGGCGAACATCTCGGCACTGGCGAAGAACACCTGTCCCGACACGATGTAGGTCCGGGTATCGCTGTCCACGTCATGCTCGACCCGGACGGCCATCAGCCGGCTGACCTTGAACGCGAAGAACACGCCGCTCAGCAATACCCCGACCGCGACGCCGATCGACAGGTCGTGCGTCGCCACCGTCACCACCACGGTGGCGAGCATGACGATGCCGGATACCCGCGGATGCCGGCGCAGATCGCGCAGCGACCCCCAGGAGAAGGTGCTGATCGACACCATCACCATGATCGCCACCAGCGCCGCCACCGGCACCTGCGCGACCCATGGCCGCAGCGGCACCATCACGATCAACAGGAAGACGCCCGCCACCAGCGTCGACAGCCGGCCCCGCCCGCCATAGCGGACATTGCCGACCGTCTGCCCGATCATCCCGCACCCGGCGATGCCGCCGAACAGGCCCGCCGCGACATTGGCCAGCCCGAGCCCGGTACACTCGCGCGCCTTGGGACTGGTGGTTTCGGTCAGGTCGTCGACCACCCGCGCGGTCATCATCGATTCCAGCAGCCCCACCGCCGCCATCGCCAACGCATAGGGGGCGACGATCACCAGCGTCGCCCAGTCGAACGGGATGGCGGGCAGTGCGAAGCCGGGCAGCGCATCCGGCAGACGCCCCAGATCGGCCACCGTCCGTAGCGGCATCGGCGCCCATGCGGCGATCACGGTCAGCACGACGATGCAGATCAGGGGCGACGGGATCGCGGTCGTCAGCCGTGGCAGCAGATAGATGATCGCAAGGCCCAGCGCGATCATCGCATGGGTATGCCACGTCACCCCCAGCATCTGCGGCACCTGCGCCGAGAAGATGAGGATCGCCAGCGCGTTCACGAAGCCGGTACGCACCGACCGCGACACGAAGCGCATCAGCATGTCGAGCCGCGCCAGCCCGAACGCGATCTGGAAGATGCCGGCCAGCACCGTCGCCGCCAGTAGATAGGAAAGCCCGTGCGCCTGCACGAGCGCGGCGGCCACCAGCGCCACGGAGCCCGCCGCGCCGGAGATCATCGCCGGGCGCCCCCCGGCAAAGGCGATCACGATGCCGATCACGAACGAGGCGAACAGCCCCACTTCGGGATTGATGCCCGCCACGAAGGCGAAGGCGATCACCTCCGGGATCAGGGCGAAGGTGCCGACCATGCCGGCCAGCACGTCGCGCCGTGCGGCGGCGGGGCCGCTGTACCATTCGGCACGGTAACGGGAAAAGGATGATAGGGTCATGTCGATCGTCCGCAATCATCGCATCGATGCGGCGCCCACCCGGCGATCGGGCGAACGGTGTCAGGGATGCGGTCTGCGTTGTCCGGCGGATCGGCGGCCGGAATAGCCACCCGGAATTGCACCGGGTCCATGCGAATGTCGCCCGCTACCGCCGAACGCGTCGCGATGCAACCTTCGCGGGGAACACCCCCTCGCCTCGTTCGTCCACCAGACGAACCATCAAGGGACCGATATCATGACGATCTTCAACAAGGACATGGTCGACCTGGCGAGCCGCAACGAGCTTTGGCAGAAGGAAGTCTATCGCGACAACAAGGTCCAGATCGTGCTGATGAGCATCCCGGCCGGCGAGGAGATCGGGATGGAGACGCATCCCGCCGACCAGACCACTTTCATCGTCGCGGGCGATGCGCAGGTGGTGATCGACGGCCATTCGACCAAGGCCAGCCCCAACCACCTCGTCGTCGTGCCCAAGGGTTCGCAGCACAACATCATCAACAAGGGCAGCGGCGATCTGAAGCTGTTTTCCGTCTACGCCCCGCCGGCAGAACCCGAAGGCGCCGCCTTCCGGACCAAGGCGGAAGCGGAGGAAGCGGAAAAGGGCCTGCTGGCCAAGGCGGCGGATGCGGTGAAGGAGGCGATCGGGCGATGAGCGGTCACGCCACCCGCGTCGTCATCACCGGCGCATCGAGCGGGATCGGGGCCGCGACGGCGATCGCCTTCGCCCGGACCGGCGCCCGTCTGGTGCTGGGCGCGCGCGGCGAGGCGGGGTTGCAGGATATCGCCCGGCGCTGCCGCGAGGTCGGCGGCATCGCCGATATCCAGGTCGTCGACACGACCGACGCGGCGGCGGTCGCATCGTTCGCGGCATCGGCGCGCGACCTGCTCGGCGGGATCGACCTGTGGTTCAGTTGTGTCGGCGTCGGCGTGGTCGGCCGGTATCACGAGGTGCCGATCGCCGATCATGCCCGCGTGATCGATACCAATCTGCTCAGCCACATGAACGATGCCCATGCCGTGTTGCCAATCTTCCTCGCGCAGGATCGCGGGACGTGGGTCAACATGATCTCGGTCGGAGGCTTCTTCGCGACGCCCTATGCCGCCGCCTATTCCGCTAGCAAGTTCGGCCTGCGCGGGTTCAGCGAGGCATTGCGCGGCGAGGTGTCGAAGCGGCCGCATATCCATGTCTGCGACGTCTATCCCACCTTCGTCGACACGCCGGGGATCGATCACGCCGGCAACTATACGGGCGCGAAGCTGTCACTGCCGCCCGGCTCGCTGGCACCGGAAACGGTGGCGAAGGCAGTGGTGCGGCTTGCACGACATCCGCGTAATACGACCGTCGTCGGCGCACCCGCGATCGCCCTGAATCTCGGCCAGTTCGCCGCCCCTAATCTGGGCGCGGCGATGATGAACGGCTTCATGGACATATGGTCCGACCGGGCCGAACCGGGCGAGGACACGCCGGGCACCTTGTTCGCGGCCCCCGGAACGGCGAGCGGCCCGGATGGCGGCCGACGTCACCCGGAACGCCGCCGCAAGGCCACCATGGCGGTCGGTGCAATCACGGCGGTGGGCGTCGCCGGCATTGGTGCGTGGTGGTGGCGGCAGCGGCGGTGAACCCACCCCCGGTCACGCCCGACGGCCGCTATATCGTGGTGCGTGGCCGACTGTGGCGGCGGGCCGATCCGGCGCTGCCCGATGTGGAACGGCAGCGACTGGTTGACCGCCTGATGGACGCCCGCCGCGCCGTCGCCCGTGCGTTGCGGACGAAAGACGACGCGGCGTTGGCGGTAGCGCGAGTCGCCGTCGAGGATGAGAAGATCGCGCTGGGGGAGCGTGGTCCAGTATGGTGGCAGGACGGCGACCCCGACCTCAACCGCCGGATGGCGCGCAATACCGTCTATGCGGACTGGTTCGCCACCATTGATTGATCGGGGGACCGATCGGGCACCGCCATGCCGATCGCCGCGGCGGCGAGGCCACGCACATCGACCCGTGACTTCAGCCGCGCGGCCAGCAACGCGGTGCCGCTCACCTTCCGCTGCACGAACAGCGTCTCGACATGCGGGACATGCCATGTCGTGCGGTCGGCAACCAGCGCGCGCGCCTCTTCGCGTACCACCGGCACGAAGGCGCGGTCCCCGAAATCGAACGGGCCGGGTCGCGCCATCGCATCGTCGACGGCGGCGATGATCCGGTCGACCGCCGGCCGATGCGCCATAGCCGCCTGCTCGCCGAGGAAACCGTTCGCCACCGCCAGATCGCGGATACGATCGCGATCGTGAACCAGACCCGCCTCGATCAGTCCGCGATACGACGCCGCGGTCGCTGCCGGTACGCTGCGGGTCGCGCCGAAATCGAGCAGTACCAGCCGGCCGGTATCCGGTTGCCAGCGATAATTGGCGAAGTTCGGATCGGTCTGCATCATGCCGAACGCGAATAGTTCGCGCAGCACGAGATCGACCAGCGCGGTCATGGCGCGGTCGCGAATGTCCTGCGGTTCGTCCGCCAGCGTCTCCACCGGCCGCCCCTCCACGAAGCTCATCGCGAGGACGCGATCGGTGGTCAGCGCGGGATCGAGCGTCGGCACCAGATAGCGCGGATCGTCGCCGAGGCGTTCGCCATAGGCACGCATCTGCTCGCCCTCGCGCCGGTAATCGGCCTCCTCGGCCAGTTGGCGTTTCGCTTCCGTCAGCAGCGGTGCGATATCCATCGTCGCGGGCAGCAGGTTCGATACGCGAAGCAGGGTCGCAACATTGTCGACATCGGCGTCGATGCTCTCGCGTAACCCCGGATACTGCACCTTGATCGCCAGGAGCCGCCCGTCAGGCAGGGTCGCACGGTGAACCTGCCCGATCGAGGCGGCGGCGATCGGCGACGCCTCGAAATGCCTGAACCGGCGTCGCCAGTCGCGGCCCCATTCCGCCTTCAGCACGCCGTCGAGTTGCTGGGGCGGCATCCGATAGGCCTGGTTGCGCATCCGCGCCATGATGGTGGATAGTTCGGGCGGCAACAGGTCCCCCGCATCCATCGAGATCATCTGCCCCAGTTTCATCGCCGCGCCGCGCAGATGCGACAACCGGTCGGCGATCCGCGTCGCGTTCGCCGGGGTCAGCATCATGTCGCCCATGGTGGGCCGCTCGCCGGCGGCCAGCCGTCGCGCGCCCTCCGCGAGCATCCCGCCCGCCACCCCGCCGGCCAGCCGGCCGAAGGTACCCAGCCGGGCGAGCCGGCCACTGGGTACGGCGCGACCGCGGGGGGCCGGAAGATTGTCGTCGTCATGATCGGGCATGACGGCACAGCGCCCGGCGACCGGCACCGGTTCCGGTTCCGGTGGAGGTCGCCGTATGCGACCACGATATGGGATCAAGGTTGACCCATCTTGGTTGCACCGCCCGGAATGACGCCGTAAGCAGCGAGGATCGTCAGGGGCGATGCCCTGGGCATGCACGTCGATCCGGTTCGCCAACCCTGCCGGAATTCCCGAAGGGGAGACGGACAGCCGGGTTCTAGCGGGGTGGCCGATGGCGCATAACCTATGGAAATTGCTGGCGATCGTTTTCCTGATGGTGGCGGCGCCGGCATGGGCGGACGGCATTTCCCTGCGTGAAGCGGTCTGCACCGCGCCCACCGCGTCGGACGCCACCCCGCAGACGGTGCGCCGGGCCGATTATGCCTGCGACGATGCGGCACCGCGTGCGGCGAAGGGCTGGCTCTGGCTGAAACTGGATGCCGCGCGGCTGGCATCGTTGCCACCGGGATGGCGACTGCTGGTCGATCAGACCCGCTTCGCGCGGATCGCATTGCTGGTCGATACGGATGCCGGTGCCAGACGGACGATGCTGTCGACAGGCGATCTTGCCGGATACGGGGCACCGGGCGGTGTCCTGCGTTTCGAGATGCCCATGGCGGGGCGCGAGGTTCGCGGCCTGTATCTCGGCTTCGACGGGATCGATGACCTGTCACTGATGCGCAAGTTGCGTGCGATGACCCCGGCCGAGCAGATGGCCGATGCGACCGCCTGGCTTGTCCTGATGGGGATGTTCGCCGGTATCCTGCTGTCCGCGCTGATCTACAACGTCGTTATCCATGCGGGGCAGCGATCGGCGTTCCAGCGCTGGTACCTGCTATGGGTCATGGTCGCCTTCGCCTATGGCATGACGTGGACGAACATGGCGGCGCTGCTCGATCCCGCCCTGGTTGGACCGGTGGCGGTCCGGATCGACTACGTGCTGGTCGGCCTGATGGTCGCGGCGGGCGGCAGGTTCTTCCTGACCGTGATCGAGGCGGGGATGATACCGCGTGCGCTGGTGGCAGCGATACGGTGGCTGACCATGCTCGGTGCCGCGGCCGGCGTGGCGGCGGCGGCGGACGGGGTGTTGCCGGTCATGCCCTTCGACCGGGCGTTGACCGTCATGGTCGCCGCGTCGTTCGTCGCCCTGGGGGCCGGCTGGGTGACGGCGATGATGCGGGGCAGCCGGGTGGTCTGGCCGTACCTGATCGGATGGGCACCGGTGATCGGCGTGTTCGTGGCGCGGCTGCTGCGCAATCTGGGTGTCATGGGACAGAGCGATGCGATCGACCGCGCCACCTTCGCCGCCCTGGCGTTCGAGGCGCTGGTGTTCTCGCTCATCATCGCGAGCCGGTTCCGCCGCCTGCGACGGGAGTTGCATCACGCCACCCGTCAACGCGAGATCGAGTTGGCCGAAACCGAGGCCCTGCGCCGCGCGGCCGAAACCGATTTCCTGACCGGACTGGGCAACCGGGCCTCATATCAGCGCAAAGCCCAGGAACTGGTCGAGGGAGGCGACGCGTTCTCGCTGTTCCTGATCGATATCGATCATCTGAAGCTGGTCAACGACCGGCTCGGCCATGCCGGGGGCGATGCGCTCATCATCGCGCTCGGCGATGCGCTCCGTTCGCTGCGCGCGGGCGACGGCCTTCATGTAGCGCGGATCGGCGGCGACGAGTTCGCGGTGCTCATGCCCGGCGATGGGATGGCGGAGGCGCGGTTGCTCGACCGGATCGACGCAATGCAGGGTGAGCCATGGCGGTTCGCGGGTGGACGGCGAATGCTGTCGGCCAGCATCGGCGTCGCCAGCTTTCCCGACGATGCCGCCGATATCGACTCATTGTACCAGAATGCCGACATGGCGCTCTATGGGGCCAAGGAGATGGGGCGTGGTCGCCATCGCCGGTACGATCCGCTGCTGCGCATCCTGCGCGATCTTCAGACCGATTTTTCCCGCGATGCGGAAAACGCACTCGATCGCGGCGAATTCGTGCTGCATTTCCAGCCGATCGTCACCCTGCCGGATGGCGATCACCGCGGGTACGAGGCACTGCTGCGCTGGAACCATCCCGAGCATGGCCTGATGCTGCCCGATCGGTTCGCGAACCTGCTCGTGGCGGATCGGCTTGGCCTTCGGATACAGGATCATGTCCTCGATACGGCGCTCGGCTGGGTGCAGCGCCGACCCGACGTCGCGATGGTGTGCGTCAACGCCACCGCTGCGCAGCTGGGCGATCCGGGTGCCGCACGCCACATCCTCGACCGGCTCGCCGACCATGGCATCGCGCCCGGCAGGCTGTGCGTCGAGGTGACGGAGGCGGCGATGCTGGACCAGGCCGCCGATACGATTCTCGCAACGCTGACGACCCTGCATCAGGCAGGCGTCGTGATCGCGATCGACGATTTCGGCACCGGCCTCGCCTCGATCGTCCATCTGCGCCGGATGCCGGTCGACCGGATCAAGATCGACCGCTCGTTCATCGCCGGGCTGGACGAGGAGGGTGGCAACGCGACCGCGATCGTGCGCGCCATCATCGCGCTGGGTCATGGGCTGGGCAAGGCGGTGATCGCGGAGGGGGTCGAAACCATAACGCAGGCACGATTGCTCGCCGATATGGGATGCCTCCTCGGCCAAGGCTTCCTGTACGGCATGGCGACCATGGACGGCAAACCGGTCCGGCATCCCCCGGCCCCGCTGCACCCCGTCTAGGCACGGGTTGTCCCACGGGATCGACAATCGGCGCCGCCGCTGTACGATCTGGTCCGACAAGATCACCGCCGGGGAAAGTGAACAATGGACGATATGCAGCCGAGCCGTCGCAGGGTGCTGGCATCGGGCATCGCCGGCGCGACGGCCGCGATGGTTCGGCCGTCACGGGCGGGCGCGGCGCCGACGGGCGGACTGCTCGCGCCGCGACCACCGATGGGCTGGAACAGCTGGAACAGCTTCGCCACCACCATCACCGAGGCGCAGGCCCGCGAAACCGCCGCGATCATGCGCGAAAAGCTGCTGCCGTTCGGCTATGATATCTTCACCGTCGATATCCAGTGGTACGAACCGGAGGCGTCGAGCTACGAATATAACGGTAATCCGGTACCGGCGATGGACGGTTACGGCCGGCTGATCCCCGCCCCGAACCGCTTTCCGTCTAGCGCCGACGGGTCGGGCTTCACCACGCTGGCCGCCGATGTCCACCGGATGGGGATGAAGTTTGGCATCCATCTGATGCGCGGCATCCCCCGGCTGGCGGTGAAACGGAACCTGCCGGTCCTCGGCACCCGCTACCGCGCCGCCGATATCGCCGACACAAGCAGCATCTGTTCGTGGAACCCCGACATGTACGGCGTCGACATGACTAAACCGGGTGCGCAGGCTTATTATGACAGCGTGTTCCGGCTGTACGCCGGCTGGGGCGTCGATTTCGTCAAGATGGACGATATGAGCCGCCCCTATGATGCCCACGCACCCGAGATCGAGGGCGCCCACCACGCCATCGCGAACAGCGGCCGCCCGATGATGCTCAGCCTGTCGCCCGGCGAGACACCGGTGATCCGTGGCGAGCATGTCCGCCGCCATGCGCAGATGTGGCGGATCAGCGACGATTTCTGGGACAATTGGGGGATGCTGGAAGCGCAGTTTACCCGGCTGGAAAACTGGAACCCGTGGCGGCGGGCGGGGGCTTGGCCGGATGCGGACATGCTGCCGTTGGGCCGGCTGGCGCTGGGCAAGCGCGATACGAAATTCACCCCCGACGAACAGCGCACGCTGATGACATTGTGGTCGATCGCGCGGTCACCGCTCATCATGGGTGGCGACCTCCGCCATCTCGATGCGCCGACCCTGGCGCTGCTGACCAATCGCGATGTCCTCGCGGTCAATCAGGCGAGTACCGACAACCAGCCGCATTTCGTCGACGACGGCGCCCGCATCTGGTCCGCCCGGCCGGAGGGCAGTCAGGATCGCTACCTCGCGCTGTTCAACCCGACGGACAAGACACGACCGGTCGGCATCTCCCTGCGCGATCTCGGCAAGGCGGGCACGGTGCGGGTGCGTGACCTATGGTCGGGGAAGGCGATCGGTACAGCTACCGACCGTGTCGTCCGCACCGTTCCAGCGCACGGCGCCGAACTGCTCCGGCTGAGTTGATCGTCCACCTTGCCGCCCGCCCGTCAGCGGGCGGGAGGATGCAGGGCAAGGAAGACGGTGCTCCAGAGTTGGGCCGCGTTGGATTCGTCGGCATCGCCGCTCGATGCGCCGAACGGAGCGACGCGGTAGCGGCCGTCCGCATAGGTCCATGACCAGAGTTCCGACGTGCGGACCTCTCCCGCCGCGTCGATCGCCCGCCACAGGCGACTGCGCAGGGCCACCAACGCCGCGCGGGTGGCGGCGGGCAGGTCGCGACGCGCCAGTTGCCGGTCCAGCCCCGCGGCCAGGATCGCCTGCTGCCACGACCAGACCACCGTGCCGTGATAGGCGTTGGCGCCGAACCGCGCCCTCGTTTCCGCCGGGGCGTAGGCGGGATTGGCGACCAGCAGGCCGACATCCGTCATCAGCCCCGCCGGAAACGGTCGCGCGATCGCCGCCACCGAGCGGTCGAGGGCGGCCGGATCGGGGTCGGTGAACAACAGGGCGAAGCCGTCGTCGGAATGGATCACCGGTACCGGCCGGCCCCGCGCATCGAGCGACAGCGCATTGAAGGCCAGCGGGGCATCACCGAGCGCGGCCAGTGCCGGGGCATCGGACACGCCCACCGCACGGGCATAATCGGCGACGGCGGCGCGGGCGCGTGTATTGGGCAGCGTCAGCGCGAACAGGCCGGGCGCGCGTTCCCGCCATATCCTTGCCTGCGCCGCGGCACGCGAGATCGCCGCCCGCTCCGCCGGGGTCCCGTACCGATCGATCAGCGGCGCGAGATCGGCGATCGCCGCCAGCGCGGCGGGCACCCAGACCGCATTCACGTCATAGGCATAGACGCCCCTGCCCAGCCCCTCCTCGCTGTCGCGCCATTGCCCGGTAAGCCGGCCGTCCTTGATCGCGACCAGCCGTTCATGGCCCGGCGCGGCGGCGAAGGCGGCGGTCCGCTTCACCACCCAGGCGAAGTTGCGCGCCAGCAGGTCGCCACGCCGCACACCGCCAATGCGACCGCCGAGGAATGCCGATGCCCGATCGCGTCCCCGATCCAGCAGCCACGCCCGGACGACGGCGGGGAACATGAAATCGTCGTCGACCATCGCGTAATCGTAGATCGGCGTGGCGACGCGGCCACGGCCTTCCTTCGCGTTGCGCAGGACGGCGAACTCGCCGATATCCTCCTCATGTGCGACCTGCCCGTCGGGGGCCAGCCGCGCGAGCACCGCGCCCAGTCCGTCCTCGACCGCCACCGGTTGCAGCACCGGCATCAGCAGCCGCAGCGACATCAGCGTATCGCGCCCGAAATAGGTATCGAACCGCCACGATCCGGCGAGATACTTCTCCCGGTAAGACAAGAATTGCAGCGCGTGGCGCGCGCGGGCATCCGTCCCCGCCGCCCCGGTCAGCAGGGCATCCTCGGCTAGCGGCGTCAGCGGCACCTCTCCCGTGGCGGCCTTGATGGTCAGGCGGATGCGGCCGGACGGCCCGGCGGATACGCTGCTGTCGGTCATCACCGTGTCGCCCACCGCGCTGACCGACAACCAGTAACCGGCCGCACCGTCCAGCCGGTCTCGCGCCCATGTCAGCACGGCATCGCCATGCATCGGCGATGCCTCCCCAAACATGGGCATGGTCGACACCTCCGGCGGCGCGGTCCGCAGCAATTCGTAATCGCGAAGCACGCGGATCGACGACAGCACCCCCTGCCCGAATGTCAGCGTCCGGGCGTCGATGCTCACCGTGGCGGTGATGCCGTTCAGGCGCCGTCCCTTCCTGTCGGTCGTCCGCCACGGTTCGGGCGGCCGGTCGAGCGCCCACGCCACCGGCTGCGCCGTCTTCGCGAACCACAGGGCGACGCCGCTGTTGCCCGCGGGAAAGCCGATCAGGATGCGCGGATCGGTACCCGATCGCAACAACAGGTGCGCCGCGACCGGCCCCTGCCGCACGAAGGCGTTGATGTTGCGCCCCTCGTCGATGCGGAAGGCGAGCGGTGGCGGGGTCCGCTGCGCGGAACCGGCGGCACCTGCACCGGCCAGCAGGACGAACGCGGCGGCAAGACGGATCATGCAGGCTCCCATGGCGACAGGAAGGCGGGGCGTGACCGGCACGCCCTGCCCCGGATCAGAAATCGAACCGCAGCGATGCGACCGCATTGGTGCCGTTGATCGGCCGGGCGAAGTAGAAGTTCGATCCCGTATTCTCGACGAAGCCACCGCGCGGATTACCTTCGGTCAGGCCGATGGCGTTGCCGATATTCTCGACGCTGGCGTTGAACGTCACCCCCGGCGCCACCCGCAACAACACCCCGGCAGAAAAGACGCTGTAGCCGGGCAGTTCCAGCGAGTTGGAGATATCCGCATAGATCTTTCCGATCCGCTTCCAGTTGCCGTAGATCTCACCCAGATCGCCCGGTAGCACGATCGCGGGGGTGACGTTGACATTGACCGAGGGAGTTCGTTCCGGCCGGTTTCCATCGAAGGTGTTGACGAGCGCGACGTCGCTGGCGCTCGGCGTCTGCGACACGCCGTTCAGCGCGGCGCCGACGCGGTTCACGTTGATGTTCGAATCCTGGATCACGCCCGATGCCTGCACGCGGAACCATGATACCGGCCTGACCGTCACTTCGAACTCGCCGCCATAGACATCGATGTTCGAGAACGCCTGCACCTCCACACCGGTGGAATTCTGGCGCGAGAAGATGAAATCCTTGAACTTGGTGTAGAAGCCGGTCAGCGACGCCTGCAGGAATCCCGACGAATAGCGGACGCCGCCCTCGGCGAATTCCAGGTCGGTCGGTGCGTTCTGCTCCTGCGCCTGGAAGCCGGTGGCATAGCGGCCATAGACCGCAAGGCGCGGCGTAATGAGGTAATTGGCCCCGATCGTATAGGCCAGCTTGTTGAACTCGCGCCGCTGCGACGTGTAGGTGCCGGCGAAGCTGTTGCCGCCGAACTGCGCGATATAGTTGTTGGCGATGATCGTGTCGTTGTCCTGCACGATCGTACCGTTGACGAAGGTACCCGCCCCCGCGACCGGCGTCCGCCCCACGGTGTCGCCGCCGCGCCGGTTGAATACGAAATGCTCGAACCGGACGCCGCCGTCGATGCGCAGCGCATCCCACAGCGTCAGCTGATCGGTGGCATAGCCGGAGATCGAGGTGAACTTCGCCCGGCTCGGTCCCTCGCCGAAGGTGCCGTAGTTGAGGAAGCCGTTCTCGGTCAGCGATCCGACCACCCCGCCCGCAGCGTTGAGCGCGACCACGTCGACACGCCGCGCCCGGTCCTGCACGTCGGTCAGGAAGGTCGAGGCGCCGATCGCGTCATTGTACCGGCTCGACCGCGTGAACAGGCCACCGACCGTGAGCGAGTTGCCGGGCGTCTGCCAGGTGATGCCGGTATCGCTATTGAACTCCTTCACCCGCGCCTTGTTGTCGCCGATCACGCTCTCCGCGATCAGACCGTTGCCGTTCAGCGCGTTGAGCGCGGCGGTGCCCGCGACGATCTGGCCGGTATCCACGTAGCGCAGCCCGAGCGAGCCGGCGCCGCGCGGCGCGAAGGTCTGCAGCGCCAGCACGCTGGTCGCATTGGGGTTGGCACCGAACGTGTTCAGCCGCTCGGACGCCAGTTGCAGCGCCGAATTGTCGTAGGAGAAGATCGAGTTGAAGTTCGTCTTGAACCGCGTGTACCGGCCCCGCGCGAAGAAATTCACCTCCTCGCCGAAATCCTGCGTCAGGTCGTAGCCATAGGCCTGTGCGCGGGTATGCACGCCGTCCTCCAGGTCGATGTCCTCGAACGAGCGGCCGGTGGTGGGCGAGGTACGGGTGCGGACCAGCGAGAAGTCGCGGCTCTGCAACAGACCGTGCGTCGCCGACAGGCCGGGGATCGACTGCGGATCGCCGACACCGGTCACCGGGATCGGCACGTAGAAGGTGTTATGGTCGTCCACCACCTTGGCCGACAGCGTCAGCTTGCCGGTGTTCCAGCGCTGCGCTACCGCACCGCGGAAGATGAAGCCGTGATTGGCGTCATAACCCGGATCGCGGATGCCCTCGTCCCGCCGGTAGAAACCGCCCAGCGAAATCGCGGTGTTCTCGCCGATCGGCCGCGTCATGAACGCGTCAACCCGTGCGGTGGCGAAGGACGAGGTGGTCAGCTGGAACGTGCCGCCCGCCTTGTCGAAATCGGGTTTGCGGGTGATGAAGTTGATCGTCGCGCCCGCGCCGTTGACGGTCAGGATACCCGACGAGCCGGAACGCACCGCCTCCAGCCGGTCGATCGACACCTCCTGCTTCAGCAGCGTGTCCGACAGCGCGTTGATGTAGAAGATCGGCAGCCCGTCTTCCTGCAACTGCACGAATTGCTGCCCGCCCCCGGCAAGACCCCGGACCGAGAAGTTGTTCGACACCTCGCCACCCGATCCCTCGACATAGATGCCGGGGATCAGCTCCAGCGCCTGCGCGGTCGATCGCGGCGCCTTGCGATCGAGATCCTCGCGCGTGGCGACGGTGATCGCGGACGAGGACGTCAGCACCGTCGCGCCACGGGCGCGGGTACCGGTGACGATGATCTCGTCCAGTTCGTTGTTGGCCTGTTCGGTCGGCGCCTCACCCGGCTGGTTGACGTTGTCCGTCTGCGGGGCGGCGGGGTTCGCGGCGGGATCGGCCGCCTGCCCCTGCTGCGGCCTGACCGCGAGCGACAGGGGCCGGACCGGCATGGAGCCGGCGGCGAGCACGGCGGTGCGCCCGTCGAACGACACGACCCGCAGCCCCGCCATCGCGGTCAGCCGGCGCAGGGCATCGGCGACCCGCATCGTGCCCCGCAGGTCCGCGGTCCGCCGGCCACGGGTCGCCGCCTCCGGCGCGATGATCTGGATGCCGGCCTGACGGGCGAACGCGACGATGCCGGTGGCGGCCGGCTGCGCCGCCACGTCGAAACTGCGCGACTGGGCATAGGCGGCGGCGGGACTGGCGGTGACCATCGCGACGATGGAGGCCGTGACGAGCGAGGCTTGAAGGCGCATGATTTCGTTCTCCCCAATGATCGGGCACGTCTTCGGCGTGCCTTGCGATCAGGAGATACGCGGCGATGGCATTTCCGTCGCGATCCGGCCCGATTTATTCGACGATGCGGATCGCATCCCCGTCGCGCTCGATCCGGGCGCCCGTCATCGTCGCGGCGGAGCGGGCGAAGCCCTCCACGTCGTCGGTGCGGAACCAGCCGACGATCCGCCGTTCGGCCAGCGGTGCCTCCACCGCCAGCTGACGCGTGTTGTAGCGGTTGAACTCGGCGGCGGCGTCGCCCAGCGTCATCCCCTCCAGCACGATCTCGCCCCGCCGCCAGGCCAGCGCATCGGCCACGCCACCGTCGGTCACCGCCGCGTGGCCGACGCCCGCCTGTTCCGGCACGGACGCCCGGCGCCCGGCATCGACGAACAGGAACCGGGCGGGATCGGCGGTCGACCACACCCGCACGCGCCCCGCCGTCACCAGCACCTCCGCCAGCCCGGCGCGACGACGGACGGCAAAGGCGGTGCCGACCGCCTCGACCCGTATTGCCCCGGCCACGACCACGAACGGCCGCCGACGGTTGTGGGCGACATCGAACCACGCCTCACCCCGGTCGAGCATCACCTGACGGTGCGCCGGGGTGTAGGCGATGCGCGAACGGGTATCGGTGTTGAGCAGCATCGTCGACCCGTCGGCCAGTCGTGCCCGGCGCTGTTCGCCATGCGCGGTGGCCACCGCCTCATCGCGATCGCCGTCCAGCCACCAGGCAGTGCCTGCCGTGGCGATTGCGGCCATCCCGGCGGCAACCAGCCATCGTCGCCGCGCCGGACTAGCCGGCGCATCGTCCGCGATCACCGCCGGCACCGCCACCACGTCGAGTGCGGCCCATGCCGCCTGTGCCCGGATCAGCGCGCCGCATCGCCGCGGGTCCTCCGCCAGCCACGCGTCGAGCGCCGCCTGCGTGGCGTCATCGCGCGGCGTCTGGTCCAGCCGCACCGCCCACATCGCGGCGGCGTCCATGGTCGTGTCCGCCGCCATGTCAGCGGGGATTGGCCGGACGGCGGGCATGACCGACCTTGCCGGTGCCGACGGGTCGGGTCCGGACGGGGCGGGCCGGCAGTTCGTCGCGCTCTCCGTCGCTGAGACCGGCCAGCAACGCCCGCAGCCCGCGCGACAGGTCGTTCTCCACCACCGCCTCGCTCACCCCCAGCCGCTCGGCGATCTGCCGCTGCGACAGGCCATCCAGTTTGCGTAGCCGGATCGCGGTGCGGGCCCGTTCCGGCAACCCGGCGAGCAGCACGTCGACATGGGCGAGCAGCCAGCGACCGCCCACGATCCGGTCGGGCGACAATTCGTCCGCTGCCAGCACCCCCTCCAGATCGGCAGCGGACCCCGCCGCCTCGATCCGCACGACGCGGGCACGCCGCAGTTCCGCCAGCACGACGTTGCGCGCGGTCTGGAACACGTACCGGCGCGGGTCGTCGATCCGGTCGAAATCGGTCATGCCCGCGATCCGGCAATAGGTTTCCTGCACCACGTCATCGACATCGCATCCCGGAAAGGCACGACGAAGCCACCGTCGCAGACCGGGTTCGGCCGGCAACACATGCCGCGCCACCCACGTCACCAGGCTCGTCATCGTCGCCATCGCATCCCCTGTCTCCCATGCCTTGATGCATGGCGCCAGCGGTTCCGTCCGGCGGCGGCGTCGTCCTATCCGTCGGCCATCGCTTCCATCGCCACCGGCCGTGTCGCGGCAGGCAGGCGCAGCGTCAGCCGGTCCTGGTCGATCGTCAGTTCGCCGCCCAGTTCCGCGGCGAGGTTGCGCACCAGCCGCAACGTGAAGCTGATGCCCAGCAACGGCGCGCCCTCGCCCCCGTCATCCGCCAGCGCGTCGGCCATGCCGTCCAGCGTGAACAGCGGTTCGCCCGGCACGCCGGTGATCGCGCGCGGCCGGGTGCCCGTCACCACGACGTGGCGACCGGCGGTGTGGACCGCCACGTCGATCCGCTCCCCCGCCTCGGCCGCAGCGACCAGAGCGGCGAGCAACCGGTTGACCAGCCGGTCCGCCGCGCGGTCGTCCACCACCGCCACCGCGTCGCCCGACGCGGCCAGTTCCACGCTGCGCGCCCGCGCCAGCGGCGTCAGGTCGGCCACCGCCCGCCCGATCAGCGCGCCCAGCGGCACCTCCGCCGGGCGCAGGTCGAGCGCCCCGCCCTCGATCCGCGCCGCCACGTCGAGATCGTCGATCGCCGCGAGCAGGCTGGCGGCCTGTACCCGGATCACATGCGCGCGCTTGCGATAGGGATCGGGCACGGGACCCAGCAACTCGGTTTCGATCAACTCGGCAAAGCCCATCACCGCATTGGCAGGGGTGCGCAGTTCGTGCACCAACTGGCGCAGGCCATCCGACATCGCCGCCCGTGTGCCGGTGGCGGGCGCCTCTTCGCGCGTGGCAGGCCGCTGGCCGGTGCCGGCATAGCCGACGAAGCGCCCCGTCGCCGGATCGAAGCGCGGCACGGCACTGATCCGCCACGATCCCGCCGCATCGGACAGCCCCTCAACTTCCAACCGGATATCCGCGAAACGTGCGCGACGGCGAAGCGCCGCCGCCGCCCCGGCATCGATTCGCACCAGCCCCTGCGGCCCCGGCATTTCGAGCGACGCACCGACGAGCGCGGCACGGCCGACCCCATCGACCCACCGGATCGTACCCGCAGGATCGGTCACGAACCGGAACCCGCCGGTGGTGGCGGGCGGCGGATCGCGGAACCGTTCGCTCCAGCCGTGGCGATATGCATCGATCCGGGCGATCAGGTCGGCGATCGGAAACGTGATGCTCGCGGGGCCCCCGGATCGGGGTTCGCCCACGGGCGGCGGCGCGGCGGCCGGCTCGGGAGGGCGGATCGCCGCGTCATCGGCATCGATCGCCATCGGCGGATCGGTCGCCGTGATCGGTGCCGCGATCGCCCGGTCGACGCTGCCCAAGCTGTCGAGCCCGCGCCGCACCACCGCCGGCAGGTCTTTTCGCCGCCGCAACATCCCGCGGCTTGTCGGCCCCAGTCGCGGCAGCAGTCCGAGCCAGCTGGCCGCCGCCAATCGTACGCCGCCCAGAACGGGTTCTGCGACCACAGGCTCGTCCTCACCGAACAATCCGACCAGCGTGGCGGAGGGCCATGCCCCTGCCAGCCCGCGTCCGGACGACGTCCGTACCGCCACAGGCACTTGCCCGCGCAAATCGCGCAGTCGCCCGATCAGCGCCGCCTCGTTGGCGAAGCGTTCACGCCCCATCAGGTCGACGAGTTGCCGCCACGTCGCCTGCGCGCCCAGCCCGGGCGTCTGCCCGGCTGCCAGCACCGTATCGAGGCGGTCGTCGAAGCGCACGCGAATAGCTCCCATCGGCCCCGCATGGGATACGGGGTCGCAACGATGCCTTAATGGACCCGGAACGGGCTCGATACCGGCTTTCTGCGATCGTCACTCTATGGGACAATTGCCTTATCCGGCAATTATCTTATGTGCCGACCCCCAAGGCTGAACGGTCATATCTCCGGGAGATGGAACACGATGGCGATCGATCGAATCGACCGGCAGATCCTGTCCTTGTTGCAGGACGACGGACGGATGACGAATGTCGATCTGGCCGAACGGGTCGGGCTGACCGCACCACCCTGTCTGCGCCGGGTCCGTGCGCTGGAGGAAGCGGGGGCGATTCGCGGCTATCACGCGGATCTGGACGCCGCGCGTCTGGGCTACCCGATCACGGTCTTCGCGATGGTGTCGCTGCGCAGCCAGGCCGAACGCGATCTCGCTGCGTTCGAAGACCATGTCGCCGCGATTCCCGAAATCCGCGAATGCCACATGCTGAACGGCGAGATCGACTTCATCCTCAAGATCGTGGCGTCCGACCTCAAGAGCTTTCAGGAAATCCTGACGACGCACCTGACGCCGGCACCCAATGTCGCCAGCGTGAAGACGTCGCTGACGATCCGGACTGCCAAGGCGGTATCCGGCATCCCGGTCCGCCTGGAATAGAAAACCCCTCCCCTGTCGCCAGAGGAGGGGTGGTGACGAAGATATCGGAATACCCCCGCGCCAGCGGCGGGTGCCCCCTCCCTGAACAGGGAAGGGGCTGCCTCCTTACGCCGTCGGTGCCGCCAGATAGGCGTTCCACAGGCCGGCGATCCCGGCGCGTGGCGTACCCTTCACGGCGTCGAACGCCGCCTTGGCGCCGGCCTTGTCGCCCGACTTCGCCAGCGCAATGCCGAGGTGCGTATTGACCTCGTCCGCGTCGACGCCGCCCTTTTGCAGCGCCACACGGTAGAGTGCGGCTGCTTCGGTGTAGTTGTCCTGACCCAGATAGGCGTCGGCGGTACCGGCGGCGAGCTTGCCGGTCGCTGCGGCATTGGCCTTCGTCTTCAGCGGCGCCAGCGATCCTTCGGCGGCGACCTGACGCGTGGCCTCGGTCACCATCGTCTTGGCCAGCGTATTGGATGCCGGAATCTTGCCGGCAGCCTGACCTTCCTTGATGACCGCCAGTGCTTCGGCGGGCAGGCCGCGGCGCTGCACGTCGTCGGCATATTCCAGATAGTCGTTCTGATCGGCCAGCGCCTTGTTCTGGCGGAGCAGGCGGAACAGGTCGATCTTCTGCGCATCGTCCAGCTTGGCGATCGAATTGCTCGACAGGCCATAGGTCACCACCACGTCGCGCCAGTTCTTGGGCGTGGGATAGGCGGAGACATAGGATTGCAGCCACGTCATCGTCGTCGGCAGCTTCGCCTGGTTGGAACGTGCGATGCCGTAGCGATAGATGTCCTCGGGCGCCTTCTGGCCGCTCGCATTCATCTGCTGCACCGCGGCCTGCAGGTCGGTCAGGCCACCGGCCACGTCGCCGCCGCCGACCTTCGCCTGCGCGGTCTGCACGACGAGATTGGGGTCGGAATAGCCGAACTGCTTGGCCTGCTCGAAGAACTGGACCGCGACCGGGAACTGCTTGCCGTTATAGGCCAGCAGGCCCCGCTGGTAGGCCAGCTTGCCCTTCTCGGCGACGGGCGTGTTCGGGCTGGCCATCAACGCCTCGATCGGCTTGGCGAGCACCGTCTCGTCGACCGGTGCGTTCGGGTTGGCGGTGCGCGCCGCCTGGATCTTGATCTGCTCCAGATTGTACCGCATCGCCGCCGCGAAATACTTTTCGTCGTCCGACTTGGCGACGGTTTCGAGCTGCACGATCGCTGGTTCGGCAGTGGCGGCGTCCTTGGCGGCGAGCGCGGTCTGCGCCGTCTGGGCGGCCTTCAGCGCCTCCGGGCTCATCTTGGGGCCGGGCTTCTCGTCCTTCTTCTTCTGGGCGAAGGCGGGCGGGGTCAATGCGACCCCGGTCGCACCGGTGGTCAGCGCCAGCGCGATGGCAAGCTTCGAAATCGTCTTCATGGTCGTGGAATTCTCCTGTTGCCCGGTGGCATCGACATGTCGGGTTGCATCTACCGCCGCAGCCTGCCGCCATCAAGCGAGCCCGGGCGTTATGGTTCCATGCCGCCGAAGCGCTGAACCGCGATTGAACCGCCTCGCCGCCCACGCTACCCGGCGCGGACCATGATTGCCGTGATCTCCCCCGCCAAGACGCTGGATTATGACAGCGCCCTGCCCCCGCTCGACCCCACCGAGCCGCGCCTCGCGAATGAAGCGGCGACGCTGGCCCGGGCGGCCGCGCGGCTGGGGCCAAAAAAGCTGGCCGAACTGATGAAGATATCGCCCGCGCTGGCGACGCTCAACGCGCAACGTTTCCGCGATTTCGCCGACGCCCCCGCCCGCCCCGCGATGTTCGCCTTCGCCGGTGACGTCTATACCGGGCTGGACGCCGCCACGCTGGAGGCACCTGCGATCGTCTTCGCGCAGGACCATCTGCGAATGCTGTCGGGCCTTTATGGGCTGCTCCGCCCGCTCGATGCGATGCGGCCCTACCGGCTGGAGATGGGCACGCGCTGGGCGCCGCGGAAGGATCGCCTGACCGACTGGTGGCAGGGTCGCATCGCCGACCTGCTTGCCACCGACGTGGCGGCGGAGGGATCGGACACGATCCTGAACCTGGCCAGCAACGAATATTGGACGGCGGTCGGCGGGCGGCTGCCCGCCGGCGTCCGCACCGTCGCGGTCGATTTCCGCGATGGTGGCCGCTTCGTCAGCTTCCATGCCAAGAAGGCACGCGGCATGATGGCGCGCTGGCTGGTCGAACATCGGGTGGAGGAGGTAGAGGATATGAAGGCGTTCGACAGCGACGGCTATACCTTCATGGCGGCCGACAGTGACGACCTGCGCTGGACCTTCGCGCGATGAAGCAGGCGATCGTCATCGGCGCGTCGGGCGGCATCGGCGCCGCGCTCGTGCAGGCGCTGGCGGAGGAGGACGTGCCCGTGCGCGGCCTCGCCCGCTCCTTTGCCGGGCGCGACCATCTCGACCTGACCGACGAGGCTAGCATCGCCGCCGCCGCTGCCGGCGTCACCGCCGCGCCCGATCTGGTCGTGCTGACCACCGGGCTGCTGCACGAGGGCGAGCGTGGTCCCGAAAAAAGCATGGCCGCGCTCGATGCCGACTGGCTGATGCGCCAATATGCGATCAACGCGATCGGCCCCGCCCTCGTCGCCAAGCATTTCCTGCCGTTGATGCCCCGGGCCGGGCGCTGCGTGTTCGCGGTGCTGTCGGCGCGCGTCGGCTCGATCGGCGACAACAAGCTGGGCGGCTGGTACGGCTATCGCGCCGCGAAGGCCGCCTTGAACCAGCTGATCCGCACCCTCGCGATCGAGGAACGCCGTCGCAACGATCGGGCGATCGTCGTCGGTCTTCACCCCGGCACCGTCGACACCGGCCTGTCCCGGCCGTTCCAGGCGAATGTCCGGGCCGACCAGTTGTTCACCGCCGATCGCGCCGCGGTGCAGCTGCTCGACGTGATCGAGGGCCTGAAGGCGCCCGACAGCGGCCGGCTGTTCGATTGGGAGGGCAAGGAAATCACGCCCTGACGAAAGCGGCGCACGCGTGACTTTGCCCGCCACAGGGCATAGAGGGCAAGTCACACCCCTGTAACGAACCGGAAAGCTGACCTTGGCCGACGACACCGTCCTCGCCGAACCTTCTGACATTTCGACGATCTCGATCGTCGACGAGATGAAGTCGAGCTATCTCGACTATGCGATGAGCGTCATCGTCGCCCGCGCGCTGCCCGACGTGCGCGACGGGTTGAAGCCGGTGCATCGCCGCATCCTGTATTCGGCGTATGAAAGCGGCTTCGTCGCGGGCAAGGCGTATCGCAAATCCGCGCGCATCGTCGGTGACGTGATGGGTAAATACCATCCGCACGGCGACAGCGCGATCTACGACGCACTCGCCCGGATGGCGCAGGACTGGTCGATGCGCGTGCCGCTGATCGACGGTCAGGGCAATTTCGGCTCGATGGATCCCGATCCCCCCGCCGCGATGCGCTACACCGAGGCGCGACTGGCGAAGGTCGCCAACTCGCTGCTCGACGGGCTCGACAAGGATACGGTCGACTTCACGCCCAACTATGACGGGTCGGAACGCGAGCCTTCTGTGCTGCCCGCGCAATTCCCCAATCTGCTGGTCAACGGCGCTGGCGGCATCGCGGTCGGCATGGCCACCAACATCCCGCCGCACAACCTCGGCGAGGTGATCGACGCCTGTTTCGCCTATCTCGATAATGGCGCGATCACGTCGGAGGAACTGACCGAGATCGTACCCGGTCCCGATTTCCCGACCGGCGCGATCATCCTCGGCCGGGCCGGGGCGCGTTCGGCCTACAGTACGGGTCGCGGCTCGATCATCGTCCGCTCGCGCCACAGGATCGAGACCGGTCGCGGCGATCGCCAGTCGATCATCCTGACCGAGATCCCGTTCCAACAGGGCAAGAACGCGCTGGTCGAGAAGATTGCCGACGCCGCCAAGGAAAAGCGGATCGAAGGCATCAGCGACATCCGCGACGAATCGAACCGCGAGGGCGTCCGCATCGTCATCGAGCTGAAGCGCGATGCGACCGCGGACGTGGTGCTGAACCAGTTGTGGCGGCATACCCCGGCACAGGGGTCGTTCCCCGCCAACATGCTGGCGATCCGTGGCGGTCGCCCCGAACTGCTGAACCTGCGCGACATCATCCAGGCGTTCATCCAGTTCCGCGAGCAGGTCATTACCCGCCGCTCGAAGTTCGAGCTGAACAAGGCCCGTGAGCGCGCGCACCTGTTGCTCGGCTTGGTCATCGCGGTCACCAACCTCGACGAGGTGGTGAAGATCATCCGCGGATCGGCCAGCCCGGTGGCGGCGCGGATGGCGCTGCTGACCCGCGAATGGCCCGTCGCCGAGATCGCGCCCTATCTGGCGTTGGTCGAGGCGGTCGAGAACACCGGCGACAGCGACGTCTATCGCCTGTCAGATGCGCAGGTCCGCGCGATCCTCGACCTGCGGCTCCACCGCCTCACCGCGCTCGGCCGCGACGAGATCGGCGACGAGCTGAAGACGCTCGCCGAATCGATCACCGACCTGCTCGACATCCTCGCCGACCGTGTGAAGCTGTACGAAGTGATGCGGGGCGAGCTGAAGGCGATCCGCGACCAGTTCGCGACGCCTCGCCGCACCGAGATCGTCAACTTCGCCGGCGGGATCGAGGACGAGGATCTGATCGAGCGCGAGGACATGGTCGTCACCGTGACCATGGAAGGCTATATCAAGCGCACCCCGCTCGATACCTTCCGCGCCCAGCGCCGCGGCGGCAAGGGCCGTGCCGGCATGACGACGAAGGACGAGGATGCGATCACCAGCCTGTTCGTCACCTCGACGCACACGCCGGTCCTGTTCTTCTCGACGCATGGCAAGGTCTATCGCCTGAAGGTCTGGCGCCTGCCGGAGGGCGGCCCCGCCACCCGCGGCCGGCCGATGGTGAACCTGCTGCCGCTGGCGGCGGGCGAGACGATCTCCACCGTGCTGCCGCTGCCCGAGGATGAGGCGAAGTGGGGCGACCTGCACGTCATGTTCGCCACCGCCAAGGGATCGGTGCGTCGCAATTCGATGGATTCGTTCGCTAACATCCGCACGTCCGGCAAGATCGCGATGAAGTTCGAGGAAGGGTCCGACGATCGCCTCGTCGGCGTGTCGCTGCTGACCGAGACCGACGACGTGCTGCTGGCGACCCGCATGGGCCGGGCGATCCGCTTCTCGGCGACCGACGTGCGCGAATTCCAGAGCCGCGATTCGACCGGCGTGCGCGGTGCGCGGCTGGCGGACGGCGACGAGATCATCTCGCTGTCGGTCCTGCGCGGCACCCCTTTCACCGTCGAGCAGCGCGAGGCATATCTGAAGGCGGCGCCGTGGAAGGAAGGCGAGCGCGAACGCACGCTGGACGAGGCGACGATGCACGAGATGGAGGCGGCGGAGGAATTCATCCTCACCGTCACCGCCAACGGCTATGGCAAGCGCACCTCGGCCTATGAATATCGCCGTACCAATCGCGGTGGCCAGGGCATCACCAACATCGTCTCGTCCGATCGCAACGGCCCCGTTGTCGCCAGCTTCCCCGCCCATTCGGGCGAGCAGCTGATGCTCGTCACCGATCAGGCCAAGCTGATCCGCCTGTCGGTCGGCGACACCCGCGTCACCGGTCGCAACACGCAGGGCGTCACGCTGTTCAGTGTCGCCAGGGGCGAACACGTCGTCTCCGCCGCGCGCATCGACGAGGAGGAAAACCCCGAAAACGATGCCGAGGCGATCGTCGCCGCCGAGATTACCGAAGCCCCGCCCGTCGCAGCGCAGGACCAGTTGACCCTCGACGACGGCACCGGCCCGCAGACGATGAACGAAGACCTCGACACCGATGGGGACGATGCATGACCGATCGTCCCCAGACCGCGTACAAGGTGCTGACCGCCGACCAGATGGCGACGCTGGAACGAGATGGAACCTTCGCCGGCGCGCCGGTCGATCTGGCCGACGGCTATGTCCACCTGTCGACCGCGAACCAGCTCACCGAAACGGTCGACAAGCACTTCGCCGGGCAGACGGATCTGCACGTCGCCGCCGTTGACCTCGGCAGTTTCGGCGGATCGTTGAAATGGGAGGAAAGCCGGGGCGGCCAACTCTTCCCCCACCTCTACGGCCCGCTATTGCTGGAAACAGTGATCGCCTACGGCCCGCTGGAGCGGGACGATGACGGCACGGTAAGGCTGCCTGTCGCGGGATAGATATTCGCCCCTCCTGCCAAGGGGCAAGTTTTACGTCAGCCTCTGCCAGAGAGGCGGTAGCCGGCTAGGGTCAGGACTCATTGGTCATAGCCAGAAGATGACGGTGGCAGCGAGGGCGATGGCGGAGAAGAAGACCGTGGGGCATCGGTCGTAGCGAGTGGCGACGCGGCGCCAGTCCTTCAGACGCCCGAACATGATCTCGATGCGGCTGCGGCGTCGGTAGCGGCGCTTGTCATATTTGACCGGCTCGTTGCGCGATCTGCGACCAGGGATGCAGGGCTGAATGCCCTTGGCTTCCAGGGCATCCCTGAACCAGTCGGCGTCATAGCCGCGGTCCCCGAGCAGCCACTGCGCTTTGGGCAGATCGTCGAGCAGGGCTGCTGCGCCGGTGTAGTCGCTGACTTGCCCGGCGGTCAGGAAGAAGCTCAAGGGCCGCCCATCTGCATCGCTGACGGCGTGCAACTTCGTGTTCATGCCACCTTTAGTGCGGCCGATCAGCCGACCAAGGCCCCCTTTTTAACCCGCAGGCTTGATGCCGTGCGATGCGCTTTCAGGTAAGTCGCGTCGATCATGACGGTCTTCGGCACGGCCTCTGCTGCCGCGAGCCCCTCCATCATGCGCAGGAAGACACCCCGCTCACCCCACCGCTTCCAGCGGTTGTAGAGCGTCTTGTACGGGCCATACGCGCTAGGCGCATCACACCAGCGTAGCCCGTTGCGGTTGACGAAGACGATGCCACTGAGCACCCGTCGGTCATCAACACGAGGCTTGCCGTGGCTCTTGGGAAAATAAGGCACCAGACGCGCCATTTGGTCGTCCGTCAGCCAGTACAGGTCGCTCATCCACGGTCTCCTCACAGAGCCTGAATCAGATCGCGACGCTCACATCAATGGGTCCTGACCCTAGGGAAACAGATCGACCACCTCGCACCCCTGCCCCACCGCCTCCAGCAACAGGGTGCGGTGGCAGTGGCAGGGGTCGCGTTCGTAGCAGACCAGCGCCGATGGCATTTCTTGGGCCAGCGCCAGCATCCGCGCCGCCTGCGCCATCGCCTCGGGCAGTTCCAGTTGCTCGTCATACACCGCGCGCAGCGTCGCGACGTCGCCCTTCTTGGCGGCATCGCGCCCGCGCTTCGGCGTGCCAAGCGCCTTCAGGTGGACGTAATCGATCCCCGCCTCCTTCAGCGAGGCGGCGAGCGGCGATTTCGAGAAGCCGGGCCGGCGCGACAGCGGCAGGGCGCGCACGTCGATCACCCGCCGCACTCCCGCGCCCTGCAGGGCCGCGATGAAATCGGCCATCGTCGTGGCTTCATAGCCGATGGTGAAGATCGTCGTCATCGCCGGTACTTGCCGCATCGCCCGCCGAACCGCTAGGCCGGGGCATGACCCATGACATCCATATCGTCGGCGGCGGCCTCGCCGGTTCGGAGGCCGCGTGGCAACTGGCCGAGGCGGGCTTCAAGGTGCGCCTGTCGGAAATGCGCGGATCGGGCGAGACGACCGCGGCGCACCAGACCGATGGCCTCGCCGAACTCGTCTGCTCCAACTCGTTCCGCTCCGACGATGCGGAGGCCAACGCCGTCGGCCTGCTGCATCAGGAGATGCGAACGCTCGGCTCGTTGATCCTGACTCAGGCCGATGCCCACCGCGTCCCCGCCGGGTCGGCGCTGGCCGTCGATCGCGACGGCTATTCGCACGGCGTCACGCAGGCGCTGGCCGATCATCCCAACGTCACGCTGGTGCGCGAGCGGATCGACGCGCTGCCCGATGGTCCGGCGATCCTCGCCACCGGTCCGCTCACCGCGCCGTCGCTGGCCACCGCGATCGGCGACGCGACCGGGGCGGAGGCGCTGGCTTTCTTCGATGCGCTCGCCCCCATCGTCCACCGCGATTCAATCGACATGGACGTGGCGTGGTTCGCGTCGCGCTGGGACAAGGGCGAGACCAAGGACTACATCAACTGTCCGATGGACAAGGACCAGTATCTGGCCTTCCACGCCGGGCTGGTCGAGGGCGAGAAGACGCCGTTCAAGGACTGGGAAAAGGACACGCCCTATTTCGACGGCTGCATGCCGATCGAGGTGATGGCGGAACGCGGTGTCGATACGCTGCGCTACGGGCCAATGAAGCCGGTCGGCCTCGACAATCCGAAGACGGGGCGTTGGCCTTATGCCGTCGTCCAGTTGCGGCAGGACAATGCGCTGGGCACGTTGTGGAACATCGTCGGGTTCCAGACCAAGCTGAAGCACGCCGAACAGGTTCGCCTTTTCCGCACCATCCCCGGCCTGCAGAATGCGGAATTTGCGCGACTGGGCGGGCTGCATCGCAACACCTTCATCCGCTCGCCCGAACTGCTCGACGGTACGTTGCGGCTGAAGAACCGGCCGAACCTGCGTTTCGCGGGTCAGATCACGGGGTGCGAGGGCTATATCGAATCCGCCGCGATCGGGATGCTGGCCGGGCGCTTCGCCATCGCCGAACTGCGCGGGGAGACGCTGGCGCCGCCGCCGCCCGAAACCGCTCTTGGTGCCCTGCTGGGCCATATTACCGGCGCGGCGGTGGCGGAGACGTATCAGCCGATGAACGTCAATTTCGGCCTGTTCCCGCCGATCGAGGGCCGCACCAAGAAGGCGGATCGCAAGCGCATGTACACCGATCGCGGCCGCGCCGCGCTGGCCGGGTGGATCAGCCCTCCTCCGCCGCGGCAGCCGGTGGCGGACATGGTGTCGAGCGAGCCGGCTTCCGCTTGACCGCGGTAGTGGCGAATTCGGCGGCCGACATGGCGCCGGATTTGTCACGGTCGGCGCCGGCGAACTTGGCCGTCGTCTTCGCCGCCCATTCGTCGAACGACAATTGCCCGTCGCCATTGGCGTCCAGCTTCGCATAGGCCTTGCGGCGCGATACGAGATATTCGTCACGGGTGATCCGGCCATCGCGATCCTTGTCGTACCGGCCGAAACGCTTTTCCTCACGCGTCCGGGCGGTGGCCTCCGGCACGCGGTCGGGCAGCGGCTCCTCGATGCCGGGCGCCGCCTGCACCGGCCGCTGGGGCAACACCGCGGCGGGAGCGGCATCGCGTGCCGACCACAGCATCATCCCCGCCGCGACTGCCGCCGCCCCGGCGCCACCACCCGCCGCATATCGCCACATCGTCATCGTTCCCCCCTTTGTCGACGTCCCGAATTATCGTCCCGTCAGACGATTGACCATCAGCCGGCCGACCCTGGCGGGATGCCCCGGCGGCCTGGGCTGGTCCGATACGTCCATCCGGGCCGCCAGCGCCATCGCACTCAACGGACGGACGGGCCGGCTCCAGCGAACCGACCCCATGATCGCCAGCCGTTCCCTCGCCAGCGATGCCGCCAGCGACCGCGATTCCGGCGCGGACAGATTGGTGCTCAGATCGGCCAGCGCCCATCCCTCCCCCGCCACGGCCAATGGTTCGGCAGCAGCACCGAAAAGCCGGCCGGCGAGGGTGAACAGGATGCCGCCCCGCGCCGCCGCATGGCGCACCATCGCCGGTGCATCGAGTATGTCGGCGTCGATCAGCGCTTCCCAGCCGTCGATCATCGCCGCCAGTTCATCGCCCGCGATCCCCCGGGTCAGGACGTCGCCTGCCAGGGTCTGCAGCACCGGTTCCGCCGGCGGCCGATCGTCATTCAGGGCGGTCAGCGCTTCATACCACCAGGTCAGCCGCATCTGGCCGACCAGCGGCTCCCGCGTCGATCGCAGGATCGATCCCAGCCGCTCGTCCAGTGCGAGCAAGGCGACGAACCCTGCCCGCGCGGCCGGCGGTGCATAGCCCACGATCAATTGTCGTTCGGCCGCCAGAGCGTCGGGGTCATGGGTATGAATGTTAACGGTCATCAGGGCATCGCCTGTACCGCGTCGCACAGTGGTGCGCCACGCCGGTAGCCGGGATTGCGTCATGACTTTTCGTTTCGCGTGGGCGACGGGGATGATGCCGTCGTTTCTAGTTCGCCTTCGACGGGACATTCGCGGCAACACACTGGCACTGATGGCGGCGGCAATGATGCCGCTGCTGGGCATGGTCGGCTCGGGGATCGATATGAGCCGCGCCTATATGGCGCAGAACCGGTTGCGACAGGCATGCGATGCCGGCGCGCTGGCGGGTCGACGTCTGCTGAACGGATCGACGATCGACGATCCGCTGAAGGCCGAGACGGCGAAATATTTCAGTTTCAATTTCGCGCAGCGCCAATTCGATACCGCCCCCTATACGCTGAACATCAGCGTTCCCGCCGCCGGCACGCTGAAGGTCGACACCAACACGACGATCCCGACGACGATCATGGGGCTGTTCGGCATCGCCTCGCTGCCGTTGTCCGCATCGTGCTCGGCGACGCAGGATTTCATCAACACCGATATCGTGATGGTGTTCGACCTGTCGGGATCGATGAACTGCCCGGTCACCCGCCCGAACGACGGCTGTGGCAACGTCAACCAGCCCAGTTCGAAGCTCGACGCCCTGAAGGATGCGGCCAAGGCATTGTACACGACGCTCGAACCCGCCCAGAACAAGCTGGCGGCCAACAATCTGCGGATGCGCTACGGCTTCGTGAATTATGCGAACAGCGTGAATGTCGGCGCCGCTGTCTACGGAAAGAATACGGACTATTTCCTGCAGAGCTGGACCTATCAGTCCCGGCGGAACGCGCAGAACGATGCGACCCGCACCGAAGCATGGTGCAATGCCAAGGGCGGCGTCTGGTATGATTCTGATCCGAGCAGAAGAGTCACGAGTATGGCCTGCCGCTACCCGGTCAACTACTGGACAGGCACCTATCTGTATCAACCGGTGACCTATGACGTACGCAGCTATCTGGCCGGCGGGACGCCGTCGGTGACGGCGCAGCGTTACGCCTCGGACGCATGGGAAGGCTGCATCGAGGAGCGGGACACCGATGCCACCTTGATCGACGGCGGCGCATCGACGGCGGCGCCGACCTCCGCACTCGATCTCGATATCGACCTGATTCCGAACAGCGACGCCAGCCGCTGGCGCCCGGCATGGCCCGATGTCGAATTCTTCCGGAACGATGCCATCAATGGCGCAACCGATAATTCGGACACGTACTGCCCCACGGCGGCGCGACGGCTCAAGTCTTATTTCAACGACAAATCGGGTTTCGACGGATACGTCAATTCCCTGACCGCAAAAGGCGGCACCTATCATGATCTCGGCATGATCTGGGGTGCGCGGTTCCTGTCGCAGGACGGGATATTCCGTGCCGTGCCATCGGAAACCAACGATAATATGGTCGCCGACAATCCCAAGAAGATCAAGGGATTTGCCGTCCGCCAATATATGATCTTCATGACCGATGGCGACATGTCGCCCACGGCGGACGTCTACTCCAGCTACGGTATCGAACAGTTGGACAATCGCGTGACAGCGAACGCCTCGAATCAGCTCGCTCGCCATCTCCAGCGGTTCCGCATGGCGTGTAACGCGGCGAAGGCGAAGGGGATCGATGTGTGGGTCATCGCCTTTTCGACCTCGTTGACCGACGACATGAAGAATTGTGCGAGCAAGCCCGAACAGGCAGCCGGCCTGGCCACCAATGCCGCGCTGATCGACAAGTTCAAAGAAATCGGGTCGAAGATCGGATCGCTGAGGCTCAGCCAGTGATGCGGCCGCAGCATTGCGTCATCATCGATCGTCGCGGGGTGACGGTACTGGAATTCGCGCTGATCCTGCCCGTGATGCTGACCCTGATCTTCGGCGGGCTGGAATTGGGCTATCGCGCCTATCTGGGGGCTGTGATCCAGGGCGCCCTGCTCGAAGTCGCGCGTGTCGCCAGCGTGGGCAACAAGACGGAAGACCAGATCGATACGCTAATCAAGGGGCGGATCGGCGTGCTGACGGCCATCGGCAACGTCAAATCGATTCAGAAGGAAAGCTTCTTCAACTTCTCCAATGTCGGCAAGCCCGAAAAGATCACCTCTGATACCGATCCGATCGGCGTCTACAACGCCACCGACTGTTACGAGGATGCCAACAACAACAACCGCTACGATACCGCCTTGAATAGCGGGATCGGGACGGCCGACGATATCGTCCGCTACCAAGTGACCGTCACCTATCCCGATCTGCTGCCCGCCAGGGGCTTTCTGGGATGGGGCAGCGAACAGACCATTGTCGCCAGCACGGTATTGCGCAACGAACCCTTCGCCGGGCGCTCGCAGCCGACGATCCGGTGCCCCTGATGAACCGCATCCTCCTTCGCGACACCCGCGGCCTTGCGGCGATGGAGTTCGCCCTGACGCTGCCGATCCTGCTGACGATCATCGTATCGGGCATGGAAACCGCCAATTACGCGATAGCGACCCTGCGCGTCAGCCAGATCGCCGCAACCACCGCCGACAATGCCGCGCGCGTTCGCGACAGCATCGGTGAGGCGGACGTGAACGAAGTGTTGCAAGGCGGGCGTATCGTCGGCGAGCCGATGGATTTCGCGACGCGGGGTCGCATCGTGCTGTCGGATGTGATGCCCAACGGCCTGACGGGGTCGTCGGCAGGGCAGAAGATCCTGTGGCAACGCTGCACCGGGGCGCTCAATACGACGGAGTCTGCTCCCCGCTATGGTATTCAGGGCAAGGGGGAATCGGACGGGACGTTGCCCGCGATGGGGTCGGCCGGGCGTACGCTGGCCGCCAGTGCCAATTCGGTCATGATGTTCGCCGAAGTGACGTATCGGTACAAACCGCTCGTATCGGCGCTCGTCTTCGGCACCCCGATCATGCGGTCAGAAGCAAGCTTCACGGTACGCGAACGGAAAAGCGAGATATTGACCGCCGGCGCCAGCGGAACGGCGACGAGTGTCTGTTCACGCTACGATTTATGAAACGCCCCCGCAGGGGACAAAGAAAAGTCTCGGTGAGCCATAACCCCCTCCCGCTAGCGGGAGGGGGCCGACCGGTCAGCCCTTGTAGCAGACCTTCTTGACCGCCTTCACGATACGCGCGGTATCGATCAGCGCCAGCTTTTCGAGATTGGCGGCATAGGGCATCGGCACGTCCTCGTTGGTAACGCGCAGGACCGGGGCGTCGAGATCGTCGAAACCCTCTTCCATGCAGATCGCCATGATTTCCGACGACACCGAGCAGACCGGGAAGCCCTCCTCGACCACGACGAGCCGGTTGGTCTTCTTCAGGCTGTCGAGCACCGCCTGCCTGTCGAGCGGGCGCAGCGTGCGCAGGTCGATGACCTCCGCCTCGATCCCCTCGCCCGCCAGCAGTTCGGCAGCTTCCAGCGACAGGCCGACGCCGATCGAATAGGACACGATCGTCACGTCCTTGCCCTCGCGCATCGTCCGCGCCTTGCCGATCGGCAGGACCCAGTCGTCCAGCTTGGGCACGTCGAAGCTGCGGCCGTACATCAGCTCGTTTTCGAGGAACACGACCGGATCGGTGGTGCGGATCGCCGCCTTCAGCAGGCCCTTGGCATCCGCCGCGTCATACGGCGCGATCACGATCAGGCCGGGGACGGACGCGTACCATGCGCCGAAATTGTGCGAATGCTGCGCACCCACGCGGCTGGCGGCGCCGTTCGGCCCACGGAACACGATCGGGCAGCGCATCTGGCCACCCGACATGTAGTTGGTCTTGGCCGCCGAGTTGATGATGTGGTCGATCGCCTGCAGGGCGAAGTTGAACGTCATGAACTCGATGATCGGCTTCAGGCCACCCATCGCCGCGCCCGAACCGATGCCGGCAAAGCCATATTCGGTGATCGGCGTATCGATGACGCGACGGTCGCCGAACTCGTCCAGCAGCCCCTGCGTGACCTTGTACGCGCCCTGATACTGCGCGACTTCCTCGCCCATCACGAAGACGCGGTCGTCGGCGCGCATTTCCTCGGCCATCGCATCGCGCAACGCTTCGCGGACGGTCGTCTTGACCATCTCGGTGCCCTCGGGGATCGCGGGGTCCTGCGCACCGGTCTTCTCGGCGGCGGCGACCAGTTGCTGCGTGCCGCTTTCCTGCTCGGCGGCGGCGGCGCCCTCCGGCATCGGCGGTGCGGCGTGGTCGGTCGCCTCGTTCTTCGGCTGGGCGTTGGCATCCTCGCCCGACCGGCTCTCGGTCACGGCATCGGCGCTCTCGCCCTCTTCCAGCAGGGTCGCGATGACCGCGCCGACCTTCACATTGTCGGTCCCCTCGGCGACGACGATCCTGCCGATCGTGCCTTCGTCCACCGCCTCGAACTCCATCGTCGCCTTGTCGGTTTCGATCTCGGCCATGATGTCGCCGGACTTCACCGTATCGCCTTCCTTCACCAGCCACTTGGCGAGCGTACCCTCTTCCATCGTCGGGGACAGGGCCGGCATCTTGATCTCGATCGGCATCTCAGTAACGCTCCACCAGCACGTCGGTATACAGGTCGGCCGCATCGGGCTCGGGGGTCTGCTCGGCGAAATCCGCCGCTTCGTTCACCTGCTTGCGGATCACCTGCTCGACCGACTTCAGCTCCTCGGCGGTGACGCCCTGCTCTTCCAGCAGCTTCTTCACATGCTCGATCGGGTCGGACTTGTCGCGGACGCCCTGCACCTCTTCGCGGCTGCGGTACTTGGCGGGATCGGACATCGAATGGCCGCGATAGCGATAGGTCTTCATCTCCAGGATGATCGGCCCCTTGCCCGCGCGGACCCATGCCAGCGCTTCCTCGGCGGCGCCGCGGCAGGCCAGCACGTCCATGCCGTCCACCTGGATGCCGGGGATGCGGAAGCTTTCGCCGCGCTTGTAGAACTGGTCCTCGGACGCGGCCCGGCTCACGCTGGTGCCCATCGCATACTGGTTGTTCTCGATCACGAAGATGATCGGCAGCCCCCAGAGCTGCGCCATGTTGAAGCTCTCGTACACCTGCCCCTGGTTCGCCGCGCCGTCGCCGAAATAGGCGAGGCAGACGCCCCCGTCGTTGCTGTACTTGTGCCCGAAGGCGAGACCGGTGCCGAGCGACACCTGCGCCCCCACGATGCCGTGGCCGCCATAGAATTTATGCTCGGTCGAGAACATGTGCATCGACCCGCCCTTGCCGCGGCTGATCCCGGCGCCACGGCCGGTCAGCTCGGCCATGATGACCTTGGGATCGATGCCATAGGCGAGCATGTGCCCATGATCGCGGTACCCGGTGATGACCGAATCCTTGTCGCCGTCGAGCGCCGACTGGAGGCCGACCGCCACCGCCTCCTGCCCGATATACAGGTGGCAGAAGCCGCCGATCAGGCCCAGGCCGTACAATTGCCCGGCCTTTTCCTCGAAACGACGGATGAGCAGCATATGCTTGTAGAAGTCGAGGAGCTCGTCCTTCGTCGCGTCATATGGTTGCGGTTCGCCGGGACGCTCCCGGTTCGGCAGAGGCGGTTCGGCGATCGCGCGGAGAGCTTTGGCCACAGGTAACCCTTGTTTCCGTAGGGAAGATGCCCCGCCTATAGTCCCGGTTTGCCACGGACTGCAATTGCCTCGCGGACGCGTGGTTGCCCTGCCCCCGCCCGGCCGGTTAAGGCCCGGTCGTCATGGACCGCCCGCCGCATCCCTTCCGCATCGCCAATTTCCGCGCCTACTGGGCCGCCCGCTTCGCGATGACGCTGGCGCAGAACGCGCTCATCATCGTGGTCGGCTGGCAGACCTACACGATCGCGCGGGCCACGATGTCACCCTCCGCCGCCGCCGCGCAGCTGGGCCTGATCGGGTTTTTGCAGTTCGTGCCGCTGTTCCTGACCACGCCGGTCACCGGGTTGGTCGCCGACCGGTTCGACCGCCGCTGGATCGCACGGATCACCGTGACCTTGCAGCTGATCTGCGCGATCACGCTGGCCCTGGTGACGGCGGAAGGCGCGATGACGCTGCCGGTGCTGTTCGGCGTGGCGATCCTGCTGGGGATCGCGCGCGCCTTTTCCGGGCCGGCCTTTTCCGCGCTCGCCCCCAATCTGGTGCCGCGCGACGTGTTGCCGACCGCGATCGCGCTGTCCTCGATCTCGTGGCAGGTCGGCACGATCATCGGCCCCGCGCTGGGCGGCTACGCCTATGGCCATGTCGGGCCGGCGGCGCCGTATTTCCTCGCCACCGGGTTGTTCGCGGTGGCGCTGCTGTACCTGTTCCTGATCGGCCCCGTACCGCGCGCCAATCAGGTCGGGCGGGCCAAGCCGCTGCGCGCGATCATCGACGGCCTGTCCTATGTCGGGCAGAACAAGCTGGTGCTGGGCGCGATCACGCTCGATCTGTTTGCGGTGTTCCTCGCGGGCACCAGCGCGCTGCTGCCTATCTATGCCGCCGACATCCTGAAGGTGGGGCCGACCGGCCTCGCCGAACTGGCCGCCGCGCCGGCGGTGGGGGCGGCGATCATCGCGCTGATCTTCTCGATCCGGCCGCTAAAGACCAATGTCGGACCCAAGATGCTGGTTGCCGTCCTGATCTATGGCACCGCCACCGTCGTGTTCGGCCTGTCGACCTGGCTGCCGCTCAGCCTGGCCGCGCTGGCAGTGGCGGGGGCGGCGGACATGTTCTCCGTCTATATCCGCCAGTCGCTCATCCAGCTTTATACCCCTGACGAGATGCGCGGGCGGGTCGGCGCGGTGTCGCAGCTCACCATTTCCGCCTCGAACGAACTGGGGGAGGCCGAATCGGGCTTCCTCGCGTCCGCGCTCGGCCCGGTCGGCGCGGTGATGGTGGGCGGCGGCGGCGCGATCGTCGTCACGATCCTGTGGACGTTCCTGTTCCCGTCGATCCGTCGCGCACGGACCTTCGACCCGCCACCGACGTTGATCGATCCGGCGCCCCTTCCCCAACCGGAGAGAGTCTCATGAAGGCAAACACGATACTCGATACGATCGGCCAGACGCCGCACATCCGCATGCAGCGGCTGTTCCCAGGGTCGGAAGTGTGGATCAAGTCCGAACGCTCCAACCCCGGCGGATCGATCAAGGATCGCATCGCGCTGGCGATGGTCGAGGCGGCGGAGGCATCGGGCGATCTGAAACCGGGTGGCACGATCATCGAGCCGACCAGCGGCAACACCGGCATCGGCCTCGCCCTGGTCGCGGCGGTGAAGGGGTATCGCCTGATCCTCGTCATGCCCGAATCGATGTCGCTGGAACGCCGCCGGCTGATGCTGGCCTATGGCGCGACCTTCGACCTGACCCCGCGGGAAAAGGGCATGAAGGGCGCGATCGAACGCGCGCACGAACTGGCCGGCGAGACGCCGGACGCTTGGATTCCGCAGCAGTTCGAGAATCCCGCGAACATCGACGTGCATGCCCGCACCACCGCACAGGAAATCCTGAACGATTTCCGTGACACGCCGATCGACGTCATCATCACCGGTGTCGGCACCGGCGGCCATATCACCGGCGTTGCCGAGACGCTGAAGAAGGAATGGCCGGGTCTGAAGGTCTTCGCGGTCGAACCCGCCGCCTCGCCCGTGATCGGCGGCGGCCAGCCGGGGCCGCACCCGATCCAGGGCATTGGCGCGGGCTTCGTGCCGAAGAACCTGCACACCGCCGCGATCGACGGGGTAATCGAGGTCGATGCCGCCGTCGCCAAGGACATGGCCCGCCGCGCCGCGCGCGAGGAGGGGATGCTGGTCGGCATCTCGTCGGGTGCGACTCTGGCGGCGATCCTGCGCAAGCTGCCCGACCTGCCCGACAATGCCCGTGTGCTCGGTTTCAACTACGACACGGGCGAGCGGTATCTGTCGGTGCCGGACTTCCTGCCGGAACAGTGACACCTGTCCAGCGGCCCGACCCCCGCGTCCGGGCGATCCTGATCGCGATCGGGGCGGCGGCGATCGCCGTCCCGGCCTATATCGCGACCCATGCACCGGCACCGGTGCGGCAGGCGGTGCGGTTGCCGCGCCGCACGCCGCCGCGCGTGGTGCCGGTCACCGTCGTGCCGCCGGTCGAGGCGGTCGAGTTCGTCGATCTCGCGCCCGACGATGCGCGCACTTTCAACGCCGGTGTCCCCTTCGTCACCGGGCCGAATCCCGCCGCGCGTCGCTTCGTGTTGCGTGATGCGGCGGAGGATGCGGCGCGGGCGACCGACTGCCTCGCGACGGCGGTGCTGTACGAGGCGGGGAACGACCCGGCCGGGCAGAAGGCGGTGGCGCAGGTCGTGCTCAACCGCGCCCGCCATCCCGCCTTTCCCAAAACGATCTGCGGCGTGGTGTTCGAGGGGCAGGAACGACGTACCGGTTGCCAGTTCAGCTTCACCTGCGACGGCGCGCTTACCCGCTGGACCCCGCCGCCGGCGCTGTGGACGAAGGCGCGGGCGGTGGCGGAGGCGGCGTTGAAGGGCGCGGTCTATCGCCCGGTCGGCTATGCCACCCATTACCATACCGACTGGGTCGTGCCCTATTGGCAGTCCAGCCTCGACAAGATCGCCGCGGTTCACAGCCACCTGTTCTTCCGCTGGTCCGGCTGGTGGGGCACGCCGCCCGCCTTCGCCCGCAACGTCGATCTGCACGAGCCGGTGATCGAGAAGCTCGCCGCCTTCTCCGAGGCGCACCGCACCGGCGAAGTATTGGCGGAGGTGGCCGCGGCAGCGGCGGAAGCCGCCGTCCTGACCGAGACGATGGCCGCCAGCGACGTCGCCGCACCGATCCTGTCCGGCCAGCCCGATGAACTGCGCGTCGCGCTGCCGGCGGGCGTGTCGCCGGACACCTATCCCCAGCTTGCCGCCAAGGCGTGCGCCACGCGCGAACGGTGCAAGTATCTCGGCTGGGCGGATGCGAAGGCACTACCGAAGACCGCGGCGCTCGATGCCCCGCAACTGGCGACGATGGCGTTCAGCTATCTGCGCGACCGTCCAGCCGGACTGGAGCGGACATTGTGGAACTGCACGCTCTATCCCAAGACGCGTCCGGGTGGATGCATGCGCCGCCAGCCTTTACCCGCCGCCTCGCCCACGCCGACGCCGCTCAGGACGCCGTCATCCGCCCTGAAACCGTTGGAGGGCGTGCGGCGGCAGACACCGGCGTCGATCGCCCGTCCATTCCCCGCCATCGGGACCGACCGGACCCTCCAGAAACCGATGACATCAGGCTGAACCTGATGTCCGTCATCCTGATGTCCGTCATTACGAGCGCAGCGAAGCAATCCAGAGCGTCCTGATCCGGCCCTGGATTGCTTCGCTGCGCTGACAATGACGGATTGGGTCAGACCCATGTCATCTCGCTATACTCCGCCATTTCTCATGGCGGTTGTAGCGATACCGGAGTTTGCGGGTGTTTCCGCCCCTTACGCGGCGAGGAACATCTCGGGCGGCAACGCCATCACCGCGTCCGCGCCGCCCTCGATCTTGCGCCGCAACGCCCCCGCCTCGGGCAGGATGCGCTCCGCGAAGAAGCGCGCGGTCACCTGTTTGGCGTCGAGGAACGCGGCATCGCCTTCCCCGTCCGCTTTCAGCCGGGTCGCGGCGACCGCCATGCGCAGCCACATCAGGCCCGTCGCCACCAGCCCGGTCAGGTGCATATAGCTGACCGCACCCGCCCCGACATGGTCGGGGTTCTTCATGCCGTTGGCCATGAACCACATCGTCGCGGCCTGCTGCTCGCCCAGTGCCCTTTCCAGCCGCGTTGCCAGATCGGCGGTCGTGGCGTCGGCCTTGGCCGCGGCGATCTCGGTCGCGACCAGCTTGAAGAACGCCTGGATCGCACGGCCGCCATTCTGGGCCAGCTTGCGCCCGACCAGGTCCATCGCCTGTACCCCGTTGGTGCCTTCGTAAATCTGCGCGATCCGCGCATCGCGGACATATTGCTCCATCCCCCATTCGCGGATGTAGCCATGGCCACCATAGACCTGCTGCGCATTGGTCGCGATCTCATAGCCCTTGTCGGTGCCGACCCCCTTGATGACCGGGGTCAGCAGGCCGATCAGGTCGGCGGCCATCTGCCGATCCGCCTCGTCGACCGCACGGTGTTCCAGATCGACCTGCAACGCGCCCCACAGGCACAGGGCACGCAGTCCCTCGGTCCACGCCTTGCCTTCCATCAGCATCCGGCGGACATCGGGATGGACGAACAGCGTATCCGCCTTCTCGTCCGGTTCCGCCGGCCCGGCCAGCGCCCGGCCCTGCCGCCGGTCGCGGGCATAGTGGACCGCGTTCTGATACGCCGTCTCCGCGATGCCCAGCCCCTGCAGGCCGACGCCGAGGCGTGCCGCGTTCATCATGATGAACATTGCGGCGAGGCCCTTCATCTCCTCGCCGACCAGCCAGCCGGTCGCGCCATCATAGTTCATCACGCACGTCGAATTGCCGTGGATGCCCATCTTGTGCTCGATCGACCCGCACGACACCGCGTTGCGTGCGCCCAGCGTGCCGTCGTCGTTCACCATCACCTTGGGCACCACGAACAGCGAGATGCCCTTCGAGCTGTCCGGCGCCCCCGGCGTCTTGGCCAGGACCAGATGGATGATGTTGTCGGTCAGGTCGTGTTCGCCCGCCGAGATGAATATCTTCGTGCCGGTGATCGCGTAGCTGCCGTCGTCGTTCGGCACCGCCCGGGTACGGATCAGTCCCAGATCGGTGCCGCATTGCGGCTCCGTCAGGTTCATCGTGCCGCCCCACTCGCCCGACACCATCTGCGGCAGGTATTTTTCCTGCTGTTCGGGTGATCCCTTCACCACCAGCGCGGCGATCGCGCCATGCGCCAGGCCGGGATACATCGCGAACGCCATGTTGGCGGAGATCATGTATTCCTGGAACGCGGTCGACACGACGTGCGGCATCGCCTGCCCGCCGAACGCCTCGGGCGCGGACAGCGTGCCCCAGCCCGATTCGACGAACCGGCGATAGGCATCCTTGAAGCCGTCGGGTGTCGTCACCGATCCATCGGCATGGCGGGTGCAGCCCTGCTCGTCACCGATCTGGTTGAGCGGGAACAGCACCTCCGCGACGAAACGGCCACCCTCCTCCAGCACCGCCTCGACCGTGTCGGGGGTGGCAGCGCCGAAACCGGGGACATTCGAATAGGCGGGCAGGCCCACGACGTGTTCCAGCACGAAGCGGGTATCGCGGACGGGGGGCGTGTATTGCGGCATTACCGGGACATCCTCTGTTTATCGTTGGTCGTCGGCGCCGACGGGTTCGACGAGCGCGACGAAGTCGGCGAGTTCGGCGATCGCGGCATCGATGTCGTGTCGTTGCGCCTCCAGCGCAGCGATCCGCGCACGGCAGCGCTCGATCGTCACCTGCCGCTGCAACCGCCGGCCGTCGTCCAGATCGTACAGGTCGATCATCTCGCGGATTTCGCCGAGCGAAAAACCGACCCGCTTGCCGCGCAATATCCACGCCAGCCGGGCGCGATCGCGGTGCGAATAGACGCGGACGGTACCGCGCCGATCGGGAGCGATCAGCCCTTCGTCCTCGTAGAAACGCAGCGCCCGCGCGGTGACCGCGAACTCCTCGCACAGGTCGGAAATCGAATAATCGTCGCGGTCGTGACGCGGGGTGATCGCCGCATAGGAAGCTGCATCGGCCATGCGCTCCTATCGCATGACGTTTACGTCAACGTCAAGTAACGGGTATCAGCCGATCGCCATCGATCCGGCGATAGAAGCAGCTCGCCGCACCGGTGTGACAGGCCGGCCCCGCCGGATCGGCAATCAGCCACAGCGCATCCTGATCGCAATCGATCCGCATCTCCACCACGCGCAGGACGTTGCCGGACGTCTCGCCCTTCTTCCACAGGCGCTGCCGGCTGCGCGACCAGAAGGTCGCTTCCCCCGTCGCCTGCGTCGCCGCCAGCGCCTCGGCATTCATGTGCGCCACCATCAGCAGCGCGCCCACCCGGTCGGTGACGACCGCGGTGACGAGGCCGGCGGCATCATAGGCGGGGTCGAGAGTCAGGCTGCGGTCGCGGGGATCGGTCATGCCCCCTGCCTAGCGCGCCGCCACGGCCCCGTCACCGCCATGTCAGCCGTGATCGCGGATCGCCTTGATCAGCGCGGCCTTGTCCATCTTCGACCGGCCGGCGATCCCCACCTTGCGCGCCTGCGCCAGCAGGTCGGCCTTGGTCCGGTCCTCCAGGTGGACGCTGTTGTGCGACAGCGTGCCGGCCGCCTTCGCATTGGCGATCCGCGCCGCCTTGCCGGGCGAATTGCCGTCCTCGACCAGCTTCTCGAACAACGCGTCATCCTTGATCTGCGGGCCGTGGTCGCGTGCCATGATCTCGTCTCCTTGCCGCCACCAAAACCATCGATGCGACGATCGGCTCCCGATTTTCGTGACAAACAGGCGACAAGCCGGACGACCCTATCTATAGGGCGCGCGACACCAAGAGAGCCCCGCTCCCATGCTGACCACCAATCCCTACGATGTTTCCTCCGACGACGGGGACACGCTGCGCGAAGAATGCGGCGTGTTCGGCGTCTCCGGCAGTTCCAGCGCCGCCGCGCTCGTGGCGCTCGGCCTCCACGCCCTCCAGCATCGCGGGCAGGAGGCGGCGGGCATCACCTCGTTCGACGGCACGCATTTCCACACCCATCGCGCGATGGGCCATGTCGCCGGCAATTTCGACCGCGACGACGTGATTCGCGCGCTGCCCGGCACCGTGGCGGCGGGGCATGTTCGCTATTCCACCTCGGGCGATACCGCGCTGCGCAACGTGCAGCCGCTCTATGCCGAGCTACAGTCGGGCGGCTTCGCGGTCGCGCACAACGGCAACATCTCCAACGCGCTGAAGCTGCGGCGCGAACTGGTGCGGCGCGGCTCGATCTTCCAGTCGACCAGCGATACCGAGACGATCATCCACCTGGTCGCCACGTCCAGCTACCGCACCCTGATCGACCGGTTCATCGATGCACTGAAGCAGATCGAGGGCGCCTATTCGCTGGTGGTGATGACGCCGGAGGGGATGATCGCCTGCCGCGATCCGCTCGGCATCCGGCCGCTGGTGATGGGCCGGCTGGACGATGCGGTGATCTTCGCCTCCGAGACCGTCGCGCTCGACGTCTGCGGCGCGACGTTCGAACGGATCGTGGAGCCGGGCGAACTGGTGATCGTGCAGAATGGCGAGGTCCGCTCGGTCAAGCCGTTCGCGCCTGTCCCCGCGCGGCCCTGCATCTTCGAATGGGTGTATTTCTCGCGCCCCGACTCGATCGTCGATAGTCATTCGGTCTATTCGGTCCGCAAGGAAATCGGCGCGCAGCTGGCGGCCGAATCGCCGGTCGACGCCGATCTGGTCATCCCCGTCCCCGATTCGGGCGTGCCCGCGGCGATCGGTTATGCCCAGGCGTCAGGCATCCCGTTCGAACTCGGGATCATCCGGTCGCACTATGTCGGACGCACCTTCATCCAGCCGGGCGACAAGGTCCGCCATCTCGGCGTCAAGCTGAAGCACAACGCCAACCGCGCGCTGATCGAGGGCAAGCGGGTGATCCTGGTCGATGATTCGATCGTCCGTGGCACCACCAGCCTGAAGATCGTGCAGATGATGCGCGATGCGGGCGCGGCGGAGGTCCATCTGCGCATCGCCTCTCCGCCCACCCGGCACAGCTGCTTCTACGGCGTCGACACCCCAGAGCGTACCAAGCTGCTGGCGCACAAGCTGGATCTGGGCGGGATGACCGATTTCATTCATGCCGATACGCTCGCCTTCGTCTCGATCGACGGCCTGTACAAGGCGCTGGGTGAGGCGAAGCGCGCTGATGTACGCCCCAATTACTGCGACGCCTGCTTCACCGGCGATTATCCGACCACGCTGACCGATCATGACGACAGCGCACAGGTCGACCAGTTCGCGCTGCTTGCCGAACGCGTGATCTGACCATGGCCGATCTGCCACTCGAAGGCCGCCTCGCGCTCGTAACCGGGGCCAGCCGGGGGATCGGCGCCGCCACCGCGATCGCTTTGGCGGCGACGGGCGCGCACGTCGTCGTCACCGCGCGCACCGCATCGGCGCTGGAGGAGGTGGAGGAGACGATCTTCGCCGCCGGCGGCTCCGCGACGATCGCCCCGCTCGACCTGACCGAAACCGATGCGATCGCCCGGCTGGCGGCGGCGGTCGGCGAACGCTGGCAGGCGCTCGACGTGATGGTGCTGAACGCCGGGATGCTCGGCAGCCTGTCGGCGGTGTCCGCGATCGATCCCAAGGAATTTGCACAGGTGCTGACGCTCAACGTCAGCGCTCAAGGGGCGATGATCGCCGCGTTCGATCCGCTGCTCCGCCGGGCCAAGGCGGGCAAGGTGATCGGCGTCACCAGCAGCGTCGGCCGCGATCCGCGCGCCTATTGGGGTGCCTATGGTGCGTCGAAGGCCGCGTTCGAAACGCTGCTGGGCGCCTATGGCGACGAGGTCGAACAGCTCGGCCGCACCCGCGTCGCGATCCTCGATCCCGGCGCCACCCGCACGAAGATGCGCGCCCGCGCCTATCCGGGCGAGGACCCGCAATCGGTGAAGGACCCCGCGATCGTGGCGGAACGCATCGTCAGGCTGGCGGTCGACGGCTTCCCGGCGGGACATCGCGAACGGGTGGGATAGTCACCCTTCGCGCTGACCCCCTACCGTTGGTGCCCACCATCGCCCGTTCGTGCTGAGCGTAGTCGAAGCACCGCCCCACACGCATGGCCTTCGGCCTCGCTCGGGCAGAACGGATGGGCGGCATCACCCCTTCACCAACGTCACCTGCGCGACGTCGATCCCGCCGCCGCGGAACCCGCCCTCGCAATACATCAGGTAATAGCGCCACAGTCGCCGGAACCGCGCATCCAGCCGTGCTGGCAGCCGCCCCTCGCGGTCGGCAGCGTCGAAACGCTGGCGCCATTGCCGCAGCGTCTCGGCATAGTCCAAGCCGAAACCGTGCCGGTCCTGCCAGTCCAGCCCGCGCGCGGCCGCCAGCGTGCGGAACCGCGGTTCGGACAGCAGCATTCCGCCGGGGAACACGTGCCGCTGGATGAAATCGACGCTGGCGGCATAGGCGGGGAACACGTCGTCGGCGATCGCGATATACTGGATCGCGGCGCGCCCGCCCGGCTTCAGCGCGGCGGCGATCGCGTCGAGATAGGCGGGCCAGTATTCCTGTCCCACCGCCTCGACCATCTCGATACTGGCGACCGCGTCGAACTGCCCGGCCACATCGCGATAATCGGTCAGCGCCACGTCGACGCCGGGCAGCGCCCGCGCATCCACTGCCGCCTTCTGTTCGGCGGACAGCGTCAGCGCATGGACGCGTCGGCCCTCACCCGCCGCCAGTGCCGCGAACGATCCCCAGCCGCAGCCGATCTCCAGCACCGTGTCGCCCGGCGCGGTCGCGGTGCGGTCCAGTATGGCGTGCAGCTTGGCGGCCTGCGCCTCGGCCAGCGATTGACCGGGGCGCTCGAAGATCGCGCTCGAATAGGTCAGGCTCTCGTCCAGCCATTCGTGGTAGAAATCATTGCCCAGATCGTAATGCGCGGCGATGTTGCGCCGCGCGCCGCCCCGGTCGTTGCGCCGCAACCGGTGCCATGCCCGCCCCGCCAGCCGCGCGACCGCCCCCGCGCGTGCCGCATCGCCCAGCGGCACGCGGTTGCGCATGAACAGATCGAACAACGGTACGGCATCGGGGCTGGACCAGTCGCCCGCCTCCCATCCCTCGTACCAGCCGACCGAACCGGCGGTGGCCAGCCGCCACAGCGCGCGCCAGCGATGCACCGCGACCGTCGCGACCGGCCCGTCCGCCCGCCCGCCGATCAGCCGCGCGCTGCCGTCCGGCAGCGTCGCCTCGATCGCCCCGACTGCCAGCCCGCGATCGATCCGGTCGAGCAGCCGGTGGAACGGATGCGACAGCACCCGCACGGGCAACGACACGCGACGACGATGGATGGCCCCGGCTTTCATGCGCGGCCCCATGCACCCGCATCGCCGGCAGGGGAAGCCCGCTCGGTCGAGCGGCTTGGCTCGATGGATCGTCCGGGCGGGAGCACGAAGGTCCCCAGGAACGCTCCGTCAGATCGCCCGCGCCGCCGCCAGCGCCCGCTCGCGCGCCTCGCGGTGGCCGACGACCTTGGCCGGATAGTTCGCCGGCCGGCATCCCGCCGCGTCGGGATCGTGGATCGCCGCGTCGCCCACGTCCGCCAGTTCGGGCACCCAGCGGCGGATATAGTCGCCCGCGTCGAACTTTTCCGACTGGCCGAGCGGCGCCATGATCCGCCCGAACATGTTGGCGTCGACCCCGGTGCCCGCGACCCATTGCCAGTTGACGGCATTGTTGCCGTAATCGGCATCCACCAGACAATCCCAGAACCAGCGCTCGCCCGCACGCCAGTCGATCAGCAGGTGCTTCACCAGGAAACTGGCGGTGATCATCCGCACCCGGTTGTGCATCCAGCCGGTGTTCCACAATTGGCGCATCCCGGCATCGACGATCGGATAGCCGGTATGCCCGGTCTGCCAGGCACACAGATCGGTCTTGGCCTCCACTCCCTGCCGCCATCGCAGCCGGTCATACTTCGCGCGGCCATTGGCATCGGCATAATCGGGCAGCGCCATTACGACGCCGCTGGTGAAATCCCGCCACGCCAGTTCTTTCAGGAAGGTGTGGCCGGCATCGACATCGGCCGCGTGCCACACCGCCCGTGCCGAAATTTCGCCGAAATGGAGATGGGGCGACAGCCGCGTCGTGCCCTCGGTCGCGGGCAGGTTGCGCGCCTCGTCATACTCGCCCAGCAGGTCCGCGATGTCCGCCACCTTCGCCTGCGCGCACGCCTCGCCCGGCGTCCAGTCGTCATCGAACCCACCCGACCAGTCGGGCGCGGTCGGCAACAACTTCCAGTCGGCCGGATCGTCGCTCGCCGGCCATTGCTCTGGCGCGGCGATAGTTTCGGGGGCGGGATAGGGCTCCTCGGGCGGCAGGAAGTTCTGCAGCGCCTTCCAGAACGACGAATACATCCGGAACGGCTGGCCGCCGCCGGTGCGGACATCCTCGATTCGAGTCAGGTGGTTGCCGTCGTGCAGGTGGAGCCGGTCGCCCAGCGCCGTCTCCGCCGCCCGCCACCATGGTTCGTAATGCCGCAAGGCGTGGACGCGCGCCGCCCCCGTCTCCTCGATCACCGACGCCAGAACTTCTTCGGCCCGGCCGCGCCGCAGGATCAGGCGGCTTCCCTTCGCCTCCAGTGACGCGGAGAGCGCCGCAAGACTGTGGTGTAGCCACCAGCGCTGCGCGCCGCCGATCCGCCAGCTACCCGGCGTCTCGTCGTCGAGGATATAGAGCGGGATCACCGGTCCCTCGCCCGCTGCGGCGATCAGCGCGGGTTGATCGCAAAGGCGCAGGTCCTGACGGAACCAGAGGATGACGGGATCGGGCATGCCCCGCCTAACGGTCGCCCGCGCCAAATGCTCCCGCTTCCTGTTCGGCCAGCACCTCCCCCAGCGTCAGGATCGCATGAACGTGCCGCCGGGCGATCGCCATCACATCGTCGCCATATCCGCCGCCCACCGTGCAGGCCACCGGCACGCCCCGCTCCCGCGCCAGCCGCGCCACCAGCCGCTCGCGCGCCACAAGCCCCGCCAGCGTCAGGTCCAGCCGCCCCAGCCGGTCGCCGCCGAACGGGTCGACCCCCGCCTGATACAGGATCAGTTGCGGCCGCATGTCGTCCAGCAGCGGTACCAATGTCTGTTCCAGCGTGGCCAGATAATCGGCATCGCCGATCCTGTCCGCCAGCGGCACGTCGAGCGTCGATCGGGCCTTGCGGGCGGGAAAGTTCTTTTCGGCATGGATCGAATAGGTCGCGATCTCCGGCCGTCCTGCGGTCAGCACCGCGGTGCCGTCGCCCTGATGCACGTCGACATCGACGATCAGCACCCGGTCGACGCGGCCTTCCTCCACCAGTCTGATCGCTGCCACCGCCAGATCGTTGAAAACGCAGTATCCCGCCCCGGTGTCGGGCAGGGCATGGTGGCTGCCGCCGGCGGTATTGGCGGCAAAGCCGTGCGCCATCGCCAGCAATGCGGCCAGATAAGTGCCCCCCGGCACCGCCGCGGCGCGGGTCGCGACGACCGGCGTCACCGGAAAGCCGATCCGGCGCTCCTTGGCATGGGGCACCTGCGCGGTCAGCACCTCGGCGACATAGTCGGGGTCGTGCGTCGCCTCCAGCCATGCCGCCGGCATCGGTTCGGGCAGGTGCCAGGCGATCCGTTCCCCTTCGGCGACTAGCAGGTCGCGGATCGCTCCGTTCTTGCCCCAGCGATAGGTGGACCGGGCCGGCGCCTCGGTGACATAGGCCGGGTGGTGGACGACATGGATCACGCCGATTAGGTAGGACGGCGACCCCGCCCCCGCCATCCCGATTTCAGCCCGGAGCCTGCATGACCGACCATTATGTCCGTCCCGATGTCCGGCAGTTCCTCGATTATCTCAATGCCTTGCCGGGGCCACGCACCCATGAGCTCGATCCCGTAGCCGCGCGGCAGATGTTCACCGCGACGAAGGACCTGACCGACCTGCCCTTGGGCGATCTGGCGACGATCCGGGATATCGCCATTCCCGGACCCGATGGTCCGATCCCCGCCCGCCTGTTCGATGCGGCGGAAACGCGGGTGCCGGGCCCGGTGATGGTCTTCTATCATGGCGGCGGCTTCGTGTTCGGCGAGATCGAGACGCATGCCTCGCTGTGCGCGGAGATGGCGCGAGTGCTGGGGATGCCGGTGCTGTCGGTCGAATACCGGCTGGCGCCCGAACATCGCTGGCCCGCCGCCCCCGACGATGCGGAGGCGGCGGCGCGCTGGGTCGTGTCGAACCCGGCGGCGCTTGGCCGTACCGCGACCGGCCTCGTCCTGTCCGGCGACAGCGCCGGCGGGATGCTGACGATCGTGACCGCGATGGCGCTGCGCGACCGGCCGGCGGCGGTGCCCGTCATCGCGCAGGCACCGCTCTATCCCGTCACCGATCCCGCCGGCCGCTACCCGTCGTTCGAGGAGTTCGCCGAGGGGTATCTGCTGACCAAGGCGGCGATGTTGTGGTTCGGCGACGCCTATCAGGCGGATATCGCGCATATGCGCGGCTCGCCGATGCTGGCACCGCTGGCCGGGATGCCCCCGGCGGTGATCGTCGCCGCCAGCCTCGATCCCCTGCGCGATCAGGGTCGCGCCTATGCCGCCCGCCTGATCGAGGCGGGCGTGCCGACCGTCTACCGCGAGGCGGTGGGGACGATCCACGGCTTCGCGACGCTGCGCAAGGCGATCCCCTCCGCAGTCGGTGACATCGCCGGCTTCCTCGTCGCGCTGAAGGCGGTGGTGGCCGAGTCCGAGGCGGCACGCGTGATGGTGCAGGCGGCCCGATGACCGACCTGCCTTATCGCCCTTGTGCGGGGATCATGCTGATCGATCGCACCGGCCGCGTCTTCGTCGGCCAGCGCATGGATTCGACGCTGGAGGCATGGCAGATGCCGCAGGGAGGGATCGATCCCGGCGAGGAGCCGCTGACCGCCGCTATGCGTGAGCTTGGTGAAGAAACCGGGATCGCGCCCGACAAGGTTGAACTGATCGAGGCGGCCGACGGTGACTTCGTCTACGATCTGCCCCCCGAACTGGTCGGCAAGGTATGGAAGGGGCGCTGGCGCGGGCAGACCCAGCGCTGGTTCCTGTTCCGGTTCCTGGGCGAGGACACCGATATCGACATCGCCACCGCGCATCAGGAGTTCCGGGCGTGGCGCTGGATCGAGCCGGACGACCTGCCCCGGCTGATCGTGCCGTTCAAGCGCGCGCTCTACGAGGCGGTACTCGCGGCGTTCCGGCCCCGGCTCGACGCGGAGCGTGCGCGCTGACCGGTTGCAGCGCGGCATCGGTCGGGTAAGGAAGGTCGCGTGCCGTTCCCGATCCTCCTGCTGGCTGCCACTGCCCCCGCCCCGGTCATCGCCCCGGTCATCGCCCCGGTCGCGATCCCGCCCGCTACCGACCCGCAGACCGCCGCCGGCGCGATGATCCCCGAATCGATCCGCGCGATGCTGGACGCCGCGATAGAATCGGGAAATGACGGCGACGTATCGACCATCGTCAAATATGCCCGTTCCGCCGATCCGCTCAGCGGCGATGCGGTGCTGGCGATCGCGCAGAAATGGCGGGACGACCGTGCCGCCGCGCGTGAACAGGTGATCCGGCAGGCCAGTTTCCTGAACCTGTGGAAGGGGCGTGCCGAGGTCGGCGGCTTCGTCACCACCGGCAATTCCGACACCGCCGGCGGCAGCGCGGTACTCGCGGCGGAGCGTGAGGGGCTGCAATGGCGGCAAAAGTTCCGCGTCCAGGCGGACTATCAGGAAAGCCTGAACGTCACGACGCGCGAGCATTATCTCGTCGCCTACGAACCCAACTACAAGATCGACGACCGCGCCTATATCTACGGCGCGGTGCAATATGAAAGCGACCGGTTCCTCGGCTATACCGATCGTTTCTCGGCATCGAGCGGCGCCGGCTACAGCCTGCTGAAAAGGCCGCGGATGCAGCTTGACCTCGAACTCGGGCCCGGTTTCCGTCATACCGAATTTACCGACGCGACCGTCCAGTCGAGCATAGCCGGGCGTGGATCGATGGATTTCCGCTGGCAGATACTGGGCGGCCTGACGCTGCGCCACATCGCCTCCGCCTATGTCCAGCGGTTCAATTCGACGGTGAGTACGACGACCTCGGTCAACGCCAAGCTGCTCGGGCCGCTGTCTGCCCAGCTGTCGTACAACGTCCAGTATGAAAGCATGCCGCCGGAAGGGCGGGAGACGACCGACACGATCAGCCGCGCATCGTTGGTCTACACTTTTTGACGCCACTTGATCCGATCGGGCGCGATGCGATCGCGGGGATCGATGCCGCCGCGATGCTGGCGCAGGTCGAACGCTGGGCCGCGATCAACAGCGGCACACGGAACCTGCCCGGCCTGGCGACGATGGCGGGATTGCTGGCGGATGCCTGCGCTACCTTGCCCGGCACGGTGCGGCTGGTCGATCCTGCCCCCGTCGACAGCGTCCGCGTGGACGGGCGTATCGAGCCGATCGACCATGGTCGCCATCTCGTCGTCTCCGTGCGACCGGAGGCGGCGCAGCGGCTGTTGTTCGTGGGTCATATGGATACGGTGTACGGCGTCGATCACCCGTTCCAGACGCTGGTCTGGCGCGACGACGGGGCGTTGGTCGGGCCGGGGGTGACGGACATGAAGGGCGGGCTCGCGGTGATGCTGGCCGCGCTTCATGCGGTGGAGGCGAGCGGTGCGGCGTCTGCAATCGGGTACGACGTGCTCATCAATTCCGATGAGGAAACCGGATCGCTGTCGTCGGCCGCGCTGATCGCCGACCTTGCCCGCGGCAAGACGGCGGCGTTCGGCTACGAGCCCGCACTGGCGGACGGTACGCTGGCGGGGGCGCGGGGTGGCACCGGCAATTTCTCGGTCGTGGTCCGTGGTCGCAGCGCCCATGCCGGTCGCAATCCGCGCGATGGCCGCAATGCCGTAGTCGCGGCAGGCGATCTCGCGCTGCGGCTCGCCCGATCGGATCGGGCGGGATTTGCGGTCAACCCCGCCCGGATTGACGGTGGCGGCCCGAACAACGTGGTGCCCGATCTCGCCGTGCTGCGCGTCAACTTCCGCCCGCGCGATCGCGACGCCATTGCGGCGGCCGATGAGGTGCTGCGTGCCACTGCCGCCGCCATCGCCGCCGATCACGAGGTGACCACAACGGTACATGGCGGCTTCACCCGCCCGCCCAAGCCGGTCGATCCGGCGGCGGAGCGGCTGTTCGCGCTGGTCGGACGGGCGGGTGCGGCGCTTGGCCTTGCCATCGCGCGGTGCGATACCGGCGGGGTATGCGACGGCAACAATATCGCCGCGGCCGGTGTGCCGGTGATCGACACGATGGGGGTGCGTGGCGGCGCGATCCATTCGGCGGACGAATTTCTGCTGGTCGACAGCCTAGCGGAGCGAGCCGCCCTGTCGACGCTGGCGATCCTGCGGCTGGCCAAGGGTGACCTGACATGAGCTTCCGCATCCGCGCCGCGACCGATGCCGACCTGCAGCATCTCTACGAGATGGCGAAGCTGACCGGCGGCGGCTTCACCAACCTGCCGCCCGATCGCCATGCACTGAGGGCAAAGCTCGACCGCAGCCATGCCGCCTTCGCGCGGGTGGAGGGTCTGGTCGAGGACGAACTGTTCGTGCTGGTGCTGGAGAATGTCGCAACCGGCGAGGTGCGCGGCACCTGCCAGATCTTCACCCGTGTCGGCGATCGCCACCCCTTCTACAGCTATCGCATCGGCACGCTGACCCAGCACAGCCGCGAACTGGCTCGCACCTTTCGCGCCGAGATGCTGACGCTGACCACCGATCTGGAAGGATCGAGCGAGGTCGGCGGCCTGTTCCTTCATCCCGGCGAGCGGGCGGGCGGACTCGGCCTGCTCCTCGCCCGGTCGCGCTATCTGTTCATCGCCACCCACCGCGCGCGCTTCGCCGACCGCATCCTGGCGGAACTGCGCGGCGTGATCGACGAGGCGGGCGGATCGCCATTCTGGGACGGCCTAGCCGGGCGGTTCTTCGGCATGAACTTCCAAGACGCCGACCAGTTCAATGCGATCAACGGCCATCAATTCATCGCCGACCTGATGCCCAAGCATCCGGTCTACACCGCAATGCTGACCGACACCGCGCGCGCCGCGATCGGCCTGCCCCACCCGTCCGGCCGTGCCGCGATGCGGATGCTGGAGCATGAGGGTTTCCGGTACGAAGGCTATCTCGACATCTTCGACGGTGGCCCGACGATGACGGCACGGACCGATCACGTCCGTTCCATCGCCGAGGCGCGGACCGATCCGGTCGTCACGGTGGCACCGGGTGGAACGGAAGCGCTGGTGGCCACCGGTACGCTGGCTGAATTCCGCTGCACCTTCGGCACGGTCGCAGCGGCGGATGGCGGCATCGCCCTGTCGCTGGATGCCGCCGCCGCACTAGGCGTCGCTGCCGGCGACCGGGTATGCCATGTGGGGCGCTGGTGATGGCAGGCGTGGTGGAGATCAATTTCGACGGCATCGTCGGGCCAAGCCACAATTATGCCGGTCTCAGCCCTGGCAACCTGGCCGCCACCCGCAACGCCGGCGCGACCGCTCATCCGCGCGCGGCGGCGTTGCAGGGGATCGCGAAGATGCGCGCCAATCTGGCGCTGGGGCTGACGCAGGGCATCCTGCTGCCCCATCCGCGCCCCGACCGCATCTGGCTGAACGACCTTGCCACCGACCCCCTTGCCGCCCCGCCGCATCTGCTGGCGCAGGCGATGTCCGCCTCGGCCATGTGGGCGGCCAATGCGGCGACGGTATCGCCCGCCGCCGACACGGCCGACGGCCGTTGCCATCTGACGGTCGCCAATCTCGTCACCATGCCGCATCGCAGCCATGAATGGCGGGCAACGCTGGCGCAGTTGCGGATTGCCTTCGCGCACCCCCACTTCGCGGTCCACGGTCCCGTGCCCGCCCCATTCGGTGACGAGGGCGCGGCCAATCATATGCGGCTGTGCGACGGGCACGGCGGGGCGGGTATCGAGGTCTTCGTCTACGGTCGCAGCGGCGGCGCCTTTCCCGCGCGCCAGTCCGAAGAGGCGAGCCGGGCGGTCGCGCGACGCCACGGGCTCGACCCCGCCCGCACGCTGTTCGTCGAACAGTCCCCCGCCGCGATCGCCGCCGGCGCCTTCCACAACGATGTCGTTGCGGTCGCCAACGAACGCGTGCTGTTCGCGCACGAACACGCCTTCGCCGATCCGGCCGGCTTTCACGACGATCTGCGCCGGCTGTTCCCCGCGGTCGAGATCGTCGAGGTGCCTGCGGCGGCGGTGTCGCTGGAGGAGGCGATCGCCGCCTATCTGTTCAACGCCCAACTGGTATCGACGCCTGCCGGCATGACGCTGGTGCTGCCTGGCGAGGCGCGGGCGAGCGAACCCGTCTGGCGCTGGCTTCAGGCCCATGTCGCCGGGAACGGCCCGATCCGCCGGCTGGACGTGGTCGATGTGCGCGAGTCGATGGCGAACGGCGGCGGCCCCGCCTGCCTGCGACTGCGCGTGGTTGCCGATCCGACGACAATCGACCCGCGCTTTCTGGTCGACGGGTACCGGCTCGACCGGATCGCGGCGGTGATCGATGCGAACTGGCCGGAGACAATCGCCGCCACTGCGATCGGCGATCCGCCACTGATCGCCACGGTGGAGGCCGCCCGCCTCGCACTGCTGGACGTGCTTGACCTGCGTGAACTGGCCTGACCTGTCGGGTTAATTGACGGTCAACCATATCCGTTAATCCGGGAATCGCGCTTTTCCGGCAATGGCGCGGTTCTTGCTATGTAATCGGTATGCTTCACCGATTTCTTCGCCTGTTCGTCATCAAGACCAAGTTCGAGGCGTTCCTCGTCATCTATGGGTTGGCGGTCGGCGCTACCCAGCGCGGGGTGCAGTATCTCGATCAATATCCCGGCTATGCCGGCTGGTTGCTGTTCGCGTGCTGCCCGGCGGCGGTGTTCATGGCGGGGGTCCGAATTCTCGATTCACTGGAACGCGAACAGGAGATGACGTGACCGGGCTTGGGGGCGTGACAGGATAAGTTGGTCGCACGCGGCGGCGGCTTGACTATCTGCACCGTGACATGAGCACGCTCACCCATCTGCAACGCCTCGAAGCCGAGAGCATCCATATCATGCGCGACGTGGTCGCCGAAACCGAACGGCCGGTGATGCTGTATTCGGTCGGCAAGGACTCCGCAGTGATGCTGCATCTGGCGAAAAAGGCGTTCGCGCCGGGTCGCCCGCCCTTCCCCCTCCTGCACGTCGATACGACGTGGAAATTCCGCGCGATGTATGAATTGCGGGACCGCGCGGCACAGGCGGCGGGGATGAACCTGATCGTTCACCGCAATCCCGATGCCGAGGCGGAAGGGATCAACCCGTTCGATCATGGCGGCCGTCATACCGACATGTGGAAGACCGAAGGGCTGAAGCAGGCGCTGACGCTCGGCGGCTTCGATGCCGCGTTCGGCGGCGCCCGCCGCGACGAGGAGAAGAGCCGCGCGAAAGAGCGCATCTTCTCGTTCCGCTCCGCCAGCCATGGCTGGGACCCCAAGGCGCAGCGCCCCGAACTCTGGCACCTGTACAATGCCCGCAAGAACCGGGGCGAGAGCATCCGGGTGTTTCCCCTGTCCAACTGGACCGAGTTAGACATCTGGCAATATATCCTGGCGGAGGGGATCGAGATCGTACCGCTGTATTTCGCCGCGCCGCGCCCCACCGTGGAACGCGACGGGATGCTGCTGATGGTCGATGACGACCGCTTCCGGTTTCTGCCGGGCGAAACGCCCGTCGAGCGATCGATCCGTTTTCGCACCCTCGGCTGCTATCCGCTGACCGGCGCGGTCGAGAGCACGGCGGATACCTTGCCCGCGATCATTCAGGAAATGCTGCTGACCACCACCTCCGAACGGCAGGGGCGCGCGATCGACCACGATCAGTCGGGCAGCATGGAGAAAAAGAAACGCGAGGGGTATTTCTGATGACCGCCTATCGCCCCGATGCGCTCGTCGCCGAGGATATCGACGCCTATCTGGCGGGTCACGCCGCGAAGTCGATGCTGCGTTTCATCACCTGCGGGTCGGTGGACGACGGCAAGTCGACGCTGATCGGTCGCCTGCTGTACGACAGCCGCGCGGTATTCGAGGACCAGCTCGCCGCGCTGGAGGCGGATTCGGCACGGGTCGGCACGCAAGGGGCCAATATCGATTTCGCGCTGCTGGTCGACGGACTGTCCGCCGAGCGCGAACAGGGTATCACGATCGACGTCGCCTATCGGTTTTTCGCGACGGAGAAGCGCAAGTTCATCGTCGCCGATACGCCGGGGCACGAACAATATACCCGCAACATGGTGACCGGCGCATCGACCGCCGACTGCGCCGTGATCCTGATCGACGCGCGCAAGGGCGTGCTGACGCAGACCCGGCGGCACAGCTATCTGGCGCATCTGGTCGGCATCCGGCAGATCGTGCTGGCGGTGAACAAGATGGATCTGGTCGGGCACGACCGCGCGACCTTCCAGTCGATCGTCGCCGACTATACGGAATTTGCCGCCTCGATCGGGATCGGTGCCTTCACCGCGATCCCGCTGTCGGGGCTGACCGGTGCGAACGTCACCGAACCATCGGCTGACATGGGCTGGTATGACGGGCCGACCCTGCTCGCGCATCTGGAGGCGGTGCCCGTGGACGCCGATCGCGCTGGTCAGCGGCCGTTCCGCCTGCCGGTGCAATGGGTCAACCGTCCCGATCTCGACTTTCGCGGCTTTGCCGGCACCATCGCGGGCGGGAGGGTATTGGTCGGCGATCCGGTGCGGATCGTGCCGTCCGGCCGCACCACCACGATCGCCCGCATCCTCGGCCCGGACGGTGAGCGAACCCGCGCTATTGCCGGTGAGGCGGTGACCGTGACGCTGGCCGACGAAGTCGACTGTTCGCGCGGCGACGTGATCGCCGCATCGGACGATCCCCCCGCGATCGCCGACCAATTCGCCGCGACGTTGGTCTGGCTGGCGGATCAGCCGCTTACGCCGGGCCGCGGCTATTGGCTGAAACTCGGCACGCAGACGGTGAACGCCACCGTGCAGCCGCCCCGCCACGTGGTCGACGTGAACACGCAGGCGCAATTGTCGGCCGCGACGCTATCGCTCAACGATATCGGCGTGGCGGAGGTGTATTGCGACCGCCCGATCGTGTTCGAACCCTATGCCGCCGGGGTTGAGCTGGGCGGGTTCATCCTGATCGACCGCGCCACTAACGCCACCGTCGCCGCCGGGATGATCGATGGCGCCCTGCGCCGGGCAGAGAACGTCCATTGGCAGTCGATCCATGTCACGCGCGAGGCGCATGCCCTGCAAAAGGGCCAGACCCCGCGCGTCCTGTGGTTCACCGGCCTATCAGGATCGGGCAAGTCCACCATCGCCAATCTGGTCGAGAAGAAGCTGCACGCGCTGGGTCGCCACAGCTTCATGCTCGACGGGGACAATATCCGCCATGGCCTCAACCGCGACCTCGACTTTTCGGAAAGCGGCCGGATCGAGAATATCCGCCGGGTGGGTGAGGTGGCGCGGCTGATGGCGGATGCCGGGCTGATCGTCCTCACCGCCTTCATCTCGCCCTTCCGTGCCGAACGGGGGATGGTGCGTGCCATGGTGCCGCCCGGCGAGTTCGTGGAAATCTTCATCGACACGCCATTGGCGACGGCGGAAGCGCGTGACGTGAAGGGGCTGTATGCCAAGGCGCGTGCCGGCGAAATCGCCGACTTCACCGGCATCTCCAGCCCGTATGAGGCACCCGAACGCCCCGAAATCCACATCGATACGCTGCGCGAAACGCCGGAAGCGGCGGCGGAGCGGATCGTCGAGCATATCTTCGGCGTCTGGAGTCCCGACCTGTGACCGATCCCGTTCCGGACAATGATGCCGCGCTCGCCGTGGCGATCGCGCACGAGGCGGGAGTCCTGTTGCAGGCGATCCGCGCCGAGGGTCGGGAAACCGGCAAGGCGCTGGGCGACCGGGGCGACCGCGAGGCCAATATGCTCATCCTGGCAAGGCTGGCGGCATCACGGCCTGACGACTTCATCCTGTCGGAGGAAAGCGTCGACGATCGCCGTCGCTGTGCCGCGACGCGGGTATGGATCGTCGATCCGCTCGACGGCACGCGGGAATATGCGGGTGGCCTGGACGACTGGGCGGTGCATATCGGCCTCGCCGTTGGAGGCCGCCCCGCGGTGGGCGCGGTTGCGGTGCCCGGACTGGCGCGGACATGGTCGACCGCCGACCTGCCGCCCGCCTTCCCCCCGCTGCCCGTCCGACCCCGCGTGGTCGTCAGCCGTACCCGCTGCCCTGACATCGCCGTCCGGGTTGGGGAGGCACTGGGCGCCGACCTGATCGGCATGGGTTCGGCCGGTGCGAAGGCGATGGCGGTGATCGACGGACGTGCCGACATCTACCTGCACGAAGGCGGCCAGTACGAGTGGGACAATTGCGCCCCCGCTGCGGTCGCGCTGGCCGCCGGTCTCCACGCCTCGCGCATCGATGGCACGCCGTTGGTCTACAACTGCCACGATCCGCTGCTGCCCGACCTCCTGATCTGTCGCCCCGAACTGGCCGACCGGACCCTCGCCGCCATCGCCGCCACCCGCTGAAGACAGTTATAGAAGATCGGGTATGTTTCGGCTTGCCCGCGCCACCGGACCTGATATGCCTTGGGCAAAACAGGATCGGAGTGGATCATGGACCTGCGTTTTACGCCTGAGGAGGAGCTTTTCCGGGAAGAGGTACGCGATTTCCTGCGCGACCACCTGCCCGAAAGGCTGCGCCACAAGGTCAGGCACGACCTGACGATGACCAAGGCCGATATGGAGGAATGGCACGCCATCCTCCATGCGCGCGGCTGGCTGGCCAGCCATTGGCCCGAGCAATATGGCGGCCCCGGCTGGACGGTGGTGCAGCGATCCATCTTCGAGGACGAGGCCGCCCGTGCCCACGCCCCCCGGATCGTGCCGTTCGGCGTCGGAATGCTCGGCCCCGTCCTCATCAAATATGGCAGCGAGGAGCAACGCCGCACCATCCTGCCGCGCATCCTCGACGGGCGCGACTGGTGGTGCCAGGGCTATTCCGAACCGGGCGCCGGGTCCGATCTCGCCAGCCTGAAGACCAGCGCGGTGCGGGACGGCGATCATTACGTCGTCAACGGTCAGAAGACCTGGACGACGCTGGGCCAGTTCGCCAACCGCATCTTCTGCCTCGTCCGCACCGATCCCACCGCCAAGGCGCAGGAGGGCATCTCGTTCCTCCTGATCGACATGGATACGCCGGGCATCGAGGTGCGGCCAATCGTGCTGCTCGACGGGGATGCGGAGGTGAACGAAGTGTTCTTCACCGATGTCCGCGTGCCCGTCGCCAATCTGGTCGGCGAGGAGAACAAGGGCTGGACCTACGCCAAATATCTGCTGACCTATGAACGCACCAACATCGCGGGCGTCGGATCGTCGATGGCCGCGTTCGACCGGTTGCGCGCGATCGCGGGCAAGCTGACGCGCGGCGGCCGGCCGCTGAGTGACGACCCGCTGTTCGCGGCACGGATGGCACGGGTGGAGATCGACCTTGCCAATATGGCGACCACCAACATGCGCGTGATCGCCGCGGCGGCGGGCGGTGGCGCACCGGGGGCGGAAAGCTCGATGCTGAAGATCAAGGGCACCGAAATCAGGCAGGCGATCACCGCCCTCACCCGCCGGGTCTATGGCCCCTATGCCCAACCCTTCATGCCGGAGGCGCTGGAGGACGGTTATAACGGCGAACCGGTAGGACCGGAGGATGCGATCGCCGCCGCACCCGCCTATTTCAACAACCGCAAGCTCTCGATCTTCGGCGGATCGAACGAGGTGCAGAAGAACATCATTTCCAAGATGATCGTGGGGCTCTGATGGATTTTCACCATGGCGAGGACCGCCAGATGCTCGGCGACACGTTGCGCCGGTTCCTGGCTGAAAAGGCCTCGGTCGAGGCGCGCAACAGGATCGCCTATGGCGATATCGGTTACAGCCCGGAGATATGGCGCGGGCTGGCCGAACTGGGCGTGATCGGCGCGTTGTTCGGCGAGGATGTCGGCGGGTTCGGCGGTGGCGGATTCGATATCATGGTGGTCTTCCATGAAATCGGCCGCGCGCTGGCGGTGGAGCCGTTTCTGGGTGCGCTGATGGTCGGACAGGCGCTGGCCACGGCAGGGCGGGCGGACGCGATCGAGGGCATCATTGCGGGGACGACCATCGCCGCTTTCGCCCATGCCGAACCACAGGACCGGGCCGTGGGCGACCCCCTGGCGACGTGGGCGCGACGCGATGCCGCCAGTGAAAGTGGGGGCTGGACGATCGACGGAGCCAAGGCGGTGGTGGCACACGGCGAGGCGGCCGATGTCCTGCTCGTCTCTGCGCAGACCGATGCCGGCGTCGCGCTGTTCCTGATCCCGCGCGACAGCGCCGGACTGGGCGTGCGCGGCTATGCCAATATCGATGGCGGCCGGTCCGCCGAGGTGACGCTGCGCGGCGTGACCGTGCCCGACGCGGCATTGGTGACGACAGACGGCGCCGCCGCGATCGTTGCGGCGGAGGCGGCCGGCCTGCTCGCACTATGCGCGGAGGCACTCGGCGCGATGGAGATCGCGCGCGATCACACGGTCGATTATGTCCGCACCCGCAAGCAGTTCGGCGTGCCGATCGGCAAGTTCCAGGCGCTGCAACACCGCATCGCGACCGTGCTGCTGGAAATCGAGCAGGCCCGCTCGGCGGTCATCAACGCCGCCGACGCCTTTGGCAGCGACGCCGCCCCCCGCGTGCTGGCCGCTGCCAAATACACGATCGGCGCGACCGGGCAGTTGGTGGCCGAGGAGGCGATCCAGCTTCACGGCGGCATCGGTATGACATGGGAATTGCCGCTGTCGCATTACGCCAAGCGGATCACGATGATCGACGGCCAGCTCGGCGATCAGGACGAGCACCTGCAACGCTATATCGCGCTCGGCCGCGCCGCCACCGCTTAGGCGCCACGAGACGTCAGGCGGCCGACGTCAGCCCCCAGCGGTCGTAGCGGAAGCTGCGACGGCCCAGCCGGAACCGCCAGCCGTCCCCGTCGCGCACCGCCGAGGACGGCTGTTCATCCAGCGCCACGTCACCGGCCATCCATGCCGGAATGCCGATCCGCGACACCGGCTCCCCGAACGGTCCCTCCAACGGGACGGGCAGGTCGATCAGCAGGTCGCGCGCACCCAGCCGGGTGGCTACTGCCTCGGCCCGGTCGGGGAATTCCAGATCGCTGAATGGTACCGACCAGTCCAGTGACACCCTTCTCGCCGCCTCGATATCGCCAGCGGTCGCCCCGCGCTGCGCGGCGGCATGATTGTGCCAGCCAGCATCGGCGTTCGCGATGATGGCGGCCAGTGCCTGCGGGTGCAGCGCCTGTTCGACCAGCCGACGATTGTCCGCCGGGATCGTCATGACCGGGTTCGCCTCCAGCACCCGCAACGTCGCCTCCAGCTGGACGATGTCGGGATAGGGACCACGCCTGCCCAGCCCCTGTGACGGACGTCCCGCCACCAGCAGCGGCGTCAGGTCGCGCATCACCGGTCGCATGATGATGGCGCGGGCATCGGCAAAGGCTTCACGATCGCGGCCGGCATGGCGATGCAGCCGCCCGATCCGCTGAAGCAGCACGTCGACCGGTGCCAGATCGGTGACGAGGAAGTCGGCGTCGATATCGAGCGATTGTTCCAGCGTCTGCGTGCCGATCAGGATGCGACCCATGGTCGATCGGCCCTTCCCGAACGCAGCCTCCACACCCGCGTCGAGCAACCGCCGGTCGCTGGCCGCGAACCGGCCATGATGCACGGTCGCCACCCCATCGATGCGGAAGGCGAGATCGGGGGCCAGCGCCTCGACCGTCTGCGCCACCGCAACGGCACCGGCGACGCTGTTGCGGATCACCAGCACCGATGCACCGGCGCGTGCCGCCGAGATGGCCTGCGCGGCGATCGCGGCGGGATCGTCGATCGAACCGACCAGTTCGATCGAAACGCGTTTCTGATCCGGTTGCGGCGCGGCGATCGCCCGCACTGGCGCGGCGCTGCCCGACAGCGCGGGATAAGGCTGCGCCACCGCCTCGGCGAGGGTCGGAACCGGCTGCTTCAACAACCGGGCGCGGGTCGCGGCGCCCAGCGTCGCCGACAGCAGCAACGCCTGCCCGCCCACGCCGACATGGTTGGACAGCAAACGCTCCAGCAGCCCGCCCATATAGGCATCCGAAGCATGGACCTCGTCCACCACCAACAGGCTGCGCGCAAGCGCGGCGGCACGGACGGGCGCGTGGCGGATGCCGATCGCCCCTGACAATGCCTGATCGATCGTGCCGACCGCCACCCGCGCGGTGAGATACTGATTGGCATGTTCCGCCGCCCACCGTGCATCGACCGGCCGGCCGCTGTCGGTGTCATCGTCCCAATGAACGCGGCGGGCGCCGTCGCGCGCGCCCTTGGTATCGCCCATGCGCAGATAGCCGGGCACCGCCAGCACCGCTTCCGGTGCGCCTGCCCCCCATACCCGATCGAGCATCCGGTTCACCCGCCCGTGAAGTTGCACTGCCGCCGACCGGGTGGGGAGCGCGAAGTACAGCCCATCCACCGCGCCGCGCCGCCGCAATGCCAGCCAGCGCCACAACGCCGCCTCGGTCTTCCCCGATCCGGTTTCCGCCTCGATCAGCGCGATCGGTCCCAGGTCATCCGCCGCCGCTTCGGACTGGACGCCACGGGCCGCGAACCCGAACGCCGCCATGAAGTCACCCGACGGGGTGGCGATCGGCGCCAGTCCGCGCGCGACGACCGCCTCCTGTGCGGCCATTTCCCGCATCGAGTCACGCAGCGTGCCATGCGGACCCTCGACCGGAAAGCGTCGCGCGTCGGAGCCCAGCCAGTCGGCCAGCACCAGCAAGCCGGCGAACAGCGCGACGAAGCGCGGCGCCTCCGGCAGACCCTCGCCCTCCGCCCATGCCAGTGGATAGCGGGCACGGACCCGGTCGACGAGATCGGCGGCGCTGGCGGCAGGATCCTGCCCGTCCTCGGCCAACCAGTGGCGGACATGCTGTTGCCAGGGACGGTTGCCGCTGCGCTGCTGCCGCGCGAACTCGGCACGCAGGCGACCATGATGCGCCATCAACGCGGACATATAGGGTGCCGCCGACCATGAGCGGATGATCCCATGCAAAGCCCTGCCCCCGGCGGACTCGCGCAGGCGGGTATCCATCAGCAGGGCGGCAACCTGTCCCTCATGCCCGATCGGCGGCGCTGCCCGGTCCGACCGCGCCTGAAAGCCGCGATTGGCCTTGCCGATATCGTGCAGCGCCGCCAGGGCGACGAGCCGCGACCGGTCCTGCTCCGTCAGCCTCCGCCCGGCGCAATGCGTCAGCGACCGGTCCCACGCCCCCGCGCGGAGCAGCCGTTCCAGCACGGTCGCCACGTCGAAGCCATGATCGGCAAGCGGCAGGGCGGCACGGACCCGCCCGTCCGCGTCATGCGTCAGCTTGGCCCAGATCATGTCGAGCGATGCCTGCATGGGGCGATTCCCTTTCCTGCCGATCGTTCATCCTGCCGTACCACGCCCGTCGACAACAGCCGAAGCTGCGCCTTACTTCTTCCCCGAACCATCCGTTTCGGCGGGAAAAACCGCTCCATGCCGGATGCGACATCGGTTGCCCGAACCATCCCATCCGGTGTCGTGTCGATCCGATGTCAGCATCTCCCCAGCCCCGGATCGGCCAGTTCGTATCGTTGCGGGGCAGGCTCTGGCTGGTCGAGGAAGAACCGGCGGCGCCTTATGACGGCCATCTGCTCGCCTGTATCGACGACGACGCCGGTGGCGAGACGGTGCGGGTGCTGTGGCCGGCGGAGATCGACGCGCGGCTGCGCGACGAGGAGGCATGGGATACGCTGGGTTTGGGCGGCGATGACGGGCCGGCGGCATTCGCGGCCTATCTGCGCACCGTCCAGTGGCGCACCGCCACCGCGACCGAGCGCGATCTGTTCCAGGCGCCGTTCCGCGCCGGCATCCGGCTCGATCCCTATCAGCTCCTGCCGCTGCGCAAGGCGTTGCGATTGCCACGCGTCAACCTGCTGATCGCCGACGATGTCGGGCTGGGCAAGACGGTGGAGGCGGGGCTGGTCCTGCGCGAACTGCTGCTCCGGCGGCGGGTCGACTTCACCGTGGTGCTGGCACCGCCGGCGATGACCGGTCAGTGGCGCGACGAACTCCAGACCAAGTTCGGCCTGTCGTTCGAGATCGTCGACCGCCGTCATCTGGAGGATTTGCGCCGCCGCCGCGGGCATGGCGCCAATCCGTGGGCGGCGGGATCGCGCTTCATCCTGTCGCACCGGTTGCTGGGTGACGAAGCCTATGTCGCCGGCCTGCGCGACGTGCTGGAGGATTTCCGCGCCCGCTCGCTCCTGATCCTGGACGAGGCGCATCACGCCGCCCCGGCCGGCGGCGGGCGTTATGCGGTCGAGACGCAGTTCACCCGCGAGTTGCGCGATCTTTCCGGCCGGTTCGAGCATCGATTGTTCCTGACCGCGACGCCGCACAACGGCCATTCGAACAGCTTCGCGACCTTGCTCGAACTGCTCGACCCGCAACGCTTCACCCGTGGCCTGACCGTCCGGCCCGCCGATCTGGAACCGGTGATGGTCCGCCGCCTGAAAAGCGACCTGCGCCTGCTAGGCGAGCGGTTCCCGGAACGGGTGGTCGAGCCGGTGGTGATCGACGGCCTTCCGGCAGATGCGCCGGAACTGCGGTTGGCCGCGATGCTCGCCGGGTATCGTGAACTACGCGATCGCCGGATCGGCGGGCTGGACAGTGGCCGGGCAGCGCAGGCACGGCTCGCCTTTGTCGGGTTGCAGCAGCGATTGTTGTCGTCGGTACCTGCCTTCGCGCGCACGCTGCGGGTCCATATCGCCTCGCTCGACCGGCTGATCGCCGGGCAGACGGCGGCGCCCCCGACCGTGGAGGTCGATCCCGATATCGCCCCCGAACGGCTGTCCGACGAGGATGCGGCGTTCGACCGGCCTGCGGCGGCGGATACCGCGCAGGTGGATGCCACGACGCTGGCCGGCGCGGCAGGCGGCACCAGTCAGCAGTTGGCGGCGGAACGGGCCCACGCCGCCGCGATGCTGGTGGTCGCCGATGCCGCCCGGCATCTGCCCGATGCCCGTGTCCGCTGGCTGCTCGACTGGATACAGACCCATCTGCTCGATTCCGGAGCGCGTTGGACCGGGCGGCGGTTGATCCTGTTCACCGAATATGAGGATACGCGTCGCTGGCTCCAGCGCCAGCTGTCCGTCCTGCTCGACCCCGCCGATCCGGACGAAGATCGGCGGATCGACAGCTTCACCGGCATCACCTCGACCGAGCGGCGGGACGCGATCAAGCGCGCCTTCAACGACCCCGATCATCCGATCCGCATCCTGCTGTGTACCGATGCCGCGCGCGAGGGGATCAACCTCCAGTCGCAATGCCATGACCTGATCCATGTCGACCTGCCGTGGAACCCGTCGCGGCTGGAACAGCGCAACGGCCGGATCGATCGCAAGCTGCAACCCGCCGACACCGTCACCTGTCGATATTTCGTCTATGCGCAGCGCCCCGAAGACGTGGTGCTCGACGCACTGGTGCGGAAGATCGAGCTGATCCGCCGACAACTGGGATCGGCCGGGCAGGTGCTGGGCGACCGGATCGCCGAACGGCTGGCCGCGCGCGGGATCGGCCGGGCCGAGGCACCTGACGTGGCGGCCCGCATCCGCGATGCCGAGGCGGACGAGCGGGTACGCACGGCGGTGCGCGACATGGACGATGGCGATGCCGCACGGCTCACACGGTTGCGACGGGAACAGGCGGACCTGTCCGCCGCGCTGGAACAGGCCCGCGCGAAGGTGGGCGTCGATCCCGATGCGCTGCGATCGGTGGTTGCGCTGGCGATCGCCCGTACCGGGGCCGGTGCCGATACCGCCCTGCCCCCGGCAACGGTGGTGGAGGGCACACCCGTCTTCGCACTGCACGAAGCCGCATCGGCGCTGGCAAACGACCCCGCCTGGCAGCCGCTGTTCGACCCACTGCGTGCCCGCAACCTGCGCCCCGGTGAAAAGCCCGGCCAGTGGCGGGCCAGCGCCGATGCCGGGTTTCGCCGGATCAGCTTCGCCCCCGCGATCCTCGCCGACGGCCGCGATGCCGATGTGGTGCAGCTTCATCTCGAACACCGCCTCGTCCGTCGTCTGCTCGGCCAGTTCCTGTCCGCCGGCTTCCGGCAGGGGCTGCAACGGACCTGCGTGATCGAAACCCGCGCGGCCCGTGCCGCGCGGGTCCTGCTGATCGGCCGGCTGGCGCTGTACGGCGAGGGCGCGGCCCGGCTGCACGAGGAGGTGTTGAGCGTTGCCGCCGACTGGCGCGATCCGGCCCGTGGCCCCGCGCCCCTGCGCGCCCTCGCCCCCGGTCGCGAGGCAGAGGGGCGGGTGCTGGACGAACTGATCGCCGCGCTGGACGAGGCGCGGATGGCGGCCCCCGCGATCGTCGCGACCGTCAGTGCGGGGGTAGCGGTCGATATCGCCGATCTCCGCCCCGTCCTTGAACGACGCGCCGCCGAGCAGGCCGCCCGGGCCGCCACCGAACTGGCCCGGCGGGCGGAGGCGGAGGCGACCGGACTGGAGCGGCTGCTGCGCGAAAGGATCGAGCGCATTCGCCGCGAACGCGGGCAGGACGACCGCCAGTTCGCGCTGCTGCTCGACGAGGCGGAGGCACGGCAGCGAGCGACCGACCGGCGATCATGGGACCGTGCGGCAACCCGGCTGGACGACGAACTGGTGCGCGAGCCCGAACGGCTGCGCGCCGCCAACCGCGTCCGCGCGACCCGGCTGGAACCAATCGGCATGGTGTACCTGTGGCCCGGGCGGGATCGACCGGCATGAGCGGCCGGATCGACGGCGGCCAGCACGACTGGATCGGCTATCTCCAGCCGGTCGGGCTGGTAGTGGCGCCCGTGGTGCTTACCCGGCTCGGCCTGTGGCCGGAACCACAGGCGGCGGCGGACAGCGAGGCGGTGGCCGCGGCACTGACCCGGCTGGCCGATGGCGATCGCTTCGCCTTCTTTCGGGACGTGTTGGGCTGGCCGGCGGCGCGGGTCGCGGGTGCCCCGAATGGTCCTCCCCTGCCCGCCGTCCTTACCCGCTCGCTGCGCGATGCCGAGACGTTGCTCACGCCGACCTATGCGGTCCAGGCGCCCGCCGGCGACGACGTCCAGTCGCTGGTGCGGATCGAGGATGCCGGGATCGTGCTCGACCGGCGTGGCACGCTCGGCGGATGGGAGGCGACCGCGCATCAGCGCTTCGAACGGCTGCTGCGCGAGACGGGGGTGTCGGCCGGTGTCCTGATCGGCGAGGTGGAGACCGGTCGCGGCGACAGCCCGCTTGAACTGGTACTTCGCCTGGTGGTCGCGCCCCGCGGCGAGGCGGCGGGATGGATGTCATGGCCCTTGCCTGCGCTGACGAAGGTGTCCGGGCGCGGGATGCTGGCGGGGCTGAAGCTGCTGCTCGACGGCCATGCCCTGTTTACCGGCGCCCCGTCGCACCGGCTGCCGGTATTGCTCGCGGAAAGCCGGGCGGCGCAGGCCGCGGTGTCGACGCGGCTGGCCGGCCAGGTGCTGGCCAGCCTCCACGAACTGCTGCGCGGGCTCGATGCCGCCGCACCCGATCTGATCCGCGACCTGGCGGTGGGGCGACCGCACCACCTGTACGAGGGGCTGCTCACCGTCCTGCTCCGCCTGATCTTCATCGCCTATGCCGAGGATCGCGACCTGATGCCGTCGGGCGGGGGACGCGGCGCGACGCTGCTGTACGAACAGGGTTATTCGCTGGGCGGGTTGCATGTCCGCCTTGGCGACGATCGCGCGCTCAACCCTGATACGATGGACGAACGCCATGGCGCCTGGGGCCGCCTGCTAGCGCTGTTCCGGCTGGTGGAGCGCGGCGCCGGGGATTTCATGCAGGCGCGCGGCGGCAAGCTGTTCGGCGAGACGGCCTTCCCGTTCCTGTTCGGGCGCACCGATCCCGACGATCCCGAACGGGTGCTGACGATCGGCGACGGGTGCATCGCCCGCGTGCTGGACGGGCTGCTGACGCTGGACGGCGATCGGGTGTCCTATCGCGCGCTCGATGTCGAGAAGCTCGGCTCGGTGTACGAAACCGTGATGGGATTCACGGTGGAATGTGCCGCCGCCCCCATGCTGGCGATCCGCGCGGGCAAGGGCAACCGTACCCCGGTCTGGGTCGATCTCGCTGCGCTGGCCGCCGCTGGCGGTACCGACCGGGTCCGGCTGTTGAAGGAGTGGACCGGACGCGGGCTGTTTCCCGCCGCCGTGGTAAAGGCTTTGCGCCGGGCGGAAGGTGTCGCCGGACTGGAGGCGGCGCTGGCCGCGGTGGTCGATCCGCGTGCCGCCCCTCGCGGTGCGGCGGTATCGGCGGGAACGCCGATCCTGCAACCGACCGACGAGCGGCGCCGGACCGGCAGCCATTATACCCCGCGCGCCATGACCGAGCCGATCGTGGGCCATGCCCTCGCCCCCGCGCTGGCGCGGATCGGTGCGGGTGCGACACCCGGCGACGTGCTCGACCTGAAGGTCTGCGACCCGGCGGTGGGATCGGGCGCGTTCCTGGTCGAGGCGTGCCGGCAACTGGGCGCGCGGCTGGTGGAGGCGTGGGAACGCTGGCCGGCGCAACGGCCGACCATTCCTGCGGACGAGGACGATCTGCTCCATGCCAAGCGCCTCGTCGCGCAGCATTGCCTGCGCGGGGTCGATCGCAATCCGCTGGCGCTTGATCTCGCCAAGCTGTCCCTGTGGCTGGAGACGCTGGCGAGCCGGCATGAATTCACCTTCCTCGATCACGTCCTGCGCGCGGGCGACAGTCTGGTCGGGTTGCCCAATCCCAAGATCATGGCCGTCACCTGGGGCAAGATGTCGGGACAGCACACGTTCGTCGAACAGATCGTCCGCGATGGCATCCGCGCCGCCGCCGATCTCGACCTGCTGATGCGCCACGAGGCCGAGATCGCCTCCTACGACACGCAGGAACGTCGCCACCGCGAAGCGACGACCGCGAAGCATCGCGCGCATCTCGTCGCCGATGCGGTACTGGAAAGCTTCTTCGCCGGCACCACCCATCGCGAGCGCGAACGCGGGCTGGCCGAGATGCAGCAATTCGCCCTGTCGCCCCGTGACGAGAATTGGGCGAAGCTGGCCGCCTTGCGCGATCGGTTGCGCGCCTCCCCGATCGGGGTCACCAGCTTCCACTGGGAACTGGAGTTCAACGACGTCTTCGCGCGGCCCAATCCCGGCTTCGACGCGATCATCGGCAACCCGCCCTTCGCGGGCAAGAACACGATCGCTTCGGGCCACCCCCTCGCCTATCCCGACTGGCTGAAGACGCTCCATCCGGGCGCGCACGGCAATGCCGATCTGGCCGCGCATTTCTTCCGCCGCGCCTACGGCCTGTTGCGCCAGGGGGGTGCGATGGGGCTGATCGCGACCAACACCATCCGCCAGGGCGACACTCGCGAAACCGGGCTGCGGCACATCGTCGGCGACGGCGGCGTCATCTACCGCGCCATCAGCCGCGTCCGCTGGGAGGGTGAGGCGGCGGTGGTCGTCGCGCAGGTGTTCGTGAGCAAGGGCGGCACCCCGCCATCGCCACCAGTCCTCAATAACCAGCCTGTACGGCGAATTTCTGCCTATTTGGTCGAAGGAGACCTGGACGGCTCGCCAGCGTGCCTTGCAGAAAACCGTTCGAAAAGCTTCGCCGGCACCGAGATATTTGGCAACGGCTTCACGTTCGATGACACCGACACGAAGCAACAGGCCTACCCCTTGGCCTTGATGCACGATCTAGGCAAAACCTCGGCCCGGTTCCAAGAAGCCGTATGGCCGTATCTTGGTGGTGAGGAAGCGACCAATCATCCGCGCCATTCCGCACGTCGCTACGTCATCGATTTTAAGGACTACCCGCTGCGTCGAATTGCGGCACCGGTAAGCTGGGACAACGCCGATGCTATCAATCGTAGAAACTATCTTCGCAACGGGGAGGTTCCAGAAGATTATCATGGCCCCGTAGCTAATGATTGGCCTGATCTACTCGCCCTCGTACATGCACGGGTCAAGCCAATTCGGGATAAGGACAACCGTGACGTCTATCGCCGGATGTGGTGGCGATTCGCTGAACGCCGTGTTGAGCTATATGCGACGATCGCATCACTCGACCAAGTACTTGTAGCCAACCGGGGGGCCAGTCCGCATCTAGCTTTTGCACGCGTTCCGACGGGACAGGTTTTTGCAAAGACGCTCGCCGTCTTCGCCTTGTCGACCCACGCCGCCTTTGCCACGCTGCAATCCCGTGTTCACGAGGTCTGGGCGCGATTCTTCGCATCGACGCTGGAGGACCGGCTCCGCTACACCCCCTCGGACTGTTTCGAGACGTTCCCGCTCCCGCCCGGCTATGCCGATGCGCCCGCGCTGGAGGCGGTGGGGCGGGCGTATCACGATCACCGCGCGGCGCTGATGATCGCCCGCGATCAGGGGATGACGCCGACCTACAACCGCTTCCACACCCGTGCCGACGATGCTGCCGACATCGCCACGTTGCGGGGATTGCATCACGCGATGGATGACGCGGTGCTGCGGGCCTATGGCTGGGACGATCTGGCCGACCGCGCCGCCGCGCAGTTCCTCGACGAGCATAGCGAGGACGATCACCGCTATCAGGGACGGCTGTTCTGGCCGGCACCTTTTCGGGACGCGCTGCTGGCGCGGCTGCTGCGATTGAACGAGGAACGCGCGATGGCGGAGACGATGCTGTGAGCGCGGCGGGTATCCGCGATGGGCTGGTGCGGCGGCTGCGGCGCAATCTCGTCGGCCCCGGCGAGCCGGAGGATGCCGATCTCGCGTCCGAGCGGTTGCCGGCAGGGGAAAGTCCGTCGCGCTGGTATCTCACCGGCTTCATCGCGCCGTCCGGCGAACTCACCGCCCCCGCCACGACCGCACCCGCCGATCCGTCGGAGGATGCCGGGTTCGACGAAGGTGACCTGTTCCTGCCCGATCTGGAGGGCTTCGGCGCGGGCGGTGCCGCCGGCGATCATGACGAGCCCGAGCCGCCCGCGGCGCGCCGGCGCTTCCTGCCGAGTTCGATCGGCCTGTCGACCATGATCGACCCGGCCGTCACCACGCTGGACGTGCAGGTGAACTGGGGCGATTACGTGCCCGAGCCGCCGCTGCCGCCGGAGGTGCTGGACAATGGGGTGGAACCGCGCGGCGAGCCGGTGACGTGGCGGCGCATCGCCCGATCGGCCACGCTGACACTGGCGATACCGGCCGAGGACGACGGACTGGTGAAGACGCCAATTCCGGAATCGGCCGCCACTGCCCGGCCGGGCGGCGCACTGGAACTGGGCATCCGCGCCCGGCCGTTCCGGCTGGCGCTGGCGACCGGGGCGGTGCGTGAGGTGCGCGTGGTCACGATCTTCCTCGTCAACAAGCGCCAGGAACCCGCCTCGCGCTACCGCGATCTCGCTTATGCCTATCAGGTGCGGATCGACCTGCATTGCCCGCACGGGTTCGTCGCGCAGCATGATCTGTCGCGGATCACGCGCGACGACTGGGACGAACAGCTCGCCGACCTTCATTACCGCGACGCCGCCGCCTATGCGGTCGGGCTCGGCTGTGCGACCGGGCACGGGGCGGATGCCGATGGCGTGGTGCGCCGCGTCCACACCACTCACCTGCCGCGCGCGGCGGTCGAGCGCACCGTCACCGCCCCGGTCGCCGGCGTCGAGTTCGCGATGGACCGTCTCGCGATGCTGGCGGATCAGGACGCAGCGGCGGTCCATGCCGCGCTCGATCCGCTGGTTGCCGCCTATGCCGCCTGGGCGGGGCGACAGCGGCAGGCCGCAACCGCCGCAGACATCGCCGATGCCCCGCAACGCGCGCGGACGGCGGCGAAACTGATCGAGGGGCAGGCCGCCGCCTGCGCCCGGATCGCGGCCGGCATCGCGCTGCTGGCGGACGACCGGCGCGCCCGGACCGCCTTCGCCATCGCCAACCGTGCGGTCGCCGACGCCGGCCGCGCCCGTCGCCCGGGGGACCGCGCGCCCGCATGGCGGCCGTTCCAGCTCGCCTTCATCCTGCTCAACCTCGCCGGCATGGCCGACAAGACCCATCGGGACCGCGAGATCGCCGACCTGCTGTTCTTCCCCACCGGCGGCGGCAAGACTGAGGCGTATCTGGGCCTTGCCGCCTTCACCATTGCGCTCCGGCGACTGGGGGCGGACGGCCTGCTCGGCGCGGGCGTCAGCGTCGTCATGCGCTACACGCTGCGCCTGCTGACGCTCGATCAGCTCGGCCGCGCCGCCGGCATGATCTGCGCGCTGGAACTGCTCCGGGTCGGGCCGGACTATCGCCGTGCGGACGATCGGCCGCTGCTGGGCGACTGGCCGATCGAGATCGGGCTGTGGGTGGGGTCGGACGCCAGCCCCAACTGGCTGGGCGGCAAGGGCGACAAGCGTGACGATACCGCGGTCAAGCGCGTGCGCGCCTATCGATCGGGGCGAGATCCCCGCGCGCCCGCGCCGATCAAGGCCTGTCCATGGTGCGGCACCGCCTTCACGGCGCAAAGCTTCCAGTGCGTGCCCCATGCCGACAAGCCGACCAATCTGGAGATACGCTGCGCCAATATCGGCTGCGCCTTCACCGGCGACCGGCCGTTGCCGATCGTCACGGTCGACGAGGCGATCTATCGCCGCCTGCCCGCCTTCCTGATCGCCACCGTCGACAAGTTCGCGGCACTGCCGTGGCGGGGTCAGGCAGGGGCGTTCTTCAGCCATGTCGACCGGGCGGATACGACCGGCTTCTATGGCGCGGCGGAGCCCGGCGGCGGGCGGCCGATCGATGGCGGCGACGGGCATGGCACCGCCCGGCTCGATCCGCCCGACCTGGTGATCCAGGACGAACTCCACCTCATCTCCGGGCCGCTCGGTACCGTCGCCGCGCTGTACGAAGCGGCGATCGACCGGCTCGCCAGCCGTGATATCGGCGGCGTCAGGGTGCGACCGAAGATCGTCGCCTCCACCGCCACGGTGCGGCGGGCACAGGGACAGATCAGCGCGCTGTTCGACCGGCACGTCACGCATATCTTCCCCGCCCCCGGCCTGGACCGGCGCGACAGCTTTTTCGCCCGCACCCGCGCCGAGGGGCCGGACGATCCCGCGCGCTGGTATCTGGGGCTGGCGGCGGCCGGACGCGGCCCGAAGCTCGTCTTCCTCCAGGCACTCGTCACGCTGCTGGCCGGTGCGCAGGGCTGCGCGGAGGAGTCCGGCGACGATGCCGACGCCTATCTGACCGCGCTGTGTTATTTCAACGCGTTGCGCGAACTGGGCGGCGCACGGCGGATCGTCGAGGATGAGGTGGCGACACGGGCGCGGACCTATGGCACCGAACGGCGCCGGCTGGAGCCACCCGACCATCCGTTCGGCAACCGGACGATCGGCGAGCCGGTGGAACTCACCTCGCGCGTATCGACCGATCAGGTCGCGGCGGCGAAACGCAGGCTGGAGACGATCTTCGCGAGCGAGGGTGCGGAACCCGTCGACGTGGCGCTCGCCACCAACATGATCTCGGTCGGGCTCGATATCGACCGGCTCGGCCTGATGCTGGTGCAGGGCCAGCCCAAGACCGCTGCGGAATATATCCAGGCGACCAGTCGGGTCGGGCGCAACCCGGTCCGGCCGGGGCTGGTCGTCGTCGTGCTCAACGTCCACCGCCCGCGCGACCGGATGCACTTCGAACAGTTCGGCCATTTTCACGACACCTTCTACCGCGCGGTGGAGGCGACCAGCGCGACGCCATGGTCCGCACGCGCGCTCGATCGCGCGCTGCCCGCCGTCGTCGTCGCCATCGCCCGGCATCTCGATCCGGCACTGACCCCGTCGAACGCGGTCGCGGCCCTCGCCGGATCACCGCAGACGCGGACGGCGGTCGTCCGCCATCTCGTTGACCGGGCGCCCGACGATATCGGCGGTGGCAAGGAACGGCTCGCCGCCCTGATCGAAGGGCTGCTGGACGACTGGATCGCCGTCGCCGCCGTCCAGACCGCGCTCGGCACCGGCTTCAGCTATGAGGATCGCCCGCACCGGTTGCTGCATCCCCCGCTCGACCCGGCCCCGCCGGACGACCCCGCCCATCGCCGCTTCCATGCGGGATGGAGCATGCGGGATGTCGAGCCCGGCGTGCTGGTCCGCCCGCGCGGCCCCGATGGCGAGACAGTGGCCGGCGCGAAGGATATCGAATGACGAAGGACACGGTATGAGCGGGTCGAAACGCGTTACCCTGCGCGCGTCGCAGATCGTCACCGCGTTCGGGCCGGGATCGATGGTCGACCTGCCCACCCGGTCGGTGGTGATCGGCGGGCTGGACCTGTGGCACATGCGCGAACGGGACAGCTGGCGGCCGATCCACGAACCCCGCGCGGTTCAGGTGCTGGAGGCGTTGCTGCGCGCGACCGGGCGGTTGGGTGACGGCATCGCCCTGTCGCTGCGTACCCCGCCGGTGGACGACGAGGGGCAGCAGGGGCCGGGGCGGCCTGGCCGCCAGCCGCCGGGGATCGAGGCGCGCATCTTTCCCACCTGGTTCGTCGCGCGCGATGCCGAACCGGTCGCCGTACCCGACGCCGGCCAGATCCGCCGCCGCCGGCTGGTACGCTGGCGCGATCTCGACCCGCGTGGCCGGACCGACTTCATCGATGACGACGGTCGCCGCCTCGGCGTCACCCCGATCCGTTTCGTCGCCGGCTGCAAGAAAGGGCATCTGCAGGATATCGACTGGGGCTATGCGGTTCATCCCGGCGCCACCGGGCGGTGCGGGCAACCCCTGTGGCTGGAAGAGCGCGGCACTTCCGGCGATCCGCGCTCGACCCGGATCGTCTGCGCCTGTGGTGCGGCACTGTCGCTGCACGACGCGCAGGCGACCGGCCGGTTCGGGGACTGTCGTGGCCGCCGGCCATGGCTGCCGACACCGGAGCCCGGCGGCTGTTCGGAAAAGCTCCGCTTCCTCACCCGGACCGCGACCAACGGCTATTTCCCGCAGGTGCTGACGGTGATCTCGCTACCCGCCGCCGAGGATGAACTGACCCGCCTGATCGAACAGCATATGGATGCCTTGAGCTGGGTCGAATGCGAACGCGACAGCGCCGCCGCACGCAAGTCGAACCCCGCGCTGCGGGCCGCGCTGGAGGGATGGAGCGACGCCGATGTGCTCGCGCGCATCGGCCAGTTGCGGCACGCGCAATACCAGGCGATCGAGAAGGCGCCGAAGGTCGCCGAGTTCGATCTGCTCGCTTCCGGACTGGACGAGATCGGATCGGATACCGCGGATGCCAAGCTGCACGCCCGCACCCTGGCCCGCGCCGACTGGGACGGCGACCGCCCCCGCCTCGCCCCGATCGCGTCCGTCGTCGCGGTGCATCGCCTGCGCGAAGTGTCGTGCCTTTACGGCTTCACCCGCTTCGAAGCAGCCCCGACCGCGATCGACGGCGATCTGGAGGAATTGACCATCGCGGTGGAGGGCGCGGCGCTGGCGACCGATCTGGAATGGCTGCCGGCGGTCGAGCAACTGGGCGAGGGCGTCTTCCTCCGCTTCGATCCGGCGGTGCTGGCGGCCTGGGTGGCGCGACCGGCGGTGGCGGTGCGCGGCGAAGCCCTGCACCGCGGCTGGTGCCGCTGGCGCGACGGACAGCCCTATGCCGACCGGCTGCGCTTCCCCCGCCTCGGCTATTACGCGATCCACGGCTTCTCCCATGCGCTGATGAACGAGATCGCGCTGGAATGCGGTTACCCCGCCACCGCGATCAAGGAACGGCTATACGCGATAGTGGACGACGAGCCGCGCTTCGGCCTGCTGATCTACACGGCCAGCACCGGCGCGCAGGGGACGCTCGGCGGGCTGCTGGCGGTGCTGCCCGGGCTGGGAGCGATCGCCGAACGCGCGCTGGATGCACTCGCCTTGTGCTCCGGCGATCCGATCTGTGCCGAACACGATCCCGACGATCATGCCGACGAACGCTCGCTCAGCGGGGCGGCCTGCCACAGTTGCCTGCTCGTCGCGGAAACCAGTTGCGAGGCGCGCAACCTATACCTCGACCGGGCACTGGTATCGGCGACGATCTCGACCCCCGGCACCGCCCTGTTCGCCGGATAGCGACCGGCGTGGGGGGGGGGCGTTGGGCATTCCTTAAAGTTCGCGGTCTATGCCGGCGATCATGACCTTGATACGCCTCTTTTCCCGCCTGATGCGACCGATGCTGGCCGACGGCCGTGGCGCCACGGCCGTCGAATACGGACTCATCCTCGCGCTGGTCGTGCTGGCGATGATCGGGGCTCTGGGCAACTTCGGGCGCGGTTCCACCAGTATGTGGGCCAATGTCAGCGAACGTGTGGTTAACGCCCGATAATCAAAGGCAAATAAAACCACCCTTAAACATTCCTCAACCTACGCCCGGGTAATGAATGAGGGTCGATCCGGACTATCCGGCACGACCGGGTACTGAAGCTTCGCCAACGATGGAGACCGGAATGAAGACGATTCGCACCATTTTCAAGAACAACAAGGGCGCCACCGCGATCGAATACGGCCTGATCGCAGCGCTGATCGCCGTCGCCGCCATCGGCGCCATGACCAGCCTGGGCACCAAGCTCAACTCGACCTTCAACATGGTCGCCAACAACATGAAGTAATCGTCCCCGCAGGATGATTACCACGCAGGGGCGGCGGACTTTCGGGTTCGCCGCCCCTGTCATGTCCGGGACGATGTTTCTAGAGCCGACCCATCTTCAGGAACTTGGCACGGCGTTCGCTGCGCAGTTGCTGCGCGGACAGCGGCGTCAGGTCGGCTAGCGCCACCTCGATCGCATCGCCCAGCGCGGCGATCGCGGTCACGGGCACGCGGTGCGCGCCGCCCAGCGGCTCGGGGACGATCGTGTCGATCACCCCCAGCGATTTCAGGTCCTGCGCGGTCACCCGCATTGCCTCCGCCGCGTCGGGCGCCCGGTCGGCGGTGCGCCACAGGATCGAGGCGCAGCCCTCCGGGCTGATGACCGAATAGACCGCATGTTCGAACATGATGACCCGGTTGCCCGCCGCCAGCGCGATCGCGCCGCCAGAGCCACCCTCGCCCACCACCGCCGCGATCACGGGGACGCCGGCCGCCAGACACGCCTCCGTCGACCGCGCGATCGCCTCGGCCTGACCGCGCTCCTCCGCCTGGATACCGGGGAACGCGCCGGACGTATCGACCAGCGTCACCACCGGCAGGCCGAATCGGTCGGCCAGTTCGACCAGGCGGATCGCCTTGCGATACCCCTCCGGCTTGCCCATCCCGAAATTGTGGCGAAGCCGGCTGGCAGTGTCGTCGCCCTTTTCGTGGCCGATCACCAGAATCTTGCGACCGCGGAAAGTCGCGAACCCGCCGAGGATCGCCTGATCGTCGGCGAAGGCCCGGTCCCCGGCCAGCGGCAGCCATTCATCGAACAGCCCGGCGACATAATCGCGGAAATGCGGACGTTCCGGATGGCGGGCGACCTGCGTCTTCTGCCACGGCGTCAGCTTGGCGAAGGTATCGCGCAACAGCTTGTCGGATTTGGCCTGAAGCCGCTGCACATCGGCGGCGATATCGACATCGCCGTTGGCAGCGGTTTCGCGCAGTTCGTCGATCCGCCCCTGCAATTCGGCGATCGGCTTCTCGAAGTCGAGGAAACTTGGCATCGGCGGCGGTTAGGACCGGCGGCCGGGAAGGTCAACGAGCGGATGCCGCGTCGTCACCAGTTCGACCAGTCGCGACGCGTCGACATGCGTGTAGATTTCGGTCGTCGCGATGTCGGCATGGCCCAGCATCGTCTGCAGCGCCCGCAAATCCGCGCCCCCCGCCAGCAGATGGGTGGCGAAGGCATGGCGCAGCACATGCGGGCTGACCCGGTCGGGCGGGATGCCGGCATCGGCCGCCAGCGCCTTGATGAGCTGATACAGGCGGATGCGGGTCAGGTGGCCGCGGCCCGATGGAAACAGATAGGCCCGCTCCGCCGGCACATTCACCCGCCACGCCGCCACTGCCGCCCGCGCGCGATCGGATAGCGGGACGAGGCGTTCCTTGTCCCCCTTGCCCCGCACAATCAGATAAGGCCGGTCGGGTGCCACCGCATTGCGCGGCAGCGAGACGAGCTCGGTCGCGCGCAGTCCCGATCCGTAAAGCAGTTCGACCAGCGCGGCGAGCCGCAGGTCGGCGGCGACCGGGTTCGCGGCCGCCACCCGCTCGGCGATAACCGCAAACAGCCGGTCGACATCGGCATGGCTCAGCGCCTTGGGCAGCGGCCGGGTGGCGCCGGGCCGGGGCAGCGCCACGCCCGGATCGTCGGCACGATGCCCCTCGTCGTGCAGAAAGGCGAAGAACCGCCGCAATGCCGCCGACTTGCGCGCGACGGTAGGAGTGGCGAGCGCGCGCCACTCGTCGGCCAGTCGGGCCAGCGCATCCGCCCCCGCCCCCGCCAGGCCACCGTCTAGTACCGTCGAGGCGAGCGACAGGTCGCTGCGATAGGCGGCAATCGTGTTCGCCGCGGCCCCCGCCTCCGCCGCCATCATTTCGAGGAATCGGTCGATCAGCGCGCGGTCGGAAGGGCCGGTCACGCGCGCGCGATCGCCTCGGCCGCGATCATCCGCGCCTCGCCCTCCAGCCCGACCGCGCGCAGTGCCGCGACGATGCGATAGAGCGCGGCGGGCGGCACGCCGCGCCACCCGGCCGTCTGCATACCCGTCGCCGCGAGCAGCGCGACCGTACCGGGCTGGCCATCGCCCACGGCCCGGTCGAGCGCGCGGGTCCAGCTGTCCCCGGTACCGATCGGCACCCCCAGTTCCTGCGCCAGCGGCGTGACGTCGGCGGTGGCGATCCGCCCCAGCCCTGCCAGTCCGGCGAAGAACAACCGCCGCTTCACGTCGCCGCCGCCATATCCCTGCACGTCGCCCGCGCCGAACCGGCGGCGCGCATCGGGATCGGCGAGTGCGATCATCGCCCATGCGTCGCTGCCCGCCGGGGCCATGCCGGCCCAGCGCGCGGCACTGCGATCGAGCCCGGCCGCCAGCATCGCCGCGACGAGCCGGTCGACCCCCTCCACCCCGCCGCGCACCGGCTGGCGCACGGCCGCGCGTGCGGTGAGGACCAGGCGCGCATAATTCGGCTCGTCACCCCATAGCCGCCGCAGTGCCGCCATCCGGACGGCAGCGTCGGCATCGGCATAGGCGGTGCGCAGATCCTCGGCGGCCGCCTTTGCCGTGGAGGCGCTATCGTCGTCCGCGGCCAGTACGCCATACAGATCGACCAGCGCGACGTTGGACAATACGCCCTGCGCCGCCGCCGCCTCCGCCGCGGCCAGCCGGTCGGCGGGCGACAGCATCGGCAACAGCGCGCGCCAGCCCGTCACCTGCGGACCGGCGGCAGCGATCAGTGCGTCGGGCATCGCCGCCCCGGTGGCGGCGGCCAGACCGAATCGCCAGATCGTCAGCCGGTCGACCATGTCCCATTCGATCGTGACGGCCTGCCGCCCCTGCCCGCCGGCACCGATCACCTTCTGCGCCAGCCGCAGATCGATATCGCTGGCGAAGCGACGGCGGCGGACCGCGGCCAGCCCGGCGCGCGCCGCACGGCCATTGCCGGCCAGCGCCGCACAGATCGGCTGGGCCAGCGCCCAGGCGCCCTCGCGTGTCCCGGCGAAACCGGCATCGGCGAGCGGGCACAGACCGGCCGGATCGCCCGTCGCCAGCATCGCGTTGAGCGCGACCTGATAGAGCTTGGCGGTGTAGTCGGCATTGTCGACCCGTTGCACCAGCGCCTGGGCCGCCACCGATTCGCCCATGCGCAGCAACAGCCACGCCCGCTCCGCGGCGTAGTCCGCGCCGTTCAGCCCCGCAGGCGTATCCAGCTCGGCCGTCAGCGTGCGTCGCAGCAGGATCGACAGCCAGCGGGACGGCAGCGGCGCGGCGGTGCGCCGCATCAGCGCCTCCAGATAGCCGCCATCGGCATCACCGAATGCGTCCGCCGCGACCTCGTCCGTTGCGCCGACACGGGTCAGCGATCGACGGGCGAACAGCGGCATCTCGTATGCGGCCAGCGTCGCCCGGTCGACCGGGGTGGGGCTGGCGGTCGGGCTCGGCGACGGCGTATCGAGCGGCAGCGGCTGCACCACGGCGCCGTCGGGGTCGCTCGCCGGAAGGGCCGGCGTCGACGCGGGTGCGGGTGCGGTCGTCGTCGCGCGTGGGACGGGCGTCGGCGGCGTACCGCGCGGCGTGGCCCCGCCACGTGGCGGGGCGGCTCGCGTCGCCGCAGGGCGCGGCGGTGGTGCCGGATCGCCGAAACCGGGGGGCAGGATCGATTCGGGGCGGTCCTGCGCCGTCACCGCTACCGCGGTCGCGGCCAGCAGGACGGCGGCCAGCGCCTTACTGGAGGTTCGCAAGCACGACCTGCTTTTCGACCTGGGTGACCGGCCGCTCGCCGCTGCGGCCAGCCAGCAGGAACAACCCGCCCACCACCACGACGAGGATGACGGCGATGGATACGATCAGGCGGGACATGGGCAAACCTCGGTACGGACGCGAACAGGCGGATAGATAAAGATATGGCTGCAACACGCGCTTTTGCGTGGACGCGTCCCGGCTGTATAGCGCGGCCAACGATGATGCAAAGCCACTCCCCCTGGACCGGCAGGCCGATCGTGCTCGTCGGGTTGATGGGCGTCGGCAAATCCACGGTCGGTCGCCGGCTGGCGGTGCGGCTGGCGGTACCGTTCGCCGATGCCGATCATGAGATCGAATCGGCCGCCGACATGTCGATCACGGAGATTTTCGCCGAATATGGCGAACCTTATTTCCGGGACGGCGAGCGCCGGGTGATCGCCCGCCTGATGGACGGCACGCCCAAGGTGATCGCCACCGGCGGCGGCGCGTTCGTGAACGACGAGACGCGCGCCCTGATCCTCGCGCAATCGACCGCGATCTGGCTGAACGCGCATCCCGACGTGCTGGCAGAGCGGGTCAAGCGGCGCGATACCCGCCCCCTGCTCCGCGGGCGCGATCCGCGCCGCGTGCTCGCCGATCTCGCCGAACAGCGCGATCCGTTCTACGCGCAGGCCCACATCCATATCTCCAGCCAGCGCGGTCCCCATGAGGCGACCGTCGCGGCGATCCTGAAAGCGATCGGACGATGACCCTTTCCACCGATACCGTCGATGTCGCGCTGGCCCCCCGCACGGTGATGGTCGAACTGGGCACGCGGCGTTATCCGATCGTGATCGAAAATGGCGTGCTGGCACGCGCTGCCGATCACCTGGCGCCGCTGGCCCGGGGTCGCACGATGGCGATCGTCACCGACGAGCATCTCGGGACGCATCTGGCGACGCTGGCCGACGGATTATCGGCGGCCGGCGTCGCCACCGAGGCATTGGTCCTGCCGGCGGGAGAGGCGACCAAGAGCTGGTCGACGCTGGAGCGGGTATGCGACTGGCTGTTGCGGCTGGGGGTGGAACGCGGCGATCATGTCGTCGCGCTCGGTGGCGGAGTGATCGGCGATCTGGTCGGCTTCGCCTGCGCCATCCTCAAGCGTGGCTGCGGCTTCGTGCAGATTCCCACCACCCTGCTGGCACAGGTCGATTCGTCGGTCGGCGGCAAGACCGCGATCAACACCGCCGCCGGCAAGAACCTGATCGGGGCCTTCCATCAGCCCGCACTGGTATTGATCGACCCGACCGTCCTCGACACGCTTCCCCCCCGCGAATTGCGGGCCGGCTATGCGGAGGTCGTGAAGTACGGCCTGATCGACGATGCGAATTTCTTCGCATGGTGCGAGGAGAACGGGGCGTCGCTGCTGGCCGGCGATCCGGCGGCACGGCTCCATGCGATCACCCATGCCGTTAGCGCCAAGGCGCGGATCGTCGCGGCCGACGAGCATGAGACGGGCGGCATCCGCGCCCTGCTCAATCTGGGCCATACATTCGGTCATGCGCTGGAGGCGGAGGCCGGGTTCGATGGCCGCCTGATCCATGGCGAGGGTGTGGCCGCAGGAATATGCCTGGCCTTTCGCTACTCGGTGGCTCGCGGTCTGTGCCCTGTCGCCGATTCGGACCGAGTCTCTGCCCATTTTCATGACATCGGCCTGCCCGATGGACTCGCGGCCAGCGGCATCACGGCAGACGGTGTGCAATTAGTGGCACATATGCGGCACGATAAAAAAATGGCGGCGGGAACGCTGCCGTTTCTCCTCGTCCGGGGCATCGGCGCGACCTATCTCGACCGGACCGTTGATCTTGTTGATATCCAACAGTTTTTGGACAAAGAACCAAAATAGTTCCAAAATGGGGCAGATGTGCAGCCTATCGGCTGGAACAAATAACAGGCACTGGAATTTTTAACTCGATCTGAGTTAGTGTCAGCATGTGACCACGCTGATCCCTCCCCCCGCCGATCTGTTCCTGCGCGAAGACGCCATCCGTGGCGGCATGGACCTGATGCTGTTCGCTCACAGCCGCCACCTCCGCAAGGCAGACGAGGAACTGTCGCGCTGGGGTCTGGGCCGGGCCCATCACCGCGTCCTCTATTTCGTGGCGCGCCGTCCGGAGATGACGGTCGGCGAACTGCTGGCAATTTTGGGCATTGCTAAGCAATCGTTTGCCCGCGTTGCCAGACAGTTGACCGACAAGGACCTGCTCAGCCAGCGGCCGGGCGATCGCGACCGCCGCCAGCGATTGCTGACCCTCACCGACGCGGGGGCGGAGCTGGAAATGGCGCTGTTTGCGGACATGCGGCACAACATGGCGCAAGCCTATGCCGCAGCAGGCGGCCCGGCGGTCGCCGGGTTCTGGATGGTGATGCAAAATCTGATGGGCGAAGAAGCGCGCGGGCATTTTTCCCGGCTGCATGGCATCGGCGGCGGCGGCCCTCGTTACCCGGCGATGGCATCCGCCAGCAGCCCGACCGACAACGCGTAGAAGTTCGAGCAATTGTAATCCAGGATGACGCGGTAATTGCCGGTCAGGAGATAGGCGGTCGCCCCCTCCCCGTCCGGCTCCATCAGTGTCGCCTGCACGCTGTCCGCCGGCCAGACGCCACCCTGCGGCACCAGCCCCAGCGCGCGCCATTCCGCCATGCTCCGCCAGCCGCTGTGGCGCTGGAATACGCGCGGGCAGCGGGGGCTGACCAGCGTGTTGCGGATCGCCGCGCGATCGAACCCCGCCGGTACCGACACGGCTACTCCCCAAGGCTGGCCACGCCGCCAGCCCGCGTCGGTGAAATAGTTCGCGATCGAGGCGAGCGTGTCGGGCTGGCTGTTCCAGATGTCGGCGCGGCCGTCGCCATCGCCGTCCCGCGCGACGCGTAGATAGATAGAGGGCAGGAATTGGGGATTGCCGGTCGCGCCAGCCCAGCTGCCCTTTAACTGCGACCGCGGCGTACCGCGATCGATCATCGTCAGCGCGGCGATCAGTTCCCCCTCGAACAGCGAGCGACGCCGCCCGTCAAACGCCAGGCTGGCCAGCGACCGGACGAGATCGAAATTGCCGGTATAGGCGCCATAGTTCGTCTCATGCCCCCAGATCGCGACCATGATCGATTCGGGCACCCCGGTCTGCGCCTCGATCGCCGTCAGCCGGGGCCGCTGCGCCTGATAGACGCTGCGCCCGCGCCCGATCCGCGCCGCATCGACATGCTGGACACGGTAGGGCGCGAATGGCGAGAAGCTGGTGCTCAGGACATTGCCCGGCTGACCGCGATCGAGTTCGACGACCCGGGGATTGAGGGTCAGTCCGGCGAATTCGCGGTCGACCGTCGCGCCCGCCACGCCCTGCGCCACCGCGCGGGCCCGGACACCGGCCAGATAGGACTGGAACGGATCGTCCTGTGCGACGGCGGGCGTGGTGACGGCAAGGGCGGCGGCGACCAGCACCGATTTTGTGAACGACATGGCTGCGGCTTGTCGCGGGCTATCGTCCGATCGGCAAGTCCCGACCGTCGTTGGGGTTGCACGGATCGGCGCGGACGCTATCGAAGGGCTCGCATCCATCGTCCCTGCCGGCGATCGATCCGGGAAGAGTGTCCGAGTGGTTTAAGGAACCGGTCTTGAAAACCGGCGAGCGGGCAACCGTTCCGTGGGTTCGAATCCCACCTCTTCCGCCAGAAATCATTGATTTTGCTGATTTTTTTGGGCCGGATTAGGATCTACCCTAACCTCTGCCCTAACTTATTTTTCCATCATCCGAATCACCCCAGCGCCTGCTTCACGGCGCCGCTGTTCGCCCGGATGAAGTTCATGATCGCCTTCCCGCCCACGCCTGTGTCGAGACCCTTCGACACGAAATCGCCGGCATCGATCGCGTTCACGACCTTGATCTGCGGCGCAGCACCACCGCCCCCGGCCAGTCCGCCGTTCCATCGGTGACGCGGGTCGCTGCGGGTCAGGATCTCCTCACCCTGCTCCGCAATGATCGGCACCTCGTTAGGCTTCAGCCCCGCAATACCGCCGGTGTGATACCGGGCCGCCGCGGCGAATACCTCGGGCGAGATGTTCCGCGTGCCGCTGCGCTGGATGCCTGGCAAGCCGCCTGAGTGGTTGGTACCGACGGATATTGGAGCAGGCACCGCAACACCGAATGCGGCCAAAACACACTTTGCGATATTGAACGCGATCTGCTGCAGGATCATCTGGGCGATCAGCCGCAGGAAGTTGCCTGCGAAATCCAGGAACGCGTCCTTCAACGCGCCGAACGCGTTCTTCCCGTCCGAAACGGCTTTCAGGAACTGATCCACGGCCGAGACCAACGTGCTCTGAAACGCCTGTGCGATCTGCTCAGCATTCAGATTGAGCACCGTTCCCCACTCCACCGACGACTGTTTCGCGATGTCCAGCTTCCGGATGATCGCGTCGATCTGCCCGGCCGTCAGTCCCAGCGGGTTGTCGCCCGGCGACAGCGACCGGTAGAACGCCGTCGCCCGGTCGATCGCGACCTGCAACTCGCCGTTCACCTGCCCCAGCAGCGGCAACAGGTCGTTCGCCTGCGCGTCCAGCCCGTTGTCCCGGAAGAACGTCACCTGCTCCCGCAGCGCGTCACGCTGGGCAGTCAGATCGTTCACCGGGTTGTCGACCGCCGCGCGACCGGCCTCGAACGCATCCTTCGCATGTTGCGCGTCGAAATACGCGCCGGTGACCTCTTTCAGCTTCTCCAGCCGCAGCTTCAGCCCGGCATCCTCGGGATCGACACCCGCCTGCCGTGCCGCCTCCTGCTCGCGCAGCACGGCGTCTTCGATCGCGGCGCGGCGCTGAGCTGCCAGCAGCAGCGCGCCGGACAGGTTCACCTGCTCCTGCAGCTGCACCGTATCCTGCTCGGTCTTCTCGCTGGTGGCGTCCACCTTTGCCAGATACGCGTCGCGCTTCTCGGCCAGCTTCTGCTGCGCGTCGTCGTAATTCCCGATCGCGTCAGCCTGGTCGACCTGGAACCGCGACTTCCCGTCAGCCGGGAACAGCCCCTTCGTCGGGTCGACCGGCTTCCCGTTCACCGTCACCGTGTAGTGCAGGTGCGCGCCGGTCGAATTACCGGTGTTCCCGCTGCGGCCGATCAGCTGCCCGGCGTTGACCTGCTGGCCTTCCTTCACGACGTTGTTGTCCGACAGGTGGCCGAACTTCGAAATCACGCCCTTGCCGTGGTCGACGTAGACGAACTTCCCCAGCTTCGAGTCATAGCCCGTCTCGACCACCACGCCGTTCGCCGGCGCCTTGACGGGGGTGCCCACCGGCACGGCGAAATCGATACCGCGGTGGAACGCCGACGCACCCTCCTTCGGAGCGGCCCGCGCACCGAACCCGGACGAAATCCGACCGTCGACCGGTGCCTGAAACACTGTCTGCTTGGCCAGCCGCTCCCGTTCGCGCTTCTGCTCGTCGGCCAGTCGCTTGGCCTCATTCGCCTCGCGCTTGCGTTCGTCGGCGGCCTTCTTCAGTGCAGCCGTCCGCGCCTCCTCGGCTTTCTGGGTGATGTACGCCTGTTTCGCGGCGTCGCTGGCGAACTTGAAATTCTTCTCGACGTATTCGGTCGCCTCACGCCGCGCCGCTGCGGCCGCCTCCGCTGCCGTCTTCTCGGTCTTCGCCGACTCGGCCACGGCACGCAGGTCGGCCGACTGCTTGGCCTCCAGTTGCGGGCGATTGGCGACCGTGTCGCCCTTCGCGTTCGTGTTCTGCGCGCGGGTCAGCGTCTCGTACTTTTTTTGCAGCGCGGCCAACTGCACGCGACGATCAGCCAGGTCGCGATCGATCGTCGGCGCCAGTGCCGGGTTGTTCCGCCGGCCCCGCTCCAGGTTGTTGATGACCGTCTGCGCGTTGGCGATCTGCGCGCTGATGTCGGCAGCGGTGGTGACGCCGTCGATTTCCCGCAGCGCCTGCGATGCCGCCTTCGCGAGACCGGCCAGCAGTCCTGCTGATACCTTGATCGGCGCGGTATCCGACAGCACGTTCAGGAAGTCCTGCCACGCGCCGCTCAACGACCGGGTGGCGTCCGCCCACGGCCCGCGCATCTTGTTCGCGGCATCTTCCTGCCGGTCGCTGAATATCCGCAGCGCCTCATTCCGCGCCTCGGCGGCCCTGCCCTGGTCGAACAGCGACTTGATGTTGTCCCGCTGCGTCGCCGTCAGGAAGTTCGTGGCGTCGTCCAGTTTCTGGACCGCATCGTAGCCGCCGGTGAACGCGTCAGCGACCTGCTTCGCGGCATCCGTCACCTTGATGCCCAGCACCTCGCTGAGATCCTGCGCTGTCCGGCCGAACTCCTCCAGTCGCGACTGGTCGATGCCTTCGTTCACGAACGTCTTCACGACCGCGACCGCATCGGCCGCCGACAGCCCGTATCGGTCCAGCGCCTCGGACGCGGCGTTCAGCTTCGTGACACCATAACTGCTGCCGTCGGCGGATGCGGCCAGCAGCCCCATAAACCCGCGCAGCCGTTCCGCCTCGTCGCCGGCTTCCTTCAGGTGCAAGTGCCTCATAGAAGAGTACTCCGATGTCTTCCTGAGAGTGCGCCTTCAGCGTGTCACGGATCGACAATCCAGCAGTGACCCAAGTTGCGAACCCGCCTGCAACCTCTGCCGATGGCCTACCTGTGGTCATCGCGACGACCGTTCGCGACACCGCCGGATCGACAGCCATCACTGAAACGGCATGCGCGATGTCGTCAACACCGATCGACTTTTTGCCTGCAAGAGCGGCGAAAGCAGATGGATGTAGCTTAATGATGTCTCGGATCTGATCGAGCGTTAATGGGCGGGCCATGATATCTCCACTCCTTGTCGGAGTGATTCATTTAACACGCCATCGTTGTTCAACCCAATTTCAAGGGAACAAAGGCGCAGTATCTTAAATTCAACTTTGCCCTGCATTTAACCTGTTAAGTTGAATGTTGGGCGTCAGTGAATTTTTAACTTGTTATTCCTCAATATTAGTAGGTAAAAGATGCTACCGACTCAGATAAGGAGTCGCCGCGGACGGCAATCCGGGTAGCAGGTCACGAGATCAACCAATCCGCGCAAGCGGTGACTTTGGTCGGGTGACGATGGGGAGTCTCTGACTCGTCGTGTCTGCTGCACGATATTGCCGCCCATCGTCATCCGGCCACCAATGGCAAACAAGGCGGCCGGGCTTCCTATTCAGCAGGACCCAAAGCTCATGATCCAAGAAATCACGCAGAACACCGTTCGGGAAACGATCGCGAATATGGCGGCAGCGCCTGCGACCGGAGACTACGCCGATGACTGCGCCACTGGGCGGCGGTTAGCAGATGCATTGTGTCAGGCGATGAATGAGCAACAGTTTCCGGGAACCTTAGGCGCAGTAATTCGGGAAATGGTGACTGGCGGAACATTCACCAGCGTGCACGTGGGCTTGTTCAATCGGATTGCCGAGCGAGCGATGATCGCCTGATAGAAAAATGGAGATCATATGCCGCGAGTTGAATTTCTCAGCCTCCGCCGCGTCATCGAGGCTTGCGGCATCTCCAAGAGCGAGATTTATTGAAAGATCCGCTCGGGATCGTTTCCCAAGTCATACCCTTACCGCGACAGTCCAACGCGTCGGTTTTGGCTATCGACGGAAATCGCTTCTTGGCAGCAATCACAGCTGGACGGCGGTGACTTCGATGGTCTCCTGTAATTCGGAGCACTGCTGAAGATGTGTTATTAGCTGCGGCACCGACAACAACCCGGAGAACAGCATCATGGCCGCAGCAACCGCATTGAAGGAAGCCGCCCGAGCAACTGGCAATCGCACAGCTGAGATCGACCGGAAGAGGTTGACCGATGGAATGATCAACTGGTCGCCGTTGGGCGCGCTGCCAGATCCTGTAGTCCAGGAAGATGGCGTCGCGCCGCTCAAAGCAATTCATCAGATCACCTATGGCGCTGGCCAGACAGCCTTTCCCGGCATGGTTTTCATCCCGATTTCCGTCGCAGAGCGAAAGGATCTTCTAAAAGGCACATTCCCGCCGGCGGAAGAACCGGGTCCTGCGGATCTCGCACTATTTGATAAGGGCAGCGATTTCGGCTGACCTTGCATCGCGCTTTCAACGTCTTCGGCCCCCGGTCATCTGATCGGGGGCCTTTTCTTTATCGGGGTCTGCGTCGGCCGCGGTCACTCTATTCCGATTTGTGCACCAACGTTCGGGAGCATGGGCCATCCTGCCTCGCTGTCACCGCCGTCGCTCGTCATTATTTGAAGATCGCACTGGCAGTATGATGAAATTCATAATTTTGCTACGCGCCAACAGACGGCATCAGTTCTACATTTTGGTAAGATTGACCCCGGTAAATCACTGTAATGTTTACTATATTGAATTTTTAGCCGTGGTGCATTTGTCATTTACGCGACACTTTATGTATGACTAGGGTAATCCTACCCGCCTAAATGCAACAAATGTTAACAAGATCGACCATAAGGAAATGTCTTGCCAAAGCAATTAGCCATCTTATGCTATAAATGACATTTTGGCGGGGGCGCGAATCTATGAATACTATCCATGGACTATCAGCGATGGCCTTGACCGCCACTTTAACCGGATGCATTGCTGGTCCGGAAAAGTATAAGGCGATTGGGGCAAACACGCCGGCTGTTGAAGCGTACCGGTTAACGAATTTCGGAACCGAAAGCGCTTCGACGGTGAGAGGGTTTGCCAACATTGCAGAAGGAACGGAGACCAGTATCGATACAAAGAGCGTATACACTCCTGCACAAATTGGTGGGAAAGAAGATTGGCGCCCGGTTGTTGATGCGGGGATTTACTATGTTGATAATCGATGTCTCGCCTATCTCGACGCTATTTTTTGGGCTAATCGAGCGCGTGAAGGTACGAGCCGCCAACTGGGGTATATTGGAGCGGCTTCAGCCGCGGCTTTGGCGTTAGTTAAAGCAAGTAAGCAACTTATCGGCCTGACACCGCTGGGCATTACATTAGTAGACCAAACCGTTAATAACTTAGGAAAAGGTCTTTTGTTCGATCTACCGCCTGCGACGGTCAAAAAGATAGTTTATAAGCAGCAAGCAGTTTACAAAGATCAAATATCAAAAACTGCGTTTACTACGCGAGTTGCTGCGCTTCAGGCTGTCCATGGATATCTGAGTATCTGTCTTCCGCTATCTATTGAAACGGAAGTAACTGAAGCGATTGAAAGGGCAGATTTCAAACCTATTTCGGTTTTGACGCCGGAACTTAAGACGGAAGACGTCAAAGCACCAGCAGGCCCCGTTGTTAAGCCACCGGTGCCACCGGCCGTCGTGCCTCCAGCTCCGGTACCTGTTCCACCAGTTTTACCTACCAAAGATTTAGATAGTAATCTTAAAGCCACGCTTCCAGTAAACTCATTGCCCTTGATCGTTCAGACACAGGGCGACCGACAGAAATAATCGGAGAGTAATTAGGTTCTGAGGGACCCCAACACCGCCCGGATTAATTGTAGGCGGTTCCCTGTCTGCTTCGAAGTTAGGCTTGGCCAATTCGGCGCGGGCTGATTGTCCCGACGAGGCTGGTGTCGAACGCGCGTTCGCACGACACATAGTAGTTATTGCAGTCGATCAGCGCGATCGGCGCGGTCATGCCATCTTGCGAGCGACGCCCACCACCACGCCCCAGATCTGCACGTGCTCGTCGACGAGAATATCGGTGAAGCCTTCCGCTTCCGGGACCAGCCAGTGCCGGCCGTCGACATAGCGCAGGCGCTTCAGGGTGCGATCACCGTGAACCAGCGCCACCACGATCATCCCCGCCCGCGGCTCCTTGGCACGGTTGACGACGATCAAGTCACCATCGTTGATTCCCACCCCGGACATCGACCGGCCATCGACCCGCATGATGTAGCTTGCTGCCGGATGCTCGACGAGCCAGGCGCCGAGATCGATCGGCTCCTGCATGTCGTCCTGAGCTGGCGATGGAAAGCCAGCCGGCGTGTCGCAGAGGAAGAACGGCACCTCGCGTGGCACCAGTTCGAACGGTACGTCGTGGAGGGTCAGCGCGGGTACGGCGCGGCGTGACGACACGATGCTGAGGCGGGGCCTACCGGAGCGTGTCATCACAGGATCGCTGGGAGCGGCAGTTGCTGATGCGGCGCAGCCAGTACGGCGCGGGCATCCTGCGCGGCGCCGACCGCCTGTCGGTAATGGACGGTACCGTACCGCTCGGCATCGTCGAAACCTATCGGTGCCATTCCTCGGAGGGATAGACGTTCTCGTAGATGGCACGGGCAGCCGCGCGCAGTTGTAGGTCATGCTGCATTTGGTCCTCCAGCGATGTCGATCACCGCGGGGCGGCGCAGGCATAGCTAGGCCGATCCCGGATTGATTCGCAAGAACATTGCAAGAACGAAAGTGGGATGCCATGAGTACGATCGTTGAAACGAAGGGCCCGACATGACCGATCACGACGACCAATCCGACGCGCAGCTGCCATTCGGGCGGTGGCTTCTGACCCAGCGTGATCGCGGGGATTGGGTCGATGGCATCGCCGACGCTGCCCGTGCCGATCGGACGTTCCCGAAGAAGGGAGATCCCGAAGCCGTGCGCGCCTACCTTCGCAAGCAACAGGCCGATGGCGACGCCTTCGCCGCTCTGGACGACGCTGAGAACGATTGGATGTCGTTTTAACGGGCCGAAACATGGAGGTAGCGTTCGCTCTGGTCGCTCTGGTCGCCTTCCATGGCGGCTGCGCGTGCGAAGCATGGCAATCGACGTTAGATGGCCTGCGAGCCGCTTCCCTCGACCAGCAGGCGACGGCAGACGCGTGGGTCAGTTTGACCAACTGCCTCAACCGGATCATAAACGAGGTTACGATTCACTGATGCCGACGTCACTACGACGTGTTCAGCTAATGGCCGTCCAACCTACTTCGCTGCATCTACGGCAGCGCAAAACGCGAGCGTATTGAAGGGCGATCGTAACGCGTGGAAACATGGGTTGCGATCGGGCGAACATCGAGTGTTGCGGTCGCTCGTTCGCTAGCAGCAAAAATCATGGCTTCTTTATCGCCTGACCTAGCCGCCATAGAATATAAAGGGGGTCATCCTTTAGAGCCGCTAATTCATCCCTTTTTTCCGCTATTTCTTTTAAAACTGAAACTGCGCCTGCCCCTCCCGCAGCTGCTAGGATTGCAGCCCCCATGCCGCCGCTTAGATAAGAGGTTAGAGCCAAACCTGCCGTCGCAACCGCTGCCCCAGCAATCTTAATATTAGAGCTGCCGGCTATACGATTAAATGATCTATTGATCTTTGCGATCTTAGGCTCGACCGTTTCGTTGAGACAGGCTTGAGCAGATTTTTTATCAGTCAAAGATAGTTCGGTTAGGGTGTCGAGCCCTTGTCTAAACTCGATTAGCAAATCGCTCTCATCATCCAGAATTTTAGAAAAATCTGAGAATGAAACGCCCTTTATAAATGGTAATGAAATTTCATCTGATAGCGCTTGAGCATGCGTGGGATTGAAAGAACGGCGAAAGGCGGCGTCAGTGACGAGCGTATCAGCGGGTGCTCGATCTTCACCCGAGACAATCCACGCATCTGCGGGAGTATTGCGGGCGGCCGGCAAGGCTTTCCAATGAACCCCGCCCTTATTCGTTCTCTCTCCACTGTCATACATTACCATGCGGGACGGGGACACTAGCAGCCGTCCTTGCGCTATCAGAGAGGCTAATTCGATTAATAGACGGTCTACTTTATCTCCCCCGGGCATAAAAAAGCCGGGGTTCACTTTTTTGTTATTTAAAGAAAAATGCATCTTTTCAACTTCGGAGTTAGGTATTGTCACCTTAACTTCACCATCGCTAAAAATAGGACTATTAGGTCCGGGTATCACAAAACTACCTGATCCATCTCCGTCCGGCATCTCGAAAGATACAAATTCATTCATTAAAAGAGAAATTTTGATTGAGTCTTCGGCTTCAGGCGAAGCACCGCATTGAAATATGCCAATTCTCCTTCCGGATCGAGACATAGAAATAAGGGTATCTTCAAGAGATTAAGCATATTCAGATGTATAGTCACTGCTTCCACGCCGAGCTGCATCGGCTAGCCTAATATGCGCCGCTGCTAGTTGGTTCGTCTCCAAGCGCCAGTCCTCCCGATCCCGATTCGTTGAGGTAGACGTTACATTAGGGCCCGGCGGAGATGGAACAGTGGAGAACAAGAATTTCTTAGCTCACGAACTTTACCTCCACAATCGCCTTCATCAGCACGCCCCGAGGCACCGGCACGCTGACTGACGTGTACCCCATGTTCTCCGCCCGCCGCTGACCATACAACCCAATCCACTGCCGCCCATGCTGACGCCACGCGCGCTGGAACGAGGGCACCGGCGCAGGACGCAGGTAGCCGCCGGCGTATAGGCATAAGCGATGAAGCCGCAGGCCAAGGGTGTCTGCAGCCAGCGCGACCGCAGTGATTGGGTCGACGGTATCGCCGATGCCGCCCGCGCGGACCGCACCTTCTCCAAGAACGGTGACCCGGAGGCGATGCGCGGCCACCTTCGTAAGCAGCAGGCCGATGGCGATCCGTTCGCAGCCGTCGACGACGCTGAGAGCGACTGGACGACGGCGTAATAAAATGATCGGCGCCGTCCCGATCTTCGTGCTATTACGGATGAAATGGCGCTAGGTATCAGCTGGCACATGTTCAGCCGCAACCTTGCCTTCCGTCGCAGGCTAAAAAGCATTGAACCTCCATCAGTTACCCAGCGTTGCGCAGGTAAGAGGAGTTGGTAAGATGGGTGAAGGCACCAGCAGTCCTATTCTCGGTATCCTGCTTGCCTGCGTGGCGGCATCGATCTTCCTTGCGGCCCTCGGGATATGGCTCAAACGAAAGGGCAAGCTGACGTCCAGTAAAGCAGCCCTTGCTTGGGCTGTCTTCACGATCGTGCCCCTCTTTGGAGCCGGATTTGCGATGATGACCAAGCACAGCGTCGAGATTGCAAACGGTGAGACGCAATCAGGCGTCAACGAGCCACCTCCGACCCGTTAAACGCTGTGGAGCAGTGTGGCCGTAGCGCCGTGCCTTCTGGGCTGCTTGGCAGCGGACGCACACCCACCGCGTCAATCGTTAAAGACAATCAACTGATATGGGGTGATGGACTAGGCCGGCCCTGACGCACTAGCTTATTCGGCCGGCCTCTTCAGTAGACGATCCTGCCGACCGAATAGAAACGCGACGGACACCCATATCTGCCGGGCGCGCGAGCCCATCGGCCCCTCAGCCTGGTCATATTGCACCAAAGCGCGCTCGACGGTCGGCTCGCCGCTATCGGCCAGTTCGGCCGCCTTTTCGATGACTTCACCAAGCATGGGGATGCCATGACAGCCCTGCGGTTAAAGTGGTGGCAATCGCTACGGTAAATCGTCCAGTTACGATCTCGTTGCCCTTAGCGGCTATGTCCCTCAGGCAACACGGATTAAGCCTTTCCTAACCGGCTCGGGGTAGCCCGATCAGACGCACTGACCATAGGCCCGACATGCTTCAACTCGTCTACATCAGCACCACCGTCGACAAACCGAGCACCGACGACATTCTTCGCACCTCACGTCGGAATAACGCACGGGATGGCCTGACCGGGCTGCTTTACAGTGACGGCAAGCAGTTCATGCAGGCATTGGAGGGTCCTGCCGACAAGGTCGAGGCAGCCTATGCCCGTATCAAGGCTGACCCCCGTCACCGGGCAGCGGTCATCCTATCGCGACGTGATGTTGAAACCCGGGAGTTTGGGCAGTGGGAAATGGCGGCGCGTGCCCCGGGAGAGGAAAGCGAGGCCTTCCTGGCCCGTGTTGAGCAGCTGATCGTCAACGCCGACCGGAATGTTCAGGCAACCTTCGAAGGGTTTGCTCGCATCAACCGCGCCGCCTGATACGCCCTTTCCCAGCCAATCTGATACGACAAGCTACGATCACAGTCAGCGGCGAGCAGATGCAGATGCTGGCGGGGGATCGACAGACGCGCGGCAGGCTCTGAAGCAGGGGTCCTGATCGCCCTCCGTGCGGTCGAACATCACAAGCTGCTTGCAATGCTACTTATCGCTTTGTGGCGCCGTATCGAGCCTTGCAAACAGGTCGTCGGCCAAGCCATCGGAAGCAAGCGGTATGGCGCTTCGCAACGCATCCCCGATCAGGAAGCCGGCGTTCCCGTTTTCTGGCCGGTTTGCGCCGACCTTTCTGCGAATGATCCCAAGGGTGTTGCAGCGTGTCCTGATGGCTTGAGAGGAACATCCAAAAGCTGTGGCAATGTCATCGACTGAATCACCGCTTACATAGCGCCTGGCAAGTTCCACGTCTCGCTCACGGCTCCAAAATAGACGATTCACGTAGCTGGGGCTGGGTCAGTATTTGCATCATGCATGAGAAGCGCATGCCATGCGGACTGGCACTTTGGAATGGCGCTCCTTGCTGTCCCCTCGATCGATTATGGGACAGCATGTTTTATTCGTCGTCATCTAAAACGATAGTGATTGTTATATATTAGGCGATTGCATCCTGCGTACTCTGGCCCGCAGCGCAGTCAGGTAGGCACGATGGTCGACCAACTCCTTTCGAAGACGAGTGTTTAAGGCTCGCTTTTTGATGACGTCGCCATTCAACGGTGCAACCGATTTGAATTCCTGTGAGAGATCGGAATACAAACTGTTTGCGGTCAAGCCATACTGCAGCTCAATGGCGATGACGCGATCATGTACTTCTCGGATTTGTCGGACGAACTGAGAGTTTGCGCGTAGCAAATCGAGGGCTTCGCGGGCCAACACATTGTCGGTCATGCGGGGGCACAGCCGTGCTGATCATGAGGAGCAGCCATGCTCGATCCACTTTAAGTAGCCCTACCGATGTGCGGTATTGCGCCGGCACGATGCCGTGCGAGCGATCTAGAAGACCTTGGAGGGCTCCTAAGTTCCAGTCATTGTGAGATAATCTGCTCAGACAGAGCAAAACAGGGGCCGCCTGCCGCTAGACCGACGGCTCCTGTTTTATCCAAGCCTCGAAAGGGTTAGGCGAAGGCGACCTTGGTGCTGCGACGCCGATACCGCGCGGCACCGGCGACCATTCCGAAACCGACCAGCATCATCGCCCAGGTCGCGGGTTCCGGCACCGGCGATACCACGCTCGAGCCAGCGGTCTGTACGGTCAGCCCGGCCAGCTTGAAGGCATCGTTCAGGTTGTCGGGGCCGTTGATCGACGCGCCGATCAGCCACGTGTTGCCCACCGCGTTCATCAGGTTGAACGTCTGCGCTGCGGTACCATTCGAACTGGTATTGGTGCTGCCCGACAGGCTGCCGAACACCGTCGCCTGATTGTAGTTCTGCAGACCCAGATTGCTGTTCCAGCTGGCTGCCGTGTTTCCCCAACCAAGGAACGCATCATTATCGCGGTAGTCGCGGTAAACCACCTGGCCCGACAAGTTCGTGATGGGTGCACCGTACGCATCGGTCTTGGCCAAGGTATAGGCATTGAAGACCCCGGACGTCAGCGTGACCGCCTTGCTGAACTGGAAGGACAGGAACTCCCAGCCGTTGACGTTATCAATCTGATGCAGCGCGCCGGCAGTCGACTCGCCCTGCTGGTAGATACCAAGGCCGTTCGGATCCCATGATGCCACGGCGCCCTGCTTGATGCTGCCGTTGAACTGACGGGACCAGCCGGACACCATTACATCCAGCTTCTCGCCACTCGACGCGGTGGCTTGGTACAGGAACGAATTGCCCCAGGCGACGGCCGGCGTGCCGATCCCGTCATTGCGCAAGTCGAAGGTGAAGTCGGTGGCGCTGGCTGGTGCCGCCGCAAGGACAGCGCCGACGAGATAGCCGATCTTCAGCAGATTGTTCATGATGTCATATTCCCGAATGGTGCCTGACCACCAATCCTGACTTTCATGATCCACGACAATGGGTCAGTTATCTGCACCCATCCCAAAACAGCACGCGGTTTAGTTAACGTTAAGACCTGTATACTTATGATCGGACAGGCGGATTTGCTGATCTCAGGCGTGCAGCTATGCGCCAATGTACTTCGTATCCGACGCAAGGGCATGGCGGGCCAGCCATTGAGCGTTCAGCCCACGCCGGGCACGGGCCAGGACATGATCCTGGAGAACTACCGTTGAAGCCTCCCCGGCGCACCGTCGCAATCATCACAGCAACGATGACGCTCGTCGCCAACCAGTCTGCATTTGCAACCACCAGTTGTCCGACCCATTCCGCCGGCGGGGTCGAACCGACGCTCAGCAACCAGAAGCTGGCCCGTGCCACGACCGAACTGTGCAACCGTCGCTTTGCCGTGCTGCATTCCGCCGTCACGCGAACTCCGCTTTATGTCGCCGAACACCTCACCCGCGCCTCGATCGCTGCCGCGCGCAGCTATGACCTGCGCGACAACCGCTTCCATGCCGATCCTCGACTGCGCTCCTCAGACCAAGGGGAATTGGCGGATTATGTGCGCTCAGGGTTCGATCGTGGTCACATGGCCCCGTCAGGTGACATGACTGAAGCGTCCCGGGTTTCCCGGAGGCAGTTCGGTTTGGGTCATGCCGCCATATCGAGTTCCTTGTGTGCGGCATAGTAGTTGGTTTCGGCTTCGGCGGGGGTGACGTAGCCGATAGGTCCGAAGA
>NZ_BAABBF010000009.1:0-122968 GCF_039537815.1 Sphingomonas cynarae | reverse complement strand
TCTTCGGACCTATCGGCTACGTCACCCCCGCCGAAGCCGAAACCAACTACTATGCCGCACACAAGGAACTCGATATGGCGGCATGACCCAAACCGAACTGCCTCCGGGAAACCCGGGACGCTTCAGTGCGCTGGATTTCGATCCGATGGGCGACATGCTGTACCCGTTGCTGGAGAGCGATCGGATGGTGATCATTGACATCGGATCGGCACCCGATACCGCCGTCTTGGTGCAAGGGCCGCACCAAGACGATTGGTTGAAACGCGACTGGGACGTGAAGCAGCCAGCTTGACCGCTCACGCCCCCGGTTCCCTAAATCAGGCCTTCGTGCGTCATCGCTGTCTTTACCGACGGCAATTCCATCATGCGATCGCGAAAGGCTGCCAACGCCGCCGGAACATCGAGACCGTTCTTCCGGGCCCAGAGCAGCATGACGAATAGATAGCAGTCGGCGACGCTGACCTTTGTACCGAACAAGAAATCACCCTGCATCGTATCGGCCAGATAGCCCATCCGTTTCAGGATCACTTCGCCGGCTTTTGCCTTGTCGCTGTCGCTGCCGCCCGCGAAAAAGGGCTTGAAGCTCTTGTGAATCTCGGTTGAGATATAGGCTAGCGCCTCCAGCAGATGGGTGTGTCCCATCGGACTGGATGGCTTAAGCGCGCTGTCCTGATGGGCGATCCAATCAAGGATTGCGATGTTTTCGCTTAGGGTTTCGCCGGAATCGAGGGTGAGCGCCGGCACATATCCCTTTGGATTGATCGCCATGAAATCAGCCCCGCTGGCGGTGCTCTTGGCCTTCAGATCAACCGCTTCGTGCTCGAATGACAAACCTGCCTCATGCAAAGCGATATGGTCGGCCAGGCTGCACGCACCCGGCGAGTAATAGAGCTTCATCAGGCATCCTCCATGTTAATCGGTGTTAACGCGTCGGCCAGACGATGGCTGCGTGCCATCAATGGACGCAAAGCTGGAGATGTGCCGGCATCGCCCTTCAGGTAAGTCGGCGGGCATCATTGTATGGACAGGAATGAACGCCGCCTCGACAAGTCGGGACGGCAACCTCCTCTGCATATGGTTGGAACGGTAGTTGGCCACCGCCAGGCTCAACCAGGGAGCAGCGGAGCGACGCGGCTATCGTATCATCGTTTCGGCGTTGGCGGATCGATATCCCATTGCTGATCCCGCAGCACGGTCGAGGCGACCGGCCGACCTGCGTTGTCGCGCCAGGGATCGTAACGGAAACGCTTTTCTATCGCATTGCAGGTCGCCTGATCCATCAACGCGTTACCGCTTGATCGTATCACGGTACATGCAGTGACATGACCGTCGGTGCCGACCTGGAATCGCACGCCGACAACGCCGCTGAAGCCGGTGTCCAGAACGGGATCGGGAATATCAGATCCCTTGATCCGCCCGCGGATCAGTCGAGGTACGCGTTCCCGGCCGCTACCATCGCCATCGCCCTCACCGCCCGCGCCGCGGCCGTCACCGATCCCGCCAGCACCGGTACCCGGCCCCGCCCGATTCGACACCCCCGACATGGCCATGGCGCCGACATCGGGTAATGGCGCGAGGATGATCGGTGGAGGCGGGGCGACCCGGATGATCGGCATGGGTGCCGTTGCTTCGGTCGCCCTAGACTGAAGATTGGGCGATGACGCCCTGCCACTGGGCCTGCTGACCTTGCGGGGCGGTGGAATCACGCGTGCGATCGCCGGCACCACGGGAACCACATCGAACATCGTCAATGCTTCCTGTGCCGTGGGCACCGCGTGATGGAGGGCGAGCCCCAGGATCAGTCCGTAACCCAAGGCTCCGACAACCGCCGCGGTCGACGCTGCCGCCCCGATCCTGTCGCGCATGGGTGTCGGTGCCGTCACGGATGAAAAGATGATGCGGCGGGATGGCTTTGGCAACGCCGGCCCGGCCCGTCTGCACTTGATCTGCACATTCCTTACCTGAAATATCCGCACGTGCCGGATCAAGTCTCCACTGGCGCTCTGCAAACAGCTCGCTCTTGGCAAGAGGAGCACCCCCGTGCGGTTCAGTTTTCTTCGCAAAGCGGCAATCACCGCAATCCTCGTAGCGCTGTTTGACCGCCTGTTTACGTTCGGTTTTTCTGGTGCGGTCATCGGCGGATTCGCGACGGCGTGGCTGGTGGGAATGGTGCTGGGGCGCACCGACGTCCGACGCGACCGTCGTGCATGGTGCGCGCTGGCGCTGGCCGGGGTTTTCGCGGCGGCATTGGTCGATGATCCCGGTCCGTTGAACTGGACCCTGTTCTGGTGTGCGCTGTCGGTCGCAGCATTGATGCCGCGGACGGGAAGCTTCGACGATGCATGGCATTGGGCCGTGCGGCTGGTGCTGCATGCCGCTGCCGGCATCGTTACGCTGATCGCCGATCTTTCACGAAGTCTGCGCGCCCGGCGTGATGTACGGCACAGCCCGGGCGTGGTGGCGGCGACCCTGGCACTGCCGTTGATTGGTGGTGGCCTGTTCGTAGCGCTGTTCGCTGCCGCCAATCCGGTGATCGCACGGGCACTTGCGGCGATCCGGCTGCCGTCGATCCTGCAGATGCTGGTATGGACGTTGGCCGCCATCTGTCTGTGGCCAAGCCTGCGCCCGCATCCGCTGGCGACGCGGCTGGCCGCGCGATTGCCCGATCCCGAGCCTATCCTGCCGGGCACGTCGCTGCCATCGGTCCTGATCGCGCTTGCTTTGTTCAACGGGATTTTCGCCGTCCAGAACGCCCTCGACATCATGGTGCTGTGGAGTGGAGGTTTCCTGCCGGCGGGGATGACGCAGACCGAATATGTCCATCGCGGTGCCTATCCACTGATCGTCACCGTGCTGATCGCCGGGGTCATGGCGCTCGCGATGTTGCGTCCCGGCAGCGCGAGCGAACACCATCCTTGGGCACGACGGATGGTCGTGTTGTGGGTGGTGCAGAACCTGATCCTCGTGGCGTCCAGCGCATGGCGAACGATAGACTATATCGACACGGAGATGATGACCGGGTTGCGGCTCGCCGCACTTGTCTGGATGGCGCTGGTCGGACTGGGGCTCGTACTGATCTGCTGGCGTATTCTGTCCGGACACAGTGCGCGGTGGCTCATCAATCGAAACGCATTGGCCGCTTTTCTGGTGCTTGCCGTCTGTAGCTTCATCGATCTGGGGGCAATCGCCGCCACGTGGAACGTCCGGCATCAGTCGCCGCATCGGGTCGATCTCTGTTACCTTGCCGGATTGGGAGATGCGGCGCTGCTCCCTTTGATCCATCTTGAACACCAGACAATGGATGCCGCCATGCGTGATCGCATCCGGTATGTCCGCACGCAGACCTACGCCGATTTGTCGGCCCGACAGGAAAGCTGGACGCACTGGACGGCGCGGGGGGAACGACGGCTGGTAAGGGCGACCGCGATGCTTGGCCCCGATCCCACACGCCCCTCGCCACTGCCCAATGGCGCCTGGCGGAATTGCAACGGATCGGTCGGCGGGGCTTCGGCCCCGGCGGCTCGCCCTTGACCGCGCGGCCTGCTGCCATGATCCAGTTCCCCATGCCCCGCACGATCCTGATCGTCGACGACGATCCGCACATCCGCCAGTTGCTCGCCTTCGCGCTGACCAAGGCCGGGCTTGACACGATTGAGGCAGAGGATGGCGAGTCGGGGCTGGCCATGGCTGATACCGCTGCACCGGACCTCGTGATCCTGGACATCAACATGCCCCGCATGGACGGAATCGAGGTTTGCCGAAGGCTTCGCGCGGCAAGCGACGTGCCGATCCTGTTCCTGTCGAGCCGCGAAGACGAAATCGACCGGTGTTGGGAATCGAACTGGGGGCGGACGATTACGTCACCAAACCCTTTTCCCCGCGTGAGGTGGTGGCACGGGTGATGGCGATCCTGCGGCGGGTGGCGATCCGGCCGCCGATGATCGCGGCGACGGCAACGCTTCGTTGCGGCCTGCTGACGCTCGACATCGAAGGCTGGCAGGCCGATTGGGGTGGGCAGGCCGTGGTACTGACCGTTACAGAGTTCGGTATTCTCCGGACGCTGGCAACGATGCCGTCCAAGGTGTTCAGCCGTGACGCGATCATCGACCGGCTGCGGGGGCCCGGCTTCGCGGTGACCGACCGCACGATTGATAGCCATGTCCGCAACCTGCGTGGCAAGTTCGCGCGGGTCGGCGCCCACGACGTGATCGAGACGCGCGCGGGGATCGGCTATCGCCTTGGCGTCTGCGCCGGCGGATGATCGAGCGCGTCAAGCGTATCGTCCGGCGGTACTGGCCGCGCCTGCGGTTGCGCACGATCCTGTTGCTGACGTTCACCTTCGTCGCGGCGTTGCCGGGTGTCGGTGCGCTGTTTCTACGCGTCTACGAAAATGCCCTGGTCCGCCAGTCCGAGGCGGCACTGGTCGCGCAGGGCGCCGCACTGGCCGCGGCCGCCGCCGTGGAATGGCGGGACGGTGAGCCGATCGCGGTACCGTCCTTGCCGCCGGCGGAAGCGCCGTCCATCGACCTGCGACTGACACCGATCCTGTCCGACCGCCCCGGTCCCCATCTCGCCGCCTTGGTAAAAGATCGACAGACGTTGGCATGGACCCGGCGAGTAGCGCCCGTCATCCGCCTGACCGCGCGATCGACCGGCGCCGCTATCCTGTTGCTTGATCGCCGCGGTCACATCCTGGTCGGCCCAGGCGGGGGCGGCAGCCATGCCGACCTGCTGGAGGTCCGCATGGCGCTTGGCGGCGATGCCACCACGACGCTGCGGCGGAACCGCGCCCATCGCCCCGCCTATATGGGTGAATGGCTGGCCCGCGCCGCCGACCTGCGCATCCATCACGCCCGACCCATCGTCGCCGGTGGACGGATCGTGGGCGTCGTCCTGTTATCGCAGCCGCCACGCGCGCTGTTTGCCGGGCTGGATGCCGATCGCGGCAAGATTGCGATCGGCATACTGCTGATTTTTACGACGCTTGTTGTATTAAGCGGCCTGCTGTCACGCGGCATCGTCCGTCCGGTCGAAGCGCTGGGTGCCGCCACCCGTGTCGTTGCTAGTGGCGGCGGCACGGTGCCCGACGCGCCCACCACCGCCGCGATCGAAATTCAGGCGCTCTACCGCGACTTCGGCAGCATGGCGGAGGCGATCGAGCATCGCTCCCGCTACCTGCGCGACTTCGCCCATGCGGTCAGACATGAATTCAAGACGCCGCTGTCCGGGATCGGCGGGGCGGTCGAACTGCTGCAGGACCACCCCGACATGGGAGTGGTGGACCGCGAACGGTTCCTGACCAACATCGCATCGGATGCCGTACGACTGACCCTGCTCGTCAGCCGGCTGCTCGATCTGGCACGCGCCGATATGGCGGCGGCGATGGGCGGCGGGACGTGCGATGTCGCCGACGTCGCGAAACAGGTGGCGGACGCCGATAGCCGGAGGGGCTTCACCGTCACGCTTCGCCTGCCTTCGGATTTACCCGCGGTGGCGGTGCCGGCCGCCGCCATCGCATCCGTTTTAAGTTGCTTGATCGAGAACAGCGGTCAGGCGGGTGCGTCGCGTCTGACGATCGATGGCCGACAAAATGACAGGTCGATCGCTCTGACGGTGAGCGATGACGGTCCCGGCATTCCGCCGGGCGATCGTGCCCGCGTCTTCGAACCGTTCTTCACCAGTCGCCGAACGACGGGAGGAACCGGACTGGGGCTGCCGATTGCGCGCTCGCTGCTTGCAGCGCATCGCGGAACCATCACGCTGCTGGATGGTGAACAGGCGGGGGCGGTGTTCCGGATTACGTTACCCGTTCAGGCCAATGACTGACTCCACGTTACGTCGGCCCCTGCCCCGATCGCTGCTGGCGATCGCCGGCCTGATGGTCGCTGGCCTGATACTCCGGCTGGTGCCGATGGGTCTGCCCGGTGCCGTGGTAAAACATGGCGGATCGATCCTTTGGGCAATGATGATTCATACCATCGTCGGCATGGTCCGACCGCGCTGGTCGCCAAGCCGACGTGGTGCTGTTGCGACGATCATCGCCTGTGGGATCGAACTGTCCCAACTTTACCATCTACCCGCACTCGATGCCATGCGAGCGAACTGGCTGGGCGCCCTGTTGTTCGGGCGGGTGTTTTCGATCGTCGATCTGGTCGTCTATGCACTTGCGATCACGATCGGGACGCTTATCGATTATAAGCATCGTCGCCGCACATGAAAAAGGCTGGCTCACGACATCCCGTGAATCAGCCTCTTCCCGAACCGTCTGAACGATTACTTGCGGAGCGTGAGACCGCCACCGAAGCGCTTGTTGAAGCGGGCGACCTGACCGCCGGTGTCGAGCATGGTGCCGCGGCCACCCGTCCATGCCGGGTGCGCCAGCGGATCGATGTCGAGCGTCATGAGATCGCCTTCCTTGCCCCAGGTCGAACGAGTCTCGAACACGGTGCCATCGGTCATCTGGACGCGAATGGTGTGATAGTCGGGGTGGGTATCGGTCTTCATCGAAACGCTCCTGATATGGCTGGTTCCGACCAGCCGAAGAACAAGCCGGGGCGCTTAGCGGCCCCTGCTTCATAAGTCAAAGTTCGCGGGCCGTATCCCCCAAGGCTGCCGTCAGGCGGGCTTGGGCGGGTTTGCGATCATTGCGGTAAAGTTCGCTTCCGCAACCACTTGGCCATCAATTCTGGCAATGCCTGCAAACTTGCAGACGCTGGCGCGCTTTTGCACGAAGCTGGCTTCCAGCCGCAACAGCACCCCGGGTTCGACCGGCTTGCGGAATTTGGCTCCATCGATCGCCATGAAATAGACGAGCTTGCCCGAGCCAGCGAGGCCGAGGCTTTCGACCGCGAGGATTCCGGCGGCCTGCGCCAGCGCCTCGACGATGAGGACGCCGGGCATGATCGGCCGGCCGGGGAAGTGGCCCTGAAAGAAGCCTTCGTTGATCGTCACCGCCTTGATTGCAGCGATCCGCTTGTCGATCACCAGTTCCTCGACGCGGTCGACGAGAAGCATGGGATAGCGGTGCGGCAGCGCGGCCATGACCCGCCCGATATCGAGCGGGCCGATCACCGTTTCGGTCTCCCCGGCATCGGGCGCGGTCATGGTATCGCTCACCGGCCGGAGGGCTGTGCCGGGCGGGTGGGCGCGGTCGCGGCAGGTGCAGTGGCGGCAGGTGCAGCGCCCTGCTGCTGCTGGCCGGGTTGCCAGTTCGCGGGCGGGGTGATGCCGACGCTCGGAACCAGACGATCCAGCTCGGTGGTGATTGCGGCAGTCACGTCAGCGGTGGGATTGGCGAACAGCACGGCATCGGGACGGACCAGCATGGTGACGTTGCGGGCACGGACGACGGCCTGCACCGCATCGGACAGGCGACCGGAAATCTGCTCGATCGCATAGGCCTGCGCCCGCTGCGCCGGGGCGGTCAGGCGCGACAGTTCGGCCTGTGCCGCCTGCTCGCGCGTCTGGATCGCCTGCGCCTGCGTCTGCAGCGCCGCCTGGTTGGCGTTGGGCGCGGCGCGGGCGGTGTTGAACGCGGTCACCAGCGGCTGGAGTTCACGGCCGACCGCCTCGCGACGGGCGTTCGCCTGATCGAGCTGTGCCTTGTAGGTCGTCTCGATCTGCGCACGGGCAGCGGACCACGCCTTCGAATTGGCGACCGCACCTTCGGGATTGGCGACGGCGATGGTCTGTGCGCCGGCTGCGGTGGCAGCCAAGGCCGGAGCAACGAGGGCGGCGGCGAGGAGGAGCGTCTTGATAGTCATCAGAACTGTGTTCCTACGTTGAAGGTAATGAGCTTGTTGTCGTCGCCCTTCTGCTTGATGAGCGCCTTGGCAAGATCGATGCGCAAGGGGCCGAAGGGCGAATTCCAGTTGACGCCGATACCGACGGTCAGACGCGGACGCGCTGAATTGCCGAGAAACTGCTCGAAGAAGGGCTGGCTGACCTGGGCTATATTAACGGAGGATCCAGTGCAGGTGCCGCCAGGCGTCGCCGAATATCCCACGGCGCACGTCGTACCCAGCCCGGCATTGACCGTATCGGTCGCGCCGACCGAATAGAGAGCCAGCGTCTGGTTGTTCACGATCGTCGTGATCGGTGTACCCAGCAGCGTCGGTGAACCGTCCGGGTTGAAGAGCAGGGCACCGGTCGCGGGGTTCTTCGCCTGCGCGAAATCGGTGGTCTTGAGCGGCTGTTTCAGACTGAACAGGCTGCCGGCCTGCACATATATGGACGGACGCAGCCCGAGCTCGCGCGCGCCCGCACCAAGCGGAATCTCAAGCTCGGCCCGGCCGAGATAATAGGCCTTGCCGCCCAAGGGGTCGTCGACGATCTGGTTGCGATCGGTGACAAGCGACTGGATGCCGGTGACCGGATCGGTGACCAGCGGCGTGCGCTGCACACGGGGGCCGACGCCGCGAATGTCGAAACCACGAAAGTTCGGCTCGCCCAGATAGAAGCGATCGATGATCCGGACTTCGTCGATGCCGGGGCCGCGGTTCTTTTCCAGCGACTTGATATAGCCGCCCTCGCCCAGGAACGAGAGGACAAAGCCGCTGCCGAGCCCGTAATATTTCGCCACTTCCGCACGGGTGCGGATGTATTTCACATCGCCGCCCAGCCCGGCGAAATCCTGACTGAACGAGAAGCGCGTACCTGCCGTGGGACGCAGGCCGGAATTGAGGCTGTTGTAGATCAGCGAATAGCCGACCGACGACGTCCAGCGATTGCCGAGCGCTTCGCAAAGATAACGGCCGACCGTCGCCGTGCTGCACTGGCCATTGACCAGCAGGCTTTCGTCCAGTCCGACCTCGTCATAGGACAGGCCATAGCGGCCCGACAGCGACCAGTATTCGGTCAGCGGTACGCCGGTGCGAATTTGGAAACCGGTCGATACCTGATTGTAGAGCTGGTTGCGATCACCGTTGGTGGTGAAGTTGAACTGGTTCAGATCGCGGCGGAACAGGTCGACACCGATCGCGACGTTCTTGTCGAGCAGATAGGGTTCGGTGAAGCCCAGCTCGACGGATTTCTGATAACTGGAATAGTTGACGCCGGCGCGCAACTCCTGCCCCTTGCCGCGGAAATTGCGCTGGGTGATGTTCGCCTGGATGATGAAGCGTTCCAGCGACGAATAGCCGGCCGACAGTTGCAGTTCGCCGGTCGACTTCTCCTCCACGGGTGCCTCCAGCAGGATGCGGTCGGGCGTAGTGCCGGGCGTCCGCTTGATCTCGAACTTGTCCTGGAAGAAGCCCAGCGAGTTGATCCGGTCCTGCGATCGCTTGATCTGGAAATCGTTGAACGCATCGCCTTCGGCCAGTCGCATCTCGCGGCGGACGACCTTGTCCTGCGTCTGCGTGTTGCCGTTGATGTCGATCCGTTCGACATAGGTGCGCTGCGCCTGCGCGATGTGGAAGTTGATCCCCATCGTCAGCGTTTCACGGTCGCGCTGGAATTCGGGATCGACGTTGGTGAAGGCGTAGCCGAACAGGCCGGCGGTCTGGGACAGGTTCTCGACCGAATCCTCGACCATCTTGGCGTTGTACCAGTCGCCCTTCTTCATCGGCAGCGATGCGGCGAGACGGGTATTGTCGAAATCCCGAATCTCGCTGTCGACGGTAACGTCGCCGAACTTGTAGCGCGGCCCCTCCTCGACAACGTAGGTGATGATGAAGTCGCGCTTGTCCGGCGTCAGTTCCGCCACCGCGCTGGTGACGCGGAAATCGGCATAGCCTTCGGTCAGGTAGAATTGCCGCAGCTTCTGCTGGTCGTAATTCAGGCGATCCTGATCGTAGCTGGTGCCCGACGACAAGACGCGGAACCAGCGCGACTGTTTGGTCGCCATCTGGCCACGCAACGCATCGTCGGAGAATTTCTCGTTACCAAGGATGTTGATCTGGCGGACCTTGGACTTCGATCCCTCGGTGATCTCGAACACGATATCGACCCGGTTCTGGTCGAGGCTGACCATTTTGGGTTCGACGACCGCAGCGAATCGGCCCTGCCGACGATATAGTTCGACGATCCGGCCGACATCGGCACGCACCGCAGTACGGGTGAAAATCTGGCGGGGGGCGAGCTTCAGTTCCTTCTGGATCTTGTCGCTCTTGATCGCCTTGTTACCCTCTAGGATTACCCGGTTGATGATCGGGTTCTCGCGGATGCGCAGGACGATATCGCCGCTTTCGACACCGGAAATCGAATAATCGGCAAACAGCTCGGACGCCTGCAGATCGACCAGCGCCTGATCGAGCGTGGCGGTGGTATAGGGAATGCCGACACGAAGCTTCGTATAGGACAGCACCGTTTCCGGCTCGATCCGCTGCGACCCCTCGACGCGCAAGGTGCGAATTGTACCGCCGGCGAGCGGCGCCACCGGTGCTGGCGTAGCAGGCGTCGCCACCTGTCCGACGGCGGGAGCACGTGCCGGCCTGGAACCCTGCGTGGCGGCGGGCGTAGTAGAGGCGGGCGCGGTCTGTGCCGACACGGGGATGCCTGCGAGCATTGTGCTCGCCAGCAATGCCGTGCCGATGACAGCGACCTTTTGACGGTTATTGTTCACGCTAAAAAACCCACCCCAGGAAAACGAGTAGCCGACCCCTGCGCGGTCGCCCTGCCCCAGCTTCGTCAACCGATCAAGCCGGCCAGATTACGCCACAGGCCAAGTTGGCCCAGATCATTGAACGTCACGAGCAGCATCAAAGCCAGAATCGCGGCCAATCCACCGCGGAATGCCCATTCCTGCACATGGGGTTCGACCGGCCGGCGCCGGATCGCCTCGATCGCATAGAAGAACAGGTGGCCGCCATCGAGCATCGGCACTGGCAGCAGGTTGATGAACCCCAGATTGATGGACACCAATGCGATCAGTCCGATGAAGGCGGGCCACCCGAGGGTCATCTGTTCGCCCGAGATCTTGGCGATGCGAAGCGGTCCGCCCAGTTCGTCGACAGAACGCCGGCCGGTAAATATCTGGCCCAACGCATCGAGCGAGCCGCGCACGATCGCAACGACCTGTATCGTGCCCTCGACCGGCGCCCGCAACAACGACACCGGGCGATACTCGACCGGCGGGCTGCCGATGCCGACGCGGCCGATGCGGTAGACGTTACCGAACCGGTCACGCTGTTCGACCGTGCCGATCGTCAACGTCGTGGCGATCGGGCGGCTAGCGCGTTCGCCGGTCACCCGGATCGTCTCACCCGGGCGTAACATCGCATATTCGGCGATGCCGGCGAAATCGTCGACCGAACGACCACCCAGAGTCAGCAACCGGTCGCCTTCACGCAGGCCGGCCTTTGCCGCCGGACTTCCCCCTACGACCGAGCCGACCGTGGCCGGCGCATGGCGGGTGCCGTAGAAATGCGCAAAGCCGGCGAGGATCAGGATCGCAACAAGGAAATTCACGACGGGGCCAGCCGCCACGACGATGGCGCGCTGCCAGACGGGTTTCGACTGGAAGGTCCTTGCACGCTCCGCGGCAGGCAATGCCAGCCATTCCGCGCTAGGCTGGCTTGCAGGATTCATGTCACCGGCGAAGCGGACATACCCACCCAGCGGCAGCCAGCCGAATTTCCAGCGTGTGCCGTGCCGATCGGTAAAGCCGGCAATCTCACGTCCGAATCCGATCGAAAAGGCATCGGCGCCAATCCCGAACCAGCGACCAGCTAGATAATGGCCCATCTCATGCACGAAGACGAGTGGGCCGATCATCGCGATGAAAGCCAGCAATGTCAACGGGAAGCCGGGGGTTTCGATCAAGCGGTACGATCCTCTGCGCGCGCGCCCGCCACTATCCGCGCCCGGGCGTCGACAGCGATGACCGCGTCGAGCGTTTCGGGAGCGGGCGGGTCGTAACTATCGAGCGTATGTTCCACGATTGCGGCAATTTCGAGGAAGCCAATGCGCCCGGCCAGAAAGGCGGCGACAGCGACTTCGTTGGCGGCATTCAAAATGGCGGGACGTGCGCCACCAGCCCGCAGCACCTCTCGCGCCAGCCGCAACGCCGGAAAGCGGACCGGATCGGGTGCCGCGAAATCGAGCCGGCCCAAGGCGATCAGATCAAGCGGGGCCATCGGTGTTACCATCCGCTGCGGCCATGCCAGGCAATGCGCGATCGGCACCCGCATGTCGGATGGGCCGAGCTGCGCCAGCATCGATCCGTCGACATAATCGACCGCGGAATGGATCACCGATTGCGGATGGATGACAATCTCGATCCGGTCGGGATCGACCGGGAACAGGCGGGCAGCCTCGATCAGCTCCAGCCCCTTGTTCATCATCGTTGCCGAATCGACCGAAATTTTGGCACCCATCGACCAGTTGGGATGCGCCACCGCCTGTGCGGGGGTGACGTTCGCCATGTCCGCCAGCGACCAGTCACGGAACGGGCCGCCGCTGGCGGTCAGGACAATGCGACGGACCTGCGCAACTTGGGCGGGGTCGAGGCACTGAAAGATGGCGTTATGCTCGCTGTCCGCCGGCAGCAGCGTCGCGCCCGATGCGGCGGCGGCGGCGAGAATGACCTCGCCCGCCGACACCAACGGCTCCTTGTTCGCAAGGACGACGGTGCCCCCCTGCCCGATCGCCGCCATCACCGGCTCCAGCCCGGCACAGCCGACGATCGCTCCCATCGTCCAGTCTGCGCCGGAAGCGGCAGCAGCGATCACTGCCGCCCGGCCACCGGTAGCGCGGGTGGCGGTGCCGGCCAACGCGTCGCGCAGCGCAGGTAGACAGGCTTCGTCGGCGACGACCGCCAGTTCCGCATGGGTCCGGCGGGCAGCGGCGGCAAGCTTGGTCACGTCGCAATTGGCGGTGAGTGCCCGTACCCGGTAAAGGTTCGGTTCCCGCTCGACCAAGTCGAGCGTCGAGGTGCCGACCGATCCGGTCGCACCGAGGATGGTGACGGTCCTCATGCGAGCAGCTGCGGCAGGATCACAAGCAGCGCCGCGATCGGCGCAACCGGCACGACCCCGTCCAGCCGGTCCAGTACGCCACCATGGCCGGGCAAGACGTTGCCGGAGTCCTTTACGCCGGCCCGGCGCTTCAGCGCGCTTTCATACAGATCACCGCCCTGCGCGAGCAGACCGAGGAACGGAGTAGCGATAACGAGGCGGAACGGCAGGCCGTAACCGACATGCAGCGCGAAGGCGACGAGCGTGGCGAGGATCACACCGCCGATCAGGCCCGACCAGGTCTTGGCCGGACTGATCCGGGGGGCCAGCTTCGGCCCGCCCAGTGTCCGGCCGGTGAAGAATGCGCCGATATCGGTCGCCCAAACCAGCGACAGCGTCCATAGCGTCAGCACCAGCCCATCCGCTTGCCCACGGATCAGTAGCAGCGCGAACACCGGCAAACCGACATAAACCGCCCCGAAGGCGAGGCCGGCATCGCGCTTGACGATCGCGATGAAAAAGAATGCCGCGCCAAGCAGCCCAAGCACGAAAAAATGTGGCCCGGCCGCGATCGGCGCCATGATCGCCAGCGGCACCGACAGGGCGAATTGCGCGGTCCGCTTGGTCTTCGCATCCGCACCGTGCAAGCCCGACCATTCCGCCATCATGAACAAAGCCGCGATCACCGCCAGCAGCCAGAACACGAACCCGCCCGCATAGAGCGCGACCAGCGCGACCGCGATCATCGCCACGCTGGCGATCATGCGCAACCGGAGGTTGGACGGCGTACGCAGCTTGGCATCGGGCGTCGGAGGAAAATCTTCCGTCACAGGCCGCCGTAACGACGCTGACGCCGACCGAACGCGGCGACCGCCTCCGCCAGCGCATCGCCATCAAAGTCGGGCCATAGCGTATCGACGAACAGCAATTCGGCATAAGCCGCCTGCCACAGCAGAAAATTCGACAACCGCTGCTCGCCTGAGGTGCGGACGACCAAATCGAGCGGTGGCAGACCGGCGGTGTCCAGTTCGGCCTCGATCGCAGCCTCATCGATCTGGTCGGCGGGTAGACGCGCGGCGAGGCGGCGGGCGGCGGCGGCCAGTTCCGCCTGCGCGCCGTAGTTCAGCGCGATCGCCAGCAACGGCCCGTCATTGCCGGCAGTGCGGGCGATGGCGTCGTCGATCAGCGTGATCAGATCGGCGGAAAAGGCACGATAGTCGCCGATCACCCGCAGCCGCACATTCTCCCGCGTCAGTTCGGCGAGATCGGAGCGGATGAAAAGCCGCAACAGACCCATCAGGTCGCCGACTTCCTCGGCCGGACGCCGCCAATTTTCCGACGAAAAGGCGTAGAGCGTCAGCGCCTCGATCCCCATCGCGCGGGCGGCCCGGGTGACACGGCGCACCGCCTCCACCCCCGCCTTGTGCCCGGCGAGGCGGGGCAAATGTCGCTGGCGTGCCCAGCGGCCATTGCCGTCCATGATGATCGCGACGTGGCGCGGAATCGCGCCAGTCGCATCGGCCGGCGCGAGGATCGGGGCGGTACTCATGCCCCGCCCCGGCTACGCATCGCACCGGTGACGGAATGGACGATAGGAAACGCCCCGTCGCTCACTTGCCGAGGATTTCCTTTTCCTTGGCAGCCGACGCGGCATCGATATCGGCGATGGTCTTGTCGGTGATCTTCTGCAGCTCGGTTTCGTGACGCTTGCGCTCGTCCTCACCGAAAACGTTCTTCTTCTCGTCGACTTTCAGGTTGTCCATGCCGTCGCGGCGCACGTTGCGCGCGGCGATACGCGCCTTTTCGGCATATTGGCTGGCGAGCTTGGCGAGTTCCTTGCGGCGCTCCTCGGTCAGGTCGGGGATCGGCAGGCGCAGCGTCTGTCCGTCGTTGATCGGATTGAGACCGAGACCGGCAGAGCGGATCGCTTTTTCCACCGAACTGACGTTCGATTTGTCCCACACCTGTACCGACAGCATCCGCGGCTCGGGCGCAGAGACGGTCGCTACCTGCGACAACGGCATGTGGCTGCCATAGACCTCGACGTTGACGGGATCGAGCAGCGTCGTGGAGGCGCGACCGGTGCGCAGTCCACCCAGATCGTGCTTCAACGCGTCGATCGCGCCGGACATGCGGCGCTGGATATCGGCCTTGTCATAGGCTGGCATCGATGTTCTCCTGATTTTGCACGATCGTGCAGATGCCTTCACCGGCGAGGACCGCGGCGAAATTGCCGTGTTCGCGGATATTGAAGACCACGATCGGAATGGCGTTGTCACGGCACAATGCGATGGCGCTGGCGTCCATGACCTTCAGGTCATCGGATAGCACCTTCGAGTAAGTGACCGTATCGTAACGGGTGGCGGTCGGTACCTTCTTGGGATCGGCATCATAGACGCCGTCGACCGACGTACCCTTGAACAGCGCATCGCACTTCATCTCGGCGGCTCGCAGCGCGGCACCGGAATCGGTGGTGAAGAAGGGCGAGCCGACACCGGCGGCGAAGATCACGACGCGGCCCTTTTCCAGATGCCGTTCGGCACGACGACGGATGAAGGGTTCGCACACGCTGGCCATCGGGATCGCCGACTGGACCCGGGTATCGACGCCGATCTGCTCCAGCGCGTTCTGCACCGCCAGCGCGTTCATCACCGTGGCGAGCATCCCCATGTAATCGGCGGTCGCGCGCTCGATCCCCTTGGCCGCGGCGGACAGGCCACGAAAGATGTTGCCGCCGCCGACGACGATGCACAGTTCATACCCCTGAGCACGAACATCGGCGATCTCCTGCGCGACACGGGCGGTGACGACGGGATCGATCGCCAGACCACCCTCGCCCATCAGGACTTCGCCGGAGAGTTTCAGCAGAATGCGTTTGAAGCGGGGTTCGGTCATGCGTCTCGGTTATGTTGGGGGAAGCGGGGCAAACCCTAGACGCGGGGGACTGGCGGGGCAACCATGGTGGCCGGCCCGAAGAGAAATGTCGCACGTCCGCAACGCGGGCTACCGGGCATGTCATGCATCAGGACGAATGAGATGCGCCAGACATGCGTCATCCCCAAAACGGTTTGAAGGCCGTCGGTGTGCGTGGCAACGGACACCCGTTACCTCGACGCCTCCAAACTCCAGACCGTATGGGGAAGCAACAAGTGGATCGCCCGGCCCGGTAAAGGACCGGGCGTCCAGTATCAGTTGCCCTGCGGCACGCCCGATACGGCAGCTACTTCCGCCGCGAAGTCGGATGCCTCCTTCTCGATGCCCTCGCCGAGCTGGAAGCGGACATAGTCCTTCAGGACGATGGTAGTGCCGGCGTCCTTGCCTGCCTTGGCCACGACGTCGCTGATCTTGGTCTTGCCGTCCATCACGAACAGCTGGCTGACCAACGCGTGCTCCTTGCGGTACTTGGCGATCGAGCCTTCGACCATCTTGGCGATGATGTCGGCTGGCTTGCCTGATTCGCCGGCCTTTTCGGCAGCGATCGCACGCTCACGCTCGATCTCGGTCTCGTCGAGATCCGCCTCATTCAGCGCCTTGGGGAAGGCGGCGGCGATGTGCATCGCCAGCTGCTTGCCCAGACCCTGCAGCACCTCGTCCGACGCGTCGGATTCAAGCGCGACGAGGACGCCGATCTTGCCCATGCCCGGGGACTGCGCGTTGTGGACGTAGGACACGACCGCGCCCTTGCTCACTTCAAGGCGCTTGGCGCGACGCAAGGACTGATTCTCGCCGATCGTGGCGATGTTGTTCGTCAGCACCTCGGCGACGGTCGTACCCGACGGCATCGCCGCAGCCTTGATCGTCTCGATATCATCGCCGGCCGCCAGCGCGATCTGCGTGACTTCGCGGACGAACGCCTGGAACTGGTCGTTCTTGGCGACGAAATCGGTTTCCGAATTCACCTCGACTGCAGCACCCTTGTTGCCCGACGTCGCGACGCCGACCAGACCCTCGGCGGCGGTGCGGCTCGACTTCTTCTGTGCGGCCGCGAGGCCCTTGGTGCGCAGCCAGTCGAGCGCGGCGTCCATATCGCCCGAGGTCTCGTTCAGCGCCTTCTTGCAATCCATCATGCCCGCGCCGCTCTTCTCGCGCAGGTCCTTGACCATCGCTGCCGTGATATCGGCCATGTCTGTCGTCCTTCTGTTCTGAATGTGGTTGCGGGCGAGGCCGGGCGTTTCCGCGCCCTGCCCCGCCCGCATGACGAACCCGTGAAGGTTATGCGTCGATCTGGCGCTCGGTCTCGGCGCCGGCACCCTCGACCGTGGCGGTCGCGGCATCTTCCGGCTCGTCGCCGGGCTGCGCGGCCGGCGTTTCGACCGTCAGCGTCTCTTCGGCGACCGGCTCGGCCATCGCACCCATATCGGCACCCGAACGGCGCTGCTGCTCCTGGCCGCCACGGGTCGCGGCGATGGCGATCGCCTCGCAATACAGGCGGATGGCACGGGCGGCGTCGTCATTGGCGGGAACCGGGAAGGCGATGCCGTCCGGCGACACGTTCGAATCGAGGATCGCCACGACGGGGATGCCGAGCGTGTTGGCTTCCTTGATCGCCAGCTCTTCCTTGTTCGCATCGATCACGAACATCACGTCGGGAATACCGCCCATGTCGCGGATGCCGCCCAGCGACAGTTCCAGCTTGTCCTTTTCACGGGTCAGCTGCAGCACTTCCTTCTTGGTCAGGCCGTGCGTGTCGCCCGACAGCTGCTCTTCCAGCGTCTTCATGCGCTTGATCGAGTTGCTGATCGTCTTCCAGTTGGTGAGCATCCCGCCCAGCCAGCGATGGTTGACGAAATGCTGGCCGGCGCGCCGCGCCGAATCGGCGATCGGCTCCTGCGCCTGGCGCTTGGTGCCGACGAACAGCACCTTGCCGCCGCCCGCAACCGACGACGATACGAATTCCAGCGCGCGCGCGAACAGCGGCACGGTCTGCGACAGGTCGAGGATATGGACGCCGTTGCGGTCACCGAAGATGTATGGCTTCATCTTGGGGTTCCAGCGATGCGTCTGGTGGCCAAAATGCGCACCGGTTTCGATCAGCTGCTGCATGGTGACGACGGGTGCCGCCATAGGTAATTCCTTCCGGTTGAGCCTCTGGGAAGCGGATGACGCGTGGCCTGAAGACCTGCGCACCGGGCTATGATGCTTCCCATGTGGGGTTGAGGCGCGCCACTTACCGTACCTGCACAGCACGCGCAACCGTTCCGTTTCATTGCCGAATCGGCTTGACGGGCGGAACGTGATAGGAACATAACAGGTTCAACAGACGTACAGTCTTCCGATTATACGGGTTCGGCACGGATCGCTGCCGTTAGTCGCTATGATGGTTGCAGTATTGCCGGGAACTGGCCGGCTGAGTCGAGGGTTGGCGCAGGCGACAGGATTTGGCGCTTGCGGACAGGGAGGCGTATATGATGGCAGTCGTCAGTATCGTAGTGTTCGCAGGCGCGCTGGTCACTGCCATCGCCGTGATTGCCTTTGCGGTAGGCCCACATTGGTCACGGATGGTTCGCGTGGCTGCGGGCCATGCCGATCGTGGTTTCGCACCGCTCGAACAACTGGTTCGTGCCGAGCGGCGGATCGCAGTCAGGCGGCGGGCGTCACTGCCGGTGCCGGCGCGACGGTTGCGCGAAGTCGCCTGACCCGGGCGTAGCTGGCTATGCTGAAAGGCAGTGCGACCAGATAGGCAATAATGATCGCACTGAGCGCATGCCATGGCGCGGTGACCAGGGCAGCTCCGATCAGGACCACCACGGCCAGTGCCTCGAACCGGACGGTACGACGCAGCCGCAGCGATTTCCATGAGAAGGTGGCGAGGCTCGACACCATCAGCATTGCCACGAACACCACCCAAGGTGCAACAAGATAGGGCGAATTGAGAATCGGCAGGTCGGTCCACAGCCACAGGATCAGCGGCAACAGGGCCAGACCGGCACCGGCCGGCGCCGGTACGCCGGTCATGAAACCGGCAGACTTATGAGGTTGCTCGACCTCATCGATATTGGCGTTGAACCGGGCGAGGCGGAGGGCGCAGAATACCGCCAGTACAAGTGCTGCGGCCCAGCCGAAACGTGGTAGCGCGGACAATGACCAAAGATACAGGATCAGTGCCGGCGCGACGCCGAACGAGATCGCGTCCGACAGCGAATCGAGTTCGGCTCCGAACCGACTTTCGCCGCGCAGCATCCGGGCGATCCGGCCGTCGATGCCGTCCAGCGCCCCCGCGATCATGATCATCGTGACCGCGCGCTCCCATTCGCCCGAGATTGCGAACCGCACGCCCGACAATCCCGAACACAGCGCCAGCGCCGTGACGGCGTTGGGCGCGACCGCCCTGAGCGGAAGGCCGCGGGGGGGGCGGGCGAACCGCCGGGCACGCAACTGATCGCGCGCGCGGCGCTCGCGCAGCGGTAGCGTGCCGTCGCCCGGATCGACGGGACGGTGATCGTCGTTCTGCGGCGTTGTCACTGTGCGATACCGGTGACGGCAGTGGCACCGAGGCGGCCGATCACCGTCTCGCCCGCGATCGAGCGCTGGCCCAGCGTGACCTGCGGTGCGATGTCGTCAGGCAGGAACACATCAACGCGACTGCCGAAGCGGATCAGCCCGATCCGCTGGCCGGTCGCGACCATGTCGCCTGCCTTCACGAACGGCACGATACGGCGCGCTACCAGCCCGGCGATCTGGGTGAAGCCGATGCGACGGACGGTACCATCCGGCTGCGGACGGCTTTCCACGACAATATGCTGACGCTCGTTTTCATCCGACGCCTTGTCGAGATCGGCGTTGAGGAACTTGCCGGAGATGTAGACGACCTGACGGATCGTACCGGCGATCGGGGTGCGGTTGATATGGACGTCGAACACCGACATGAAGATTGACACACGGGTCAGCGGCGCCTCGCCCAGTTCGCCGACCAGCTCTCGCGGCACCGGCACGCGCTGGATCATGGTGACGAGGCCGTCGGCCGGCGCGACGATCAGCCCGTCGCCCTGCGGGGTGGTGCGGATGGGATCGCGAAAGAACGTCGCCACCCACAGGGTGACGCCCACCATCGGCCAGAACAGCACGTTCGATATGATGGTAAGCAGCAGCGTGATCCCGGCCGAGATCGCGACATATTTTCGCCCTTCGGGATGAACGGCGGGGAAGCGCCATTTCACCGTGGTGGTCGTAAGGGGCGGCTTGTCGAGTGAGGTCATGGCAACCGGTGTACCGGCATGGGCCGCCGGTGACAATCGCACGTCCCCGGCCGCCACATCCGTATCCGGCTCAGGCATAGACGATCCGCAACGCGTAGCGACGACGACGGATCGTCGAGGCGACCAGCGCGAAACCCGCGATCATCATCAGCCAGCTAGCCGGCTCGGGGATGGCGGCGATGCCCAGTTGCGTGGTCAGTCCGTTTGCGATTGCGCGATGGAGTTGCGTGGTCGGATGGATGTCGTCGAAATAGACGAAGCCCTCGCAACCGGGTGCCTGCCCCGGCGTGGCCAGGCAGATATCACGCTGGTTGAGTGTAGCCGGCAAGCCGAACGCCTGCGGATCGGCGCCGAGACGGCGCTGATAGTCGAACAGGTCGAAGAAACGGGCATCGGCGCCGCTGCGTCCCGCAAAGGCGGCCACGATATCGTCGATGCCCTGCAGATCGTCTACACCCGTCGCAGGGTCATAACCCGAATTAAGCATCCGCGACAGATCTTCGCCCTTGTCGTTCAGAATGGCCGACCCACGTCGTGTTACGTTAGGAATTTTGCCGATATCGGGCAGACCGGTAACGATGAAATTGCGCGCGCCACTCGTGTAGAGCGCGTCCAGCCCGGACGACAGGGCGGCGAGCGATGCACTGAAATCGGCCACGAAATCCTGCGGCCTGCCGGCGGCGAGGAACCCGCCGAACCGTGTCAGTTCGTTGCGGACATCGTTGCCGCCGAACGTCAGAAGCACCAGCGAGCTTCCGTCGATCGTCTTGCCAGACAGGGCGAATTGTCCAATCTGCTCCGCGAAACTGGGACTGGCATCACCCGTCATCTCGCGCGCCTGCGCCCCACCAACCGAGAAGTTCAGGCCGCCGAGCAGCGACGCCTGGGTGCGCGTACCGCCGATCGACATCGACAGGTAATCGGCAAACGTATCGCCATTGGAGAAGCGCCCCTGAAAATAGCCGGCCGCGGCGGGCGCGGGATCGGTCCTGCCCGCCCGACGCTGACCTTCCTGCGCGTTGCCGGCATCGACCAGGCTATCGCCGAACACGAACAGGTTGCTGTAACGCTGCTGGGCGGCGGCAGGTGTCGCCATCAACAGCAATGGAGCTGTGGCCATGGCGATACGGGCCAGCGCGCGATCGGTCGCTTTCATCACTCTCTCCCTGACATTTATATGTCGTTAACCGCATCATGGCGCGTTGCGCGGTTCGACGGAACCGAAATCTGCATCACCCCTGCGGTTGCCAGCCCGTGACGTGCATCCTAGACGCAGATGCATCCCCTCCCCTGCCAAGGAACGTGAAGATGGCGAAGATCAAGGTGAAGACGCCCGTCGTGGAGATCGACGGCGACGAGATGACGCGGATCATCTGGGAATGGATCCGCGAACGCCTCATCAAGCCCTATCTCGACATCGAACTGGCTTATTTCGACCTCAGCGTCGAAAACCGCGATGCGACGGGCGATCAGGTGACGATCGACAGCGCGCATGCCACGCAGAAGTACGGCGTGGCGGTGAAGTGCGCGACGATCACCCCCGACGAGCAGCGCGTCGAGGAATTCGGCCTGAAGAAGATGTGGAAGTCGCCCAACGGCACGATCCGCAACATCCTGGGCGGCGTGATCTTCCGCGAGCCGATCGTCATCCAGAACGTTCCGCGGCTGATCCCGGGCTGGACGCACCCGATCGTCGTCGGCCGCCACGCGTTCGGCGACCAGTACAAGGCGACCGATTTCCTCGTCCCCGGTGCCGGCAAGCTGACCATGAAGTGGGAAGGCAAGGACGGTCAGGTCCTGGAATATGAGGTGTTCGATTTCCCCGAGGCGGGCGTCGCCATGGGCATGTACAATCTCGACCAGTCGATCCGCGACTTCGCGCGCGCCAGCATGAACTATTCGCTGAACCGCGGCTGGCCGCTGTACCTCAGCACGAAGAACACCATCCTGAAGGCCTATGACGGCCGCTTCAAGGATCTGTTCGCCGAGATCTTCGAGGCCGAGTTCAAGCAGAAGTTCGCCGATGCGGGCATCGTGTACGAACATCGCCTGATCGACGACATGGTCGCCTCCGCGCTCAAGTGGAACGGCGAGTTCGTGTGGGCCTGCAAGAACTATGATGGCGACGTGCAGTCGGATCAGGTCGCGCAGGGCTTCGGGTCGCTGGGCCTGATGACGTCGGTGCTGATGACCCCGGATGGCAAGACGATCGAGGCGGAAGCGGCGCACGGCACCGTCACGCGCCACTATCGCCAGCACCAGCAGGGCAAGGCAACCTCGACCAACCCGATCGCGTCGATCTTCGCCTGGACCGGTGGCCTGAAGTATCGCGGCAAGTTCGACGACACGCCCGAAGTGACGAAGTTCGCCGAGACGCTGGAGCGCGTCTGCATCGAGACGGTGGAGAACGGCCACATGACCAAGGATCTCGCGATCCTGATCGGCCCGGACCAGCCCTGGATGACGACCGAGCAGTTCTTCGAGCAGGTGCGCAAGAACCTCGAAACCAAGATGGCCAGCTGGGCCTGATCGATCGCCGGCGTCGTGCCGGCGGCGTCGGTCTTCGCGAGAAAGGGTCCGGAAGCGATCGCTTCCGGACCCTTTTTGCCGTCAGTCGGACAGCGTTTCCAGATAGGCGATGACGTCGGCGCGTTCGAGCGGATCGGCGATCCCGGCGAAACGCATCGTGGTGCCGGGGGCAAAACGGGCGGGATTTGCCAGCCAGCGATCCATTGTCGTGGCGCTCCACCGTCCGCCGATGCGACTGAGCGCGTCGGTATAGCCATAGCGCGCGCTGCCGCCGGCGATCGGCCGCCCTATGACGGCATGAAGATTGGGACCGGCCCGATCGCCGCCATTCTTCACGAAGGTATGGCAGGCAAGGCACTGCCGCGCGGCATGGCTCCCGGCCCCTGCATCGGCAATGCGCAACAGCGCCGGCAGATCGGCATCGGAACCGGCGGCGGCGCGTCGCGCCTCACGGTCGGCATTGCCACAGGCTGCAAGACCAAGGGTTAAAAGCGGGATGAGGAGACGGTCGAAAGACATGGGCGACCTCTATCGGCGTGGAACGGTCACGCACAGCGGACGGATCGTTCCGGATGGTAATTCGATTCCATACGGGCCTGACAAGCGGCGTTCGATCGGGCTAAGCTGCCACCATGGCGATCGGGCTCGATAATGAAGGTTTCAGCGATGCGCTGGTGATATTGGGGGCGGCGGGACTGGTGATCCCGGCCTTCGCACGCTTCCGGATAAGTCCGGTGATCGGGTTCATCCTGGTCGGCTTGCTGGTCGGGCCGGCGGGATTTGGTGCCTTGAGCAGCCAGTTCCCATGGCTCTATTACATCACCATATCGGACCCGCATTCCATCGAACCGTTCGCCGAGTTCGGCATCATCCTGCTGCTGTTCTCGATCGGGCTCGAACTGTCGTTCAAGCGATTATGGGGCATGCGGCGTCTGGTGTTCGGTACCGGCGCGGCCGAACTGATCGGATCGGCGGCATTGATCGGTATCGCGCTGCACATGATCGGCCAAGGCTGGGCGGGGGCGGCGGGGCTCGGCCTGGCCCTTGCCCTGTCATCGACCGCGCTCGTGCTGCCATTGGTGGGCACCACCAGCGCGGTCGGGCGTGGTGCGTTCGCGATGCTGCTGTTCGAGGATCTGGCGCTGGTGCCGATCATCTTCGCCCTCGGCGCGATGGCGCCGACGGCGAGCGACGAGGGCTGGGCCGGGCTGGCTGGGGTTGCGTTGCGCGGTGGGCTGACGGTTGTAGCGCTGTACGTCGGGGGACGACTGGTGCTGCCGCGTCTGTTCGCTCAGGCCGCACGGACGAAGAGCCCCGAATTGTTTCTGGCGGCGTCGTTGCTGGTGGTGATCGTCGCCTCAGTGGCGACGACGGCGGCGGGACTGTCGCCGATCGTCGGCGCGTTGCTGGCGGGACTGTTGATCGCCGAAACCGAATATCATTCCGAAGTCGAGGTGATAACCGCGCCCTTCAAGGGACTGGCACTGGGCGTTTTCCTTATCACTGTGGGAATGAGCCTCGACCTGCGGCTGATCGCCGCCAATTGGGGATCGCTGCTGCTGGCGGTGGTCGGCGTGGTGGCGGTGAAGACCGTCGTCACCTATCTGCTGCTCCGCGTGACACAGGCGCGGCCGGCGATCGCGGCAGAGACGGGGCTGCTGATGGGCAGTCCGTCCGAAACCACGCTGATCGTGCTGGCCACCGCCGCACAGGCCCAGCTGATCCTGCCCTCCACCGCCACCTTCTGGCAGACGGTGACCGCGATCGGGATGACGATCACGCCGTTGCTCGCCAAGGCGGGGCGGCAGGTGTCGAAACGGATCGAGGCGCGAATGGTGGAGGCTGCACCGGTGATCGAACCCGGGGCCGTGCCGGGTACGGTGCTGATCGGTTTCGGACGGGTCGGGCGGATGGTGGCGGACATGCTGGCCCATCACGGCCAATCCTATCTGGCGGTGGAAGCGGACATCGACGTGGTATCGGAGGCACGGGCGGCGGGATATCCGGTACTGTTCGGCGACGTGGCGCGCGCCGAACTGGTCGATCGGCTCGGGCTGGCTTCCGCGCGGGCGCTGATCCTGACGATGGACGATCCGGTGCTGACGGCGCGGCTGGCGCGACGGATGCGCGCGGTGGCCCCCGACCTGCCGATCATCGCCCGCGCCCGCGATGCCGCTCATGCCGCAGAGCTCTACCGCGCCGGCGTGACGGATGCGGTGCCGGAAACGCTGGAAAGTTCGCTGCAACTGTCGGAAGCGGTGCTGGTCGATCTGGGGGTCGCGATGGGGCCGGTGATCGCGTCGATCCACGAAAAACGTGACGAACTACGCCAGTTGATCCGGCGGGAGGCGGCACTGGACCGCGAACCACGGATTAGGCGGGTCAGGCGGCAGGGTGAAATACCCGCCTAGACGTTATTGATCGTCGTACCAGCCGAAGGGCAGCAGGCGATCCGCCAGTGCGCGGGCGGTCTTCGCGTCGCCCTGTTTCAATGAGGTAAGGACCGCGCCGGCATTGCGCTGGATGATACGGTCGAGCACGGTGGGGGTGGGCGCCTGGGTTGCTTGATCCAACAGCACGCGGCCGCGGGGATCGGCAGGATCGGCTTCGATCCGGAGCAGCCCGGCAAGACCGGCGAAGAAGGCCCGGTTGCCACCCAGCGTCACGGCACGATCGGTCGCGGCGAGCCCCGCCCCCTTCTGCGCCCCCGCCATGGCGCGGCCGACGATCCGCCCGACCTTGGCGATGACGCCAAGATGCCAGCCGCCGAGTCCGATCTGCGCCTCCGCATTACGCGGGAAGCGGGTAGCGACCGCCTGCAACTGCTTGCGCGCCTCGATCGCCTCGGCCCGGCTGCCGGTCAGCTTGGCACGATAGGCGAGCGCGCCGGCGGCGATGACGGCCGCATCCTGATCGTCCGGCATCCGTTGGACTGCCGCGAGCGCCAAGGCGCGGGCCCGATCGACCCGGGCCAGCGCGGCCGATTGGCTGCGATCCTGAAATGCGGCCTGCGTCAGCAATTCCCGTGCGGTCTGGGCGACGGCGGGCAATGGCGCTGACATGGCCGCAACGATAGCCATCAGTCCTGCCGTTCGATTCATCTGCCGTCACCCCGTCGATGTACGACAGGTGTACGCATGACGGCAGATTTTGGCGCCATGCCGGGGATCAACCCGCCAGCGCGGCGCGGATAGCGTTGATCGCTTCAGCACCCTTGCTCCCGTCGGGACCGCCGCCTTGCGCCATATCCGGCCGGCCACCGCCACCCTGCCCGCCCAGCACCGCCACCGCGATCCGCAGCAGTGCGACCGCGTCGAAGCGTCCGGCGAGATCGGGGGTCACGCCGACCGCGATCGAGGCCCGACCGTCATTGACCGCGACCACCGTGACGACGCCGGAGCCGATCCGTTGCCGCGCCTCGTCCACCGCGCCACGCAGCCCCTTGGCCTCGAACCCGTCGAGCAGCTGCCCGACAAAGGCGACGCCACCGATATCCTCGGGTCCGGCGGGGCCACCGGTGCCGCCACCAAGTGCCAGCGCCTTCTTCGCCTCCGCCAGTTCTCGCTCCAGCCGACGGCGATCCTCGACCAGCGCGGCGACGCGGGCGGGCACCTCGTCAGGCGTCGCCCGCAGCGTGGCCGCCGCCTCACGCAGGCGATCGTCGCGTGCGTTGAGATAGGCGAGCGCCCCCTCCCCGGTCAGCGCCTCGACGCGGCGGATGCCGGAGGACACGGCACCCTCGCCCACCACCTTGAGCAGGCCGATATCGCCGAGTGCCGACACATGGGTGCCACCGCACAGTTCGATCGAATAGGTGCCGCCCTTGCCGTTATCGGGGCCGTCCTTACCCATCGAGACGACGCGGACCTCGTCGCCATATTTTTCGCCGAACAGCGCCATCGCACCCATCTCGATCGCCGCGTCGGGCGTCATCAACCGGGTGGTGACGGGGCCGTTGCCCCGAACCTGCGTGTTCACCTGTGCCTCGACCTCGGCGATATCGGCGGGGGTCATCGCGACGGGCTGCGAGAAATCGAAGCGCAACCGCTCCGGCGCGACCATCGATCCCTTTTGCGCGACATGGGTGCCCAGTCGCTGGCGCAATGCCTCGTGCAGCAGATGGGTCGCGGAGTGGTTGGCGCGGATCGCGGCACGGCGGCGGACGTCGATCGCCAGCTTCACCGGATCGCCGACCCTGATCTCCCCCGCCTCGACCTGCGCGTGGTGGACGAACAGGCGGCCGAGCTGCTTCGACGTATCAGTGACGGTCGCGCGCAGGCCGTTATCCGCCAAGATCGTGCCGGCATCGCCGACCTGTCCACCGCTTTCGGCATAGAAGGGCGTCTGGTTGACGACGATCGCGACGGTATCGCCGGCGGTGGCGTGATCGACGCGGGCACCGTCGCGGATCAGCGCGACCACCTCCGCTTCGCCGGTATCCTGCGCGTAGCCGGTGAATTCGGTCGAGCCGGACTGTTCGGCGATATCGAACCACAGATCGTCCGATGCCTTGGCGCCGGAACCCTTCCACGCGGCACGGGCGGCGCGCTTCTGTTCGGCCATCGCGGTGTCGAAGCCGGCACGGTCGACGTGCAGGCCCTGCGCGCGCAGCGCATCCTCGGTCAGGTCGTAGGGGAAACCGAAAGTATCGTAGAGCCGGAACGCGGTTTCGCCCGCCAGCGTGCCGCCGGGGGCAAGGCCAGCGGTTGCCTCGTCGAGCAGTTTCAGACCACGATCGAGCGTCTGCCGGAAGCGGGTCTCCTCCTGCTGCAACGTCGCCTCGATCAGCGGCTGCGCGCGGATCAGCTCGGGATAGGCGGCGCCCATCTCCGCGACCAGCGCAGGGACCAGCCGATGCATCAGCGGGTCCTTCGCGCCGAGCAGATGCGCATGGCGCATCGCGCGGCGCATGATCCGGCGCAGCACGTAACCGCGGCCCTCATTGGCGGGCAGCACCCCGTCCGCGACCAGGAACCCGGCCGACCGCAGATGATCGGCGATCACGCGATGCGATGCCTTGAACTCGCCCTGATCCCCGTTCTGGGTCAGCGCGGTGGAGGCGGCAATCAGCGCCTTGAACGTGTCGGTATCGTAATTGTCGGTGACGCCCTGCAACACCGCCGCCACCCGCTCCAGCCCCATGCCGGTGTCGATGGACGGCTTGGGCAGGTTGCCGACGATCTCGTTGGCCTCCTGCTCATACTGCATGAACACCAGGTTCCAGATCTCGACGAAGCGGTCGCCATCCTCGTCCGGGCTGCCGGGAGGGCCGCCGGGGATGTGATCGCCATGATCGTAGAATATCTCCGAACACGGCCCGCACGGACCGTTCTCACCCATCACCCAGAAATTATCCTTGGTGGCGATGCGGATGATGCGGTGTTCGGGCAGACCGGCGATCTTGCGCCACAGGTCGAACGCCTCGTCGTCGGTATGATAGACGGTGGCGGTGAGCCGCTCGGCGGGAATGCCCCATTCCTTGGTCAGCAGCGTCCACGCATGGGTGATCGCCTGTTCCTTGAAATAGGCGCCGAACGAGAAATTGCCGAGCATCTCGAAGAAGGTGTGATGCCGCGCGGTATAGCCGACATTGTCGAGATCATTGTGCTTGCCCCCTGCCCGCACGCATTTCTGCGATGAGGCGGCGGTGGTGAAGGGCCGCGATTCCAGGCCGGTGAACACGTTCTTGAACGGCACCATTCCGGCATTCACGAACATCAGCGTCGGGTCGTTCTGCGGCACCAGCGGTGCCGACGGCACCACCTGATGGCCCTGCCGGCCGAAATAGTCGAGAAAGCCGCGGCGGATGTCGTTGGTCGAAATCATGGCTGCGGGCTTAGGCGAGCCTTACGCGCCACTCAAGCGCCACTGCACGGTGACGTGAAACGTGATAGAACCCGGCGAGACGTGGAGGGGCGGAAAATGCGCGGCTGGCTGTTGACGCTGTTGATGGCGATGGTTCCCGGCATGGCGGACCAGGCTGAAACCCCCGCGCCGATCGCGACGGGAGCGGTGGAGACCGGCGCCGATGGCAGCCATGCGATCTGCGCCGGCGATACGATTGCCACCGCAACGCCGGTGATCCTGACCGGATACGGCAAGGGCGGCTTTCCGATCACCACCGCCCAGCCACAGGCGCAGGCGTTCTTCGACAACGGGATGCAACTGGCCCATGCGTTCGCGCACAAGGCGGCGATCGCGGCGTTCAGGCGGGCGGTGGCGATCGATCCGACCTGCGCGATGTGCGTGTGGGGCGAGGCATGGGCATCCGGCCCGACGATCAATTACACCATCGAGCCCAAGGAGATCGCGCCGCTGGTCGCGATGACCGCGCGGGCGGCAATGCTGGCGGAACGCAACGGCACCCCGCGCGAGCGGGCACTGATCGCCGCACTCGCGCTGCGCCAGAAGGATGGCGGCGGCAACAGGCCCGGCGATACCGCCTTCATGACGGCGATGGACGCACTTGTCGCCCGCTATCCGATCGACGACGAGGTGGCGACGATCGCCGCCGACGCGGCGTTGATCGCGCCGTGGAAGCCGAACGACCCCAGCCTCGGCTGGCACGCGGTCGCGCTGTTGGAAAATGTGCTGGCGCGCGATCCGGATTACAGCCCGGCAATCCATTTCTATATTCACGCGACCGAGATCGTGAAGGTGCCCAAGCGCGCCGAATCCTATGCCGACCGGTTGACCGCCCTCGTGCCGAGCGCCAGCCATCTGGTCCATATGCCCAGCCACACCTGGTATTGGCTGGGCCGGTATCAGGACGCTGCCGATGCCAATATGCGCGCGGTCCGGCTGGGGATCGCCAACGCGAAACGGCTGGGAATGCCCGAGCCGGACGGGGTGTGGCGGCTGCCCTATCATGCCCACAACGTCGTCTATGGGCTTGGTGGAGCACTAATGTCCGGCGATGCCACGACAGCGCTGGCGCTGGGACGGCCGCTGGTAGCGCGGGCGGCAGTGGAGGCGAAGGCGCCGCCGTTCATGCAGATGCTGGCAGCGAGCGGCTATTTCGCGATCGCCCGCTTTGCCGAGCCGGCCGAGACGATGTCGCTACCCGAACCCAAGGCGGCGTTTCTGGCGGGCTATTGGCACTATGCGCGCGGCGAGGCTTCGGCGCGCACGGGTGACGTGGCGGCGGTGCGGCGCGAGGCGGCAGCGATCCCGTCACGCGTGGCGGATGCCGGCGAGGATGCGGGACTTGCGGTGCGGATGCTGCGCATCGCGCGGGCGGTACTGGATGGACGGGCGGCGATGCTGGAAAACCGGCCACGCGATGCGGCCAGGGCCTTTCGCCGGGCGGCGGCATGGCAGGAGGAACGCGACTTCGCCGACATCGCCGATCCGCCGGTCTGGTGGTATCCGGTTCGCCGCAGCGTGGCGGAGGCGGTGCTGGCGACGGGCGATGCCGCCGGGGCTTTGCGCGAGGTGAACGCCTCGCTGTTGCTCCGCCCCAACGATCCCGTCGCGCTGGTGGTGAAGGCACGGGCGGAGGCGGCACTGGGACAACCGGCCGCCGCGCGCGCATCGCGGGCGGCGGCGGTGGCGGGATGGCATGGCGACCCGCGATGGCTGAGGGCGGCGGGCTGATACCCCACCGGCCCCTTCCCGTCACACCGGCACGTCGATCGATCGTGGCGGTTCGCTGAACCAGCGGGGGCCGGCGGAGGTCATGTGGAAACAGTCTTCCAGCCGAACGCCAAACTTGCCCGGCAGATAGAGGCCGGGCTCGTTCGAGAAGCACATGCCCGCGGCCAGTCGCGTCGTTTCGCCCCGGACGAGATTGACGGGCTCGTGTCCGTCCATCCCGATGCCATGGCCGGTCCGGTGCGACAGGCCGGGCAGCTTGTAGTCGGGGCCGTAGCCCAGCGTCCGGTAATAACCGCGCACCGCATCGTCGACGCGGCCCGCGCTCGCCCCGATCCGTGCCGCCGCCAGCGCGATCCGCTGGCCCCGCGCAACCTGATCCCAGACGCGGCGCTGTTCGGCGCTGGCGGTGCCATGGACCCAGGTGCGCGACACATCCGATTGATAGCCCTGCACGGTGCAGCCGCAATCCATCAGCACCACCTGTCCGTCCGCAATGCGGTGCACCTCGCGGCTGCCATGCGGCAGGGCGGCGGCGGGGCCGATCAGGGCGAGGGCGAATTCAGGGGCGCCACCCAGCTTGCGGGTGGCCGCATTCATCAGCGCACCGACCTCGGCCCCGGTCATCCCCCGCTCCACGCGCGGCTGCGTCCAGCGATAGGCGGCGATGGTGACGTCGGTCGCCATCTGCATCAGGGCGATTTCGGCCGGGGTCTTCACCATCCGGCAACCGCGCACCACGGGATTGGCGGACACGAGGCGCGCGCCCGGCATTGCCCGGCCGAGTGCATCGACCGCGAAATAGCGCAACGTCTCCTCGATCCCGATCGGGCGGGCGGCCAGCTTGCGATCGGCGAGGAAGCCGGCGACGATGGCCAGCGGGTCCTGATCCTCCTGCCATACCCGTACCTCGGCCGGGATCGCCAGCGTCTCGCGGATCGAGGGTTCCTCGAAAAAGGGGGTGACGATGCACGGTTCCCCCTCCACCGGCAGGACCGCCGCGGTCAGCCTTTCGCTGCGGCCCCAGCGGATGCCGGTGAAATAGATGAGCGACGATCCCGGCTCGATCAGCACCGCGCCGATTCCGTTCGCCTGCATCAGCGCCTGCGCCCGCGACAGGCGACGCGCACGCTCGGCCGCATCGATCGGCACCGCGCCGGTCGTGATGTCCGCCAGCGCCGACAGGTCCGGCTCCGCGGCGCGGAGCAGCCCCGAAAACGGCAGGGCAAGCGCAGCGCCGAGGAGGGTGCGACGGGTAGGCGACATCATCGCGCCGGCACCGCGGCAATGATCGCGGCCTCGATATCGCGCCATTGCGGCATACCGGGGGCGATGACGTTGAAATGATCGCTCCCCGGCGTCGTCACCACGGTGACGCGGTCACCCCCGGCGACGGCTGCGCGACGATAGGCCTCGGCCATGGGCGGGGTGAGGACGACGGAGGCGACCAGCGTCTGCGGCAGGCCAAGCGGCAATTGCCGGGCAGGCGTGCCCTCCCGGTAGCGATCGGGCACCGCGGCCGGGGTGCCGCCCATCAGCGGCACGATCACCGGCTTGCCGCACACCGCCGCATCCAGCCCGACGAACGGCGCCAGATCGCCCGGCCCGTCGATAGCGACGGCGCCGCGGACCGGCAGCGGATCGGCGCCACGGATCACACTGGCGCGCGGCAATCGCCCGCGCGACGCCACCCACAGCGCGGCATGGGCGCCGGCACTGTGCCCGACCACGATCGTGCGCTTCAGATCGAGCGGATAGCGGGCCGCCAGCGCACGAAGGTGATCGGTGGCGGCCGCCCAGTCCCGGAAACTGCCGGGCCAGCCGCCGCCGGGGTCGCCGACCTGACGATATTCGACGTTCCACGTCGCGATCCCCCGCGCCGCCAGCGCCGCAGCGATCGGCGCGGTGCCGCGCAGCGTTTCGAACCCGGTGGTCCAGCAGCCGCCATGGATGACGACCGCGATCGGGAACGGCCCCCTGCCCGCCGGCATCCGCAATTCGCCGATCCGTTGCGCGGCAGGGCCATAATGCTCGACCAGGGTCGGCGTGGTCGCCGGCAACGCCCGCACATCAGCCGGGCGCATTTCACGCGTCGTGGGCGATTGTTCGACCGCATCGGCCTGCCCCGCCGCAAGTGCCAGCGCGATCAACCACATCGACCCGTTCATTGCCCCGTCCCCTTCGATAGAACGCGCAGGCTAATCCCGCCGACGCGGGCCGACAACACGCCATCGCTTGACCGGCGGGCAATTGTTGCGTTCATGGGCGACCATAGTTTCGCGATCGAGGAAATGCCTGTTGGCCAAGCGCCTGACCTACTGGATCATCGCCGCGCTGGTCGCGGGCCTCGTCGTCGGCTGGGCGATCAATTCATCGATCGATGACGGCACGCCCGCCGCCGCGGCGCGGCTGGAGACGATCGCGGGATATTTCTCGATCCTGACCACGCTGTTCCTGCGGCTCATCAAGATGATCATCGCGCCGCTGGTCTTTTCCACGCTGGTCGTCGGCATCGCGCATATGGGCGACACCGCCGCGCTGGGACGGGTGGGGATGAAGAGCCTCGCCTGGTTCGTGTCGGCCAGCCTGTTGTCGCTGACGCTGGGGCTGATCCTGGTCAACCTGTTGCAACCCGGCGTCGGACTGGCGCTGGCGATCCCGGCGGCGACGGCAGACAGCGGCGTAGCGCGCACCGCATTCGACCTGAAGAACTTCATCAGCCACATCGTGCCCGCATCGGGCATCGAGGCGATGGCGACCAACGAGATATTGCAGATCGTCGTCTTCTCGCTGTTCGTCGGCGTCGCGATCACCGCCGTCGGCGAGAAGGCCGCGCCGCTGGTGCGCGGGATCGAGGGGCTGGTCGCGGTGATGCTGCAGATCACGAATTACGTGATGCGCTTCGCCCCCGTGGCGGTATTCGCCGCCGTCGCGTCCACGCTGGCGGAGCGAGGACCGGGGGTACTGGGCGACCTGGCCTATTTCATGGGCAGCTTCTATCTGGGGCTGGGCGTGTTGTGGCTTACGCTGATCGCGATCGCCTTCGCGATCATCGGGCCGCGTACCCGGTTGCTGATCCGCTACGTCCGCGATCCGCTGATCCTCGCCTTCTCCACCGCCTCTTCGGAAGCCGCCTATCCACGGACGCTGGAGGCGCTGGACAAGTTCGGGGTACCGCCACGCATCGCCAGCTTCGTGCTGCCGCTGGGCTATTCGTTCAACCTCGACGGATCGATGATGTACATGACGTTCGCGTCGCTGTTCATCGCGCAGGCTTACGGCGTCGACCTGTCGCTGGGCGAGCAGATCACGATGTTGCTGGTGCTGATGGTGACGTCGAAGGGGATCGCCGGGGTGCCGCGTGCATCGCTGGTGGTGATCGCGGGCACACTGTCGATGTTCAAGATTCCGGAGGCGGGGTTGCTGCTGATTCTGGCGGTGGACCATTTCCTCGACATGGGCCGCTCCGCCACCAACGTCGTCGGCAACGTGATCGCGGCATCGGTAGTGGCGAAATGGGAAGGCGGGCTGGACCCGCGCGAGGACCCCGACGTCAGCACCACCCCCGCACCGAGTGGTCACGGGCCGGCGGTGGCGGTCGACAGTTTCGACGACGTGCGCCCAGGACAGACCGCTGCCCAGAGCCAGCACCAGTCGTCGTCATGACCCGTCAGGCATAGGCGTAGGGGCCGCCCTTGGCGAGGGCGGCCTGATAGGCGGGACGGGCATGGACCTTGTCCAGCCAGGCGATCGTGGCGGGACGGCTGCCGTCCAGCCCGGCACGGCTGCGGGCGGCCTCCAGCGGGAAGCTCATCATGATATCGGCGGCGGTCATCGCATCGCCGGCGAACCAGGGGCGCTGGGCCAGTTCCGATTCGACATAGTCGAGATGCCGATCGATCATCGGCTGGATACGTTTCGCCACCTGCCCGCCGAGGACGGGGATGCGGCCGATCACCAGCTTGAGCAGCAAGGGCGGCATCATCGACCCTTCGGCATAATGAAGCCAGAAACGATAGCGCAGCGCGGCGTCGCGATGCGCGGGGGCGCCGAGCCGGCCATCCGCCTTCTCGACCAGATATTCGACGATCGCGCCGGTTTCGGCGACGGTGCGGGTGGTGCCGGCGGCGGCCATGTCCTCGATCACCGGCGACTTGCCCAGCGGGTGGACGGCGCGCAATTCCGGCGGGGCGAGCATCGTCTCCTTGTCGCGTTCGTAGCGGCGGATTTCATAGGGAAGGCCCAGTTCCTCCAGCATCCACAATATCCGTTGCGACCGGGAGTTTTCGAGGTGATGGACGACGATCATGCGCATTTCCCTGCTTGAGCGCGCCACAGCCAAGCCGAGGCGGGAAACTGAACGCACGAGCCATCGGAATGGCGCGCCAGCGCGGTGGCGAGCCGGTCGAGCAGGCGAAGACGGTCGGCGGGATCGGCCGCCGCGAGCGTCGAGGCGAGCGGGCCGATGCGGGTGAAATAGGCGATGGCATCGGCGACGGGGTCGTCGCCCGCGCCCGCGACATAGGCGAAATCAACGGCTTGCGCGCGCACGGCGGACCAGCCTGCCCGCGTCAGGATATCCTCGACCAGCTGGGGATCGGCGAATCCGAACGGACCGGGGACATAGCCACTGGATGCGGCCGGGGCGACGCCGGTGACGGCGGCCACCAGATCGCCGGCCCAGTGATTATGGCGACGATCGCGGAAGCATGAAAAGACCAGAGACGCGCCCGGCCGCACCTGCATGCGCACATGGGCGAAAGCGGCGACGGGATCGGTGAAGAACATCACGCCGTGTCGCGAAAAGATCAGGTCCGGTTGCCCCCGGATCGGATCGCGCGCGGCATCGGCGACGTGGAAGCGCGCCTGCGGCACCCGGTCGCGCGCGATCGCGACAAGGGCAGGCGACAGGTCGATCCCGGTGACGGTGAGATCGGATCGCGCGGTGACGACGCCAAGACTGGTGCCCCCTGCCCCGCAGCCGATATCGAGCGCGGTGGCCGCATGCGCCGGGGCGGCGGCGAGGATGGCGGCGTTCAGGATCGGCGACAGGTGGGTGAAGCTGCGGTCGGTGCGGGGCCATTCCGCCGCCCACATATCGCCGATGCGGGTCTGCCAATCGGTGGGGGTCATCGTATGCGGGCCTTATCGAAGTTGTCGGTTCACGCGCCGGATACCGCCGCCGGTGTGGCGGCGGTATCCGGCGCGGGGCGTGTGTTTCCCCTGGATTGTCGCATCGTTTTGCTCCCCGCCATGACGCAAAATGACGCGGCGTGCCCGGTGGAAAGTCACGAAAGTCGCATCCTACAGGTACTTTTCGGCAGGGGGCCAAAACGAAAAGGGCCCACCGTTGCCGGCAGGCCCTTCGTCGTCGTCATGGTCGGGTGACCGTCATCAGGCAACGGGATCAGACGTCGTCTTCCTCGCTGGGGCCGACCATCAGTTCCTCGGCGACCTTTTCGGTGCGCTGGCGAATAGCGCGTTCGAGACGATCGGCCATCTCGCGATTGTCGCGAAGATAGGTCTTCGCATTCTCGCGCCCCTGCCCGATCCGGACTGAGTCGTAGGAGAACCACGATCCCGACTTCTCGACCAGCCCGGCCTTGACGCCGAGGTCGAGGATTTCGCCGATCTTGGAAATGCCCTCGCCATACATGATGTCGAATTCGACCTGCTTGAACGGCGGCGCGACCTTGTTCTTTACCACCTTGACGCGGGTGGCGTTGCCGGTGACTTCCTCACCAGCCTTGATCGCGCCGGTACGGCGGATGTCGAGGCGGACCGAGGCGTAGAACTTCAGCGCGTTGCCACCGGTCGTCGTCTCCGGGTTGCCGTACATCACGCCGATCTTCATGCGCAGCTGGTTGATGAAGATCACCATGCAGCGCGAACGGCTGATAGAACCGGTCAGCTTGCGCAAGCTCTGCGACATCAGACGGGCCTGCAGGCCGACATGGCTGTCGCCCATCTCGCCCTCGATCTCGGCACGCGGCACCAGTGCGGCCACCGAGTCGACCACCAGCACGTCGATCGCATTGGACCGGACCAGCGTGTCGACGATTTCCAGCGCCTGTTCGCCGGTGTCGGGCTGCGACACGATCAGTTCGTCGATGTTGACGCCCAGCTTCTTGGCATAGACCGGGTCGAGCGCATGTTCGGCGTCGACGAACGCGGCGGTGCCGCCGGTTTTCTGCGCCTCGGCGATCACGTGTAGCGCCAGCGTGGTCTTGCCCGAAGATTCAGGGCCGTACACCTCGATCACGCGGCCGCGCGGCAGGCCACCGACGCCGAGCGCGATGTCGAGGCCGAGCGATCCGGTCGAGATCGTCTCGACCTCCATCGATTGTTTCGAGCCGAGCTTCATCGCCGACCCCTTGCCGAAGGCGCGGTCGATCTGGGCCAGCGCGGCATCGAGCGCCTTCTGCCGGTCGGTTGCTGCTGCTGCCACGGAGTCGATCACTTTCAGATTAGCGGCCATCGAAGGTCCCATCGCTAGAGCATCTGCATTGCCGGGGCAACGCGTCGATGTCCCATGTATATGCTTTGTTCTTCTGGAACAAGAGGGGAACCCGATGGAATCGACACCCGGTCAGGCCATCGTCGTCGCCAATGTCCACCACCCCCGCGCGTCGGCGGCAGAAGCGGCGTCATCGCGGGCGGCGGAGTCGGCGAACAGCGCGAAGCAGGTCGCGCCCGAGCCGGACATGCGCGACAGGATCATGCCCGGCGCGGCATCCAGCAGCGCGCAGGCTTCGGCGATGACGGGGGCGAGTGCGGTGGCGGGTGCCTCCAGATCGTTGCGGCCGGCGCACGCCCGCGCGAGCAGATCGCCACCGGACAGCGCGCCGCGATCGATCCCGTCCCAGCCCGCGAACACCGCCGCGGTGGATACGCCGACGCCGGGATTGACCAGCAGCAGCGGCGTGCCGGCCAGGCCGGTGAGGGTCGCAAGATCGTCGCCCCGGCCGGTGCCGAGCGCGGTCCGCCCGATCAGGCAGGGCGGCACATCGGCCCCCAGCGTGGCGGCGATCGCGTGGAGGCGGGGATCGGCGAGGGCGATGCCACCCAGCCGGGCAAGCGCGCGCAAGGTGGCGGCCGCATCCGCCGAGCCGCCGCCGATCCCGGCGGCGACGGGGAGGTTCTTGGTCAGGCGGATGGCGTAACGACGATCGATGCCGAAGGCGCGGCGGAAGGCGTCGCGGGCCTGCGTCACGAGGTTGTCGTCGGAAACCGCCCCTTCCCCCTGAACAGGGGAGGACGTCAGGGCACTGGCGAAGGGACCGTCGATCCGGAAATCATCGGCATCGGCATGGTCCACCGTCAGCAGATCGCCATCAGTGGCGAAGGCGAACAGGGTTTCGAGTTCGTGATAGCCATCCGGCCGGCGGTGGCGGACGTGAAGCGCCAGGTTGATCTTGGCGGGGGCGGGTTCGACGATCACAGGCCGTTCTCGGATTTGGTGGTCAGGCGCGCGGTGGCGGCGGGATCGGCGGTGACGGTGGCGGCGGCCCAGGCATAACGCGCCTCGTACCGGCGACCGAGCGTCCAATAGGCGTCGCCGAGATGTTCGGCGATCTCGGCATTGGCGGGCTCGCCGGCGGCGGCGCGTTCGAGCAGGGGCAGCGCGCGGACGGTTTCGCCGCAACGGTGATAGGCCCAGCCCAGCGAGTCGGCGATCGAGGCGTCGTCGGGGCCAAGCGCATGGGCGCGTTCGAGCAGCCGGGTGGCGGCAGCGAGATCCTCGCCGCGCTCGACCTGCGCATAGCCGAGATAGTTGAGCGTGGTCGGCTGGTCCGGCGCGAGCGCAAGCGCGCGGCGCAACGCCTTGCGCGCCGCCGGCCAGCGCCCCGCCTCGTCGAGCGCGATGCCGTAGCGGAACCATGCCGCGCCGTTGCCCTCGTCGCCCTTCAGAATCGCGGCATAGAAGGGCAGCGATTCGGCGGGGCGGTCGGCGGCGACCAGCAGGTCGGCATAGCGGGCGCGGTCGACCGGTACGGCATCCGGCGAAGTCGCCCGGATGCGGGCGGCGGCCAGCGCGTCGTCGGTGCGGTCGGCTTCGTCGAGCAGGGCGATGCGGCGGCCGGCGGCGGTCGCGCCGAGCGGGCCATCGGCGGGGACCAGCGCCAGTTCGGCCAGCGCACGGTCGCGATCGTCGGCGAGCGCCAGCTGTTCGGCCAGCGACAGGCGGGCGCGGGCATAGCCGGGGTCCGCCTGCAACGAGAGGCGGGCGAGCGCCAGCGCGAGGCCGCTCGGCTGGTCGCCGCCCAGATCGTCGGCAAGGCGCATCAACAGACGCGACACCGCGAAGGCCAGCGTCGGCTTGTCCGTGGCGCCGGCGCGCGCGGCGGCGATCTGGCCGTTGCGGCGGCCGAGCAGCGTCGCCGCCGCCTCGTCCTGCCCCGCCCCGTAGAGCAGTTCGGCGGCGGCAAGGTGGAGGCCGTTCGGCACGGGGCCGCCGATCGTCCCGATCGCGGCGATCCCCTCTGCCCGGCGGCCATCGGCAATCAGCAGCAGCGCACGGGTTTCGCCCAGCAGCCGGCGGCCGATGGCGTCGTCCTGCGTTGCCTCGACCGCGAGGCCGTTGCCGCCGGTCGTCGCGGCGATCCATGCACGCAGCGCGGGGACGAGGATGCGCAGCCGCCCCGCCTGGATCGCCGCCAGCGCGCGGGTGGCGGCGGCGGGATCACCGGCGCGGGCGGCATCGGCCAGCGGCAGCAGCGCGGCATCGTCGGGCGCGAGGCCGGCGGCGGTGAGCGCGGCGGCCGCCTGTCGGGCCAGGGCCATATCCCCCACCGCCAGCGCGGCGCGCCACGCCCGGATCGCGATCACCGGGTTGCGCGGCGCATGGGCCAGCGCGGCCGCATAGCCGGCGACGGCATCATCCCCCTGCCCCGCATCCTCTGCGACCCGCGCCCGCAGATAGGCGCCGAGATCGCCGTCCGGCCGCCCGGCATCGGCCCGCGCGACGCCGATCGAGGCGGTGGCGGCGAGCAGGGCGGCGATCACGCTACATGTTCGGGTAATTCGGGCCACCGCCACCTTCCGGGACGACCCAGTTGATGTTCTGGGTCGGGTCCTTGATATCGCACGTCTTGCAGTGGACGCAGTTCTGGGCGTTGATGACGAACCGGGGATCGTCCGTCTCCGCCCCCACCACCTCGTACACGCCCGCCGGACAATAGCGTTGCGCGGGCTCGTCGTACAAGGGCAGGTTGTGTTCGATCGGGATCGCCGGATCACGCAGCGTCAGGTGGACGGGCTGATCCTCCTCGTGATTGGTGTTCGACAGGAACACCGAGGACAGGCGATCAAAGGTCAGCACGCCGTCCGCCTTGGGATAGACCGGCGGCTTGACCAGATCGGCGCGCCACAGGCTTTCGTGATCGGGATGATGCTTCATCGTGAAGGGCATCTTCAGGCCGAGATGTTCCGCCCACATGGTGATGCCCGACAGGCCGGAGCCGAGGAAATCGCCGAATTTCTTGACCAGCGGCACGACGTTGCGGACGACCGACAGTTCCTTGTGCAGCCACGACCCCTCGAACGCGGCCGGATAGGCGGACAGTTCATCATGCTCGCGGCCGGCGGCGATCGCCTTGAACGCGGCCTCTGCGGCCATCATCGCCGATTTCTGCGCGCCGTGCGTGCCCTTGATGCGCGGCACGTTGAGGAAGCCCGCCGAACAGCCGATCAGCGCGCCGCCGGGGAAGACCAGCTTCGGGATGGATTGCAGCCCGCCGTCGTTGATCGCACGCGCGCCGTAGGACACACGCTTGCCGCCCTTCAGCAGATCGGCGACCGCCGGATGCGTCTTCCACTTCTGCATCTCGTGGAAGGGGGAGATGTGCGGATTGGTGTAGCTCAGCCACGTGACGAAGCCGATCGACACCTGACCGCCGGCCTGATGATAGATCCAGCCGCCGCCATTCGCATCGTCACCGAGGGGGAAGCCCTGCGTATGGACCACCTTGCCGGGTTCGTGCTTGCCGGGTTCGATATCCCACAATTCCTTGACGCCGAGGCCATAGACCTGCGGCTGCGCATCCTTGGCGAGATCGAAGGTGCGGATGACCTCCTTGGTCAGGTGCCCGCGCACGCCCTCTGCGAAGAAGGTGTATTTCGCATGGATTTCCAGACCCGGCGTATAATCGCCCTTGTGCGTGCCGTCGCGCGCGACGCCCATGTCGCCGGTGGCGACGCCCTTCACCCGGCCGTCATCGTCGAACAGGATTTCGGCGGCGGCGAAACCGGGGAAGATCTCGACCCCCAGTTCCTCCGCCCGGCCCGCCAGCCAGCGGCACAGATTACCCAGCGAACAGGTGTACGTGCCCTTGTTGTGGAGGAAGGGCGGCGTCCACAGGTGCGGCAGGTTGTATTTCTTCTTCGCGGTCAGCACCCAGTGATGGTTCTGCGTGACGGGCGTCTCGGCCAGCGGACAATCGGTGTCGCGCCAGTCGGGTAGCAGTTCGTCCATCGCGCGGGGATCGATCACCGCACCCGACAGGATGTGCGCGCCGACTTCCGACCCCTTTTCGAGGACGCAGACCGCCAACTCGCTGCCCGCTTCGTTCGCCAGCTGTTTCAGGCGGATAGCCGCCGACAGTCCGGCCGGGCCGGCGCCGACGATCACCACGTCATAGGGCATCGACTCGCGTTCGTTCATGCTCGCTCTCCAGCCGCCTCGCGATCGTCCCGGTTGGGCGCGGGTCGGCAACATCCTGTCCGGTAAGGCGATCCGACAAGTTGACCGCCACGTCAACCATGCAGCATGACGGCGTGGTGGGGGCGATCAGCAAACTCGACAGGGACAATGCCACCGGCCTGACCGCCGACGACTGGGCGAGCGCGCTCGACTGGTGGCGGGAGGCGGGTGTCGACGTGCTGGTCGACGACGGAGTGCGCGACTGGTTCGCCGCGCCGCCGGCCCCGATTGCCGTAACGGCCGCCACGGTCGCGGCCACGGCCGCCAGCGCCCCGGCCGCCCTGCCCGCGACGCTGGAAGCCTTTGCCGCGTGGCGGCTGGGGGCGGACGCGCCGGAAGCGGCCTGGAGCGGCGTGTCGCTGGCGGCGAGCGGACCGGCGTATGCGAAAATAATGGTGCTGGTCGATTGCCCGGACCGCGAGGACGGCGATGCCGGCGCGCTGCTGTCGGGCACGACGGGCAGGCTGTTCGACCGGATGCTGGCCGCGATCGGGCTGTCGCGCGAGACGGTGCACGTCGCCGCGGTTTGCGCGCGCCGCCCCGCCGCCGGGCGGATGCCGCGCGAGATCGAAGCACGGCTGGGCGAGGTGGCCCGGCACCATATCGGCCTCGTCGCGCCGGAACGGCTGCTGCTGCTGGGCGATGCGACCGCGCGGGCGGTATTGGGGATGGACCGGCAGGCCGCCAAAGGTGATTTACGCGCCTTCAACCATGATTCCGGCACAACGGGGGCCGGCACGACGGGAGTAGTCGCCAGCCTGCACCCGCGCCTGCTGATCGAGCGACCGGCAATGAAGGCGGAAAGCTGGCGCGACCTGCAATTGCTGGTGAAGGACTGGAAGCAATGATGCGCAATCTGGCGATCGTGGCGGTACTGGCCGCCCTCCCCTGCCCCGCACTGGCGGCGGCGGCGGCGGCGGGCGTGAGCGGCGAGGCCGCACCGTCCGGGGATATCCGCAGCGCGGGGGCCGCACCGGCGGCAAGCGTGCCGGCGCAGTTGAACACCGCGCAGCGCGACGGATATCGTGCGGTGTTCGCCGCGATCCGGGAAAAGCGCTGGCAGGATGCGCAGATCGGGCTCGACGCGATGCCCCCCGGCCCGCTCCACGCGGTGGCACGCGCCGAACTCTACACCGCCAAGGGATCGCCGCGCATCGAGTTGCAGCCGCTGACGGATCTTATCAACCAGGCCCCCGAGCTGCCGCAGGCGGAGGCGCTGCGCCGGATCGCGACTGCGCGCGGCGCCACCGGCCTGCCGCCGCTGCCGAGCGCGCAGCGGCTGATCTGGCAGGACGGCGCCCCCCGCCGGGTACGGACCAAGGCGACCGCCAGCGACATGGTCGCCGCCGATCTGGCGCAGCGGATGCAGCCTTTCGTAAAGACGGACGACGGCGTGTCGGCGGAGGCGCTGCTGGTATCGACCGGCGGCCTGTCGGCCGAGGCGACGACCGAGTGGCGGGCGCGGGTGGCGTGGATGTATTTCCTGCGCGGCGAGGACGCCAAGACCCGCGAACTGGGCGATCTGGCGGCAGGCGGCGTCGGTGACTGGGCGGTGCAGGGCCGCTGGATGGCCTCGCTGGCGGCGTGGCGGCAGCGGGATTGCGCGGCGGCGGAAGCCGGGTTCGAAGGCGTGGCGGCGCGGGCGAGCGACGTCGATCTGCGCGCGGCCGGTCTCTACTGGGCATCGCGCGCCGACATGGTGTGCGCGCGGCCCGACCGGATCGAGGGCCGGCTGAAGGCGGCGGCGCAGTTCGGCGAGAGTTTCTACGGGCAACTCGCGCGGCAGGCACTCGGCTTGCGCGACGGGGCCGACCATGCGCAGCGACTGCGCGCGGCGGACTGGGCCACGCTCGACAAGCGCCCCAATATCCGCGTCGCGGCGGCGCTGGCCGAAATCGGCGAGAGCGATCTGGCCGACGACGTGATCCGGCAACAGGCGAAGATCGGCAACCCGGCCGAGTTCGGCAGCCTCGTCCGTCTGGCCGAGACGCTCGACCTGCCGGCGACCACCATCTTTCTTGCCCACAACACGCCGGCCGGCGTAACGATGATGGCGGAGGCGCGCTATCCGGCGCCGAACTGGACGCCGGACAGCGGCTGGCGGGTCGACAAGGCGCTGGTCTATGCCCATGCGCTGGAGGAATCGCGGTTCCGGTCGAAGGTGACCAGCCAGGCGGGGGCGTATGGCCTGATGCAGATCATGCCCGCCGCCGCGACCGATTTCGCGCGCGAGCGCGGGACCAGCATCGACAAGGCGGCACTGTCGAGACCCTCCACCAATATGGATATCGGCCAGCGCCATCTGGAGCGACTGCGCGACATGGGGCTGACCGGCGGGCTGCTGCCCAAGGTGATCGCCGCCTATAATGCCGGGCCGAAGCCGGTCGGCGAATGGAACGCGATCGTCCATGATGGTGGCGATCCGCTGCTGTATATCGAAAGCATCCCCTATTGGGAGACGCGCGGTTATGTGACGACGGTGCTGCGCAATTACTGGATGTACGAAACGCGCGCGGGCAAGGCCGCGCCGGCCAGCCGCAACGCACTGGCGCAAGGGCTGTGGCCGCGCTTCCCCGGCCTGTCGGGGGCGACGGCGGTGCGGATGACCCCGGCGGGCACCGGCGGCAACGGGCCGACGATGCTGGCGGCGATCTCGCGTACCTCGACGGTGCGGGTACGTGCGCCGGCGGCACTGGTGGCGCGCACGGCCGCACCGGCGATGCAGGTCGCGGCGGCAACGCAGTTGGCGGCGGCCAGGATGCCCGCGATCGGCCTGCCCGTGCCGATGAAGGGCGCACCCGTGACGACGGTGCCGCCGATGACGGCGCAGGCGGCGCCGGTCGTCGCGAAGGCGGTGCGCCAGTCATCGGTGCAGCGCGTGGCATCGATGATGAAGGCGATCCCCGGCGCGGTCGCGGCGGCGGCGGGGGCGATGGTCGATACCGATCTGCTCCGGCAGGCGGGCGCGGCGATGGCGATGCAGCCGCAGGCGATCGTCGGCGCGGCGGTCAGCGCGATCGGCCAGGCGACGATCGACTGATGCCGATCGACGAAAGTCGGACGTTCCGCCCGGTCAATATCGCGGTGCTGACCGTATCCGACACGCGCGGGCTGGCCGAGGACCGGTCGGGCGACACGCTGGTCGCGCGGCTGACGGCGGCGGGGCACGTGCTGGCCGACCGGGCGATCGAGCGCGACGATGTCGACACGATCGTCACCCGCCTGCGCGGCTGGATCGCGTCGGCGGCGGTCGATGCGATCGTCACCACCGGCGGCACCGGCGTGACCGGCCGCGACGTAACGCCCGAAGCGGTGGAGCAGGTTGCCGACAAGATGATCCCCGGCTTCGGCGAACTGTTCCGCTGGCTGTCCTATGCCAAGATCGGCACCAGCACCGTGCAATCGCGCGCGTGCGCCTGCGTCGCGGGCGGCACCTACATCTTCGCGCTGCCGGGATCGACGGGCGCGGTGAAGGACGGGTGGGACGGCATATTGCAGGACCAGCTCGACAGCCGCCACCGGCCCTGCAACTTTGTGGAACTCATGCCGCGGTTGATGGAGCGGTAGGGGGACGGGTGTCGCTTCGCTCGATCAGTTCCCTGACCAGATCGTAGCATTCGTTGATGTGCGCATTGCCGACCGCCTTCATCATCGCGAAGCTGATGGTCGCGGCGACACCGCTGCCGATCACCGGCACGTAGCTGGCTGCCGTCTTCGATGCCATCTGTATGCCGAGGCGTTTGACAACGGTAAGTACCACCGTTTCGGTGATGTAGCGGCCGATAAACGCATTGCCGAGCTTGCCCGCGAGGATCGCGATCTGTTCCTTCATCTGCTCGTCGAGCTGGTCGATCTGTTCGGGATCGAGCCCGAAAGCGCGGTTGATGCGCGGTAACAGGTTCATCAGGTTCGCCACGTCACTGATTGCCCCGACCGCGCCGAACGGGACCGCTGCGGTGGCGGCCGAAAACCACGATCGCCTGGTCACGAGCTTGCGACATGATGCCCGTGCCTTATCCAGTTCCGCGATGGTCGAGATCATGATCGCCCCTTCTCCTGTTTGACGGGGGGCAGGTGCCCGAGAGTGCGCGTGGCTGGCAAACGGAGTTCGATCCGGTTCGGATTGTTCTTGATATGTTCGAATGGGGTGGTACGTCTTCGCCATGGCCAGAACCCGTCCGGTGCGCGGCGCGACGCTGAATGCGACGAGTACGCGGTTCAACCTGTTGCAGACCGAGGCGGATGGCGACTGGCTGGATCAGCGCGGCGATCTGGACGAGGCACCCGTGCCGTTGCGCACCACCGTCACGGTCGAGCGGCCGAAGACGATCATCAGCCGCAATGCCTCTCCCGACATCCCGTTCGACCGATCGATCAATCCGTATCGGGGGTGCGAGCATGGCTGCATCTACTGCTTCGCGCGACCGAGCCATGCGTTCCACGACCTGTCGCCGGGGCTGGATTTCGAGAGCCGGCTGTTCGCCAAGCCGGATGCGGCTGCGCTCTTGCGAGAAGAATTGCGCAGGCCGGGGTACGAGGTGCGGCCGATGGCGCTGGGGACGAACACCGATCCTTATCAACCGATCGAGCGAGAGTGGCGAATCACGCGGGGCGTGCTGGAGGTGATGGCGGGAACCGGACATCCGGTGACGATCACGACCAAGTCGGATCGGGTGGTGCGCGATCTCGATCTGCTGGCACCGATGGCGGCGCGGGGGCTTGCGGCGGTGTGCGTGTCGATCACCTCGCTCGATGCGCGGATCGCCGCAACGCTGGAGCCGCGTGCGCCGACGCCCGAGCGGCGACTGGCGGCGGTGCGGCGGCTAAGCGAAGCGGGAGTGCCGGTCTATGTCTCGATCGCGCCGGTGATCCCGGCGATCACCGATCACGAACTGGAACATCTGGTCGAGCAGGCAGCGGCAGCGGGTGCGACCCGTGTGTTCTTCATCCCGGTGCGATTGCCATGGGAAGTGGCGCCGCTGTTCCGCGCCTGGCTGGACGAACATTTTCCCGATCGTGCGGGCAAGGTGATGGCGACGATTCAGAGCCTGCGGGGCGGGCGGGACAACGATCCCGGTTTTGTCACGCGGATGCAGGGAAGCGGGCCATGGGCGGACCTGATGCGGACCCGCTTTGCCATCGCGGTCCGGCGGCACGGACTGAACCGGGAGCGGATCACGCTGCGCTGCGACCTGTTCCGTCCGCCAGCCGGGCCGCAGGGAGAGTTGTTCGGGTGAGGATATTCCCGGAGGGCGCGGGCGTTGACATGGTGGACCCGGACGATGCCGGGGTCATGACGATGGAGACGATCATGCCGGATCAGGACAAGGACGCCCAGACGCCGCAGCCCGTGCCACCCCCCCCATCAACCGACGCCGATGACGCGGCAGTGGAGGAATCGGGCGCCGGCTATGGCAACAACGCCGGCACCCAGGGCGAGGTCAGCAAGGACTAGGAATAATGTCCGGGGGGCGGGTGTCGTTCGCGACGCCCCGCCCCTCTTTCAAGCGATCGCCGCCACATGATCCCCGAACCGGCGGCGCAGTTCGGTCTTGAGCAGTTTGCCGGTAGCGGTGTGCGGCAGATCGTCGACGAAGACGATGGCGTCGGGCAGCCACCATTTTGCGACCTGCGTGGCGAGATGGTCGCGGATCGCGTCGCCATCGACGGTGGCACCGGGTTTGCGAACGACCAGCAATAATGGGCGTTCGTCCCAATGCGGATGCGGGACGCCGATCGCGGCGGCCTCTGCCACGCCCGGACAGCCGATCGCGGCATTTTCGAGATCGACCGAACTGATCCATTCGCCACCGGACTTGATGACGTCCTTGATCCGGTCGGTGATCTGCATGGTGCCGTCTGGGTGGAGCACCGCGACATCGCCGGTATCGAACCAGCCTTCCGCATCGATCGCATCCGTCTCCGCCCGGTAATAACGGCGGACGACCCAGGGGCCACGGCACTGAAGCCGGCCGGCGCTGGTACCGTCACGAGGCAGTTTGACGCCGGCATCGTCGACGATGCGCAGTTCGATGCCAAACGGGATCTGCCCCTGTTTCTCGGTGCGGTCGAGTTGCGCGGCACGTGGCATATCGTCCCATTCGGGCGGGCGCTGGCCTGCAGTGCCGACCGGGGAGGTTTCGGTCATCCCCCACAGATGCGACACGTCCATGCCCATCCCCATCAACCGCTCGATCATCGCGCGCGGCGCAGCCGAACCGCCGATGCTGGCGAGTTGCAGATGGGCGGGTGGCGGATTGCCGGCATCGATGTGCGCGAACATGCCGAGCCATACGGTCGGCACCCCGGCGGAATGCGTCACCCGCTCCCGGTTCATCAGGTCGCACAGCACCGCGGGTTCGTTGACGGCGGAGAAGACGAAGCTGGCGCCGGCGATCGGTACCGCCAGCGGCAGGCCCCAGCCGGCGGCATGGAACATCGGCACCACCGGCAGCACGATGCCGCGCGACGACAGGTTGAAGATCGCCGGGGTGATGACCGTCAGCGCGTGGATCACCGACGACCGGTGCGTGTACAGCACGCCCTTTGGATCGCCCGTCGTGCCGCTGGTATAGGCGAGCATGCAGGGATCGTGCTCCGGCCCGTCGACCCAGGCGTAATCGCCATCCTCGTGCGCGATCAGATCGCCAAGGCTATCGGCGCCCTCCCCGTCCATCACGACATAATGCTTGATCGTCGGGCAACGCGGGCGGAGGCGATCGACCAGCGGCTGGAAGGCGCGGTCGTAGAGCAGGACGCGATCCTCGGCATGGCCTATGATGAAGGCGAGCTGATCCTCGAACAGGCGGGGATTGAGCGTATGGATGATGCCGCCCATCCCCATCGCGCCGTACCATGCCACCAGATGATGCGCGTGGTTCATCGCCAGCGTGGCGATCCGATCGCCCGGCCGCATCCCCAACCGCTCCAGCGCCTGCGCCAGCCGGCGGGCGTCGTGCGCGATGCCGGCCCAGTCGGTCCGCGTCTCGCGACCATCGGCCCAGCGGGTGACGATCGCACGGGTGCCGTGTTCGCGCGCCGCGTGATCGAGGATACGGGGAACGCGCAGTTCCACGTCCTGCATGGTATTGAGCAACGATCCTCTCCCGTTGGCCGTATCAGCCGACCAGCGCGAGCCTCGTTATATCCGAGGTCTTCAATGTGGCCGCGGTGATACCGTGCAACGTCTCGACATGGCCCGCAAGTTCCGCATCGAGCAGAAAGTCGCGACCGAGCAGGATCGTCGCCTCCCCCTCCGGCGTCGTCAGCGTCACGCGCACCTCGCCACGCGCACCGCGATGATCGGCAAGCAGGGCGGCGAGTGGGGCGAAGGCGGCGGGATCGGCCACCGTCACGTCCAGCACGAACCGCGCGGTGGAGGCGAGCGTCTCGAACGGCTGGATGCGCTTGACCGAGATGCGCGGCGCTTCCTCGCCCGGTCGCCGATCCAGTTCGACGGTGATGAGACCGCAGCCGCCGACGCGCGCCGCCTCCTCCAGGTCGGCGGCGACGGCATCGTCGAAACACGTGGCGGTGAACTGGCCGGACGGATCGGACAGTTGCGCCATCATGTAGCGCTTGCCGCGTGCGGAGGTGCGCCAGCGCGCATCCTCGACCAGCACCGCCATCGTCGCGCCGGCGCGGGTGCCGTCGTCGGGAATGGTCAGTTCGGTGAGGCTGCCGAAGTTGCGCGCGCCGTGGTTGCGCGCGAGATGGGCGTGGCGATCGACCGGATGGGCGGAGAAGTAGAAACCGAACGCCTCCTTTTCCTGATCCATCCGCTGCGACAGCGTCCACCGCGCCGATGCGGGCAGCTTGATCGTGTCGCCGGCATGGCTCGAATCACCGAACAGGCCACCTTGCCCACTGATCTTCTGGCTGTGGGTACGCGCCGCGACCGCCAGGATGGTTTCCGCCACGGCATGGACGCCGGCGCGGTTGGGATCGATGCCGTCGAACCCGCCCGCCGCCGCCAGCGTTTCGAGCTGGCGCTTGTTGAGCAAACGCGGATCGACACGGGTGGCGATATCATCGAGCGAGGCGAAGCGACCCGCGGCGCGTTCGGCCACCAGCTTTTCCATCGCGCCTTCGCCGACCGATTTAAGCGCGCCTAATGCGTATCTTATGCCAAGTTCCTCACCATTCGTCTGAACATCGAAATCGGCGAGGCTGGCGTTCACACAGGGCGGCAGCAACGTGACGCCGGCACGACGGGCATCGTCGACGAAGATCGCCAGCTTGTCGGTCAGCGCCATGTCATAGCACATCGACGCGGCGTAGAATTCGTGCGGGTGATGCGCCTTCAGCCATGCGGTCTGGTAGGCGAGCAGGGCATAGGCGGCGGCGTGCGACTTGTTGAAGCCGTAGCCGGCGAACTTGTCGATCAAATCGAACAGCGCGTTCGCCTCGGCTTTCTTGATGCCGTTGACGGACAGGCAGCCTTCGACGAAGCCGGCACGCTGCGCGTCCATCTCCGCCTTCACCTTCTTGCCCATGGCGCGGCGCAGCAGATCGGCGCCGCCGAGCGAGAAGCCGGCCAGCACCTGCGCGGCCTGCATCACCTGTTCCTGATAGACGAAGATGCCGTAGGTCTCTGACAGGATCGGCTCCAGCAACGCATGCGGATAGACGATCTCCTCCGTTCCCTGCTTGCGGCGACCAAACGAGGGAATATTGTCCATCGGGCCGGGACGATAGAGCGAGACGAGTGCGATGATGTCGCCGAAATTGCTGGGGCGGACGGCGGACAGCGTGCGGCGCATCCCCTCCGATTCCAGCTGGAATACGCCGACGGTGTCGCCGCGCTGGAGCAGTTCGTAGACCTTGGGATCATCCCATTCGAGCGCGTCGAGCGCGATGGCGATGCCGCGCTTGGCAAGCAGTTGCACCGCCTTCTGCAACACCGACAGCGTCTTGAGGCCGAGAAAGTCGAACTTCACCAGGCCTGCGCCCTCGACATATTTCATGTCGAACTGGGTGACGGGCATGTCCGAGCGGGGATCGCGGTAAAGCGGCACCAGTTGCGCCAATGGCCGGTCGCCGATCACCACACCGGCGGCATGGGTGGAGGAATGGCGCGGCAACCCCTCCAGCTTGGTGGCCAGATCCCACAGGCGGCGTACCTGGTTGTCGTTGGAATATTCCTTCGCCAACTCAGGCACGCCGTTCAGGGCGCGCTTCAGGTCCCACGGATCGGTCGGGTGGTTGGGTACAAGCTTGGCGAGGCGATCGACCTGACCATAGCTCATCTGGAGCACGCGGCCGGTGTCCTTCAGCACGGCGCGCGCCTTCAGCTTTCCGAAGGTGATGATCTGCGCGACCTGATCGCGACCGTACTTTTCCTGCACGTAGCGGATCACCTCGCCGCGGCGGGTTTCACAGAAGTCGATGTCGAAATCGGGCATCGACACGCGTTCGGGGTTCAGGAACCGCTCGAAAAGCAGGCCCAGTTTCAATGGATCGAGATCGGTGATAGTCAGCGCCCAGGCGACGACCGAGCCAGCGCCGGAACCACGGCCGGGACCGACCGGGATATCGTGATCCTTTGCCCATTTGATGAAGTCGGCCACGATCAGGAAATAGCCGGGGAAACCCATCTGGACGATCACGTCAACCTCGAACTTCAGTCGTTCGCGATAGACGTCGCGCCAGCCGGGTTCGCCCTCCGGCTCGCCCTTCTGCACGCGCAGTTCGGCGATCCGGTCCAGCCGCGCCTCCAGCCCGGCGGCGGCATCGTCGCGCAGCATCTGCGCCTCGCCCGCCAGATCGCCCGCCAGCGTCGGCAGGATCGGCTTGCGATACGGCGCCATCACCGCACAGCGTTGCGCGACGACCAGCGTGTTCGCGATCGCCTCCGGCAAATCCTCGAACAGCGTCTTCATCGTCTCGGCGGGTTTCAGCCAGGCGTCAGGGCAACTGCGCGGGCGATCCTCGGTCTCGACATAGGTCGAATGGGCGATGCACAGCATGGCATCATGCGCATCACCGAACGCCGACTCGGCAAAGCAGCAGGGGTTGGTGGCGACCAGCGGCAGATCGCGGTCATAGGCGAGGTCGATCAGTTCCGCCTCCGCCGCCTGTTCGGTCGCATCGTTGCGGCGGCTGAGTTCGATATAGAGCCGGTCGCCGAACATCGCCTGCAACCGGTCGCAATAGGCGCGGGCACGATCCGGCTGACCTTCCGCGAACAGGCGGGCGAGCGCACCCTCCCCACCCGCGGTCAGCGCGATCAGGCCATCGGTGTGGCGGGCCAGCGTCTCCATCGAGACGTGGGCGGCCAGTTCGATCGGGCGGCCGAGATGCGCGTGCGACACCAGGGCGCACAGGTTGTCGTACCCGGGCTTGTCCTGCGCATAGAGCGCGATCCAGTCGAGCGGGACGGTGACGCCATCGGGCATGTCGGGGCGGCAAACCCCCAGCATGGTGCCGATGATCGGCTGCACGCCGCTTTTCTTCGCCGCGTCGGAATAGGCCATCGCCGCGTACAGCCCGTTGCGATCGGTCAGCGCGGCGGCGGGGAAACCCTGTTTACGGGCCTGGGCGGCAATCGCCTTCGGCTCGATCGCGCCATCGAGCATGGTGAACGAGGAAAAGATACGAAGCGGCACGAACCCTGAATGCATCCCGCCAACCTAGGCGCGACCGCATGATTTCGCCAGCACCGGAACCGCGCTTGCGACGGGCCGTTCGGCGCGCAGCAACAGGAGCAGCCGCGATGACCGATATTTTCCGGAATGAAGGAGCACGCCCTGCCATGTCCGCACCTGTGCCCCTGGCCGGCGCCGGCTGGGGATGGATGCTGGGCTATGGCATCCTGTCGGTCGTGCTGGCGATAGCCGCCTTTGCCTGGCCCTTCGCCGCGACACTGGCTGCGACGCTGGTAGTGGGCACGTTCTTCACCACGGCGGGGATCGTGTCGATCGTGGCGGGAATCCGGGGGCGCGGGCATGACGGGCGCGGCTACGCGATCGGATTCGGGATCGTGTCGCTGCTGATCGGCCTCGTCATGGTGCTGAAGCCGATGTCGGGCGCCTTCTCGCTGACGCTGATGGTGACGGCATGGTTGGCGGTACGCGGCGTGATGGAGATCGCATTCGGCACGCGGATGCGGCGGGGCAAGGCAATGATGATCGTGCTGGGCGTGGTGAACATCGTGCTGGCGGGCATCGTACTGGCGACGCTGCCCTTTTCAGCACTGACGCTGCCGGGCTACATCCTGGGCATCAGCTTCCTGTTCGGCGGCGTGACGGCGATCGCCTCCGCACTGGCCCATCGCAAAGGCGCGCCGGCCTTTTCGGCCGGATGACCTACAGCAGCGCCTCGATATCGGCCGCCAGCTCCTCGGGTTTGGTGGTCGGGGCGTAGCGCCGGACGGGGCGGCCGGTACGGTCGACGAGGAACTTGGTGAAGTTCCACTTGATCGCCTTCGAGCCGAGGACGCCCGGTGCCCCGGCCTTCAGATATTCATAAAGAGGGTCGGCATTCGCCCCGTTGACCTCGACCTTGGCGAATATCGGGAAGGTCACGTCGTAGCTGGTCGTGCAGAAATTCGCGATCTCGGCCGCATCGCCAGGTTCCTGCGCACCGAACTGGTTGCAGGGAAAGCCCAGCACCGTGAAGCCACGCGGTCCATATTGACGGTACAGCGCCTCCAGCCCGATATATTGCGGGGTAAAGCCACATTTCGACGCAACGTTGACGATCAACAGTACCTGCCCGGCATGATCCGACAGCGACCGTTCGCCCTCGGCGGTGCGAACCGTAAAATCGGTGGCGATCATGACAGCACCCCCTCATGCAGGCGGACGACCCGGTCCATGCGGGTGGCGAGGCGTTCGTTATGCGTGGCGATCAGCGCCGCCGATCCCTCTTCGCGCACCAGCCGCAGGAATTCGCCCAGCACCCGGTCGGCGGTATGTTCGTCGAGATTGCCGGTGGGCTCGTCCGCCAGCACCAGCGCGGGCCGGTTGGCGAGTGCGCGGGCGACGGCGACGCGCTGCTGCTCGCCACCCGACAACTGGCTGGGCCGATGCGTCAGCCGATGGCCGAGACCGAGGACGGTCAGGAGCGACGCGGCGCGCTCGTCCGCGACGGCGCGGGTGGCGCCGTGGACGAGCTGCGGCAGGACCACGTTCTCGGTCGCGTTGAAATCGGGCAGCAGGTGGTGGAATTGATAGACGAAGCCGAGCTGGTCGCGACGCACGATGGTGCGGCCATGCGCGTCGAGCTTCGCCGCTTCCTCCCCGGCGATGCGGATCGAGCCCTCGAACCCGCCTTCCAGCAGGCCGACCGCCTGTAGCAAGGTCGATTTGCCGGAGCCGGAGGGACCGAGCAGTGCGACAATCTCACCGGGGCGGATCGACAGGTCGACGCCGCGCAGGACGTGGATCGTTTCTCCCCCCTGCGTGAAGCTGCGGGCCAGCCCCGTCGTCTGGAGGACCGGCGAAGCGTCGGACGCGGCAGGGCCGCGCCGGTCGTCTTCGGCAATGCCTGCGGGTTCACTCATAGCGCAACACCTGTACCGGGTCCGTGCTCGCCGCCTTCCATGCCGGATAGAGCGTGGCGAGGAAGCTGAACACCAGCGCCATCGCGGCGATCACGAAAATCTCGACGGGATCGGTCTTCGACGGCAGCGTGGTGAGATAGCGGATCGACGGGTCCCAAAGGTTCTGCCCGGTGACGAACTGGACGAAGTTCACCACCGCCTGCCGATAGAACAGGAACACGAAGCCCAACCCCAGCCCGGCGATCGTACCAAGCGCACCGATCGTGGTGCCGACGACCATGAAGATTTTCATCAGCCCGCTTCGCGTCGCCCCCATCGTGCGCAGGATCGCGATGTCGCGCGTCTTGGCGCGGACCAGCATGATGAGCGAGGACAGGATGTTGAACACCGCAACCAGGATGATGATCGACAGCACAGTGAACATCGCGACGCGTTCCACCGCCAGCGCCTCGAACAATTGCGCGTTCATTGACCGCCAGTCGCTGATGACCGCGCCGCCCCCGACCTTGTCCGCCAGCGGTTTCAGAATCTCACCGACCCGGTCGGCATCCACGGTCTTCACCTCGACCATTCCGGCGGCATCGCCCATCAGGAGCAGCGTCTGCGCATCCTCGATCGGCATGACGACATAGGCCTTGTCGTAATCATAGATGCCGATCTCGAAGATCGCGCCGACGCGGTAGCTGACGATACGCGGCACGGTGCCGAACGGCGTCGACTGGCCCTGCGGGCTGAACAGCGCGACCTCGCTGCCGACCTGCGCGCCCAGCGCCTCGGCAAGGCGGCTGCCGATCGCGATCGTGCCGCTGCCCGGTACGATGCCGCTCAGCGAGCCGACGACCACCTTGCCCCCCAGCGTGGCGTTGGAACGGATGTCGGCGACGCGCATCCCGCGGACCAGCACCGCCTCCGACCGGCCGTTATAGGTGGCGGCGAGCGGCTGTTCGATTAGCGGCACCGCCGAGGTGACGCCGGGGGTGGCCCGTGCCTGCGCCACGATCTGGCGCCAGTCCGGCAGGCGGCCGCCATAGCCCTGCACGACGGCATGACCGTTCAACCCGACAATCTTGTCGAACAGTTCGGCGCGGAAGCCGTTCATTACGCTCATGACGATAACGAGCGCGGCGACGCCGAGCATCACCGCGACGAGGCTGATCGAGGCGACAAGGAAGATGAACGCCTCGCCCTTGCCCGGCAGCAGATAGCGGCGGGCGATCATCCGTTCGTAGCGAGATAGGAGCATGTCGTCGGCGGGCTTAGGCGGGGGCGGCGGGCGACGCAACCATCGCTCCTGCGCGATCGTCCGGGAACCGGCATGTTGCCGGAAATCCACAGCCCCCCGGCAATCGTGTCCTTCGGGTTGCGAACCCCGTGACAAAGCCGCGGCGCCCGCCTAGCAATCATCCCACTGGAACGTAAGGCAACGGCCTGGGTTCGGGGATGCTCTAACGCCCACCCAACAGAGGTTCGGAGCGAGAGCGGGAAAGATCGGGGGCTGACGAGCGATCGTCACGCAGGCGCCCGGACCGGCAACGGTCCGGGCGTTTGCCGTTACGGTCAGATCGGATCATATTCGGCACCGGCCACGCCATAGCCGCCGCCTCGATATCTCTTTGCCATCCGCCAAGCGGGCGATACCGGCGGAGGATCGGGAGCTTCCAGACTTCGAGCTTCCGCCGGCACAGGCTGGTTATGCCGCCACTTGGTTAACAATACGTGACCGAATCACCGGATTGCCGATGAATAAGCAACGATATGCGCCCGGACGTTGCGCCGATGCAGGGCATCTGCTTGGATCGGCACCATGCGTTTTTCCCTGTTGCTGTCGGCGCTGGCCCTGGCGCTCCCCTCCCCCGTCATCGCGCAGGCACTGTCGCCGAACGAGGCCACGGCGATCGACCGGCTGGTCGGTCAGGCACTGGCCGAGACGGGTACGCCATCGGCATCGATCGCGGTCGTGCGCGACGGGCGGATCGTGCTGGCCAAGGCGTATGGCAAGCAATCGGAGGCAGGCGGCACCGCCGATCCGCGCCTGCCCTATCAGATCGCCTCGATCTCCAAGCAGTTCACGGCGGCGGCGATCCTGCTGCTGGAAGACGAGGGCAAGCTGAAGCTGGATGATGTGGTGGAGCGATATGTTCCCGGGATCACGGGCGGCGACCGGATCACTATCCGCCAGTTGCTCGACCATACGTCCGGGTTGCAGGATTACTGGCCGCAGGATTACAGTTTCCACGCGATGGCGACACCGGTGACGCCGCAGGCGATCGTCGACCACTGGGCGAAGAAGCCGCTCGACTTCGCGCCCGGTACGCAGTGGCAATATTCCAATACCGGCTATGTCGTGGCGGGGCTGATCGTCGAAAAGGTTGCGGGGGTGCCGCTGCTCGACTTCCTGCAAAAGCGGGTCTTCGCACCGCTGGGCATCCGGGCGATCGATCAGGACAAGGCGGTCGGGCCAGGGTTCCCGCAAGGGTACAAGCGCTTTGCGCTTGGCCCGGTACGCGTGGAGACGCCTGCGGCACCGGGCTGGCTCTATGCGGCGGGAGAGCTGTCGATGTCGGCGGCCGATCTGGCGCGGTGGGACATCGCCCGACTGAACCGGACGCTGCTGCCCGCCGACGACTGGGCGATGCAGGAAACCCCTACGACGCTGACCGGTGGCGGTACGACGGGTTACGGGCTGGGCGTCGTCGTCACGCAGCGTGACGGCCGCCGGATCGTCGAGCATGGCGGCGAGGCGGTGGGGTTCCTGTCGGAAAACATCGTCTATCCCGATGACAGGGCGGCGATCGTCGTACTGACCAACAGCTGGTTCGGCGATGCGACCGACCGGATCGCGAACGGGGTAGCCGCGATCGTCCTGCCGGCTCCCGCCGCCCCCGCAAACGGAGCAGGAGATTCGGCGGCATTGGCGCAGGCGCGCAAGGTTTACGATCAGTTGCGGAGCGGCCGGCTCGATCGGGCGTTGCTGACCGACGATGCGAATTACTATTTCACCGCCGTCGCGCAGGGCGACTATCAGCGCAGCCTCGGGCCGCTGGGCGTGCCTGAGCGGTTCGCACAGGTCGGGACGACGCGGCTGCGTGGCGGCTTCGTGCTGCGCCGCTACCGGATCGTCGCCGGCGGACGAGCCCTGTCGATCTCGACTTTTTCCGAACCCGGCCGCGATGGTCGTTTCGAACAATTTCTGGTGAGCCCCGCCCAATGATCCGCTTCGACGACCTGCTTCAGCCCGATCGTGGCCAGCCTGCCCATGCTATCGAGATGATCGCCCGCGACGACCATGTCGGTTGGCTGGCGCGCCAGTCACCCAGAACCCGGGGCATGTTGGCGGCGCAGGGCTTCCGCGGCAAGCCCGGCGATCATGCCGTCCTGCCCGGTGAAGGCGACGACTGGCATGTGGTCGCGGTGGCCGATGGCGAAACGCCGTGGTCGCTGGCGGGATTGAGCGCGGCGCTGCCAGCCGGCACCTACCGGATCGACGGGCATGGGGGTGGCGAACTCGGCTGGCTGCTCGGCCAGTACCGGTTCGACCGGTATCGCCGCGCGGACGAGGATGGCGCGCGAATCCTGCTGACCCGCGACGCCGCCGGGATGGCGGAGACGATCGCGCTGGCAGGCGCGACGGCGCAGGTCCGCGATCTGGTCAACACCCCCGCCTCCGACTGTGGTCCCGCCGATCTGGAAGCGGCGGCGGCAGCGCTGGCGAAGCGGCATGGCGGCACGGTAACGGTACGGCGTGGCGACGAACTGGAACAGGGATATCCGATGATCCACGCGGTCGGCCATGCCGCGGCGCGCGACCGGGCGCCGCGGCTGATCGAGCTGATCTGGGGCGATCAGGCCGCACCGCGCATCGCGCTGGTCGGCAAGGGCGTAAGCTTCGACACCGGCGGACTGGACATCAAGCCGTCGTCGGGAATGCGGCTGATGAAAAAGGATATGGGCGGCGCGGCACACGCGCTGGCGCTGGCGGAACTGGTGATGGCGGCCAGGTTGCCGGTCAGGCTCCATCTGTTGATCCCGGCAGTCGAGAATGCGATTTCGGGCGACGCCTTCCGCCCCGGCGACGTGTTGCGCAGCCGCAAGGGGCTGACGGTGGAGAACACCAACACCGATGCCGAGGGACGGCTGATCCTGGCCGACGCCCTGACCCGTGCCGGCGAGGAGAGGCCCGAACTGATCCTCGATTTCGCCACGCTGACCGGTGCGGCGCGGGTCGCGCTCGGCCCCGATCTGCCGCCGCTGTTCAGCGACGACGAGGCGTTGGCACGCGATCTGCTGGCCGCCGGCGTGGCGACGCACGATCCGCTATGGCGGCTGCCGTTATGGAATGGCTATGACGAACTGCTGAAATCGGACATCGCGGACATGGTCAACGCACCGGATGGCGGCTTTGCCGGGGCTATCACCGCCGCCTTGTTCCTGCGCCGCTTCGTACCCGCCGGCATTCCCTGGGCGCATCTGGACGTGTTCGCATGGCGCCCGACGTCGAAGCCGGGACGGCCGAAGGGCGGCGACGCCTATGGCCTGCGCGCCGCCTTCGGCCTGCTGAAGCAGCGTTTTCCCGGCTGAACCCTATCCCTTGGCCAACGGGGTACCGGCGCGCTCGCAGATGAAGGCGCCCAGTTCCTCGCGAAGCGGCAGGCCGGCCATCGGGCGCAGCGGGCCGTCATAGACGGTGGCCACCTCCGCCGTCGCGCGGGATGGGCCGACGCCCAGCACATGGAACAGTCGGCGCGCGCAATCGACTTCGGTCCGGGCATAGGCGATGCGGTCGCCGCGTTCCTCGCGCAGGATGGCGATGATGTTGCCGCCGACCGCACGCCGCTCGCGCAGCAGGAAGTGGCGCGACTGCAGATCGGAGGGGGTCGGGATCAGCGTGCCCTGCAGCCGGAAATTGCGATCGCCGGCGGGGGCCGCGACTTCGGTGTCGGCCAGATTGCGCAGCGATACGCCGTTGCCTTCGCCCGCGACGTTGCCCGGCTCGGTCCCGCCGGAACAGGCAGACATCATCAGGGCGGCTGTCAACGCAGCCACCATTTTACCGTTCACGTTCATTCTTCACTCCCGGAAAGAATTGTCTGGCGAACGCGGCGGCGTCCGTAACGATCCGGTCCGCCGCGCACCGCCGGATCAGAGCCGTGCCGCCGCCTGGATGATCGGCACGAACTTCGCCGCGGTCAGGCTGGCACCGCCGACGAGCGCGCCATCGACATTCTCGGTGGCGAGAATCGCCCCGGCATTGTCGCCGACGACCGACCCGCCATAGAGGATGCGGACCGCCGCCGCCGCGTCGCCGATCATCATGCCCAGCTTGGCGCGGGCGATCGCGTGGATCGCCGCGATCTCGTCGAGCGTCGGGGTGCGGCCGGTGCCGATCGCCCAGCGCGGTTCATAGGCGAGCGTAAACCAGTCGGCGGTCGCATTCTCGGGCACCGATTTCTCGATCTGCGCCTGTACGACGCGTTCGGCGCGGCCGGCGTTGCGCTCCGCCTCCGTCTCGCCGCAGCACAGGATCACGGACAGGCCGTGGCGGTGCGCGGCAGCGGCCTTGGCCCATGCGTCATGGCTGTTCTCGCCTTGATCGGCGCGGCGTTCGCTGTGCCCGGCGATGGTGAAGACTGCCCCCGCCTCACGCACCATCGCTGCGGATACGCAGCCGGTATGCGCGCCCGCATCCGCCTCGTGAACGTCCTCCGCCCCGATCGCCAGACCCGGTGCGCGAGCGGCGGCGGGGTGGATCAGGGTGAAGGGCACCGCCACCGCCACGTCCACGCCCGGTGCCGCCATCGCCGCCGCACCGATCGCATCCAGTTCGGAAAGCGCCGACAGCGATCCGTTCATCTTCCAGTTACCCGCTACCAGCTTGCGCCGCATTCCCGTCCTCCCGTGATGAGCCCCCGCCCTAGCGAGTTACGCGCGGTGCTTGAAGCCCGCCCGCCCGCAGCCTAAAGCAACCGCTGATTTCTGGCGAACGGTCCTTCATGCTCAGCTTCTTCCGACGCATCATCAATTCACGGGCCGGCCTTGTCGTGACCTTCATCGTGCTGGGCATGATCGCGTTCGCCTTCGCGGCGGGCGACGTATCGAACCTGGCGGGGACGTTCGGTGGCGGCGGTGGCCTTGGCGGCAACGACGTGGCGACCGTCGGCAAGCAGGAAGTGACCGTTGCCGAATTGCGCCAGCGCGCCGGTGACGAGGTCGCCGCCGCACGCCAGCGCAATCCCCAGGCGGACATGGCGGGATATCTCGCGTCCGGGCAGCTAGATGCCTCGCTCGACCGGATGATCACCAGCTATGCGCTGGCCGAATTCGGCCGGCAGCAGGGCATGATCGTATCAAAGCGGCTGGTCGACGGTCAGATCGCCAGCATTCCGGGCCTGCAGGGGCCGACCGGCAAGTTCGACGAAAACCTGTATCGCCGTATCCTGTCCGAGCGGAAACTGACCGATGCCGGCATCCGTCGCGACATCGCGCGCGACACGCTGGTGCAGCAACTGACCGCCCCGACCATCGGCGCGGCGCAGATCGGCGAGCAACTGGCGCTGCCCTATGCATCGCTGTTGCTGGAAAAGCGTGAGGGCAAGGTCGGCTTCATCCCCGTCGCGGCGATCCCGGCCGGCCCGGCACCGACCGAGGCGGAAATCGCGACCTGGTATGCGCGCAATTTGCAACGCTATCGCATTCCGGAACGCCGCACGATCCGTTACGCGCTGATCACGCCGGAACAGGTCCGCGCGCGGGCTACTCCGACCGACGCGGAAATCGCCCAAGCCTATCAGGCCGATCGCGCAAAGTATCAGGCGGCCGAGAAGCGCACGATCGCGCAAGTGATCGTCGCCGACCGTGCCGCGGCCGAGGCACTGGCGACCAGGGTGCGGGGCGGTACCTCGCTGGCCGAGGCGGCGCGTGCCGGTGGGCTTGAGGCATCGACGCTGTCGGCGCAGGACAAGGCCACCTATGCCGCGCAGACCGCGCCGGCGATCGCCGACGCCGTCTTCGCGGCCGGCAAGGGCGCCGTGGTCGGGCCGGTGCGCGGGCCGCTGGGCTTCACCGTGGCGCGGGTCGAGGGGATCGAACAGGTCGCCGGGCGGACGCTGGCGCAGGTGCGCGGCGAGCTCGTGACCACGATCAGGGCGCGCAAGACCACCGAGACCCTGTCGCAGCTGCACGATTCGATCGACGATGCGCTGGGTAACGGCGCGACCTTCGACGAGGCGGTGAAGGATGCCAAGCTTCAGGCACAGACCACCCCGGCGCTGACCGCGCAGGGCATGAACCCCGACGCCCCCGGTGCCGCCGATCCCGCGCTGGTACCCCTCGCCGCGGCTGCCTTCACCGCAGAGGACGGGGACGGTCCGCAACTGGTGCAGACCGGGCAGGATGGCGGCTTCGCGATCGTCGCAGTCGGCCAGGTGACGCCGGCCGCGCCGCGCCCGCTAGCCGCGGTGCGCGACGAGGTCGCCGCCGCCTTCCGGGCGGACCGCAGCCGTCAGGCCGCGCGCCGGATCGCCAACGCCGTGCTGGCGAAGGTGAATGGCGGCATGCCGATGGCACAGGCACTGACGCAGGCCGGCGTCGCGCTGCCTCCGGTGCGTGCGATCGGCGGCACCCGTGCCGATCTGGGCCGACAGGAAGGGCCGCCCGATCCGGCGATGGTGATGATGTTCAGCATGGCACCGGGCACCGCCAAGCTGACCGAGGCGCCGCAGGGCAGCGGCTGGATCGTCGTGCGACTCGACAGCAACACGCCGGGCGATGCCCTTCGCAACCGTGCGATCCTTGCTTCCGCGAAGTCGGAGCTGGGCCGTGGCATGGGTGCGGAATATGCCGAGCAGTTCGCCCGCGCGGTGCGCGCCGGTATCGGCGTCAAGACCGATGCGGCGGCGTTGAAGCGGGTGCGCGACGAACTGTCTGGTCAGGGTGGCTCCGATAACTGATCCCCGCACCACCCTGGCGGCAGGGCGGCCGGCGCTGGTGTGGCGCCGGCAGGTCGCCGACACCGAGACGCCCGTCGCCGCCGCGCTGCGGCTGATAGAGCCGGGCCGCGGCGATTTCCTGCTGGAATCGGTCGAGGGCGGCGCGATCCGGGGCCGCTACAGCTGGATCGGGCTCGCCCCCGATCTCGTGTTCCGCGCGCAGGGCAATGATGCTGCGATCAACCGCTGTTGGGCGACCGATGCGGAGGCGTGGGAACGTTGTGCGGCGCCGACGCTGGATGCGCTTCGCGCGCTGGTCGCGGATTGCCGGTGCGACGTGCCCGACGAATTGCCCCGCGCGCTCGCGTTCCTCGTCGGCTATTTCGGCTATGAGACGGTCGGGCTGGTCGAGAAGCTGGCGCAGCCTGCCGCCGATCCGCTTGGTTTGCCCGACATGATGTTCGTGCGGCCGACGGTGCTGCTCGCGTTCGACCGGCTGGCGGACGTGCTGTATCTGGTCGCACCTGCGTGGCCCGATCCCTCGCGCGATCCGGACGCGATCGTGACGGCGGCGGAAGATCGGCTGGACGCGGTCGCGGCGCGACTGGCGGATGCGGCGTTGCCGGCGCCGGTGCGCGCCGACCTGCCCGAACCGGTCTATACTTCGATCCTGCCGCCCGATCGCTATCCGGCGATGGTGGCGGCGGCGAAGGAATATATCGCGGCGGGCGATATCTTTCAGGTGGTATTGGCCCAGCGCTTCACCGCGCCGTTCGCGCTACCGCCGTTCGAGCTTTATCGCAGCCTGCGGCGGATCAATCCGTCACCCTTCCTCTATCACCTCGACCTGCCGGGTTTCGCGCTGATCGGGTCTAGCCCCGAAATCCTGGTGCGGGTGCGGGACGGCGAGATCACCGTCCGCCCGATCGCCGGCACCCGCCCGCGCGGCAAGACGACACGCGAGGACGAGGCCAATCGGGCCAGCCTGCTCGCCGATCCGAAGGAACGCGCCGAACACCTGATGCTGCTCGATCTGGGTCGCAACGATGCCGGTCGCGCGGCGGCACCGGGCAGTGTGCGGGTGACGGACAGCTATACGGTCGAGTTCTACAGCCACGTCATGCACATCGTCTCGAACGTCACGGCGAGGCTGGCGCCGGGCCGCGATGCGCTGGATGCGATGTTTGCGGGGTTCCCGGCCGGCACGGTCAGCGGTGCGCCCAAGGTGCGTGCCTGCCAGATCATTGCCGAACTGGAGCCGGAACGACGCGGTGCCTATGCCGGCGGCGTCGGCTATTTTTCACCGGACGGGTCGCTGGACTCGTGCATCGTTCTGCGCACCGCCGTGGTGAAGGACGGAACGATCCATGTGCAGGCAGGCGCGGGGATCGTAGCCGACTCGGTGCCCGAGTATGAACAGCGGGAATGCGAGGCAAAGGCCGGCGCGATCCTGGCCGCCGCCCGCGAGGCGGTAGCACGGGCGGGAGAGAGCGGCTTTGGGCAGTAGGCCCACTTGCTGACCGCCCCTATCCCTATCCAAGAGGCCGGATCAGGGGATCGACGATTCGGCCTGTCGTTGCGCTCGCTTTTCCGCTGCCCAACGCTTCGCGGCGAGCACCGAGCAACCGGTCTGTCCGCCATTGCCGACTGGCGAACAGGTGTTGGGAATACCGCCCGCGACGCGCCCGGTCTGGTCGATATCGGCGACCCGGTTGACCCAGCTCTGGTTTTGCGCCGGGATCGGCCCGCTGTCGCGCAGGCTCTTGGGAATGCGATAGGGTTCCTCTGCGGGCGAACAGACGACGATCTCGTCCCCCTCCCCCTTCGGGCATTGCTGTCCGGCGGTCAGCTGGACGCTGCGGATACGCTGCGGCGGCGAACCTGCCGCGCCGGCGGATGTCTGCGCCCCGGCGATGGCCGGGAGGGCCAACAGCGCGACGGCTAGGGTGAGGCGAATCATGGATCGAACTCCTTCAGGCGTATAACGTCCGGCAGCCCCGCCGGCTCCGCTTCGATCGTCTTTCGCGACATCGGGTCGCAAGGGCGGGTTGCGGGAATGGTTCAGGCGGCTATGGGCAGGCGATGATCCTCGTAATCGATAATTACGACAGCTTCACCTGGAACCTCGTCCACTATCTTCAGGAACTGGGGGCAGAGGTGGAAGTGGTGCGCAACGATGCGATGTCGGCAGGCCAGGCGTTGTCATCGGGGGCGGAGGCGTTCCTGATTTCGCCCGGCCCCTGCACCCCCAACGAAGCCGGCATCAGCCTCGACCTCGTCGCCGCCTGCGCCGAGGCGGAGCGACCGCTGCTGGGCGTCTGTCTGGGCCATCAGGCGATCGGGCAGCATTTTGGCGGTATGGTGGAGCGTGGCGGATTGATGCACGGCAAGACATCGCCCGTGCTGCATGACGGCAGCGGGCTGTTCGCGGACTTGCCCTCCCCCTTCGTCGCCACGCGTTATCACTCGCTGATCGTCAACGACATTCCGGATGACCTGCTGGTCAACGCCCGGGCGGAGGACGGCACGGTGATGGGGTTCCGTCACGCGACGCTGCCTATCCACGGTGTTCAGTTCCACCCTGAAAGCATCGCCACCGAACACGGCCATGCGATGCTCGCCAATTTCATGCGCGCAGCGGGCATGGCGGTAAGGGAAATGGCGTGACGACGATGGTCGCACTGCCCGATCCGTCGACGCCGCTGTCGCGGCAAAGTGCTGCGTTGGCCTTCGCCGATATCCTCGACGGCCATGCCGATGACGCGGCGATCGCGACGTTCCTGATCGGGCTGACCGATCGTGGCGAAACATCCATCGAGATCGCGGAGGCTGCACGGGCGCTTAGGGCGCGCCTGATCCCGATCACCGCACCCATCGGGGCGATCGACGTGTGCGGCACCGGCGGCGACGGCCATCATACGCTCAACGTCTCGACCGCGGTATCGCTGGTGGTGGCGGCATGCGGCGTGCCGGTGGCCAAGCACGGCAACCGCGCCGCCTCGTCCAAGGCAGGCGCGGCGGATACGCTGGAAGCGCTGGGTCTCGACATGGCCCGCGCGGGCGCCTGTGCGGAAGCGAGCCTGAACGATCTCGGCATCTGTTTCCTGTTCGCGGCCAACCATCATCCGGCGATGACGCGGATCACGCCGATCCGCCGCCGCATCGGCCGGCGGACGATCTTCAACCTGATGGGCCCGCTCGCCAATCCCGCGCGCGTCGCGCGGCAGCTGATCGGCATCGCCCGTCCCGACTATGCGACCGTCTATGCCCAAGCGCTGGAGCAATTGGGCACCGAAGCGGCGCTGGTCGTTTCGGGCGAGGAGGGGCTGGACGAACTGTCCGGTGCCGGGGGCAGTCTGGTCGCCACGGTCGGCGCCGTGACGCTGCCGGCGCGGATCGTGCCCGAAGACGCGGGCCTGACCCGTCATCCGATCGAGGCGATCCGCGGCGGCGATGCGGTGCATAACGCACAGGCGCTGCGAGACCTGCTGGCAGGCGGGCATGGCGCGTACCGGGAAGCAGTACTGCTCAATGCCGCCGCCGCTCTGGTGCTGGCGGATGCGGCCCCTGCCCTGCCCGATGCCGCCGCGCTGGCGGCGGAGATGCTCGACAATGGCGCCGCGGGACGGCTGCTCGACCGGTGGATCGCCTATTCATGACTGTTCTCGACACGATCATCGCGCACAAGCGTGACGAGGTCGCCGTCCGCAAAGCGACCCTGAGCGACGCCGATCTGACGGCCCGGATCACCACGGCGGAGCGGCCGCGCGGCTTCCGGTCGGCGTTGGATGCCGCACCGGGCCATGCGCTGATCGCCGAGGTGAAGAAGGCGAGTCCATCCAAGGGCCTGATCCGCCCCGACTTCGATCCGCCCGCCCATGCCCGCGCCTATCAGGCCGGCGGTGCCGCCTGCCTGTCGGTGTTGACGGACGAGCGGTTTTTTCAGGGGGCGGACGATTACCTGATCGCAGCGCGGGGCGCGGTTTCCATCCCGGTGATCCGCAAGGATTTCATGGTCGATCCATGGCAGGCGGCCGAATCACGCGCGCTGGGGGCCGATGCGATCCTGCTGATCGTCGCCGCGCTGGACGACGGCGCGCTTGCCGAGATCGAGGCGGCGGCGATCGAACAGGGCATGGACGTGCTGGTCGAGGTGCATGACGAGGCGGAACTGGAGCGGGCGCTGACGCTGCGCTCACGCCTGATCGGTTGCAACAACCGCGATCTGCGGGATTTCTCGGTCGATGTGACCCGATCGTACCGGCTCAAGGCGCTGGTGCCGACGGACTGCACCTTTGTGGCCGAAAGCGGCCTGTCGACCCGTGCCGATCTGGACGCGATGGCCGCGCACGGCGTCCATTGCTTCCTGATCGGCGAGGCGCTGATGCGGCAACCCGATGTCGAGGCGGCGACGCGGTCGATGGTCGCCTAGGGCGACAGCCGGCCATCGGTCAGCGCCTGCTCCTCGAACGGAAACAGGATCGCGGGGTCGGGACCGTCCACGTCCTTCGCGATCGCGGACGGGGCGAGGATGCGGATGATATGCCGCATCACCGCGAGGCGTGCGGGCTTCTTGTGATTGGCACGCACGACGTACCACGGCGCGATCGGCAGGTGCGTGCGGACCAGCATCGTATCGCGGGCGGCGGAATAATCGCTCCACCGTGTCTGCGCGACTGCATCCATATCGGATATCTTGAGCGCCTTCAGCGGATCGTCGTGCCGTTCGGCCAGGCGCTCCTTCTGCTCGTCGCGATCGATGTCGAGCCAGATCTTGATGATGCGGATACCGCTTTCGACCAGCATCCGTTCCACATCGGGCGCGTCGCGCAGAAACTGCGCCTGTTCGGCCGGGGTGGAAAAGCCCATCACCACCTCCACCCCGGCACGGTTGTACCATGAGCGGTTGAAGATCACGAGTTCGCCCGCACCCGGCAGATGCGCGACATATCGCTGGAAATACCATTGACCGCGTTCGTGGTCGGTTGGCTTGGGCAGCGCGACAACGCGGGTGGCCCGCGGTGTGAGATGCTCGGTCAGCCGCTTGATCGTGCCGTCCTTGCCGGCGGCGTCGCGTCCTTCCAACAAGATGACGGCACGGGTGCCGGCCTCGATCATCGCCTGCTGGGTACGCAGCAGCGCGAGCTGAAGCGCGGCGAGCTGTTCGTCATAATCCTTCATGACCCGCCCAACGGCTGGATCGCGACGGGGGTTGCGACTAATTCGTGTGAGGTCCGGTTCACCTGCCCGGCTTCGTGCGTTACCGCGTGGATCATGACCAGCCTGACCCATCTCGACGATACCGGCGCCGCGCGCATGGTCGATGTCGGCGCCAAAGCCATCACCGCACGCGAGGCGGTCGCCATCGGCCGCATCTCCATGACGCCGACCGCGCTGGCACTGGTCCGCGATGCCGCCGCGAACAAGGGCGACGTGCTGGCGGTCGCACGTGTCGCAGGGATCATGGCGGCGAAGCGGACAGCGGAACTGATCCCGTTGTGCCACCCACTTCCGTTGTCACGCGTGGCGATCGAGCTGGTGGTGCAGGACGACGGGGTCGCGGTGACAGCCACCTGCGCCACCACCGGGCGGACGGGTGTCGAGATGGAGGCGCTGACCGCCGTCTCCGTCACGCTGCTGACGATCCACGATATGGTGAAGGCGGTCGACAAGGCGATGGTGATCGATGGAGTGCGTCTGTTGAGCAAGAGCGGCGGCAAGTCCGGCGACTGGACCGCGACCGATGTCGGGTGATCCGTTGCTCCTTCCCGTCGCAGAGGCACAGGCGCGGCTGTTGGCGATGGCCCGTCCGGTCACGGAGGAACAGGTACCGTTGCGGCTCGCAGCCGGGCGCTGGGCAGCGACGGACATCGCGGCGCGTCGGACCCAGCCGGCAGCCGATCTGTCGGCGATGGACGGCTATGCGATCCGCTTCGCCGATCTGCCCGGCCCATGGCGGGTGATCGGCGAGAGCGCAGCGGGAAAACCCTTCGCCGGATCGATCGGACCGGGTGAGGCGACGCGGATATTCACCGGTGCGGCAATGCCGGCCGGCGCCGATACGGTATTGGTGCAGGAAGAGGCGGCACGGGATGACGAGCGGTTGATGCTGGCGGGGGAAGGCCCGCCGAACTGTGGACGTAACGTCCGCCGCCGGGGGCTGGACTTCGCCGAGGGTGACCGTCTGGTCGCGACGGGGGATCGGCTGACCCCGGCGCGGATCGCGGTGGCGGCCACGGGAGGGCATGGCGACCTGCCGGTGCGGCGCCGCGTGCGCGTCGCGATCGCGGCGACAGGCGACGAACTGGTGCCGCCGGGTAGCGACCTTGATGGCGCGGCGCTGCCCGAATCGAACGGTGCGATGCTGGCGGCGATGCTGGCCGGTTTGCCGGTCGACCTGATCGATCTCGGTATCCTGCCCGATCGGCTGGAGGTGCTGCGGGATGCGTTTGCGGGCGTTCGGGCCGATCTGCTCGTGACCACCGGCGGTGCGTCGGTCGGCGATCACGATCTCGTCCGTCCCGCGATCGAGGCGGCGGGTGGCAGCATCGATTTCTGGCGGATCGCATTGCGGCCGGGCAAGCCGATGATGGCGGGGCGGCTGAGCGATGCGGTGGTGCTGGGGTTGCCCGGCAATCCCGTTTCCGCTTTCGTCACGGCGCTGTTGTTCGTCCTGCCGATGGTGGCGCATCTGGGTGGCGCGCGCGATCCGCTGCCGGTCGTGACCAGCGCGGTGCTGGGCGAGGATCTGCCGGCCAATCAGGGGCGAACCGACTATCTGCGTGCCGAACTGCGCGACGGACGGATTTTCGCCTCGACCATCCAGGACAGTTCCATGCTGTTGACGCTGGCCCGGTCGACCTGCCTCGTCATCCGCCCGGCGCATGCTGGAACGGCAATGGCGGGCGAATCGGCGGAAATCCTCGTGATCGCTTGACGCAAGCCCTATCGTTCCGTATCAGTTCACAGTCTGTTCCCGACGGAGTCTGGGTATGCTTACGCGCAAGCAGCACGAACTGGTCTGCTTCATCAACGACCGGCTGAATGAAACGGGTGTCTCTCCCTCGTTCGAGGAGATGAAGGAGGCGCTCGACCTGAAGTCGAAGTCGGGCGTGCATCGTCTGATCTCCGCGTTGGAGGAGCGTGCCTTCATCCGCCGCCTGCCCAACCGAGCCCGCGCGCTTGAAGTGTTGCGGATGCCAGAGCGCGCCGAGAAGAAGCCCGCCCGCCCCAAGGCGGCGGTGCCTCCACCCGCGCCAACGGTGCCCCCCGCCGCGAACGACGTGGTCGAGATTCCGTTGCACGGTCGTATTGCCGCCGGTGTGCCGATCGAGGCGTTCGAGGGATCGACGATGCTCGCCGTACCGGCCGCCCTGCTGGGGGCCGGCGATCACTATGCGCTGGAAGTGGCGGGTGATTCGATGGTCGAGGCGGGTATCCTCGACGGTGACTATGCGCTGGTCCGACGCACCGAAGTGGCACGGGACGGCGAGATCGTCGTCGCGCTGATCGAGGAGGCCGAGGCGACGCTCAAGTATTTTCGTCGCGAAGGGGCGATGGTACGCCTCGACCCGGCCAATCGCGCCTACGATCCGCAGCGTTATTCGCCGCAGCAGGTACGCATCCAGGGCAAATTGTCTGGCATCTTGCGCCGGTACGACTGATGGTATCACGATCCGCCCGGCCATTTCGGCCGGACGGATCGGCTTTCCTGTCGGGGTGGACGGGGTGGCATCACTGTCGGCGGCTGGCGCCAAGGATGCTCGTCGCCAGCCGTCCTTACCGTCCTGATAGTTTCGCTGGTGAAGTTCACCGTTATCCCGCCGGTACCCGTGAGCACCGGGCGATCGAGGCGTAGCCAACGTGGACGGCAGGTTCGTGGCAACCGTCGTTCGCTGACCACGACGTCGGCATTGCGGCAGGCGTCAGCCAGATCATTGACCGGCACCAGATAAACGCTGCGGGTCATCAACACACGCCAGCGGCCGACCATAGCCAGACACAGGTCCGCCGTGCAGCGGGCGGTCGTCGTTTCTGACAGCAGGCCGGGTTCGCCGTCGATGGCACCCGTCTCGCCCAGCACCGCGCGCATGTAGTCGCCCGTCCGGTCGCGCAACAGCGATATCCCCGTCGTGGTACGGATCGCGGCATGACGACCGTCTCCCGTTACCAGCAAGTCGGGAGACGGTACCGTCAGCGCCCAGATCGTGCCGCTTGCAAGCGGCACCAGACCCCATCGTCGCCACCCGGTCCGCCACAGTGCCAGCCACAGCCCACCGATAACAATCAATGCGAACGCCCCGTCCGGCATCACCGGCACCGCCGATACCGCACCCGGCGCGGCGGCGACTGCGCGCGCCAGCCCAAGCAGCGCCGCGATCGCGTGCGTCACCAGCCACCATAATGGCGCACCCAGTCCGACCGCATCCAGCAACAGTGCCAGCACTTCCAGCGGCATCACCACGAAGGTCGTCCACGGGATCGCGACGATGTTGGCGAGGGCGCCGTACAATCCCGCCTTATGGAAATGATAGGCGGCGATAGGCATAAGTGCCGCCTCCACCACTACGCCGGTCGCCAGCAACAACACCCCGCCCCGGGCCAGCCGTCGCCACCACGCTTCGTCACGCTGCATCGCGAAGGCACGCATGACGGGATGCTCGTGCAGAGCCACGATCGCGGTGATCGCTGCAAAGGAGAGTTGAAAACTCGGCCCCGCCACCGCCTCCGGCCAAACGATCACAACGACGAGCGCGCCCGCCGCGACCAGCCGCAGCGTCATCGCCTCCCGTCCGAGCGCCAATCCGACCAGCACCAGCAGCGCCGCGACGCACGACCGGATCGTCGGCACCTCCGCCCCCGTCAGCAAGGTATAGCCGATCGCGGCCAGCGCCCCCGCCCCTGCCGCCACCAACGGCAATCGGACCCTGAGCGCGAGAGCCGGCACGAGCGCGAGCAGCCGCAACACGATCACCATCGTGGCTGTGACGACGGCGGTGATGTGCAACCCGCTCACCGACAGCAGATGCGCCAGCCCCGCCGCGCGCATCGCATCCGCATCAGTCTGCGTGATGGCGCCGGTATCGCCCGTCGCCAGAGCGGATGCGATGCCACCCGCGCTGCCGGCAATCCGTTGGGTGATGTGCGCGCCCAATCGTGTTCGCAGGCCCGATTGCCCCCGCGACGGCGTCAACATGACGACGGGGGCGAAGCCGCGACCGGTCGCGCCGATCCCCGTGAACCACCCAACGCGCGCATAGTTATAGGCGCCGGGCACGGCCGCTTCGGGCGGGGGCATCAGCCGCGCCCGCAGGCGGATCGTCGCCCCCGGACCGATACCCACCGGCACGTCTGCGGTGGCGAGGTTGACACGGACGCGCGGCGGCAGATCGGCGACACCGGGAAGCAGCGTCAGGCGCACCAGATCGCGTGCCGCCAGCGACTCCACCCGTACGACGGAGGCCGTCATCGCCACCACCGCGGGGCGGGCAAGTACCGGCGCGGCAACCCGTTCGGCACGCCACCAGACAAGGCCCAGCCCCGCGGCCATCGCCAGGGCGCCGATCATCAGCATGCGGGCGCAACGCCCGCCCCGCCCCATGGCCACCGCTGCCAATGCGAAGGCGAGCAGCGCCAGCGCGGTGGCGCTCCACCATGCGGCGCGCGGCAGCGCGAACCACGCCGCCACACCGGCACCCAGCATCACCGGCAGCCATAACGGCAGGCGATCCCGCTCCGCCTCCAGCCGCCGTTCGATCGCAGCCGCCATCGGCGCCAGCGACATTTGTCGCCGGGGGAGGTGCATGCTAGGGGCGTCCACGGCTGAACCGGCCATCGATCATCCAGTCTGGGAGCATGTGCGCTTGGGCGCAACAACCGAACGGGGTGCCGCTGCGGCACCCGCCAATTTCACCGATGTGGTGACGCGCTTCGCGCCGTCGCCGACCGGTTTCCTGCATATCGGCGGAGCGCGCACCGCGCTGTTCAACTGGCTGTTCGCGCGTCATCATGGCGGGCGGTTCCTGCTGCGGATCGAGGATACCGATCGCGCGCGCTCGACCCAGCCCGCGATCGACGCGATCCTGGCCGGCATGCGCTGGCTGGGGCTGGATTGGGACGGCGACGCCGTGTTCCAGTTCGCCCGCGCCGATCGTCATGCCGAGGTCGCCCATGCGATGGTCGTCGCCGGCCATGCGTATCGCTGTTACATGACGGCCGACGAGATCGCCGCGCAACGCGCCGCGGCGCAGACGGCGAAGCAGCCGCTGCGTATCCGCAGTCCCTGGCGCGACCGCACCGATGCCCCCGCCGATCTTCCCTTCGTCGTCCGCCTGCGTGCCCCGCAGGAAGGGGCAACGACGATCGAGGATCGCGTGCAGGGACCGGTCACCGTCCAGAATGCCGAACTCGACGATCTCGTATTGCTGCGATCCGACGGCACGCCGACCTATATGCTCGCGGTCGTCGTCGACGATCACGACATGGGGGTGACGCACGTCATCCGTGGTGACGACCATCTGAACAACGCGTTCCGTCAGTTGCCGATCTACAGCGCCAATGGCTGGGACGTACCGGTCCATGCCCATATCCCGCTGATCCACGGATCGGATGGGGCCAAGCTGTCCAAGCGCCACGGCGCGGTGGGGATCGAGGCGTATCGCGACGAACTGGGCATTTTGCCCGAGGCCCTGGGCAATTACCTGCTCCGGCTGGGCTGGGGCCACGGCGATGCGGAAATCATCGCGCGCGACGAGGCGGTGAAGTGGTTCGATCTGGGCGCAGTGGGCAAGAGCCCGTCGCGGTTCGACCTGAAGAAGCTGGAGAACCTGAACGGCCATTACATCCGCGAGGCGAACGATGCCCGGCTGGCGGCATTGGTGGCGGGGCGGCTTGGCGGCCAGGCGGATACCGCGCTGCTGACGGCGGCGATGCCCGCGCTGAAGCCCCGCGCCGCCAACCTGATCGAATTGACCGATGCCACCGGCTTTCTGTTCGCCGCCCGGCCCCTTACCATCGACGAGGCGGCGGCGCCGCTGCTGGCTGGTGAAGCGCCGACAATCCTGGCCGATCTCCATGCAGCGCTTGACGCGGTGGACGACTGGGATACGGAGGCGCTCGAAGCCGCGGTACGCGGCGTGGCCGAGGCCCGGGGCGTCAAGCTCGGCCAGGCCGCGCAGCCGCTGCGCGCCGCGCTGACCGGGCGCAAGACCTCGCCCGGCATCTTCGACGTTCTCGTCCTTCTAGGGCGCGAGGAAAGCCTGGGTCGCATCGCCGACCGCATGGCAGCCTGATACCATGACCAGCCAGCACAAAGGATGCGTGGAATGACCGATGCTGCAAAGCTCTCCCTGACCGGCAAGGATTTCGAATATCCGGTCATGTCGGGCACGATCGGCCCGGATGTGATCGATATCCGCAAGCTTTATGCCCAGACGGACAACTTCACCTACGACCCGGGCTTCACGTCGACCGCGTCGTGTCAGTCGAAGCTGACCTATATCGATGGCGATCAGGGCGTGTTGCTCCACCGGGGCTATCCGATCGGCGAACTGGCCGAACAGTCCAGCTTCATGGAAGTGGCCTATCTGCTGCTGAACGGCGAACTGCCGAACGGCGATCAACTGGCCACCTTCGATCGCACGATCACCCGCCATACGATGGTGCATGAGCAGCTGGCGGCATTCTTCCGCGGGTTCCGCCGCGACGCGCATCCGATGGCGATCATGTGCGGCGTCGTCGGCGCGCTGTCTGCCTTCTATCACGACTCGACCGACATCCACGACCCGGCGCAGCGCGTGATCGCGTCGCACCGCCTGATCGCCAAAATCCCTACGATCGCGGCGATGGCGTACAAGTACAGCGTCGGTCAGCCCTTCGTGTATCCAGACAACTCGCTGTCCTATACCGGCAATTTCCTGCGCATGACCTTCGGCGTCCCCGCCGAGCCGTACGAGGTGAACCCGGCGGTCGAGAAGGCGATGGACCGTATCTTCATCCTCCACGCGGATCACGAGCAGAACGCATCGACCTCGACCGTGCGGCTCGCCGGATCATCGGGCGCCAATCCGTTCGCGTGCATCGCGGCGGGCATTGCCTGCCTGTGGGGTCCGGCACATGGCGGCGCCAACGAGGCGGCGCTCAACATGCTGCGCGAGATCGGCACGCCGGACAAGATTCCGGAATATATCGCCCGCGCCAAGGACAAGAACGATCCGTTCCGCCTGATGGGCTTCGGTCACCGCGTCTACAAGAACTACGACCCTCGCGCGACGGTGATGCAGAAGACGGTACGCGAGGTGTTCGACGCGCTGAACGTGAGCGACCCGCTGTTCGAAACGGCGCTGCGGCTGGAGGAAATCGCGCTCAGCGACGATTATTTCGTCGAGAAGAAACTGTTCCCGAACGTCGATTTCTATTCGGGCGTCATCCTGTCGGCGATCGGCTTCCCGACCTCGATGTTCACCGTGCTGTTCGCGCTTGCCCGCACCGTCGGCTGGGTCGCGCAGTGGAACGAGATGATCACCGATCCCGATCAGAAGATCGGCCGTCCGCGTCAGCTCTACAGCGGGCCGACGCAGCGTTCCTACGTGCCGATGTCCGACCGGTAAGCGGCGATGCGCAGCCTCCGGCCCATCCTCCTCGTCCTCGGCGTCGTCTGTGCGCTGACGGGGGCGCTGTGGATCGGTCAGGGGCTGGGTTATATCCATTGGCCGCGGTCGAGTTTCATGCTCGATCAGCGGCAATGGGCGGATTACGGTGCCGCAGTCGCGGTCGTCGGATTGCTGTTACTGCTGGTCGCCCGACGCCTGCCGCGCCGGTAGAGTCAGGGTAAAGCGTGCGCCTTCGCCGGGGGCGCTTTCCACGGTCAGGTCGCCCCCCATCGCGGTGGCCAGCCGGCGGGCGATGAACAGGCCCAGGCCATTGCCGCCTGCCTCGCCCGGATCGACCCGTTCGAACTTGCCGAAAATGCGCGCCTGATCCTCTGCGGCGATCCCCTTCCCCCGATCGGCTATGGTGATCCTGGCGGCGCCGCCCGACCAGTCGGTATCGATCGCGACCGATCCGCCCGTAGGGCTATAACGCAAGGCGTTGCCGACCAGATTGACGAGAATTTGCAGGATGCGACGGGGATCGCCGATGCATGGTGACCGCGCCTCTGCGTCCGGACGATCGATCGTCACCCCGGCATGATCGGCACGTACCGCAAGCAGCCCCGCCGCACGGCGTCCCAGATCAGCCAGGTCTACAGACTCCGCAGCGGGGACGAAGTCCGGTCGTTCGATCGCCTGAAGGTCGATCAGGTCATCGACCATCCCCATCAGATGTCGTCCTGCGCTGGCGATGTCGCCCGCATAATCGGCGTAATCGGTAGCGATCGGGCCGTCCTGCCGGACGCCGATCGCATCCGCCTCGCCAACGATACGGTTGAGGGATGTGCGAAGCGCCCGATCGAGCCCGGCGGTAAAGGCGGTGGCGAGTACGTCTTCGCCCGGCGGATCGGTAGGAGCAAGGCGGGCGGTGCCGACCAACCCGGCCACACCGCCCATCGGATCGGTGCGCAGCGTGGCGGACAGAATCATCCCCCGCCCGGTGATCCGGTTCACCGCCGCCTGCTCGATCCGCCGTCGCCGCCCGGCCAGCGCGTCGAGGATCGGCGCGGCGCCATCATCGAACCGGAACAGTGCAGTCAACGGGCGGCCGAGCATCGTTGCCGGATCGATCCCCCGATCCGGACCCACCTGGCTGGCGAGAAAAACGAAGCGTAACGCGGCATCGGTTTCCCAGGCCAGGCCATCGTCGACGCGGTGTGCTAGCATCATGCCGGGGCCCGGTTGCCAGACGGGACATATAGTCCAGCCGCTTACGGCCATCTGGATGTGATCGCCCTCGGGCTCGACCTGGATGTTCAGTTCGACATCCGCCTCCTCGTCCGCCACGATCAGGCGGCGGCTGACCGGAATGCCCAGCCGCTGCGTCAGCCAGACTGCCGCCGCCAGTTGGGGTACCGCCAGCGGCAGGCCGAGGACGCCACCCGCCCGTCCGTTCAGCCCGGCGATCGCGGCGTCAGCGGACAGAAGCCGTCCGTCACGATCGATCACCGCGTAAGCGGTCCGATCATCGACCGGCAGGTCTAGTGTCATCACCACCGCGGTCGCGACCCCGTCGCCTGGATCGCGGCGTGGAAGGCGGCCGGCAGCGCCAGCGGTGAGAGGATGGCCGCCGCCTCAGCCGCTGGAACAGCGGCGATCGCATCCAGTTGCACAGCGAAGCCATCGATGTCACGACGCTGATCGGCATCCGCCAGCGCCAGTGCGATCCGGGCCAGACTGGCACGATCGACGGACAGAGCCCGCAGTGCCAGCCACAGCCGGTCGCCGACCGGGTCGATCACGATCGCCCGCATATCAGGCATCCCGATATCCAGCGCGTGCGCGATCAGCGCGGTGAAAAGATCGAGTCGCCGATCGTCGATCGCCGCAACGAGGAGGGCAACGATGTCGTTCGCGCCGCAATCGAGGGTCATCGCCAGCCCGAGGGCGACGACATCGACGGTCTTGTCGTCGTCATGGCCGGCAAGCAGACGGCCGGTCGCCTCCGCCAGTGCGCGATCAACGGCACGGGTTACCGCCGCACTGCCATCGTCCGCGCGCAATACAGCCGCCACGCGCCAGGCGAGCCAGGCATGAAGTTCCATCGGGAGATCAACGGGGCCGGCCTCGCCACGTTCCCACGCCTCTCGGCGATGGGCGTCCAGTCCCAGCAGCGCCAGCGCCGCCTCGGCGACATCCGCATCGGTGTCTCCAGCGAGGCGGAGCAGCAGGCCGGATGTCCCGTCCGCTGTCGGCAACAAAGGCAGCGCGGCAGCAATCTGGTCATGACGGGCGCGGCGAACCAGTGCGGCCATGAGCGTGCGATCGCGCAGCAGACCCGCCGCCACCAGCCTCGGCATCAGTTCGGCAACCGGCCGCAATACCGCCGTGCCATCGATATCCCGATCGGACAGCAGGCAGGCGGCATGACGACGCAATATCGAGCCGATCGTCGCGACCAATCCACCGGCCATCGTTTCGATATCAAGCCGCGTCCGGTCATCAAGCCGCAGCGCCTCGATCACGCCCAGGTCCGCAATCGCGGTATCCAGTTCGGCCTGCGCCCGCGCCTCGGCTGCGGCAACCCGCGTTGCCAGACCATATGGGGCCCATCCCCGCCCTGTGTCATCGTTCCGACCGGCCACCATGCAAGGGGGTTAACAGACGTCGGTTAACGTCCCGTCACGCGTCAGGTCGCAACGTCTCCACCACCGCGACGAGCGTTGCGGCGGCATAGAGCGTCGCCATCGCCAGTCCCGCGACCGGCGATCCCAGCAGGGTCACCGCCGTCAACACAGTCAGGCAGGCGGGTGGTGATGACCACCAACGGCGACGCAGCGGCGGCAGGATCGCCCGCTCCGCCAGCCCTCCGGTGAACAACAACGCCAGCGCCAGCAAGGGTCCGGTCGTACCACCCGCCTCCGCGCCACCGAGCGCCAAGCCCAGCATCACCACCGCCAGCGCCGGCAGGATCGTCATTGCGCGGGCCTGCGCCCCCGCGAGCCGCTGTTCGTCGCGCAACGCCGCCAGAACGCGACCAAGGCCCAGCCCCACGCATCCTGCCAGCACCGCGATCAGTCCGGATGCCGGGGTGCCAAGTACCACGGCGATCGCACCCGCCAGTCCGATGGTGGCACCGATGCCCGCCGGCACCGCACTCGGCACCGCGCGGTCCATCAGCCACGGCGCCGCCAGTCGCGCGACGGGGGCAATGATCCAGCCGTTGAACCAGTTGCGCCGGTCGGCCGCGATCGACGCCAGGATCGCCCGGCCCCGCTTCGCCAGCGCCGCGCTGGCATGTTCGATACCATGCCCGTCATGCAGCATCGCGGGCGCGATCGGCACCTGCGACGCAAGGGCCTGTGCGGCCAGCCGCAACGTGGTGGATTGCAGGTCGTAGTCGCGTGGCAGCGCCGCCACCTCCGCGATCAGCGCGGCATCGATCCGCGCCACGCCCGCCCACGCCATGCGGCCGCCGATCCGTTCGTATTCGGGGGCCGCATCCTCTTCCGGCAGGACGAGCAACGCGTCGCGGGGTTCAACCGCGAACCGGTCCACCACCTCCTGCGTGGTGATGAGGCCATCGGCCAGCATGACGACATGCGACAGCGGATGCAATTTTTCCGACGCCTCCGCGGCGGTGCGGACCGCATCGATCGTCACCCCCCGCTTCCCGATCCGCCCCAGCGCGCCGAGCAGTTCGGGGGTCAGGCGGCCGACCGACACGATCACATGCGCGGCCCCCGCCGCGACCAGCAGCCGCGCCTGATATTCGATCAGGCACACGCCGCCGAACGGCAACGTCGCCGTCAGTTGGCCGGGACGATCGAGCGCCTCGTCATTTGCGAAAAGAAGCCCTGCGAGCATCCGGACAGGCTGTTAGGCAAGCGCCGCCACGATGCAAGCCCGTTGCGGCCGTTATCCGGGCGATCCGTGACGATCCGTGCCCGTCAAACGCCCCGTCAGAGGCGGGCGATCGCCCGGCGCAGCTTGGCGACGGTGGACAGGTCGCCGGGGCGACCATCGATCGCGCTGCGTGCCAGCGTCATCAGCCGGACCGCGCCGAAGCTGGCGGCCAATCCATGCAGGCGGAGCGCCGCACCGCGCCATTCGTCGACATTGCCGCCTGCCAGTTCCATCAGCCCCAGCGTCCGCTCCGCACCAGTGATGAAGGCCAGCCGCAACTCGACGATCAGCGCGGGTTCGTCCCCCACGGTCGCCGCCAGCGTCGCATCGATTGCACCAGGATCATAAGCCATCCCAGCCCTCTAGTCCGACCGGGATTAAGGTTGCGTTGATCGCAACGGCGGGGCGATCGGACGGATTGTGACACACGGACTTTGCCTGCGGGAGAAAAATGCTACAACCGCACCGATGAACGGGGGGCCGGTAATGGGCGCGCGCATCGACACGCATGAAGATCTCTGGCCGACCGCGATGGGTGGCTGGGCCGGACAGGACGGCGCCGACCGGACGGTGGACGGGATCGATCCCGTCGCGGCCGATGACGCGACGGGCGGCTGGATCGCCCCTGCGCTGGCAGGCACGATCGTGATGATCTGGGTCGGCGGGCTGACCTGGCTGGTCCGCGACGCGCTGGGATCGATCACGCCGATCGATCTCGTCCAGTTCCTCACCGCCCTGTGCATCGCCCCCGCGCTGGTCGGCATCGTCTGGCTGCTGGCGCGACGCACCAGCCGGGCGGAAGCGCAGCGCTTCGGTGCGTCGGCGCAGGCGATGCGAGCGGAGGCGGCGGCGCTCGAACGCCGGATCGCCTCGCTATCACGCACGCTGACCGCGCAGCGCGAAGCGATCGGGGCACAGCTGGACGCAGGCACGGCCGCCGCGACCCGGTTCGAGGCGATCGGCCATGCCCTTCACCGCGAAGTCGTGCAGGCAGAGGCGCAGGCGGACCATCTCGCCGCCACCGCCGAACGGGCGCGCGCTACCGTCGGCGAATTGATCGCGGCGATGCCGCAGGCCCGCAACGACAGCGAAGAAGTCGGTCGACGGCTGGATCAGGCCGGGCTGACCGCCGCGGCGCAGGCCGCCGCGCTGGAGGCGCAACTCGATGCGCTCGGCCGCCGGGCGCGCGAATCGAATGAGGCCGCCGCCGCCGCCGCTGAACGGCTCGCGATGCATATCGAGCGCATGGACGCGACCAGCCACCGCGCCGGCACCCGTCTTGAAGAGGCAACCGCCGCCGCCTCACACGCGCTGGACCAACTGGTCGAATCGGCAGCACGTCGGCTGGACCGGCAGATCGAGCATCTCGGCACTGCCGGCACCGTCGCAACGGGGCGGATGACCGACGCCGGCGGGCAACTGGCAGCGACGATCGTTGCGCTGGTCGACCGGACGGAGGCTGCAGCGGAAGGCGCCCGTGCCCGACTGGCCGATCGCGGTGACGAGATGCTGGTGGCGGTTGCCGCGCATCAGACCGCACTGGAAAAAACCGCGCGCGACGGCGTCGATGGCCTGGCGATTCGGCTGGAAGAAGTCGATGCGACGATCGATCGCCTCGCCGCCCGCCTCGGCAGGCAACGGAGCATCGGGCAGGAACTCGTCGGTGATCTGGCCGATGGCGTGGCGCTGGTCGAACGCCAGCTCGATTCGCTTCACGCGAATGGCAGCGAGCGGACGCAGTTGCTTGCCGCCTCGATCAGCGCGCTGGGTGGTTCCGCCGATGCGATGACCGAGGCGTTGCGGACCGGCGAGGCGATGGCGTCGCGGACGATCGCGACCACCGAGGCGCTGCTGGTCGCCCTGGATGCCGCCGCGCGCGAGATCGACGAGACATTGCCCGATGCACTTGGCCGGCTCGATGGCCGGGTCGACAGCAGCCGACACCTGATTGCCCAGGCCCGGCCCGACCTGCTGACGCTGGTCAGCGCCGCCGAGACGACGCACGACGCGGTCGAGGCGATTGCGGGCACCATCGCCGATCAGCGCCGGTCGCTGGACGATCTTTCGGGCAATCTGCTGGATACGCTCAGCAACGGCCGCGACAGTGCCGGTGCGCTTGCCGAGGCGGTGGATCAGGCGATCGACCGCAGCCACCGCCTGTCGGAAGAGGCGACGCCGCGGCTGGTCGAGGCGCTGCTGCGGGTCCGGGACACCGCGCAGGTCGCGGCGGATCGCGCGCGGGAGGCGATCACCGCAGTCATCCCCGCCGCCGCCGCCAAGCTGGAACAGGCGAGCGCGGAGGCGATGCGCCGCGCCGCCGGCGACACGATCGAGCGCCAGGTGGCGGCGATCGGCGACGCCACGCAGGAGGTGGTCGCCGCCACCGCCCGCGCGACCGAACAGCTGACCGGCCAGATCGATACGATCACGCAGCAGAGCGCGGCGCTCGATGCCCGGCTAGCCGCGATGCGCGACAGCGATTCGATGGCGGGGCGCGTCACCCAGTTGATCGAGACGCTCAATTCGGCATCGATCGACATCGCCAAGGCCTTCGCCCCCGATGTTGCCGACAGTGCCTGGGCCGCCTATCTGAAGGGGGATCGCGGCGTCTTCACCCGCCGTGCGGTACGCCTGATCGACAGCGGCGATGCACAGCGGATAGCGAACCTGTACGATGGCGACCGCACGTTCAACGAACACGTCAACCGCTACATCCACGATTTCGAGGCGATGCTGCGGGCCATCCTGACCCAGCGCGACGGATCGGCGCTGGGGGTAACCTTGCTGTCGTCCGACATGGGCAAGCTCTACGTCGCCCTTGCCCATGCGATCGAGCGGTTGCGATAATTCGGATCATGACGGCGTAAATCCCACAGGGCTGTGGGTGCGAGTGCAATGACGGGCTGGCAATCCTGCCCGATATTCGAAAAGCCCCTCTCCCGACGGAGAGGGGCTTTTCTTGCATTACCAGCCCTGTGGCTTGCCCTTGTTCTGCTGATCCAGCCACGCCTTCAACGGCGCGAAATAGGCGATCATCGCCTTGCCGCTCATGTCGCGGGTGCCGGTGAACTGTTGCAGCGCGTCCGGCCAAGGCTTTGACTGGCCCATCGCCAGCATCGCGTTCAGCCGCGTGCCGACCGTCTTGTCGCCATAGAATGAACAGCGATGGAGCGGCCCCTTCCATCCGGCCTGCTTGCACGCGGCCTGATAGAACTGGAACTGGAGCACGCGGGCGAGGAAATAGCGCGTATACGGTACGCCCGCCGGGATGTGATATTTCGCCCCCGGATCAAACTTCGTCTCGTCCCGCGTCACCGGCGGCGCCACGCCCTGATATTGCAGGCGAAGCTTGTCCCATCCCGCCTGATAGCCGGTCGGCTTGATCTCGCCCGAGAACACGCCCCAGCGCCATTTGTCGATCAGCAGGCCGAAGGGCAGGAAGGCGACCTTGTCCATCGCCTGACGCAGCAACAGGCCAATGTCCTTGTCTGCGCTTGGCACCTTCGCCTTGTCGAGCAGGCCGATGCCGACCAGATAGTCGGGCGTGATCGATAGCGCGACGGTATCGCCGATCGCCTCGTGGAACCCGTCATTCGCTCCGTTCTTGTACAGGAACGGCTGCGCCTTGTACGCCCGCTGATAGTAATTGTGACCGAGTTCGTGATGGATGGTAACGAAGTCGTCGCCGTTCACCTTCGTGCACATCTTGATGCGAATATCATCGGCATTGTCGAGATCCCATGCCGAGGCATGACAGATCACCTCGCGGTCGGCAGGCTTCACGATCTGCGACCGCTGCCAGAAGGTTTCGGGCAGCGGCGCGAAACCGAGCGAGGAATAGAAGGCTTCGCCCTGACGGACCATCCGCGTCGCGTCATAGCCCTTGGCCTTCAGCAGGTCGCCGGTGTCGTAGCCCAGATCGCCGGCGCCGGCAGGCGCGACGAGGTCATAGATGTTGCCCCATTCCTGCGCCCACATATTGCCGAGCAGGTCGGCGCGGATTGGCCCGGTCTTCGCCTGCACCGCATCGCCGTATTTCTCGTTCAGCTTCCAGCGGACATAGGTGTGGAGCGCCAGATAGAGCGGCTCGACCTCCTTCCAGATGCGATCGGTGGTTGCCGCGAAGGCATCCGGCGTCATGTCGTAACCGGACCGCCACAGCGCGCCGGTGTCGGCATAGCCGAGCCCTTTGGCCCCCGCATTGGCAAGATCGGTCATCTTCATGTAATCGGCCCGCATCGGTGCGCCGACATTGTCGTGCCAACTGATCCACATCTCCTTCAGCTTGGCGGGATCGCGGCTTTCCCCCATCGCCGCCTCGATGTCCGAACCGTTGACCGGCTTGCCGTCGAGCGTGCCCCGGCCCTTGCCATAAGCGGACGACATCCGCGTGGTCAGCGTCGCCAGAGCTTCCGCCGCGCCGGGCGTCGCCGCAGCCGGCAGGGTGATGCCACCGCGCAGCAGGTCGAGCTTGCGCCGGGTGTCGAACGACAGGCCGGGCAGCGTGGCATAGCGCGCGGCCTGCGTGGCGAGCGTCACCTGCAATTCGGTCATCGCGCCGTTCGCCTGCGCGGCCAGGGCGTCGGTATCGTCGGTGATGTAGGTCGCATTGACCCAGCTGATCCGGTTTAGCGGGATCGACCGGTCGGCGATCTGCTTCTCGGCGTCGGCGACAAAGGCGTCGGCCTGCGCGACGGTGACGGGCGTGGCCGTCTGTGCCGGTAGCGGGGTGGCGGCAAGCACGCTCGCCAGCACGGCGAGCGAGGCGGTGGTACGGATCATGATGTTCCTCTTCGGACGGACGGCGCGGTGATCCACCCGCCGCCCGTCGCCGTCAAGTCGCCAGGAACGCGGCGATCGCCTGCCCCAGTTCGGGCTTGGCGACCGAGCTCATATGCCCGCCCGGCACCTCGACGAAACGGCCGTCCGGCAACGCATCGGCCAGCGCCGCCGCCGACCCGTTGTCGAAATCCTCCACGCCCGCCACGACCAGTGCCGGCATCGCGAACCCCCGGATCATTGCCAGCGGGGTATCGGCGAAGGTATCGAGAATACCGAGCAGCGCGACCGGATCGCCACCGGTGGTCTTCAGAAACGCCTCCGCCAGCCATTCCGGGCTACCGCGCTTGTGTTCGCCCAGGCGGGTCAGGATGTTACGGAAATGATCGACCCGGCGGTCGGTTTCGGTCAGCCCCTCCAGCCCCATGCCGGCGAAGATCACCCGCCCCGGCGTCGCCCCCGTCGCCAGCATCCGCGATGCCGTGCGCGCGCCCAGCGAATAGCCGCCGAGATCGTAATCGGTCAGCCCCAGATGGGCGATCAGCGCATGGCCATCGCGCGTCAGGATGTCGGGCACATAGGCTGCGGGGTTATGCGGCCGATCGCTGTCACCATGGGCGCGCAGGTCCGGCATGATGACCCGGCGCCCGGTGGTGGCGATCGCGGCGGCATGGCCGTACCGCAGCCAGTTGGTCCATGCGTCGCTGAAATACCCGTGGATCAGCACAATGGGCCGCCCCTCACCTACTTCCCGCCATGCCAGCCGAACGCCGTCGGAACCGTGAAAGAACTGCGGCGGAGGGGGCGTGCTGGTCATCGCACTTCCTTAAACCGCCCGGCGCTGCAGGGCCAGTGGATCGGCATGGTTGAGCGCGTGCGCGCTTTGGACTAGGCGCAGGGGATGACGGCAACGATCGCGCTCGTCGACGACGATCGCAACATCCTGACCTCGGTGTCGATCGCCCTTCAGGCGGAGGGGTTCCTGACGCGCGTCTATTCGGATGGCGAGGCGGCGCTGAAGGCGCTGGCCGACAATCCGCCCGATCTGGCGATCTTCGATATCAAGATGCCGCGGATGGATGGACTGGAATTGCTGCGTCGTCTGCGCGAACGCCAATCGACTCCCGTGATCTTCCTGACTTCCAAGGACGACGAACTGGACGAGGCGCTGGGTCTGGCGATGGGCGCGGACGATTACATCGCCAAGCCTTTTTCCCAGCGGCTGCTGATCGCACGCATCCGCGCCATCCTGCGCCGGGCAGAACCGTTGCAACCCGCCGGCGCGGGGGGCGAGCCGACGGCGGAGACGCTGGTACGCGGCCGGCTGGCGATGGACCCGGCCCGCCACCGCGTGCTGTGGGATAACGAGCCGGTGACGCTGACCGTCACCGAATTCCTGATCCTGGAAACGCTGGCGCAGCGACCGGGCGTAGTGAAGACGCGCAACCAGTTGATGGATGCCGCCTATCAGGACGACATCTATGTCGACGATCGCACGATCGACAGCCACATCAAGCGCGTCCGTCGCAAGTTCCGCGGGGTCGACCCCGAATTCGACGCGATCGAAACCCTCTATGGTGCCGGTTATCGCTTTTCCGAGGAATGAGTCCCCGTCCGACGAGGGGGCCGATCTGGCGTTGCGCTGGTCGGGACGCGTCTCGCTCACGCGGCGTATCCTGGCAGTCAACATCATCGCGCTGCTGCTGCTGGCGGGCGGATTCTTCTATCTGGACAGCTATCGGTCGCGCATCGTCGACAACCGTGTCGCGCAGGCATCGCGCGAGGCCCGGTTGATCGCGGAAGCGCTGGCAGCGGCCGATACCGGACGCGAGGCCCTGCTGTTGCGGCTGGCGCGCGATACCGGCGCCCGCATCCGCCTGCTCGGCCCGGCCGGGGTCACGATGGACAGCCGGGCGCTGGGCCAGCGCAACTTCGTGTTGCAGGATCCCGACCGCGAGGGACTGGACCAGCGGATCGCGCGCTTCCTGGACGGGATGATCGATACCGTCGTCGCCGCCGCCCGGCCCCCGCTCTATCGAGATCGTTCCGATCCCGCGCAGTGGCCCGACGTGCGCGCCGCCCGGCGCGGCATCGCCGCCGCCACGGTCTGGCGCGCGCCGGACCGGACCCCGGTCATCACCGCCGCCGCGCGGCTGCCGGATGGCATGATTGCGCTGACCGCGACCAACGCACGCGACATCACCCGCACCGTACGGACCGAGCGGCTGCGCCTCAGCCTGGTGCTGCTGATGGTAACGATCGTCTCGGTCCTGCTCTCGTTGTTCCTAGCGCGCACCATCGTCCGGCCGCTCCGCCGCCTTGCCCGCGCGGCCGTGCGCGTCCGGCTGGGCCGAGCGCGCGAGGTGGTGGTACCGCGCCTGCCGTCCCGCCGTGATGAACTGGGCATGCTGGCGCGGGCGCTCTCGGACATGAGCCTCGCCCTGCGCGCCCGGATCGACGCGACGGAGGCGTTCGCTGCCGATGTGACCCATGAAATGAAGAACCCCCTCGCCTCGTTGCGGTCGGCGGTCGACGGACTTGGCCGGGTCAGCGATCCCGCCCTGCAGGCACAATTGCTGGCGATCGTGCAAGACGACGTGCATCGGCTCGACCGGCTCATCACCGACATCTCGGAGGCGTCACGGCTCGACGCGCAGCTCAGCCGCGCGAAATTCGAACCGGTCGACATCGGCGCGATGGTCGCGGGATTGCTTGATCAGCGCGCGCAGCGTGGCATCGGTCGCGACGTCCGCTTCGATTTCGACCGCCCGGCCGATGTCCCGCTGGTGACGATGGGCGAAGGCGCCCGACTGGAACGGGTGTTCGAGAACCTGCTCGACAACGCCCATTCCTTTTCCCCCGACGATGGTCTCGTGACGATCACGGCCACGGTGCGGAATGGCGATCTGGTCATCATGGTCGAGGACGAGGGCCCCGGTGTACCGGAGGAAGCACGCGAGTCGATCTTCCGCCGGTTCCAGTCGATCCGCCCGCACAGCGAAGAGTTCGGTCGCCATTCCGGACTCGGGCTGGCGATCGCGCGCACGATTGTCGAGGGGCATGGCGGCGTCATCACAGCGGAATCACGCAAGGATGGTCGCACCGGGGCGCGCTTCATTGTTTGCCTGCCCGCCGGGACAGAACGATGACGGCCGTCACGATCCACGCCTCCACCGTCGCGATCGAAGGGCGCGCGGTGATGATCGCGGGGCCGTCAGGCGCCGGAAAATCCGACCTCGCGCTGCGCCTGATCGACCGCGGCGCGATGCTGGTCAGCGACGACTATACAATCGTCACCGCGCGAGACGGACGGCTATGGAGTTCGGCGCCCGCGACGATCGCCGGAATGATCGAGGTACGCGGGGTTGGCATCGTCGATCTGCCTGCCGCTCCGCCGACCCCGGTCGCCCTAATCGTGCGTCTCGGTGCCGACGTGCCGCGTTTACCCGATCCGCGCACCCGCATGATCGAAGGCGTCGCGATCGCGGAGATCGTGCTGGAACCCTTTGCGGCCTCCACCCCGATCAGGATCGAACTCGCCTTGCAAAAGGGATTACCGGCATGACCGCACCACAGGATGTCCTGATCGTCACCGGCCTGTCGGGCGCCGGCAAGTCCACCGTGCTGAAGACTCTGGAGGATCTGGGTTGGGAGACGGTCGATAACCTCCCGCTCACGCTGCTCGACCGGCTGCTCGACGCGCCGCTGCCGATCGGCGCGGATGGCCGGCGGCCGCGCCTGGCGCTGGGGCTGGGCGCAGGCACGCGCGATTTCGATCCTCAGCGCGTCGTCGAACGTGTCGCTCAGGGTCAGGGCGACGATCGCGATCCGATCGGGCTGTTGTTCCTGGATTGCACCGATGCCGAACTGGAACGCCGCTATGCCGAGACGCGGCGGCGGCACCCCATGGCGCCCGACCGGCCGGCGCGTGACGGCATCGCCCGCGAACGCGATCTGCTGGCACCGCTGCGCGAGGCGGCACCGCGACGGATAGACACCAGCACCCTGTCCGCCCATGATCTGGCACAGGAAATCCGCATCACTTTTTCGGGCGACAGTGCGGCAGAGACGGTGGTGTCGGTGACATCGTTCGGCTTCGCCCGCGGGTTGCCGCGCGGTGCCGATCTGGTGTTCGACATGCGTTTCCTGCGTAATCCCCACTGGGTGCCGGCACTTAAGCCCGGCACCGGACTGGACGCAGATGTCGCCGCCTACATCGCCGAGGACCCCGCCTACGAGCCCGCCGTCTCGCGGATCGAAGATTTGCTGGCGCTGTTGCTTCCGCGCTACGCCGCCGAGGGAAAGGCCTATGTTTCGATCGCCATCGGATGTACCGGAGGGAGACATCGTTCGGTGCACGTCGCAGAACGGATCGCCCGCTCCTTGTGCGATGCGGGATTTTCGCCCACAGTCGGGCATCGTGATTTGGGGGCAGCGCCGCAGGACTCGCTGGAGTGCCGCCGGTCGCCCAGCAGGTAGGTAGCGCATCCGATTATGATCGGTCTGGTTCTGGTGACGCATGGGCGGCTCGCGGACGAATTCGTGACTGCGATGGTCCACGTCGTCGGCCCGCAGGAGCGGGTGGCGGCGATTGCGATCGGCCCCGACGACGACATGGAGTCGCGCCGGCTGGACATCGCCACCGCCATTGCCGAGGTCGATACGGGGCGCGGCGTGATCGTGCTGACCGACCTGTTCGGGGGCACGCCCTCCAACCTCGCGATCTCGCTGATGGAGCGCGGCCGGGTAGAGGTGATCGCGGGCATGAATCTGCCGATGTTGATCCGGCTGGGTTCCGCGCGCAAATCGATGAAGGTGGTGGAGGCGGTCGCCGCCGCGCGTGAAGCGGGGCGCAAGTACATCTCCGTCGCGTCCGAAGTGCTGGGCGAGGCGGCGGCATGACCGTGCGCCGTACCGTCACCATCTGCAATCGCCGTGGCCTGCACGCACGTGCCAGTGCCAAGTTCGTCACCATGGCGTCCAGCCTCCCGTGCGAGGTGCAGGTCGAAAAGCATGAGGGCGGCGCGGTGACGGGCACGTCGATCATGGGGTTGATGATGCTGGGCGCCGCGATGGGCGACAGCATCACCATATCCGCCAAAGGGGACGATGCCGAAGCGGCGGTGGCGGCACTGGTCAATCTGGTCGAGGGCAAATTCGGCGAGGACTGACCTCCGCCGATATCACCGTCATGCCGCGCGAGATCACCGCCTTTTCGAACCCGCTCATCAAGAGCGTCCGCGACCTGCGGGACAAGCGCCATCGTCGCGAACAGCGCCGTTTCCTGGCCGAGGGGCTGCGCATTCTGACCGAGGCGCGCGAGGCGGGGCGCCTGCCCGTCCTGCTGTTCTTCGCCGCCGCCAGCGCGACGCATCCGCTGGTCCGTACGTTGGTCGCGGCGGTCGAGCGGGCCGGCGGCGATGCCGTACAGACCACGCCCGACATCCTGTCGAAACTGTCGGGCAAGGACAATCCGCAGGCGGTGGTCGGCGTGTTCGAAGAGTTCGCGACCTCGCTGGCCGATCTCGATCGTCAGGCGTCCGGCATCTGGCTGGTGGCGGAGCGGCTGCGCGATCCCGGCAATCTCGGCACGATCCTGCGCACCGGCGATGCGGTGGGGGCCGGCGGACTGATCCTGATCGGCGATTGCGTCGACCCCTTTTCGGTCGAGGCGGTTCGCGCCAGCATGGGGGCGCTGTTCACCGTGCCCGTCGTCCATGCCGAATGGGCAAGCTTTCTCACCTGGCTCCGCACGGGGCCGGGCCAGCTCGTCGGTCTTAGCCTCGACACCGATCACGATTATCGCGGTGCACGCTATCAGGCGCCGACCTTTCTGCTCACCGGCAACGAAGCGCAGGGGATGCCCGAGGGCTATGCCGCCGGGTGCGATCTGCTCGTGAAGATTCCCATGCTCGGCAAGGCCGACAGCCTCAATGCTGCGGTCGCAACTGCGGTGATGGCCTATGAGGTGTTGGCACAGCAGCGGGGATAAGCTGCGATTTGCCCGTAATGGCGGAGGGGATCAGATGGCGGTTACGCTGCCCTGTTCGCCCGATGTCGCCAGTTTTGTCAGCGGGCGCGGCGTCTGCTCGACGGCGGGCAGCGGTTCGATCGACTTGCCGGCGGTATCGATATTGAGCGCCTCGAACCGTTTGGCGGTGGTCAGCACCTGGCTTTCCAGACTGCCGACGAACTGATTATAGGCGGTCGTCGCGGTTTCGAGATTGCGGCCGAGCTTGCCGACATGCTCGCCCATCTTGGCGAGCCGGCCGTACAGTTCCTTGCCCAGCATCCCAATCTCGCGCGCCTGTGCCGCCAGCTTTTCCTGCCGCCATACCGCCGACACCGTACGCGCGATGGCGATCAGGTTGGTCGGGGTTGCGAGCAACACGCGCTTGTCGAACGCGAAATCCCACAGGGTCGGATCATGTTCCAGCGCGGCTGACAGGAAATGTTCACCCGGCACGAACATGATGACATATTCGGGCGTATCCTCGAATTGCGTCCAGTAGCTCTTGTTGCCCAGACCGTTGACATGGTTGCGCATCGACTGGGCATGGGCGACCAGCCCCAATTGCCGCTCGCCCTCATCCACCGCGCCGAACGCATCCTGATAGGCATTGAGCGATACCTTGGCGTCGATAATGAGCGACTTGCCGCCGGGCACCTTGACGATCGCGTCGGGGCGCAGGCGACCGCCCTCGCCGTCCGATACGCTGACCTCCATCGCGAAATCGGTATGTTCGGCAAGCCCGCAAGTTTCCAGCACGTTGCGCAACTGTTGCTCGCCCCAGCGACCCCGTGCCTTGGGTGCGTTGCGCAACGCGTTGACCAGCTTGGCCGCTTCCCCGGACACACGTTCCTGACCGAGGCGCATCTGCTCGATCTGGCCCTTCAGGTCGCCGAACGCGTCGCGGCGTTCTGATTCCACCTTGGCCACACCCTCCTCGTACCGCAGCAGGCGGTCGTTGACCGGCTGGAGCAGCGCCGCCAGCCGCTGTCCCTGTGAGGTTTCCGCCTCGGTGAACCTCTGGTGCGCACGCTCCAAGAACTGCGTCTGGGCGCCTTCCAGTGCCCGTGCCGCCGCGGCGGCGAATTGCGCGTTCATCGCCTCGCGTGCGTCGGCCAGTTGTCGCAATGTTTCGGCGTGAGCGGCCTGCCGTTCCTCGCTCTGCGCCCGCAACGACGCCAGATCCTGGATGGCGCCGCGCGCCTCGAACAACTGCCGTACCGCATCGTCATAGGCGGCATCGCGTTCCGCCGCGCGGGCGCGCAGCGAGGCGAGGTCCTGCATGGCGGTATTGCGTTCGCGCTCCACCGCATCGCGGGTCTGGCGGAGAAGATCGGCATCGTCGGCGCGGGCACGCGCCACCGCCAGATCGCTCGCCAGCATTCCGGCCCGGCGTCCGGCGACCAGCCACCCGATCAGCAACCCCAGTGCAAGCGCCAGCAGTGCGACGATCAACAGTTCAGGCGCCATGGCCGACCACCGACATTTTTCGCGCCACCTGTATTTCCCTCATCCGGCGGGACTAACCGCCATGCCAGGGAACGTAGCAGGAACACGATCGGGGGGACAAGCCCCCTCTCAGCCGCGACGTTGCTTGGCCAGCTTCTTGAGCAGCATGTCGCGCTTCAGCTTCGACACGTGATCGATAAACAGAATACCATCCAGATGATCGATCTCGTGCTGCATGCAGGTCGCGAGCAGGCCGTCGAGTTCCTCCTCATGTGTCTCGCCCTGTTCGTCGAGCCAGCGCACCCGGCACCGGGCGGGGCGTTTCACCTCGGCATATTGCTCCGGAATCGACAGGCAGCCCTCGTTATAGGCCGACAGTTCCTCGCTCTCGCTCAGCACTTCCGGGTTGATATAGGCACGGGGGTCGCGAACAGGTTCGCTGTCCTCGCTTTCCTGTTCCTGCAGGTCGATCACGACGACGCGGCGGTCGACCCCGACCTGGATGGCGGCGAGGCCGATGCCGCGCGCCGCATACATCGTCTCGGTCATGTCGGCGACGAGCGTGCGAACCTCGTCATCGACGGCATCGACGGCGCGCGAGACGAGGCGGAGACGGGGATCGGGGATTTCTACGATGGGAAGTACGGCCATGCCGGGTCCGCTATGCGCGGGACCGGTGGCCGTCAAGTTTAGGCCACCGGCCGGCGTGCCCTGAGCGCCTGTGCCAGCGTCCCCTCGTCAAGGTAATCGAGTTCGCCGCCCACGGGCAGGCCGTGCGCCAGCTGCGTGACGCGCACCGGAAACCGCTCGATCCGCTCTGCCAGATAATGCGCGGTCGTCTGCCCCTCCAACGTCGCGTTCATCGCCAGCACCACCTCGTCGATCCCGCCCTGCCCGATCCGGCCGACCAGCGCATCGATCGTCAGATCCTCGGGCCGAATGCCCTCCAGCGCCGACAGCCGGCCACCCAGCACATGGAACCGGCCGGGAAACAGGCGGGAGCGTTCCAAGGCCCACAGATCGGCGACTTCCTCCACCACGCACAGCGCCCGGCTGTCGCGACGGGGATCGGCACAGATCGAGCACGGATTGGCGGTATCGACATTGCCGCAGGTCGAACACGTCTCCAGCCGCTCGTCGACCAGCGCCAGCGCATGGAGCAGCGGCGTCAGCGATGCCTCGCGCTTCTTCAGCAGGTGCAGCACCGCACGGCGCGCGGAGCGCGGCCCAAGGCCCGGCAGCCGCGCCAGCGCCTGCGTCAATGCATCGATCTCGGAGGAAGCCATCGAGGAACAGATAGGGGGTTGCACGCGGCCGCGCCAGCGGGGAGAGGCTGTCCCCCATGCGGATCGTCTTCATGGGAACGCCCGACTTCGCGGTGCCGACATTGGATGCGTTGGTCGAGGCCAGGCACGAGATCGTCGCGGCCTATAGCCAGCCGCCCCGACCCGGCGGGCGGCGTGGCCGCGAACTGGTCCCCTCCCCCGTGCAGCGGCGGGCCGAGGCGTTGGGCATCCCCGTCCATACCCCGGTATCGCTGAAGGGCGCGGACGAGCAGGCGGCGTTCGCCGCGCTAGCGGCCGATGTCGCGGTGGTCGCCGCCTATGGCCTGATCCTGCCGCGTGCGGTGCTCGCGGCGCCGGTGCATGGCTGCCTGAACGTCCATGGCTCGCTGTTGCCACGGTGGCGTGGCGCGGCGCCGGTGCAGCGGGCGATCATGGCCGGCAATGCAGAGACGGGGGTCGGCATCATGCAGATGGAGGCGGGGCTGGATACCGGTCCGGTCCGGCTGGAAGGGCGAACCCCCGTCGCGGGCAAGACCGCGGGCGACCTGACGGCGGAACTGGCGGCAATGGGCGCGCGGCTGATGGTCACCGTGCTGGGCGACCTCGCCGGTCATCCACCGGTGCCGCAGGTGGAGGAAGGCCTGACCTACGCCGCCAAGATCGACAAGGCGGAGGCGCGGATCGACTTCGCCGCGTCCGCCGTCGCGGTCGAGCGGCTGATCCGGGCGATGAACCCAGCCCCCGGCGCGTGGATCGAGGTGAAAGGGGAACGGGTGAAGATACTGGCTGCCGAGGTACTGCCCTTCACCTTCTACGGCACGGGCGAGACGGTGGACGATGGACTGACGATCGCGTGCGGTGATGGTGCGATTCGGCCAACGCTGGTGCAGCGGGCCGGACGCGGCGTGACGACGACCGAGGAGATGCTGCGCGGCTTTCCGATCCCGTCGGGGACGGCGTGTTGACGCGATTCGCGCTGACGGTAGAATATGATGGTCGGCCCTTCATGGGCTGGCAGCGCCAGCCGCATGGGCCGAGCGTACAGGGCGCGCTGGAGGCGGCGGTACGGGCGATCACCGGTGAAACGGTCGCGGTCCATGCCGCCGGACGCACCGATGCCGGCGTTCATGCGCTGGCGATGCGGGCGCATTGCGATATCGCCAAGCCGATCGACGCGTTCCGCCTGCGGGAGGCGCTCAACGCCCGGCTGCGGCCGGCGCCGGTGGCGGTGCTGGCGTGCGACATGGTCGCCGACGACTGGCATGCGCGCTTTTCATGCCTTGGCCGCGCCTATGAATACCGGATCGTCAACCGGCGGGCACCGTTGACCTGGGAACGCGGACTGGCCTGGCAGGTGCCGCAGCCGCTGGATGCGATGGCGATGGCGATGGCGGCGGCGATGCTGGTCGGGCGGCACGATTTCACCACCTTCCGCTCGGCGCATTGCCAGGCGGACAGCCCGGTCCGCACTCTCGACCGGCTGGAGGTGATCCATGCCGGCGATCGGATCGCGGTGATCGCGGCGGCGCGATCGTTCCTGCACCATCAGGTCCGCTCGATGGTCGGCTGCCTCGCGCTGGTCGGCATGGGGCGATGGACGCCCGATGACGTCGCCACCGCGCTGGCGGCACGGGATCGCGCGCGACTGGGGCTGAACGCGCCCCCCGATGGGCTGTTCTTCACCGACGCGGTCTATCTGGACTGACCGGTCAGCGAACGAAGCGCGCCGCCAGCTCGACATGCGTCGACCACCGGAACTGGCCGACCGGCTGGATCCAGTCGATCCGCCAGCCCGCCGCGACCATCGCCTTCGCATCGCGCGCGAAGCTGGACGGGTTGCACGAGACATAGGCGATCGTCCCGACCGTGCAGGCGGCCAGCGCGGCGGCCTGTTCGCGCGCGCCGGCACGGGGGGGATCGAGCACGACTGCGTCGAACCGATCGAGTTCGGCCGCGGTCAGCGGCCGGCGATACAGATCGCGATGTTCCGGAAATACGGCGCGACCGCGGAGATGGGCGGCGGCCTTCAGTGCGAACAAGGCATCGCGCGCACCCTCGGCGGCATAGACCTTGCCGGGCAGTGCGAAGGTGAAGGTGCCCAGTCCCGCGAACAGGTCCGCCACCGTTTTCGCCCCCGCGACGGCCTCGACTACCGCTGCGACCAAGGCGTCTTCGCCCTCGCGGGTCGCCTGGAGGAAGCCGCCGGGGGGAAAGCCGACCGGCACGCCGCCCAGTGTGATCGTCACCGGTTGCGGTTCCCAGCGGGTTTCCGCGCCAAGGCCGTCATCGACCGAAAAGCGTGCGACGCCGTGGCGCTCGCAGAACCCGGTCAGCGCTTCCGCCGCCTCCAGCCCTTGCGGTGCGAAACCGGTGACGAGGATGTCCGGCCCCTGATCGGCCAGCGCCAGATGCACGTCGGCCCGGCGCTTCAGCCCCAGCCGCTGGAACAGCGCCCTGAGCGGCGCGACCAGGGCGAACAGCGGCGGCGCCAGGATATGGCATTCGCGCATGTCGACGATCTGGTGGCTCGCCTCGGCCGTGAAGCCGATCAGCCCACGTTCGGCATGGAGTGTGGCGCGCCGCCGGGTATTGGGCGGCGAGAGCAGCACGGGGCGCAGCGGCGCGGTCAGCCCCTGCGCATCAAGCGCGGAAGCGATGCGATCCGCGACGAAGGCGGCATAGCTTTCGTCATCGAGTTGCTGGAGCTGGCACCCGCCACAGGTCGGGAAATGTCGACAGGGGGGCGTCTGGTGATGCGGGCCGGGCACGACCTCGCCCGTCTCCGTCAGAGTATCGCCTGGGGCGGACAGGGGGGCGTGGCGGCCGTCATCGGCGACACCATCGCCGCGCGCGGCGACACGGAGGATCAGGCTCATCGGACGCGCGATAGCGCGGCGGCGAGGTCGTCGGCAATGAATGATCTGCCGCAAACCGCCGCCGCCGCGCGGTGCAGCCAGACGGCGGCCCCCGCCGCCTCGAACGGCGGCAGGCCGGCGGCGAGCATCGCGCCCGCCGCCCCGGCCAGCACATCGCCGGTTCCGGCGGCAGACAGCCAGTCGCTGGAACCGGCGGATACCGCCACCCGTCCATCGGGCGCGGCGATCACCGTGTCGGCGCCCTTGTGGACGATCACCGCGTCCGCGCGCCGCGCCGCCATGCGGGTGGCGTCGATCTTGCTGCCCCACGCCTTGCCGAACAGATGGGCGAATTCTCCGGCATGGGGGGTCAGGATCGTCGTGGCGGTGCGCGGCGCATCGACGTCGAGCAGGCGCAACGCGTCGCCATCGATCACCAGCTCATGTCCGCTGCCGATCGCGGTCGCGAGCCGGGCACCGGTCCCATCGCCCCTCCCCAGCCCTGGTCCGATCACGACCGCACCGATACGCGGATCATCGAGCGCGTCGGGCGACCAGCGCCGCCGTACCAGCCCATGGGGCGGCCCCTGCCCTTCGCCGAGATACAGGACATATCCCGCCCCTGCCCGCATCGCGGCAAGGCTCGCCAGTTCGGCCGCGCCGGCCATGTCGCCACCCACCACCGCGACCATGCCGCGGCTGTACTTGTGCGACTCGGGACCGGGGTCGGGCAGGACGGGGCGGGCAAGAACATGGGCGTCGCCGGTGACGGGAACGCCGATATCGAGCACCCTTACCCTGCCGGCCTGTCGCGCCGCCGGCTGGAGGAGGTGCGCAGGCTTCGGTGCGGCCAGTGCGAGAGTAACGTCGAAACGGGGCGGCATGGTCGGCACCGTCCCGTCATCGGTCGCGACGCCGCTGGGCAGATCGATCGCGATCCGCAGGCTGGCTGCATCGGCCAGACGGTGGAGTGCGGCGGCCGTCCGGTTCTCCAGCGGACGGGTCAGGCCGGTGCCGAACAGGGCATCGACCAGTATTGGCGCGGGCAATGCCGTACCCAGCGGCTCGACGGGTCCCGTCCAGCGGCGTCGCGCATCGATGGCGAGGGCGCTGCGCGGCTCGTCATCGGCCGCGACCCGGACGGCATGTCCCGCCGCCGTCATCAGGCGCGCGGCGACATAGCCGTCACCGCCGTTGTTGCCCGGTCCGCAAAGGATCAGGATCGCCGACCCTCCGGCCAACCGCCCGACCGCCGCAGCGACGGCCGCGCCGGCCCGTTCCATCAGCATGGCGGGATCACCACACGCCTCTTCCGCCGCCCGCATCGCGGCGGTGGTCAGTATCGGATAGCCGTCGATCGGTGTCATGCCGGCGGGAACGGCCGATCGACGGCTTGGCTCCGTGACATCAGATATCCGCGTAGACGTGCCGTTCCGCCTTGGCGCCCGGATGCGTCACGGCGCCCAGATGCGCTGGGCCGACATTCTGCGCATACCGCCACAGCGCGCCCGCCTGATAATCATTGACCCGCGGCCGCCATGCGGCACGGCGGGCATCGAGCGTGGGGGTGTCGACGATCAGGTCGATCGTTCCCGCTTCGGCATCGATACGGATCGTGTCGCCATTCTCGACCAGCGCGATCGGCCCACCGTCCGCCGCCTCCGGCCCGACATGGCCGATGCAGAAACCGCGCGTCCCGCCGGAGAAGCGGCCATCGGTGATGAGCGCGACCTTTTCGCCCATACCCAGCCCATAGAGCGCGGCGGTGGTGGACAGCATCTCACGCATGCCCGGCCCGCCCTTTGGCCCTTCGTAGCGGATCACCAGCACCTCGCCCTCGGTAATCAACCGCGCCTCGACCGCCGCGAAGCAATCCTCCTCGCAATCGAACACCCGCGCCGGTCCCTCGAACTGCAGGCGGTGCATCCCCGCGACCTTCACGATCGCACCCTCGGGGGCCAGCGTGCCACGCAGACCGACGACCCCGCCGGTCGGGGTGATCGGCGTCTTCACGTCGTAGATCACCTTCTGGTCCGGGTTCCATGTCACCCGGTCGATATTCTCGGCCAGCGTCTTGCCCGTAACCGTCATGCAGTCGCCGTGCAGATACCCGCCCGCCATCAGCGTCTTCATCAGCATGTAGACGCCGCCGGCCTCGTACATGTCCTTCGCGACATATTGCCCGCCGGGCTTCAGGTCGGCGATATACGGCGTGGTCCGGAACACCTCGGCCACGTCGAACAGGTCGAAATCGATCCCCGCCTCGTTCGCCATTGCCGGCAGATGGAGCGCGGCGTTGGTGGAACCGCCGGTGGCGGCGACGACGCGCGCGGCATTCTCGAACGCCTCGCGCGTGCAGAGCGCGCGGGGGCGCAGCTGGTTGGCGACCAGCTCCATCACCTGCGCGCCGGCGGCGATCGCGATCTGTTCGCGGCTGGTATAGGGAGCCGGCACCATGTTGCTATTGGGCAGCGACAGGCCGATCGCCTCGCCGACGCAGGCCATCGTGTTGGCGGTGAATTGCCCCCCGCACGCGCCGTGGCCAGGACAGGCGACCTTTTCCAGTTCCTGCAATTCGGACAGCGGGCAGGAACCAGCGGCATAACGGCCGACCACCTCGAACACATCCACCACGGTCACGTCGCGGTCGTGATAGCGGCCGGGCAGGATCGATCCGCCATAGACGAAGATCGACGGCACATCGAGCCGCAGCATCGCCATCATCATGCCGGGCAACGACTTGTCGCAGCCGGCAAAGCCGACCAGCGCGTCGTAGCAGTGGCCGCGAACCGACAGTTCGACCGAATCGGCGATCACTTCACGGCTGACCAGCGAGGATTTCATCCCCTGATGGCCCATCGCGATCCCGTCGGTGACGGTGATGGTGTTGAACCGACGCGGCATCCCGCCGGCCTGGATCACGCCGCCCTGTGCGGCGTCCGCCTGCGCATCCAGCGTGGTGTTGCACGGCGCAGAATTATTGCCCGCGGAGGCGAGCGCCACGAACGGCTTGGCGATATCCTCCTCGGTGATCCCCATCGCATAATAATAGCTGCGATGCGGCGCGCGTTCAGGGCCCACCGAGACATGGCGGCTCGGCAGGCGGGACTTGTCGATGCTGGTCATGGAACGCGCCTATGTCGCGAAACCGGTGATTCACGCAAGCTTATTACGCCCATCGCGATAGGCGACCGCTCGTCTCAGTCAGAGCGCGGCGAGCGCCTTGGCCACGCCATCCATCGTGAACGGCTTCTGCAGCACTGGCCGGTCCCGGAAACGCACGTCGACGCTGTCGTCCCCGCCCCCGGTCGCGAAGACGAACGGCACCCCGGCGGCGGCCAATGCCTCGGCCACCGGCGTGCTCTTTTCGCCACCACGCAGATTGACGTCGAGGATCGCGGCATCGATCCCGCCCTGACCGACGCGTTCCAGCGCAGTCGCGACACTGTCGGCGCTGCCCGCGACCTGCTGGTCGAGGATGTCGAGGAAATCCTCCAGCATCATGGCGATGAGGGGTTCATCCTCGACGATGAGAATCTGCTTGGCTTCGGTCATGCTTCCCGCCCTTAGCGGTACTCGCCGCGTAAAAGCAACGTCATGCCCCGGCCAATACGTCGCGCGTCGCATCGGCCAGTTGCTGGACCGAGAACGGCTTGGGCAGAAACGCCACGTTGTCGATGTCGATCGAGTTCCGCAGCTGCTCCTCGGCATAGCCCGACATGAACAGCACCGGGAGATCCGGATAGCGCTCGCGGACGTGGCGGACCATCGTCGGTCCATCCATCGTCGGCATGACGACGTCCGAGATCAACAGGTCGGGGCGGGCTGCCTCGCGCAGCAGCTCCAGCGCGACCTCGCCATTCTCCGCGGTCAGCACGGTATAGCCCTGCCGCGTCAGCGCGCGCTCGGCGACGGCGCGAACCATGTCCTCGTCCTCGACCAGCAGGATGGTCCCCTGCCCCCACATCTCGCGGACGCGGACGGCCGGCTTGGGCGGGGGGGCGATGCGCAGCGCCGGCGCGCCCGTATCGGCATGGACCGGCAGATACATGGTGAAGGTGGCACCCTGCCCCGGCCGCGAATCGGCGAATATCCAGCCGCCCGACTGCTTGACGATGCCATAGACGGTCGACAGACCGAGCCCGGTACCCTTGCCCGTCTCCTTGGTGGTGAAGAACGGCTCGAATATCTTGGGCAGGATTTCAGGGGGGATGCCCGCACCCGTATCGGTGACGGACAGCGCGGTATAATCGGCCGGCGGCAGGATATCGATCGCCATCTCGCGTACCTCGGCGGCGGATACGGCGCGGGTATGGATGGTCAACGTGCCGCCGCCGCCGGGATTGGCGGACATGATCGCATCGCGCGCATTGACCGCGAGGTTGACGACCACCTGCTCCAGCTGCCCCGGATCGGCCCGCACCGCGCCCAGCCCGCGCCCGTGGCTGACATCCAGCCGCACCGTTTCGCCCATCAGCCGTTTCAGCAACGTCGATACCTCCGACACCACGTCGGGCAGCTGCAGCACCTGCGGCCGCAGCGTCTGCTGGCGGGAGAAGGCGAGCAGCTGCCGGGTCAGGCTGGCGGCGCGGTTGGAGTTGGTGCGGATCTGCTGGATGTCATCGTAATCGCTGTCGCCGGGCGAATGGCGCATCAGCATCAGGTCGCAATGCCCCAGGATCGCGGTCAGGATATTATTGAAATCATGCGCGACGCCACCGGCGAGCTGGCCCACCGCCTGCATCTTGGTCGCCTGTGCGACCTCGCGTTTCAGCCGGGTTTCCTCGCTGTTGTTCTTCAGGCTGAGCAGCACCGCGGCATCGCCCAGCCCGCGCGCGCCGGCGATGGTCAGCGCGACGGGTTCATCCGGGTGGTCCTTCAGCCGGACCGCCATGTCGGTGGAATGGGTGGCGCCGCTTGCGAAGCGGCGGATCGCGTCGGCGACCGCAGCCTTGTCCTCGCGCACCACGAGGTCGCCGGGATAGAGCGGGATCGATTCGGCATCGACACCCGCCGCCCGCAGGAATGATTCGTTCATCTGCATGAACCGCCCGTCGCGATCGACCAGCGCCATGCCGAACGGCATCAGGCTGACGAGCGAGCGGACATGCTCGGTGGCGGAAGCGCCTTCGCGGATACCCGCCGCATCATCCCGGTCGTCGAGAATCATCACCAGCAGCGGCGCCTGCTCGTCATCGAGAAACGGCACCTGCAACAGGCGCAGCGGCGTTCCTTCCAGCCCCTCGCGTTCGAACCGGACCAGGCCGCGACTGTCGGTCATCAGCATGTCGACGATGTCGCGGCCGTTGATCGTGCCCGGCCGGCCCAGCGCACGCCGGGCGAGCACCGGATTGGCGGCCAGCACATGGCCATCGGGCGACACAAGGGCCGCCATGATCCCCGCCTCGCCCAGTCGATCGCCGGTCGGCCCCGCGATCAGCGAGCGGGCGGCATCGGCGCGATCGCGTTCACGCTTGGGCTCGAATCGCCAGACAAGCATGTCCGCCTCGTCCCCGGCGCGGATGATGCTGACGCCGAGCGTCGCGTCCATCGCCTCGACCCCGTCGACGCGGGCGATCCCCTCCCGCCATGCTTCGCGTGCCGCCTCGGCCAGCGCGGCATTGGCCTCGTCATCCAGCGGCAGCGAAGGCGGGGTCGGAAAACCATCGAAGATCAGTTCGTAACTGTCGTTGGCGCAGACCAGCCGGCCGGCGCGATCGGTGATCGCCACCGCATCACCGCTCGCCCCCGCCACCGCGCGGGTGAGGTTCCAGTCGACCGCGCGAGGCCCGGTGCCCGCCACCGGCGCCAGCAACCGCCACGCCACCGTGATCGCCACCCCAACGATCGCCGCCGCCAGGAAGCCGGCGGCCATGATCCAGCTGCCCGCGAACACCATCACGACCGCCGCGGCGGCCATACCCGCAAGGATTGCAACGATGGCAGCCGCCAGACTGGGTGACGAACGAGGGGAGAAGACGGCCATGGCATCGCTTTCAGTCGGCAACGGCATGGCGTCAACCCGTAGCATCGGCCCCGATCATGCCCGATCCGGGACCGACACGGCACACGCACCGAAATCCGTTAGCCATCACAAAGGGTTGCAAGCCGTTATTTGCCGATCAGAGATGGCGGGTCCGCCATTTCCGGGCGATCCACAACCGCCACCCGAACGCAGACAACACGAAGCCGAGTATCGCCGCTGCCACGGTCAGCACCAGCAGCCCGACCCCGAATGCCGGCCCCTTGTCCCACAGCCAGTGCAGGCATCCCGTCGCCCATTGCAGCCAGCCGGTCGCCGCATCGGCGATCGGCTGCGCCACTATCGGTGCATCGGTGCGCAACAGCCACGATCCGATCTTGTAGGCCAGCAGCCACAGCAGCGGCGTGGTGAAGGGGTTGGTGATGAAGGTGGTCAGCGCCGCGACCGAGACATTGGCGCGGAACGGCAGTGCGAACAAGGCGGCGATCGCGATCTGCGCGACGGGGAACAGGAACCCCGCGACCATCCCCAGTGCAACCCCGCGTGGCACCGATCGGCGGGTGAACCGCCACAGTTCGGGCGCCAGCACCCGGTGCGCGACCGGACGGAGCAGGCGGCTGCGCTCCATCGATTCCCGTGTCGGCAGATTACGGCGACACCAGGCGGCCCCGCGCTGCCACAGGCCGGGCGCCGCGGACGCCATCAGCCGCGTTCGCGCATCAAGCGACCGGCCTCACGCTTCCACTCGCGTTCCTTGATCGCGGCGCGCTTGTCGTGATCCTTGCGGCCCTTGGCCAGTGCCAGTTCCACCTTGGCCCTTCCCCGTGAATTGAAATAGACCGACAGCGGCACCAGGGTCATCCCCTCGCGCGCAACCGCGCCGTGCAGCTTGTTGATCTCCCGCTCGTGAAGAAGCAGTTTACGCGGGCGCTTCGCTTCGTGGTTGAAGCGATTGCCGTGGCTGAATTCGGGGACGTTGGCGTTGACCAGCCACACCTCCTCGCCCCGCACCTCCGCATAGCTTTCGGCGATCGTGCCCTGCCCGAAGCGCAGCGACTTCACCTCGGTGCCGGTCAGCGCGATCCCCGCCTCGTAAACGGTCTCGATCGAGTATTCGAACCGCGCCCGGCGATTCTCGGCGACGATCTTCTTCTTGTCGAAGGTGGCGGGTTTGGGACGGGACATGCGGGTGCGATGTAGGCGGCCCACAGGCCGTTGGGAAGCGGGGGACGCCGAACGGGCGCAAAGCGGCGACGGCGGGCGTGGAAAGTCACGCCGAAAGTCACGAACGTCACATCCTACAGGGGGCGATACGGTGCGACGGCGGCTGCCCTTATCGGGGTGACGGCGATGAGAAGGAGCGGTTGCCGGGGTCATAGCAGGCCAGCGGCGTGTAGGACATCGAGGGGGAAGCGCGCCGGTTACAGAAGCCCGGCATGGGCCAGCGCCGCATCGACCGCCGCCCGCGACGCCTCGTTCGCCGGGGTCATCGGCAGACGCAGATGCGGGGGGAAATCGGCGCGGATGCGGGTCAGCGCGTGCTTGACGGGGCCGGGCGACGCGTCGGTGAACAGCGCATCATGGAGCGGGAACAGGCGGTCGTGCAGCGTCAGCGCGGTCGCCATGTCGCCCGCCGCGCAGGCCGCCTGGAAATCCGCGCACAAGCGCGGCGCGACGTTGGCGCTGACCGAGATGCAGCCGGTGCCGCCCATCGCGTTATAGGCCAGCGCCAGATCGTCGTTGCCCGACAGCTGCACGAACCCCTCGCCCAGCGCGCCGCGATGCTGCGACACGCGGGCCAGCGCGCCGGAGGCATCCTTGATCCCGACGAACACCTGCGGAAACGCCTGCACGATGCGGATGACGGTGGCGGGCTGGATATCCGTCACGGTGCGGGCGGGCACGTTGTAGAGGACGATCGGCAACGGCGCGTCCGCCGCCAGCGCCTCGAAATGGCGGAAGATGCCTTCCTGCGAGGGCCGGTTGTAATAGGGCGGCACCATCAGCGCGGCGTCCGCGCCCGCATCCCGCGCGGCGCGCAGGTTGGCGGTGGCGACGCGGGTGTCGTTGGAACCCGCCCCGGCGATCACCGGCACCCGCCCACGCGCCTGATCGACGCAGATGCGCACCACCCGGAAATGTTCGTCATAGGTCAGCGTCGCCGCCTCTCCCGTGGTGCCGCAGGCGACCAGCGCGGCCGATCCTTCGGCGATCTGCCACTCGACGAAATGGCGGAACGCCGCCTCGTCGAATTCGCCCGCTGCGTCGAACGGCGTGACGAGCGCGGGAATCGAACCGGAAAACATGATCTTACGTGTCCTTCAGGCGAACTTTGAGCGAGCGGGATGCATTTCGTTCAGGACAGATACGGGCGCGATGCGTATCCTGTCCACATGATCGCACCGATGAAATCCGCGATGCTGCTGGCGATGCTGGCCGGCAGCACCGTTCTGGCCCAATCGCAGGAGGAGGCGGAGCGCGCCGCGACGCAGGCCGCCAATCGCAGCGTCACCCCTGGCATGGCGGGCCAGCCCGCGCCGCTGCCCAGCGCACCGATCGCCGCGGCGGTGGCGCAGTGGCGTGCGCTGCAACAGACCGATGCGCTGCCGTTCGACAGCTATGCGGGCTTCGTGACCACCCATCCGGGCTGGCCGGGCGAGGCGGCGAACCGGCGCGCGGCGGAACGGCAGGCGGCGCTCGGCACCGGCAATCCGGCCGGGGTAGCGGCCTTTTTTCGCCGTTTCCCGCCACTGACCGCGACCGGCATGGTGGCGCAGGCGCGCGCGCTGCTGGCGACGGGCGACCGCGCGGGTGCGGATGCCGCCGCGCGGGCCGCGTGGCAGACGGGCGCGCTGTCCTCTGTCGACGAAAGCGCGATCCTGACCGGCTTTCCCGCCGCACTGACGCCAGAGGCCAACGACGCGCGAATGGATGCGATGCTGTGGCAGGGGCAGACGGGCGCGGCGCAGCGCCAGATCGCGCTGGTCAGCCCGGCGAAGCGCCCCTTGTTCGAGGCGCGGCTGGCGTTTCGCACCAAGGCGTCCAACGCCGCCGAACTCTCCGCCGCGACGCAGGCGATCTATGCCAACGATCCCGGTTACATCGCCGACCGGGCGACGTGGCTGCGCAATACGCTCAGCCCGAGCGCGCGAACGTGGCTGACCCAGCCGCGCACCCTGGCCAGCCGGCCGGGCCATGTCGAGAAATGGTACGAGGTGCTGCTGGTCAATGCGCGCGGCGCGGCGGCGGACGGGCAGTGGCAGGTCGCCTATGACATCGCCCGGCAGGTCGACGATGCCTATCCGGCGGGCACCGACGTATCGACCAAGCCTTACGTCGAGCGTGACGATTACACCTCGCTGGCGTGGCTGGCGGGACAGGCCGCGCTGAAGCAGCTGAACCGGCCCGCCGACGCGATGACGATGTTCGACCGTTATGGCCGTGGCAGCCAGTCGCCGCAGACCCGCGCCAAGGGCTTCTACTGGGCGGGCCGCGCGGCCGAGGCTGCGGGGATGACGGCGCAATCCACCGCCTTCTACGCCCGCGCCGCCGGTTACCGCGACCAATATTACGGCCAGCTCGCGCTAGAGCGGACCGGCCGGCCGCTCGCCGCGCCGCCGGCGATCGCCGCGCCCGCGATCGCCCCCGCCCTGAAAGCCGCATTCGACGCGCGGGAAACGGTGCAGGCAGCCCGCTTTCTCGGCCAGATCGGCCAGTGGACCGATCAGACCGCGTTCGTCCGCCAGATCGCCGCAGACGCAACGTCGGACACCGACCATCTGCTCGCGGCCGATCTGTCGCGCCAGATCGGCCGCCCCGATCTGGCGGTGATGGTGGGGCGCAGCGCGATGCAGAACGGGCTGACCGAATATTCCGCCGCGGGTTTCCCGACCGTGCCGGTCCCGGCCGGCTATGAAGGCAACTGGACGCTGATCCACGCTATCGCGCGGCAGGAAAGCCAGTTCGACCGTGCCGCCGTCAGCGGCGCGGGCGCACGGGGGCTGATGCAGTTGATGCCCGCCACCGCGCGCGAACAGGGCGGCAAGATCGGCCTCGCCTTCACGCCCGAGCAATTGTCGAGCGATCCGGCGATCTCGATCAAGCTGGGGTCGAGTTATTTCCAGCGGGTGTTCGACAATTACGGCAGCTATCCGCTGACGGTGGCGGCGTACAACGCGGGCGGCGGCAATGTGAACAAGTGGCTGCGGCAGTTCGGCGATCCGCGCACCGGCACGATCGACATGGTCGACTGGATCGAGGCGATCCCGTTCGGCGAGACGCGCAACTACGTCCAGCGCGTGCTGGAAAATGCCGTCGTCTATGACCTGATGAACCCCGCGCGATCGCGCAGCCGGGGGGCGGCGCGGCTGTCATGGTATCTCGGCAAGGGGCAGCCGGGCTGATGAGCCGAAGCTGATGGAGCCGCGCCCGAATTACATCACACCCGCCGGCTATGCCGTGCTGCGCCAGGAATATGAGCGGCTGTTCGCGACCGAACGCCCCGCGCTGGTCGAGACGATCAGCTGGGCGGCGGGCAATGGCGACCGGTCGGAGAATGGCGATTACATCTATGGCCGCAAGCGGTTGCGCGAGATCGACCGGCGGCTGGGCTTCCTGTCGAAACGGATGAAGGCGGCCAAGGTGGTCGATCCCGCGCGGCAGGAGGATCGCAGCCGCGTGTGGTTCGGCGCGACGGTGACGATCGCGGACGAGGACGATGCGCGGCGCACGCTGACGCTGGTCGGCGACGACGAGACCGATGCCGCGTCGGGCCGGATCGGGTGGAACGCCCCCCTTGCCCGGGCGCTGCGCGGGGCGGCGGTGGGCGACGTGCGCCGGGTCGTGCTGCCGGCGGGGGAACGGGACTATGAGGTGATGACGGTCGATTATCCGGCCTGATCCATCTTGCCGCCTGCGTCGCGGTCGGCGACAAGGCGGCCATGGATTCCACCCCCACCCGCAACGTCGCGTTGCTGATCGATGCCGACAATGCGTCCGCCGCCACGCTGGACCCCGTGCTGACGGTGCTGGCCGAGCTGGGCACCGTCAACATCCGCCGCGTCTATGGCAACTGGTCCAAGCCGGAACTGAAGAGCTGGCGCGACATGACGGTGAAGCACGGTATCGAGCCGCAGCAGCAGTTTGACCTGACCAAGGGCAAGAACGCCACCGACATGAAGATGACGATCGACGCCATGGACCTGTTGTTCCGTGGCAAGATCGAGGGATTCGGCATCATGTCGTCCGATTCCGATTTCATGCCGCTGGCGATGCGCATCCGGCAGGAGGGCATCCCCGTCTATGGATTCGGTACCAGTCGCGCGCCGGAGGCATTCCGCCGCGCCTGCACCCGCTTCATCGACGTGAACGCCATTTCCGCGCCCGTCGAGGAGCCGGGCGTCACACCCCCGCCCCCCGTCGCCACACCGACCCCCACCCCGCCCGTGGCGGGAACGCGCACGGCCGCGCCGGTCAACAACGTCGCGGTTCCGATCGCCGAAAGCCTGCCACCGCCGATCGCTGCGGCACGGCCCAAATTGCCGGTCGACGACGAACTGCTGCAGTTGCTGATCGACGCCTATGATGCCTCGAAACGCGACGAGAAGGGGTATGTCAGCCTGACCGCGATGGGACAGCTGGCCGCCAACCGCTCCAGCTTCGACGTGCGCAACTATGGCTACAAAAGGCTGTCGGACCTGATCGAATCGGTCAGCAACTTCAAGCTGGAGCGGCGCGAGGGCGGCCAGTCCTATGTCCGGCGGCTGCGGTAACGCGTAACGCGTCGCCGCGCGGTCACATGCCGCGCGGATCGGTGCGAACGACGACGCGCACGCCCGGCCCGGCATCCTCGAACCGGATCTCGCCGCGCAACTGCCGGACCAGACTGGCGATCATCCGCATCCCCAGGCTGCGGCGCGAGGCGGTGGCGATGCCGAAGTCGGCGGGCAGGCCATGGCCGCGATCGGTAACCGTGACGATCAGGGCATCGTCCTGCCGGTCGATCGTGACCGCGATCGGACCGCCGGCCTCGCCGTAAGCATATTTGATCGCGTTGGTGACGAGTTCGGTGACCAGCAGGCCGATCGGGATCGCGGTATCGGCGCTGAGTTCCAGCGGGACGATCGCGCACGTCAGATCGTGGGTCGGCGATTGCTCGCCCAGCTGGGTGACGATACCGCCGACCAGATCGTCCAGACAGACGACCCCGACCTTTTCGCCCCGCCACAGCTGGTCGTGCGCCTGCGCGATCGCGGCGATGCGGGCCTGCGCATCGCCCAGCATCCGGGTGATGCGGGGGTCCTCGTCCTCCTGCATCTGGAGGTTGAGCATGGCGGAGACGAGGGCGAGGCTGTTCTTCACCCGATGGCTCGCCTCGCGCGTTAGCAGTTCCTGATGCTGGAGCGCGTCGTTCAGCCGATGCTCGGCCGCCTGCCGTTCGATCGCGACGCCGATCAGGTTGGCGAACCCCTGCATGAAGGCGAGATCGGCGGCCTCGAACCGGCCCTCATCGGGGCTGTCGACCTCCAGCACGCCGTAATGATGGCCGCCGGCATGGACGAGCACGTTGATGGCGCGGCGGATACCGTGGTCGGCCATGAAACCGGGAGTGCGGAACCGGGTCTCGTCGCCGAGATGATTGGAAATCACCGCCTGGCCGGTCTGATAGGCGAAGCCGGCGGGCGATCCGGTGTCGGCACCCATCTCGATCTGGCCCACCACCCCGTCACGCCAGCCGACGCCGGTGCGGACCAGCAATCGCCCTGAGCTACCCTTATATTCCAGGAATTTGCAATAGTGCGACCGCATCCCGTCCGCACAGAGTTCGACCGCACGCTGGAGCATCGGATCGAGATCGCGCGCGCGCAGCGCCTCGATCCCGAAATCCGCGAGGACCGATTGCTGACGCAGGCGATAGTGAAGTTCGCCATGCCCCGCCACACCACCGTTGCCGGGCGCGTCTTCCACCACTGCCATGTCGTCGATCGGCCCCCTTTGCCCTTGTTGCCGGCAAGATAGGCGCGCGTCGCCCCGGTTTAAACCGGCAGGCCGCGACCGGTCGGAAGCGAACGGCCGATCGGGTCGCTGACGCGGGATACCACGTCAGCGACGCCGAACATCAGCGCGTCAGCTTCTTGTAGGCGAGGCGCGTCGGGCGATCGGCGGCATCGCCCAGGCGGCGGCGCTTGTCTTCTTCGTAGCTTTCGTAATTGCCCTCGAACCATTCGACATGGCTGTCGCCCTCGAACGCGAGGATGTGGGTGCAGAGGCGATCGAGGAAGAAGCGATCGTGGCTGATGACCACGGCGCAACCCGCGAACGTTTCCAGTGCCTCTTCGAGCGCGCGCAGCGTCTCGACGTCGAGATCGTTGGTCGGTTCGTCGAGCAGCAGGACGTTGCCGCCCTCCTTCAGCATCTTGGCCATGTGGACGCGGTTGCGCTCACCACCCGACAGCTGGCCGACCTTCTTCTGCTGGTCCGGCCCGCGGAAGTTGAACGCGCCGACATAGGCCCGCGTGCCGAGCTCCTGTTTGCCGAAGCGGAAGACCTCCAGTTCGTCGGAGATTTCCTGCCAGACGTTCTTGTTGGGATCGAGGTGATCGCGGCTCTGGTCGACATAACCGAGCTTCACGGTCGAGCCGACCTCGATCGTGCCGCTGTCGGGCTGTTCCTGCCCGGTGATGAGCTTGAACAACGTCGACTTGCCGGCGCCGTTCGGACCAATCACGCCGACGATGCCGCCCGGCGGCAACGTGAAGTCGAGCCCGTCGAACAGCAGCTTGTCGCCATAGGCCTTGGTCAGGCCCTTCGCCTCGATCACCTTGCCGCCGAGACGCTCGGGCAGCTGGATCAGGATCGCGGCCTTGCCGGCGGCACGGTTCTCCTGCTTGGCCATCAGTTCGTCGAACGCGCGGATACGCGCCTTGGACTTGGTCTGGCGGGCCTTGGGGGTCTGGCGCATCCAGGCGAGTTCGTCGGCGATCGCCTTCTGCTTGCCGGCCTCTTCGCGCTCTTCCTGCTCCAGCCGCTTCGACTTCTTTTCCAGATAGCCGGAATAGTTGGATTCGTAGGTGTAGTAACGGCCGCGATCGAGTTCGAGCACCCAGTTGACGACATTGTCGAGGAAGTAGCGGTCGTGCGTCACGAGGATGACGTTGCCGGTATATTCCTTGAGGTAATTTTCCAGCCACGATACCGATTCGGCATCGAGATGGTTGGTCGGTTCGTCGAGCAGCAGGATGTCCGGCTTTTCCAGCAACAGCTTGCACAGTGCGACGCGGCGCTTCTCGCCGCCCGACAGGTTGGTGACCGCCGAATCGCCCGGCGGACAGCGCAACGCCTCCATCGCCTGTTCCAGCTGGCTGTCGAGCGACCAGCCGTCGACCGCGTCAATCTTGGCCTGCAGGTCGCCCATTTCCTCCATCAGCGCATCGAAGTCGGTATCGTCCTGCGGATCGCCCATTTCCGCCGAGATCGCGTTGAAGCGATCGACCAGATCGGCGACGGGGCGGACGCCGTCCTTCACGTTGCCCATCACGTCCTTCGACGGATCGAGCTGCGGCTCCTGCGCGAGATAGCCGACGCGGATGCCCTCCGCCGCCCATGCCTCGCCGGTGAAGTCGGGGTCCATGCCCGCCATGATCTTCATCAGCGTCGACTTGCCGGCGCCGTTCGGCCCGATGATCGCGATCTTCGCGGACGGAATGAACTGCAGGTGGATGTTGTTGAGGACGGGCTTGTTGGCGCCGGGGAAGGTCTTGGTCAGACCCTTCATGACGTAGGTATACTGAACGGCCATCGCGGTGCCGGGCTCCATCGTTCGAAAGGCGGGAAATCGTGGTTCGCGAGATAGCGATCCGGGCCGCGGAACGCAATTGCCCGGCCCCCGGGGCGCGGCACACCGGCCGGGCTTGTGCCAGAGGGGCGATGCGTCATACCCCTGCCCTGCCTACAAAGGGAACGACATGATCCGCCACGCCATCCCGCTTGCCCTGCTCGCCGCCGCCACGCCCGCATCGGCGCAGCAGCCCGCCGCCCCGGCCGCCCGCACCCGCGCGGCACCACCCGCCGTCACCGTGGACCCGCGCGTCGCGGCGTTGCGCGACAAGGCGCTGGGCGACGACGTCGCCTATGCGATTACCGAAGGGCTGACGACGGAGATCGGCCAACGCGGCACCGGCGGATCGGCGGCACAGGCGCGGGCGCGTGAATGGGGCGTGGCAAAGCTGAAGGCGCTGGGGTTCCGCAACGTCCGCATCGAACCCTATACTCTGCCCAATGTCTGGGAACGCGGCGTGGAGACCGCCGAGGTCGCCGCCCCCTATCCGCAAGCGCTGCGGCTGACCGCGCTGGGTAATTCGGGCGCGACCCCCGCCGCCGGCCTGACCGCACCCGTCGCATTCTTCGCCACGCTGAACGATCTGCTCGCCGTGCCCGCCGGCAGCCTGACGGGCAGGATCGCCTTCGTCTCCAACACGATGGAGCCGACGCAGGATGGATCGAGCTATGGCAGCGCCGGCGCGGCGCGCTTCGTCGGCCCCAACATCGCCGCGCAAAAGGGCGCGGCGGCGATCGTGATCCGGTCGATCGGCACCGATCACGGGCGCGGACCCCATGCGGGTTCGACCAATTTCGCCCCCGGCGTGACGCCGATCCCCGCCGCCGCGCTGTCGGTGGCGGATGCCGAGAACCTGGAACGAATGGTGAAGCTGGGCCGGCCGGTGACGCTGAAACTGGTACTGACCCCGCGTTTCGTCGGGCCGCGCCAGTCGGGCAACGTCGTGGCGGAGGTGCCGGGGACGGACCGGGATGCCGGGATCGTCCTGGTCGGCGGGCATCTCGACAGCTGGGAGCTGGGCACCGGCGCCATCGACGATGCCAGCGGCCTGGGCATCACTACCGCCGCCGCCAGGCTGGTGATGGAGGCCGGCCGGCCGCGCCGCACGATCCGCGTGGTGTGGTTCGGCGACGAGGAGATCGGCGGCTTCGGCGGACAGGAATATGCCAGGGCCCATGTCGGGGAACGCCACGCCACCGCCAGCGAAAGCGATTTCGGCGCCGACCGGGTGTGGCGGGTGGAAACGTCACTGCCGGACGCAGCCCGGCCGGTCGCGGACCGACTCGCCGCTGCGCTGGCTCCCCTCGGCATCGTGCGTGGCACCGGCACCGGCGGCGACGGCACCGATATCGGCCCGGTGATCCGCACCGGCGTGGCAGGGGTGGATCTGAACCAGTCGGGCCTGCGCTATTTCGACGTGCATCATACGCCGGAGGACACGCTGGACCGGGTCGATCCGGCACAATTGCGCCAGAACGTCGCAGCTTGGACGACGATGCTCGCAATCGTCGCCAACGCACCCGAGGAGATCGGCCCGGTACCCGTGCGACCGTGACGATCGTTACGAAACCGTCCCCCCCCTTGCTCCGCCCGTCGCGAACATTGCTGTTTGATGAATTTTCGCCGTTGACCGGCGATCCGGGTCCGCTATGCACGCCGCTTCGCGACGGCAATCGGGTCGGCCGCGATGATTTACTATGCTTGGGAGCATTCGAATGAAGAAGATCGTTCTGATCGCTGCTGCCGCCGGCCTGATGTCCGTCGCAGCCTGCTCGAAGTCGCCGGAAGCGGCTGCCGTCGAGAACAACGCCGACATGCTGGCGGATAACCTCGAAGCGCAGGCTGATAACCTGGAAGACCTGGCCGACAACACCTCCAACGCTGCCGCGACGGAAGTGCTGGAGAACGCGTCGGACAACCTCGAAGACGCCGCATCGAACGTGCGTGACGTCGCCGACGAGAAGATCGACAACATGAAGTAATGCCGGTCGGGCAATTGCGCCCGACTGTTGCATTATTGCGGGAAAGGGCGTTCGCGAAATTCGCGGACGCCCTTTTTCTTTGCCGGCGGTTGCGCTAGGCGCCGCTGCGGGGCCTGTAGCTCAATGGTTAGAGCTGGCCGCTCATAACGGCTAGGTTGGGGGTTCGAGTCCCTCCGGGCCCACCATATACGGGTGGAGCGATCGACGCGGGCGGTTCGGCCGATCGGGATCGCCTCCCTGCACAGAAGACGATAAAACGGGGGGAAACGAGATGAAGAAATTCGGGCTGGCCGCTTTGGCCGCCACCGCGACGATCGCGTCATCGCCGGCACAGGCCGGCCGATATCTGATCGTCGACATTTCGGCGATCGGCACGGGCAACGGGGCGAACGGCAGCCGTACCGGCAGTCAGCCCACGCTGTTCTACAATTTCACGACCTTCTATGCCTCGTTCGCCTATAATCTGGGCGGCTTTGCCCCCCCGTCGGTGTCGGATCAGGGCATCTGGTTCGCCGGGCAGATATTCGATCGCCAGGAAACCGGCCATTCGACGGCCAACGGGTTCGACGTCAAGGCACGCTATTCGTCGCATTTCGTGAACTACGACATTACGGGCTCCGCCTGTTTCGCCAACGCGACGCCGGCTGCGATCCCCACCGGATCGTTCGGCACCGATCCTGCGTGCAGCGCGATCACCGTGAATTATGGTGATGGTTTCGCGGTGGACGGCTATTCGTTCAAGGGCGCGATACAGGGCATTGCCTTCCGCGAGATCGAGGCGGACACCCTGCCGAACCTGACCTTCGCGATCCCCGAACCTGCATCCTGGGCACTGATGCTGACCGGCTTTGGCCTGACCGGCTACGCACTGCGCCGCCGTCGTCCGCGCATCGCCTTCGCCGGATAACGCAGCGACAAGCGCCGCGGCCCGTGCCGCGGCGCTTGCACATTGGGCAAACCCCCTCTAGTCGCATCATCGTCGGGGAGTGGCGCAGGCTGGTAGCGCACCTGGTTTGGGACCAGGGGGTCGCAGGTTCGAATCCTGTCTCCCCGACCATCATCCGTTAAGTGATTGATTTCTCGTCGCCAACAGGGCGATCGGGAATGGTTGTACCCACGACTGTACCCATCGTTGTACCCATTGGGGGCGATGGATTGGGATTGCCGAACCTCAAGCTGCGCGGTGGCAGCTATCACTGGCGCAGGAAGATCACCGTGGCCGGCGCGGCGGTGCCGCTATCCCTGTCGCTCGGCACAGGGAATTATCAACGCGCCCGGTGTATGGCAGACAGACTTGGTGCGACAGTCGAGAGTTTGCGTGTGGCCTATGGTCAATCGACGGGGCTGACCCCCGATCAGCTGAAGCGGGTGTTCAGCGATGCCCTGCGCTGGCAATTGCAGCGTATCGAGCAGGATCAGATTGGCAGCCCCGCCCGGTCGGAAGATCACGCCACGATCAATTCCATCTATGCCGAAGCCTGGGCCTTCCTTGGGCACAAGGGCGTCGAAGCACGCTGGACACCAGACGAGCATGACCGATTGATCGATGCCGGCTGGAGCGAGGAGCGCGCGAAGGCAGTTGCGGATCTCGTGTTCGATCTCCAGAACGGCGATCCGGTTTCGAAGGCTCAGCTCGACAGTTATAGCGAGACCTTCGGTATCGCCTCCACGCGGGACAACGTCGCGCGGATGGCGCGGACGATCTGCTCGGCTCGTGCGTCGGCATGCCGCGAGGCAACTGCCCGCCTCCGCGTTGGCGACGACGACATGGCGCAATGGATCGACGAGGCATTGGTCGATGATGCGCCATTCGCCTTCGAACAAGTCGAGCGCTCGCCCACTCCCCTGGCGCAGTCGGCGGTGGAGACATACGAGCCGATGGCACCGGAGCCCGTCGCCATCGATGAACCGTCCGCATCCGCACTTCCCAAGCGCCAGAAGAAGCGCCTGCTTGAAGCGGCCGAGGAGTGCATCACGGTTTATCAGACTGCTGGCGCTTGGGACACGGATTCAATGAAGCAGGTGCGGACGGCATTGCGGCTCTTCGATTACGCCTGTGGCAGCGACATCTGCATCGAGGACTTAGAGCAATCGCACGTCCGCGATTTTACGACCCTATGTCGGTCGTTGCCGAATCGTTGGGGGCGCACCCGCGAGGAACAAGCCGGCGGCATCGCTGCCAGCTTGGCCCGAGCGGCAACCATGCCACCGGCCGACATCGGCATCAGCCAGACGACCATCAACAAGCACCTGACATGGATCGCCGCCGTTCTCGCCCATGCAGCGGGCGAGGATGACGATCCGCAAGCGCGTCGGCCGGCGAAGCCGCTTTCTTTCACGAAGGCACGAGCCGGCATAGGCAAGACATCGCGCAAGGCGCGAAAGCGGGATCGCGACAAGCGGGCCAATTGGACGATACAGGAGATCGCCAAGCTTTTGTCCGCACCGGTTTGGACAGGCGCGGCAGGGATCGACCGCCGCCTGAAACCGGGCACCGAGATCATTCACGACGCCTGGTATTGGATGCCGCTCATTCTGCCCTTGTATGGCGGCCGCAGTTCGGAACTCGCCGGACTGGGACTGGCGGAGGTGCACGAACTGGAGCCAATCCCCTACTTCCGGATCGACTATACCGAAGATCGCGCGCTCAAGAACATTCAGTCGATCCGGAGGTTGCCGATCCATCCCGAACTGATCCGCCTCGGGTTCATCGATTACGTGACGGAATTGCGAGCAGCGGGTTGCACGCTGCTGTTCCCGGAAATGAAGTCACCGAAATCGACCACTTTTGCCGGGACGTTCTACAAGTCCATCTTCGAACCACTGCGCGATTGGGCATTCCCCAAAGGCACGCCATGGCGCCACCGCGCTGGCGGTGCCTGGAAGGACAAAGACGTGCATAGTTACCGCGGCTTGGCAACGACAATGATGAAAGGTCGCGTCGCCAGTGAAGTCCGCTGCGATCTGTTTGGCCATGAAGGCGAAACGGAAACCGCGCGCACCTATGACGAGGAGGCAGAGCTTTCTATCAAGCTCGAGGCACTACAGCTATTGACGCCCATTACCGCGCATATCCAACCGAGCCATCCAATCAACATCAGACCGGTTCATCGACTGAGGCATGGGAGGCGTGCATCAACTTCACGTCTCACCCCGACTACTTAAAGATCCGCCGTTATCTGGCGGTGGCGCGGCTCGTCGGACTTGGCGAAACACGGCAGCAGGACCGTCAGGCCGGCAGAAGCCCGGCCGCGCGGTAACTGTCGATCATCGTGTCGAAAAGCGCGATATCCGCACGACCCCTTGCGAATAGCTGCGCGCCGGAGACGGCCGCATAGATCGCCTTTGCCCTGGCCCTGCTTTCGCCCGGTTCGACAATGTTGGCCTCGACGAGAAGCTTGCTCAGCCAGTCAACATTGACGTCAGCGAAGCTCTGGACCTCGACTTTTACCGCGTCCGGAAGGTCATCATATTCCGCCGCCATAAAGGTCGACAGGCAGATGCGGTTGTCGTTCGACAACGACGTGCGGAAAATTTCCGGATAGCGGCGAAGCGCACCAAGAGGCTCTGGCGTCTCGTCCGAAATCGCGGCCAACTGCTCGACCGTATCCTCCCAATAGCGGCGCGCTACCGCCACACCGAGATCGGCCTTCGTCGCGAAATGATGATGGATGCTCGGTGCCTTGATCCCGACCTCGGCGGCGATGTCGCGAAAGTTCAGGCCGTTATAGCCGCGCGCCATGGCGCTTCGCCTTGCCGCGGCGAGCACTGCCTCTCTCGAATTCGACACTGCCATCGCCCCGCTTACTCCGCCAACCGACCAATTGGTAGATAGGGGTTGACCATCAGGAGGCAACCGCCCACCTGAGTGACTACCAATCACTTGGTAGGGACGCCTCATGACCGATCAGACTCCGCTTGAACGCCCGAAGCTTCGCCTGTTCACCTCCGCCTCTGCCTTCCCCAACCCACAGCGCCTGCGCATCTTTCTGCACGAAAAGGGCATCGCTGATCGCTTTGACGAGCAGGTCTACGACATGTCCCCGGTCGGCGAGCAGCGGCAGTGGAAGCACCTCAAGATGAATCCTTGGGGCGAGACCCCGACGCTCCAGCTTGCCGACGGTAGCTTCATCTCGGAAACCGCGGCCGTCGTCCGTTATCTTGACCAGGCGTTTCCAGGTCGCCGGATCATGGGCGAAACCCCGGAGGAACAAGGCCTAGACGCGATGTGGGACAACCGGGTCTGGGTGCACATCCTTTACCGCATCACCACCGCGTTCCATGTCCTGCATCAGGGGCTCGGCCCCAAGCTCGAACTGACTGCGAACGCCGCTTGGGGCGAGCATTGCCGCAAGGAAGCGCTGGCACATACCGCGCTGGTGGACCGGCATCTGGCCGATGGCCGCGACTGGCTGCTCGGCGGTGACGAGCCGACCTTTTCCGACATCACGCTGGCGACGGCGATTGCGTTCTCGAAGTTCGAGGTAAACGCCATGCCGCTCGACGAGCGCTACGAACATATCGATGCGTTCTGGCAGCGGTGGCAGCGCCGCCCGACATTCCTCGCCGCCTATGGGGACCGGAGCAGCGGCGTGCCGGAACTGGACAACCGTCCGTAGCACCCAGCTTGCTACCCGGACCGTTTCAAGCCGGTCGGGGTGAAACGGCAGCCCGAGCGTTACAGCCGCCTGCCCTCGCTCCTTATTACTCCTACGGAAGATCATATCATGGCCGATCTGCCTGTCAGCCCCGTCCTGCAACCCGTTACGATCGGTGATCTGCAACTGCGGAACCGTATCGTCATGGCACCGCTCACGCGCAGCCGCTCGAACGAGGAAGGCATCCCCCCGGCGTTCGCCGCGGACTATTACGCACAGCGCGCCGATGCCGGCCTTATCATCACCGAAGCGACGAACATTTCATCTCAGGCGCGCGGTTACGCGATGACGCCCGGCATCTGGTCGGACGCGCAGGTGGCGGCATGGAAGCCCATCGTCGAAGCCGTTCATCGCCGTGGCGGCAGGATCTTCCTTCAGCTCTGGCACACGGGCCGGATATCGCATCCCGATCTGCATGGCGGTGCCCTTCCCGTGGCGCCGTCCGCGATCGCGGCGGAGGGGCAGGCCTTCACCAATGACGGGATGAAGGATTTCGTCGTTCCGCGCGCGCTGGAAACGGACGAAATCCCCGCCATCGTCGAGGATTACCGCCATGCCGCCGAACAGGCCAAGGCAGCCGGGTTCGATGGCGTCGAGGTGCATGCTGCGAACAATTACCTGCTTGAGCAGTTCATCCGCGACAGCACCAACCAGCGCACCGATGCCTATGGCGGCTCGATCGAGAACCGTCTCCGCTTTCCGCTCGACGTGGTGCGTGCCGTGGTCGAGGTCTGGGGAGCAAATCGCGTCGGCATTCGCATTTCCCCGGCAACGACCGAGCCCGGAAAGACCCCGCTCGACAGCCAGGTCCGGCGCACGTTCGACACGTTCGTCGACGCCTTGTCCGTGATCGGCCTGCTATACATCCACGATATCGAAGGCGTGACCCAGCAGACGCGCGACGTGCCGGACGGTGTGGACTTTCAGGAGCTGCGCAAGCGCTTCTCGGGCGCCTATATCGCCAATAACCAGTATACGCTCGATCTCGCCGAGAAGACTCTGGCGGACGGCAATGCCGATCTGTTCAGCTTCGGCCGGCCCTTCCTCGCCAACCCCGATCTCGTGGAGCGGCTGCGGACTGGCGCCCCACTTGCCGAGGCTCCGAAGCAATATTGGTATGGCGGTGGCTCGGTCGGCTACTCGGACTGGCCCGGAATGAACGGGCAGATCGAGCTTCCGTAATTCAAGGGCGTGCGTTCGCCTGCATGTATAATCGAGGAGAGATAATTTGCTGTTTCATACGATGGTAGGATCGAACGACATCGAGCGATCTAAGCGCTTCTACAATGCAGTGCTAGGTGCCCTAGGAGCCGAAGAGGCGACGCTGAACATGGCCGGCAGCGGTCACACCCGCCTGTTCTACCGCAATGAGGGCGGGACGAACTTCATCGTTACCCAGCCGATCAACGACGAACCGGCCACCGTGGCCAATGGCGGCACCGTGGCTTTTTCGTGCAACTCGCCCGAACAGGTCGAACTGTTCCATGATATCGCTGTCGCCAACGGCGGCACCTCGATCGAGGACGGACCCGGTCCGCGTGAGTCAGCGATGGGGACCATCCATCTGGCCTATGTCCGCGACCCGGACGGCAACAAGCTGTGCGGAATCCACATCCCGTCATAATAGCCGAGCCCAGCCGATCGGCTCAGGTGGCCCCTTTCACATCGCTAGCGGACCGGTAGGTATCGGTCCGCTAGATATGCCATGTCACGACGGACCCGATTTCGCGTTCGTCGGAACCGGCTATTCCTCGATTGGGCCGGCAATCCGTTCCGGCTGCCGATCATCGCCCCCTTCTTCCTCCGCTATCACGAGGCAACGATCGCCTTTGTGTCGTGAAGAGGCAACCTGCGGCGTCCGCGATCATTCCCCCGACAACAGACATCGCATCGGAGAAACACGGTGAAGACACGCAAGCTCGGTTCGCAAGGCCTTGAGGTCTCTGCGCTCGGCCTCGGCTGCATGGGGATGAGCGACTTTTATGGCGGTCGCGACGAAGCGGAGTCGGTCGCGACCATCAATCTTGCGCTCGACCGCGGCGTTACCTTCCTGGACACCGCCGATATGTATGGGGTCGGCGCCAACGAGGAACTGGTCGGCCGTGTCGTGCGCGAACGCCGCGAATGGGTGGTCGTCGCGACGAAGTTCGGCATCGATCGGGGTGCCGATGGCAAGGGCCGCAGCATCAATGGCCGCCCCGACTATGTCCGCCATGCATGCGATGCCAGCCTGAAGCGCACCGGGCTTGACGTCATCGACCTCTACTACCAGCACCGCGTCGACCCCGACGTGCCGATCGAGGAGACGGTGGGCGCGATGGCGGAGCTGGTGACGGCCGGCAAGGTTAAGTATCTCGGCTTGTCCGAGGCGTCGCCGGCGACCATTCGCCGCGCCCATGCGGCCCACCCCATTACGGCCCTGCAGACCGAATATTCGTTGTGGAGCCGGGATCCCGAAGCAGAAATCCTGCCGACGGTGCGCGAACTCGGCATCGGCTTCGTGCCCTACAGCCCGCTCGGCCGGGGTTTTCTCACCGGTCAGATCACCGCGCCCGACGACCTCGCCGCAGATGATTTCCGGCGCCATCATCCACGCTTTCAGGGGGAAGCGTTCCAGAGCAACCTCGACCTCGTCAAGGCGGTCGGCGCTATGGCCTCCGACAAGGGCTGCACGCCGGCGCAACTGGCGCTTGCCTGGGTGCTCGCGCAGGGCCACGACGTCGTGCCGATCCCCGGCACCAAGCGGCGTACCTATCTGGAAGACAACCTCGGCGCGATCGACGTGACGCTGGACGCGGACGACATCGCCCGCATCGACGCGATCATGCCGCCCGGTGCAGCCGAGGGACAGCGCTATGCCGACATGGCGAGCATCGACCGATGAGTGCAGTCTCGTTCGCGGCGATCGCGCCGGGCAAACTCGCCGTCGTGACGGGTGGAGCCAGCGGCATCGGGCTGGCCGCCGCGCGCGCATTCGCCGCACGTGGCATGCGGGTCGCCATCCTCGACCGGCCGGGCGAAGCACTCGATGCGGCGGCCGGGTCGATCGACGGGGCGGGCGCGCACGCCGTCGACGTCGCTGACCCGGTGGCAATGCGCACCCTCGCCACCACGCTTGGGCCGGCATCCGTCCTGATGAACAACGCCGGCATCGGCCAGGGCGGTGATGTTTTCGCCAGCCAGGAGGCGTGGACAAGGCTGCTCGGCGTCAACCTGATGGGTGTGCTGAACGGCATCCAGAGCTTCGCGCCGCTGATGGTGGAGGGACACGGGCCGGGCCTCGTCATCAACACCGGCTCCAAGCAGGCATCACCCAGCCGCCGGGCAACACCGCCTACAACGTCAGCAAGGCAGGGGTTAAAGCCCTGACCGAAGGCTTGGCACATACGCTGCGCGAGCAGACAGGGGACCGAGTCAGCGCGCACTTGCTGATCCCTGGCTTCACCTACACGGGCATGACCTCTCCGCGGCCGGAAAAGCCGGCTGGCGCTTGGACGCCGGAACAGGTGGTCGATCTCATGTTCGATCGTCTGGCGCACGGCGACTTCTACATTCTCTGCCCCGACAACGAGACCACGCCGGCACAGGACGCGAAACGCATTGCCTGGGCGGCAGGCGACATCATCGAGAACCGCCCCGCCCTTTCCCGCTGGCACCCCGATCACGCGGCCGAATTCGCCCGCTTCATGGAGGATGACGCATGAGGATCGGGTTCATCGGGCTGGGACAGATGGGCAGCGCCATCGCGGCCAATCTGTTGAAGGCAGGTCATGAGGTGACGGTCTGGAACCGTTCGGCAGACAAGACCGACGCACTTGTCGCAGCGGGCGCAGCTCGCGCGGCACGGCCACTTGATGCGGCCAAGGGTGATCTCGTCATGACCATGCTTGCCGACGACCGGGCGGTGGAAGGCGTGGTATTCGGCGAGGGCGGCATCGTCGGCGCTCCTGCACTGCACGTCGGGCACAGCACGATCAGCATCGCGCTTGCCGACCGGCTCGCGGCGGATAGCGGCACCGGCGGTTACGTTTCTGCACCCGTCTTCGGCCGTCCACCGGCGGCGGCGGCGGGCAAGCTGTTCGTGGTCGCGGCAGGCGTGGAAGCTGCATTGGATCGCTGCGAACCGGTGTTCGCCGATATCGGTCAGCGGACTTTCCGGATCGGCGACAAGCCGTCCGCGGCCAACTTGGTGAAGCTCAGCGGCAACTTCATGATCATGGCCGCCGTGGAGGCGATGGCCGAGGCGATGACGCTGGCCGAAAAGGGCGGCGTCGATCGTCAGACCCTGCTGGAGGTGCTGACGGGAACCCTGTTCGGCGCGCCGGTCTACCACATCTATGGCGAGATTCTGCTGGAGGACCGCTTCCGGCCCGCCGGGTTTGCGGCGCCATTGGGCCTGAAGGACATGACGCTGGCCGATACCGCTGCCACTTCGCTTGGGGCACCGATGCCGCTGCTGGGGATCGTTCGCGACCACCTTCGCAGTGTCATCGCGACGGAAGGCCCGGACATTGATTGGGCTGGTATTGCGCTTGCCGTTAGGAAGAGTGCGAAGCTTTAGACACCCGCGGACGCAATACGGGGACTACCTCGCGGGCGGCATCTCAAGGAAAGCTGAGTAACGGAAAGGCCCGGTTGTGGTCGTTCAGGCCCCCTCCCCGGCTTCCTAACGTCGGCCAGACAGGCGTCCGTCCCTTCCGCTGCGGCAGCGCCTTGAGGTAACTTCCATTGGCCCATTGCTACATGCCGACAACGGCACCGCCCTTCATCACCAGCCGCACGGCACGCACGGCGGAGATGTTCACCGTGGGATCACCCGCAACCGCGACCAGATCCGCGAGCAGGCCCGGCTTCACCGCGCCAAGACGGTCGCCCACCCGCATCCAGCGCGCGTTGCCCGAGGTGGCGGCGAGCAGCACCTGCGCCGGCGTCATTCCCGCTGCCGCCATCAGTTGCATCTCGCGCGCGTTCGTGCCGTGCGCGAATACGCCTGCGTCGCCACCCATGCAGATCGGCACGCCGGCGGCGAGCGCAAGGCGGAGGCTGTCACGGCTTGCCTTCACCGCGGCGGGAGTCGGCTCCGCGCCGGTCCAGCCGCGATAGCGTGCGCTCGCGTCCGAAGCGGCGAGCGTCGGGCACAAGGCGATCTTCTTCGCCGCCATGCTCGCGAAGATCGCGGGCGTCCCGCCATAGCCATGCTCGATCGTATCGACGCCCGCCTCGATCGCGCGGCGCATACCCTCCACGGTTGAGGCGTGGACCGCGACGGGACGTCCGGCGTCGTGCGCCGCCCCCACCGCCGCCCTGATCTCGTCGAGGCTCAGCGTCGCGCGGCTATCCTCGCCAGCGCGCCAACGATAATCGGCGTAGAGCTTCACCCAGTCCGCGCCGGCCGCGATCTGCCGACGGACCGCCGCAACCGTCTGCTCCGCACCCGAGACCTCCTCCGCACCTTGCGGGATGGCGACACCCGGCTCGAACCCCTTGGGGCCGTAGGCACCGAGCGCGACGATCGCGCGGGTCGCGACGCTCAGCCGCGGGCCTTCGACGATCCCCTGGTCGATCGCCGCCTTCAGACCGACATCGGCATAGCCCGCCCCTTCGGTGCCCAGGTCGCGCTCACTGGTGAAGCCTGCCCGCAGAGTCGCCCGCGCGTTCGCCACCGCGCGCGCAGTGCGCAGGGCCAGCGGTTCATGCAGCACCTGATCGTCCCAGCTCGCCTCGTCATAGGGATGGAGGAAGAGATGGCCGTGTCCCTCGATCATGCCCGGCATCAGCGTGTCACCGGCGAGGTCGATGATGTGCGCCCCCGCAGGAACGGTTAGGTTCGGGCCGACCGCGACGATCCGGTCGCCGCGCACCAGCACCTGCCAACCGACGTGCATCTTCCCGTCGATGCCGTCGAACACCGCCGTGGGTCGTAGCAGCGTCGCGGTGCCTGTCGTGGGCTCGACCGAGGGGGCGCTTGCGCCGGCGAGCATCATTGCCATCACGATCGCCAACCAGCACTTGGCCATGCCTCACTCCCCGTTCTAGGCTTACGCTATGGTTACGCTCCTCCAGCGCACGCGCAATCCGTTGATCGTCGCAGCCCTCCTGGCGACGACCGCCGCCGCACCCGATCCCGACATGGCACGGTGGAAGGCCGAGGCGGCGCGGGTGACGATCACGCGCGACGATTGGGGTATCCCGCATGTCCGCGGCCGCAGCGACGCCGACGCGGTGTTCGGTATGACCTACGCGCAGGCAGAGGACGATTTCGCCCGCATCGAGGCCAACTACCTGACCGCGCTCGGCCGCACCGCCGAGGCGGATGGTGAGGAGGCGATCTGGGCCGACCTGCGCCAGCGGCTGTTCGTCGATCCGGTCGAACTCCAGGCGCAATATGCCGCTTGTCCCCCATGGCTGCGCACGCTGATGGATGCCTGGGCGGACGGGCTGAACTTCTATCTCGCGACGCACCCGCAGGTGAGTCCCAAGGTGCTGACCCGGTTCGAGCCGTGGATGGCACTGAGCTTCACCGAAGGCAGCATTGGCGGCGATATCGAGCGCATCTCGCTCGCCGACCTCAAGACCTTCTATGGCCGGCCGACCCCACCGACGCCGGAAGAGCTGGGGGCGGTCCCGCGCGAGCCGTCGGGATCGAACGGCATCGCCATCGCGCCGAAGCTGACCGCGAACGGCCGGGCGCTGCTCCTCATCAACCCGCACACCAGCTTCTACTTCCGCTCGGAAGCGCAGATGACCAGCGACGAGGGGTTGAACGCCTATGGCGCCAGCACCTGGGGGCAGTTCTTCGTCTATCAGGGGTTCAACGCACACGCTGGCTGGATGCATACCTCCTCCACCGTCGACAATGTCGACCAGTTCGCCGAGGCGATCATGCGGCGCGGTGACGGCTGGGGCTACCGCTACGGTGGTGAGACACGCCCGGTCGCGATGCGCACGGTGACGCTCCGCTTCCGCCGGCCCGATGGCGGCATGGGCGAACGGCGATTCACCACTTGGGCCACCCATCACGGTCCGGTCGTCGCGGCGAAGAACGGCCGCTGGGTCGCGACCGCGCTGATGTGGCGGCCCGTCCCGGCGCTGGAGCAGAGCTGGCTGCGCACCAAGGCCACCGACCTCGCCTCGTACCTCGCGGTCGCCGAGCGCAAGGCGAACTCCTCGAACGACACGCTGTTCGCCGACGACAAGGGCGAAATCGCGTTCCTGATGCCGCAGTTCATGCCGGTCCGCGACGACCGGTTCGATTATACCCGCCCCGTCGATGGCAGCGATCCCGCGACAG